>JBBQGE010000010.1:0-118662 GCA_038322675.1 Bryobacterales bacterium
ACGGCAATTCCGGCGTAAGGAAGAGCTGCAACTGAACCGCTTTCGGAATGCACGCCTCAATCAATGGCAGCATTTCCTTTAGCAGGGCGGAGAAATCGAAACGCGTGATGACAAACTTTCCCTTGCCTGCGTACGCTAGTAACTGGGTAGTTAACTCCGCCGCCCTTTCGCTGGAGTGCTCGGCAACTTCGAGCATGGCGTACGCGGGGTGATCCGGCGGCAGGTTGGTCTTGGCAAGAGTCACGCCCGCCATGATCCCGGTCAACAAATTATTGAAGTCGTGCGCGATCCCGCCGGCCAGAACGCCTATACTCTCCAGCTTCTGAGCTTGCCGTATCGCCTCTTTCGACCTGCGGAGTTCGGTAACATCGCGAATGAGTATTCCATACTCGCGGGCCTCCCCTTGCCCCAGCGAGGCCAGCACCCCGGTCGCGAAGAGGCGGTTACCATCTTTACGGACCCGCCAACCCTCAGATTCAACCCAACCCTGCCGGTCCGCTTCCTGCAACGATTGCAGGATCGCTTCCTTCCGATTATCTTCCGAGGTACGCAGACAACAAGAATCCTGTCCCAGAATCTCGGCTTCCGTGTAGCCGAACATGCGCTCGGCTCCGCTATTCCACCCGACGATGCGTCCGGCACGGTCTATCGTGTACAGGGCATAGTCTTGCACACCGTCGATCAATAGGCGATATCGCAAGTTGGTTGCGGCGAGATTCCTTTGCAGGATGGCCGCATACCGCTGACCCAGATATGCGTCACCTAGTAACATCAGCAAATTGGCGAACGCCTCCAGCACCGCCTGCGTGACAGGAACCTGTCGGGTGGCCTGGTGCCAAAACGGCTGCGCGGAAACTCCATAGTCTCTGGCCACTCGCTGCAAAGGCAGCGGTTCGGGATAGCGGATGAACACCTGTCCCGCAATGAGCGCCCCCCAATGCCGGCCGCCCAGGGAAAGTGGCACCGCCACGTGCGCCATGCCCGCCCCGTCCCGGGCCATCACCACCCGGCCTGTTCTTAGCGCGTCCGCTACCGCACTGCAAGGCGCCGGCGGTGACAGACAGAAAGGACACGCACCCTCGAATCCGTGCGCTGCCCCTTTGACCATGCGCCACAACGGCTGCGGATTGTGACACTCTCCCAACAGGGTGCCTTGCGCATCCGTCAGCGCCACTGCCAGCCTGGTACTGGCGGCATACGTCTCCAGAACGCGGCTCCAGGCTTCAGGATCAAGCAGTTCGGCGCGGCACTCATCCGAAACTTCGATCGGACCGAGTTCCTCGTCGGGACAGGCGACCTGGGTCGTGGACCTGTCAACGAACGGACGGTTAGGAAACATTGCCTGAACGTGAACTTCTGTTTCCAGTGCCAGCGGCGCCAAGTCGGGTCGGCGCCCGGCTCAGGATGCTGGAGTAGGCCGAAAACGGCCGTGGCTTCACTTCCGCGAGCTCGTCGAAGGGCAGAAGCCGGAATCCACCCTGCTCGATCACATACTCGCGGCTATCGAACTCGTGCTTGCTGCCCCTGGCCTTGACCACGGTCGCGCAACGGCGCAGCGAACTGCCCATTTCCACCAGGCTCAGCAGCAGGATGTTGTCCACGATCGAACTCACGGGGAAGTCCGGCATAAAGGCCGAGAGACCGAGAAATTCCGGGTTTTCGTAATTGAAAAATGTGGTCATCAACCGAAACTTGCTGAAGGCGACGAGAGCATGAACAAAATCGCGGTACACGGTCTGCTCGATCAAGGCGTTGCTGTAGCTGGTCATCCCATCGATCACCATCCGCTGGATGTCGTGCTTCTCGACAAGATTGATGATAGTAGCGTAATGAATATCGATATTCAACTCTTGAGGGCTCTCAAAGAGCACATGGATCATGCCGGAATCGATCTGCTCCTGCAGATCGAGGCCAAGAGTCCCGGCATTGCGGGCGATCTGGGCGGGGTGCTCATCCAACGAGATCAGCAGTCCTCGCTTCCCTTGCCTGAGCGCTCCCTCTCGCAAAATCTGTGTGCCAAGTACGGTCTTTCCCACCCCCGAAAGTCCAGCCACCAGGGTGGTGGAGCCATCGAACACGCCGCCGCCGAATAGCTGATCCAATGCCTCCACACCGACGAAAGAGCGCCGGGCGGTAGACGTGGGCTGCGCCAGATTGTGGCGGAAAGGAGCCTGAACCCGGCGGAACACTTCCAGGCCCTTGCCGTCGCGGATGTCCAGGGTGTGCTCACCGGGCTCATAGTTCTGACCGCGACTCTTGACGATCTCGATGGTGCGAAAGATGCGCCGGTTGCACAGAGTCCGCCTTGCCAGGAACACCGTATCCGCAAGAAAGCCGGCTGATTCCGCAGTCACCTGCGCCTCCGGGTAGGTTCCTATTTCGTGCGAGAGCATGGCAGTGAGATGCTCCCGGTCCAGCCCTTCGATGAGCTGCTGTAATAACTCCCGATATGAACCCGGACCGGAGAAAGGCGCCGGCATGCCGGTGTTCGATGCTTGGCGCAACAACCCGATGCCGTCGATAAAGATGCGTTGGGCGCCAATCTCGACTGCCATTTCCAGCAGCAGGCTATCCGCCGAACGCAGTTCCTGCTCGATCACCTGCGGACTGGTGAAGATGATCTGCAACTTCTTCTGCGCCTGAAGGGCCGGAAGGTCCCAGCCCATTGCGGCCGCGTCACGGATGAGTTTTGCGGGACTCGTCTCAAATACCACGATGATGCCGGGCTCGTTGAATTGCGTGATCCCCTGGTAGATGAACTCCACGCCGAACAGGGTTTTCCCGGTGCCCACGCCACCCTCGACGAGGATGACATTGCTCCTGGGAATACCACCCAACAGCAAGGCATCGAGACCGGCGATGCCGGTCCGAATAACAGTGTCTTCCGCCATTGTGACGCCTCCTTTCAAGCTATACGCAAACCACGAGCGCGGATTGACGGCTGCAGGCTACCGCGGGACAGGTGCTTGAGCAGCAGCAGTCGCCCCTCACGCTTTTCAGCCAGGTTCATCAATTCTATAAAGCAGGAATAACGCAACGGATCTGCAGGAACTGAAATGCGGTATAGACGAACCCCCTGAGACCCGCGCGAGCGTTGTATGAGCCCCAGGGATTCCAGTCGGTCGAGCGCAGCACCCACTGCGGCCTTGTTGTCTCCAAGAAGGTGCGCCATTTGCGCGGCGCTGGTCAAACTGGTCCCATGGCGGTACAGAAATGCCAGGACATCCCATTCACTCAGCAACGAGAAGCCTAAGGTTTCCAGACGTTCACGGACCAGAGAATCGGTGGACTTCTCGGGTGCCATATCCAGATTATATCTTCAGATTCGAACGGCGTAGAATTCCGACGAGCCAGCCCGCGGCGAAGGTGCGAAAGCACAATTCCCCCCGCCGCCGGAAGATGCGTAATCCAGCCACTTGCAGGGTCGCCCGTGCAAAAATAAGCATCGACCGTCTGAGCGGGCTGGTGCGGAACCGGAGGAGCATCGAGGCTCCTTGCCGCGAATTCGATCACAGCAACAACCTGCTCATGCGACAAATGAAACCACTCCATGATCTCAGGGATGGTGGCTCTCACTTCCAGATTGTCAAAGACAACGGAAACCGGCGTCCGCGTGTCGCGAAACACCCATGCGCCGCTGCGCTTGCCGGGGATGCTCTCCACGGCCGGGCATTGAGACCAATCGAGTGTTGCCATATTTCGGACCGTCCTTCCCTCCTATTCCTTTGCCAACGTGTCTTGTCCCACACGGTGTTAGGGTTTCCAATCGAGATCCGCCCGACGATGTTGCGCGAGACCCGCCGCTTGCGCCGGTCCTAGGTACTGCACATCTTCGAGAGGCACATTCTGATTTAGCAGATCCGTGACGACGGCCACGCCGGCACTTTCCCCGAATCCGCGGCTAGGACTACCGAGGAGCGGGACACCGGGGCCGCTGGCGGGGAACGAGCCACGGTCGACGCGCGCTTCGCAAGACGCTGAACACCCGATGCGGCCTCGACGGGCAGACGGGACCTCAGTGGGAGGGTGAACCGCACGAGGGCCGGCCGCGCACGCCAGCCGCGGAGCCGGAGCCGCGTGGCGGGGGTGCCTTGACAAAAGGCAGGGCCGCGTTCCGGACCGATTCCTGGTGCCGGAACTCTCTTGCGTTCGCCTTCCGCAAGTGCCGTTGGCCGGGCTCAACTTCCGGTTTGGCGGAAATCGGGACGGAATTCTCAGATCCACTTTCAAGACGGGCGTTCTACGCCCAAGTGAATTCCGGCGAAACTTTTACGAAGCCCTTGGCGACGTTGCCCCCGTTGTTGGCGTAAAGCCGTCATAATGGTTGAACGGAGGAGCCATGGGGGACAAAGGCGGTAAGAAAGACAAAGAAAAGAACAAGCAACAGCATCTGACGAAACAGAAACAAGAGGAGCAAAAGAAGCACGAAAAAGCCCCAGGCAAGAAGTCCGCAGCAGGAAGCGCGTAAGGCGATCGTAGGCGTCGAACGGCCGATCCGATCAGCCGATCGCCTGTCGGGGAAATCATGAGCGATGATGCACACGCCCGACCGACGGGCAACACACCGGAGCCGCTGTACGACGTCAACATCCCGACACCCACGCACGCGGAGCGCGCGCAAACATTGGTCGCACAGATCTCGACCGGGACCCTGTGCACCCTGGCTCTGGAGCCGGAGGGCTATCCCTATGGCTCGTTCGTGACCGTCGCCTTTGAAAACGGAGATCCCATCTTCCTGATCAGCGGACTCGCCGAGCACACCAAGAACTTGGAACGGGATCCTCGCGCGTCGCTGCTGGTGGCAGAGGGCGGCTCCGCAGATCCGCTCGCCAACGGCCGCGTCACCATGCTGGGACCGTGCACGCGCGTTGGACAGGACGGCGGCCGCGCGCGTGCCACGTTCTTCGCCGCTCATCCGAACTCAACCTACTACGCTGACTTCCGCGATTTCGCATTTTGGAAGCTGCATGTGGATTACGTCCGCTACATTGGGGGCTATGGCCGGATGTCGTGGATCAGCCAAGCCGACTGGCGGGCCGCCGAACCGGATCCCCTCGGTCCGTCGGCCGCCGGCATAATTGCTCATATGAACGCCGACCACGCCGACGCCATGGTGCTTTACTGCAAGGCCTTTTCACATGGGACCGAGATCGCCTCCGCGAAAATGACGGGCGTCGACAGGTATGGCTTCGATATGTCGGCGATAACCTCAAACGGACCACGACCCGTCCGTATGGCCTTCGGCAAGCGGGTCAGCACGCCGGAGGAAGTGCGCGCCGCTCTAATCTCCATGGTGAAGGACGCCAGTTCCAAACTGGCCGAAGGGGCACTGTAAACGCCGCGCATCGCGATCGCGGCTCAAGGTTCGGAAACTGCGGGAGAATGAGCCGCCATTCGCCTGAGGACGCCCATATGGCGCCTCGATCCTCGGCAATGGCGTGGTGTTTACGGATCCAAGTTGACGGATAGGCAAACCGTCGATCTGCCACCGATGCGCCATTCCGAGCGAGTGACGCATTACTCGGAAACTGGTGTCATCGGCGTGATTTCCGATAGAGTCCGTTTTCGGGAGAGTCCCGTGTCCAAACGATGAATCGTATTGAAAAGACCATGTTCATCAGCTATCGGCGGGAGAAGTTCACGGAGGCGTCAGTATCGCTAGCGGCGCCTTCGAATGATCGCTAAACGCTACGCCGTTGCGCGGGCCGGATAAAGCCCGTGACGCCATCCAGGTGGACAGGGGTGACCTCGATGGCGCGATCAGTCTGGCCAACATGCGCGGTGGCGACGATGGATGGACGACGGCCGCGCAACGGCCAAGCTGCCATTGCGGTAGCCCTGCCGTGAGAGGCGAGCGCGTTGTGGGGAGTTATCCGGATCTACAGCAGTTCCGAGAGTTGCCCGGCAGTCATGTGGCAATCCCGTAGGATCTTGTGCAGGAGGCCGGGGCCGATGGTCTCGCCTGAATGCGCGGGCACAACCGTACTTCGCCCATCCTCATGCCTGAGGAAATGATGGCTGCCATTGACGCGCAGAACGCGGAAACCGGCTTTGGCGAGCGCGGAAATGAGTTCGGTGCCCGTTACACGGGGCGGCTCATGCCGCGATGGTCACCCGCTGGATCCCCACGAACTCCAGTACCTGCTCCGGCGCGCCTTCGACTTCCAAGCACAGCGCGATGGCTTCGCGCGTGCGCCCGGTAAGTTCGTTGAGGGACCGCGCCTGCGTGTGGCAGGCGGGGATCTGGGGAACCGAAGCTACATAGAGAAGCCCTCTGAATCCCGCTCAATCACGACATCGAACTGACGCGGCACTGGATGTGTCCTCGCCTCCCTTTGTAGACGGGTTCTGGAGTCTTCGAACGCCGCCAATGCACAAGCGCCGAATAGCTGGAAGCGCCCCTGGCGTTTCTGTTGCGGTCGCTTGGACGAGCATGCCCCAAATGGTGCAGGAAGTCGAATAAACGCTGAGCGCGGCGCGTCTTCCACCGAGACAATTAGGGTGTTGTTGGCGAACGGGCTCTTGGAGATCTTCTCCACCAGCAGACCCACTGCATAGTCGTTGTCGCTTCCTCGAGGTCCGGCGTATTCACGCCGTCAATCGCCACACTGTGGTTTCCGGTGTGATCGTGCATCAGGCGAACCAACGTCAGCGCCGGCATATCCGAGGTGGTGCGTCCGGCGTGGTGGTTGTTCTTGTATCTGGCATCGATGTCGCGCGCCCACTCCACGTTGCGCCAATAATCCGGAAGCGAATTGTCGAAACCGCGGAAATGCGGGTCAGTGAACGGAGTGAGTGCCAAATTGGTGGGGGATGCCACCTGCACCCCGTTCGCAAAGGGTTAGCGATACACGGGGATCGCGTAATCGGTCGTGCAGCGGGCCCGTCCAGTTGACCAAGGTGCCCATGCAGGCCGGGATTACCCGCTGGTCGCCCGACGGCAAGGTCATTGCCTTTGCAGGCGAGAGCACACCCGCTCAGCCTCGGCGCATCTACCTTGTGGACGCAGTGGGAGGAAGCGTGCGTCCGGCGTGCCCGAAAGTTCCCAGGTCCGGAGGGGTTGATCTCGCCGCGCTTGTCGCCGGACCGGTCAGCCCTCGCGGCGCCAGGCCCTGGAGGACTGTGGCTCTATCGTTTCTCCGTTGGGGCCTGGGGGAAACTCCCGCATTTTGGTTCCGGCCGCTGAACCGTAGTCGACCGGCCATGATGTGCGTCCTGGCACGACCATCGCGGGATTGCTATCCTGCTTCTCGGACGCGCGTCCTGACATGAACACAGCCGATTTATATCAGCACTACCGGCAGTTCCTGATCGAGGGCGTGGTCCCGTTCTGGATGCGGCATGGCGTCGATCACGAGTTTGGGGGCGTGCTGTCCTGCATGCAGGAAGACGGCACGCCCATCCACACCGACAAATACACGTGGTCGCAGGCGCGCTTCGTGTGGACGCTGGCGGCGCTCTACAATCGCATCGACCCGCGGCCCGAGTTCCTGACGCACGCCCGGCGAACCCTCGAGTTTCTATTGGCCCATGCGCGCGACGAGCAGGGCCGGTTCGTGTATCGGACCACTCGCGAAGGCAGAATTCTGGAAGGCGCCACCAGCATCTACGCCGACTGTTTCGTGGTGTACGGCATCAGTGAATACTGCCGTGCCGTTCGCGACGAAGAACTCCTCCACCTCGCCCGCGACATCCTGGAACGCGTCCGCCGGCGCGTCGAGGAACCGGATTTCGCTGAGACCGCGCCGTACCGACTGCCCCCGGGCCGCCGTCCGCACGCCATCCCCATGATCCTCACCGCGGTGGCGGACGAACTGGCCATCACCACCGGAGATCCGGCGCTTCGCGCGACGGCCGATGAGTACGCCCTGCGCGTGATGACTCATTTCGTCCGTCCCCAACGCAAGCGGCTGCTCGAATTCCTGGACCGCGATTACCAGGAACTGCTCCCTCCGGAAGGGACCTATGTCATGCCGGGCCACGCCATCGAGTCGATGTGGTTCGTGCTGCATGTCGCGCAGCGCAGAAACGATCAGGAGACGATCCGCCGGGCCGCGGAGGTCATCCGCTGGCATCTGGAGGCAGGTTGGGATCGCGAATACGGCGGCCTCTTCCTGGGCGTGGATGCAGAAGGGAACCCGCCTTTCCTGCCGCACGCGGACAGCAAGATCTGGTGGCCGCACACCGAAGCGCTGTACGCGCTGCTGCTGGCACATCACCTCACCGGGGAGCGTTGGTGCGAGGAGTGGTACCACCGCGTGCACGAATGGAGCTTCTCCCATTTCGACATGCCCGGAGTGGGGGAATGGCGCCAACGACTCGACCGCCGCGGCTGCCCCAGCACCGATGTCGTGGCGCTGCCGGTCAAAGACCCGTTTCACTTGCCCCGAGCTCTCATCCTGATCCTCGAATTGCTAACGCCGGGCCGCACT
Source organism: Bryobacterales bacterium (assembly GCA_038322675.1). GTDB lineage: Bacteria > Acidobacteriota > Terriglobia > Bryobacterales > Bryobacteraceae > TMP-7. Next base: position 8,433 of record JBBQGE010000010.1, read on the forward strand.
CCGTTCATCCCCACAGCCTCACCAGCCGATCCCCAGCGCGAGAACCGCTAACGTAGCGATAACTAGTCGTTCGCTATCCTCTGGCGGGGTGCTCTGACAAGTGTCTTCCAGGGTTTCGCGCACCTGTTTATGATCGCTATGAAAGAGATCCCTGCCATGGTGCCTTTGGAGCGGAGGAGATCGAAGCCAGCCGCCAGCAAAGGACGCTCTGCTTCGAGGGCGGTCCAGTTGGAGGCTTTAGTTAGGCATTTACTTCGATGACAGTGGTGAGGACTTCGTGGCTGAGGAGATCGTCGCGCTCGTCCGCACGTAACGTTTAGAGGTAGAGTTCGATTGTTTCCTTGATGTTCGCGCCCGCTTGTTCCAGCGTGCTGCCCTGCTACTGGCAACCCTTCAGTTCCGGGCACCAGACGTAGAATCCGTGTTCATCCTTCTCGATAACGACGCTTGCCTGTCGGGCTATGGCTTCAGTGTATCGCCGCTGGCTGGCTTGGCCCGTGCGCGTTTAGCGGGAGTGACGTTCGAGAACGAGACTTTGGGCCATCGCTGTTGAGAAGGAGACTTATCAACTGCAACGCCCGTACCCCACGATAACCGCCCAGGCGGTTAAGCGCTTCTTCGTCCGAGGTGGCGAGGCTGGTGTATGTCCCCCCTTGAGGTCAGCCAGACAGGACGGTCACACGGGCGCACAAGGGTGTATTCTGAGAGCCGGTGTAAGGAGAGAACGAGATGTCGCGTTTGTTTCCACCGAGCAACATTCAGGCTAATTCACAACGCCTGCGAAACGAAATCTGCCGTTTGGGCACTCCGGTACAAATGGCCGAAGTTTCGAGTCATCTACGCGATTTTGCGGTAGCCGAAGTGGTCGGTTTTATCGCTCTGCTTGACGGCCACCCGGCAATAATAGGCAACCCCGCTGTTCAGAAGGCTCCTGCAGCGTTTCAGCAGGCCAAGGGCACGACAGCGAACCCGCTGGCACACGCCGTACCCTCAGCTATGCTACTGAACGGTGACAGCCTCGTCGACCTCTATCACTCAGCAGAAGCTCGCAAGGCACTGGAGAGAGTGTTTGGAATGGGAGTTATGGCGCCGGACGATTGGGAAAGCCAGCTTACGTTCCAACAAACACCCCGGCAAAACAACATCGTAGATGCAATAGCCGAGCGCCACCATTACGGCAGCGGCCTAGTGGAGGCGTTCAAACAATGCGGAGAGTCGGCCGTGAGCAAAGGGCGATGGGATGGCTCGGGAAAGCGGAGGCATGACATCGTATCTCTGACAAAATTCATCGCTGATATCTACGAGGGTACCTGGGTTCCGCGAGCCAGAGCTGCGTATACCGGCGCACGCTCACATTTTGTTTCCCAAATTGGCCTGGCTCGCAACTCAAATCCACAACGGCTCAAGCTCCTTGAGCAGCGACTCAACATCCTGGAGGCCCAAATCGGTGTTTTCGAAAGGGAAACCAGCATCTCTCCCGAAGCTGCAAAAAACGTCTGGAAATTCACGGCGGCTGAAACCCGGGCCTGAACGGTGGGAAGGGGGCTCGTGAGTGGGCCTGCCGGGTTCTTGTATCCGTATGATGCCGGCGGGATGGCCGGTTGTTGGTGTTGGAGCCCGCGGGTGGGGAGGGGGTGACGGTGGTGGTGATGTCGGGATGGTGGTCCCGGTTGCGGTGATGTGGGGCAATCACGAGTCTATTTGTCGCACTTCCCGCGGCAGGTAGTCTCGCTGACGACTCTTGGTGCGCCGAGGCGATCGGGGTTCGCGAGCGTGGCCTGCCGGAGCGAAACGACTTCTTCAAACCCGCCGGCGATGGGGCGGCGCTCTACCACCTTCTGCTGTTTCAACTGCTGCGGCCGTAGAATATCGACGGTGGTCGATTCCCGGCCGTCCGGCTGCTTCAGCGTCCTGGTGACCGTTTGCTGGGCCAACTCCAACTTGCCCGAGGTGCCCACCGCGTACTGAGCGGCGTTCTCGACGATTGCGCCGCCGGCGTCGTGCGTCCGGACGGCGGTTTCGCGGAGAGCCTCATACATGCCGCCATTCTCGCCGGTGCGATAGACGATGGTATTCGAGGCGGCGGGGTTTTCGCTGGTCTCGCGCTTTTCGGCGAGTTGGAATCCGCCATTGATGGATGGGCGCTCGACAGTGGTGTTCAGGGTTTTCGAGTCGCCGGAAACGTCGGTTCGCGTGGAGGTGCGCTCGACGGGCTGCAGGTTGCCATTCACGTCAGTACGATACGTGGAGGCGCGAACAATGCTGCCCCCGTTCGCGAGCTTCTGCTCTTCTTCCACCGTCTTCACCGTCTCCGAGAGGTTGCCGTTCGGGCCGTACAGGCGGCGGATGCGTTCGACTACACGGCCGCTGTCATCCGATTTGATGACGCGCTCTTCGACACGCTCGAGCGGCACGGTTCTGCCGTTGATGGAGCGGATACGCTCGGTTGCCGTGTTCCCGGTGGTGACGATATTCGGCGTGGGGAGTGGATCCCCCAAGCCGCTGATGACGGTTCGCTCGACGGTAGTCTGTGCGAACGTCATGCCGGAGACGGTAATCAGGAGAAGCCACTGCATGCCCTGATGTTAACGCCGGAAGGGCGTGGGGACACTCGGGGGTTAGCCTTACCCGCTGATCTCGTACTTCCGCAGCACGTCTTCCCAATAACCCTGGGCTTTGAGAATGATCTCCACCACTTCGCGAACGGCTCCCTGGCCTCCCGGCACCGAAGTGACATGATGCGCGATCTGCTTCACTTCCGGGCGGGCGTTCGCCGTCGCAACGGCCAGGGCCACCCTCCGCATGACGACGACGTCGGTGAAATCGTCGCCGATGTAGGCCACCTGGCTCAATTCGATGCCGGATTCGCGCATGATCTCTTTAAGGATCGGGATCTTCTCGACATGGCCCTGATAGATATAGCGGAACTTGCACTGATTGGCGCGCTCCACGGTGGCAGGGGAAACGCGGCCGCTGATCAGGCCGGCCTGGATGCCCTTGGAATGCAGCCACTGCAAGCCGATTCCGTCCTGCGAATCGAAGCCTTTGGTTTCGGCCATGCGGCCGTCGGGACCGGGCACGTTGTACAACCTGCCATCGGTCATCACTCCATCCACATCCATTAACAGCAGTTTGATGCGGGAGGCGATCTCCAGCACACGCGGATCGATATCCATAAACGCAGCTCCGCCGGCACAGTGAGCCTACAATGAAGCTATCAAGGGCGACCTACTCGAATTAGTGGCGGGGAGCATCTCTCGTTATAGCATGTTCCCGTGGGGTACCCGCGCCGGCGTGGCGGTGTCGGGCGGCGCCGACTCGGTGTGTCTGCTCGAACTGCTGCGGGAACTCAGCGGCCGCCTGGGCATCGAGTTGACGATCTTGCACGTGAACCATGGGCTGCGCGGCGCCGAATCGGATGCCGACGAGCAGTTTGTGCGCGATCTGGGCCAGCGGTCGGCGCTGCCGGTGCTGGTTGAGCACGCGCCGGTCACGGGCGGCAATGTCGAGCAGACTGCGCGCGACCTCCGCCGCAGTTTCTTCGTTCGCGAACTCGAATCGGGCAGGCTGCACCGCGTCGCCCTGGCACACACCCGCGACGACCAGGCCGAGACCGTCCTGTTCCGATTTCTGAGGGGCGCTTACACGACCGGGCTGGCCGGCATGCGCCCGGTGACGCCGGAAGGCCTGGTGCGCCCGCTGCTCGAGGCCGATCGCGATGCCGTCCGCGAGTTCCTGGCCGGCCGCGGTCTCGACTGGCGGGAGGACTCGAGCAACCTGGACCACCGATTCACGCGCAACCGGATCCGACATTCGCTGCTGCCCGCTCTCATTCGCGATTGGAATCCCGGTCTGGCGGGACTGCTGGCCTCGCACGCGCAGCTTGCACAGGATGACGAGGACTACTGGCGTGGCGAAGTCGATCGGATCGCGGCGGATCTGCTTGTAGGCGGCGACGGCGATGTCGTGGCACCGGTCGCGAGGCTTGCCGCCCTTCCGAATGCGCTGCTACGGCGCGTGATTCGCCGCGCCATCACGGTAGTGAAGGGCAATACCCGTCAGATCGACTTTCAGCACGTCGAAAACGTCGTGCGCCTGGTGCGCCGCGGGGCTTCCGAGAGCGGTGAAACGGAGGTTCCGGGGGTTGAAATCGTACGGAGTTTCGGTAGCACCCGCTTCAGCCTGGCGGGTGCGGACGCGGCCGGCGACTACTCAGTGGAACTCACTCCGCCGTGCACTCTCGAACTCCCTGGTTCCGGCTTCCGAGTCTCTATGGAAATCGTTGATAGGGAAGAGCGAATGCCCGCCGAAACCGGATTGTTGCATGCTACACTGAAAGCGGATTTGGACTGGGCCGCCGTCCAGTCGTTGACATCGGATGTGCCGCAGGGCGGGTGCATTGTCCTCAGGAACTGGAAACCCGGCGATGCATACCAGCCTGCCGGTCGCCATCGTGAACACAAGCTCAAACACCTATTCCACGAATCGCGTATCGCTATCTGGGAACGCGGGGGATGGCCTGTCATTACCGCGGATGGCCGCATCGTCTGGTCGCGCCAGTTCGGTCCGGCGGCCAGAGTGGCTCCGGGACCATCGACGCGGTGGATTTTGCGAGTCGAAGAAACGAATCGGCGTGTTCCTGAATCGGATCACGGACTTTCCACGTCAGTATAGGAGAAGGGGTGGGTGCGGTTTACCCATTCAGGAGTCAGCATGAATTCTAATGTGAAGACGGCTCTCATTTGGTTTGTAATCATCTGTGTCGCCGTTTTGCTGTGGGCTGTGGTCCGTACGGGACACGGGAAGGTCGAGGATCAACCCACGTTTACGGACCTGATGAACTACGTGGACCAAGGCCGGGTGAAGTCGATCGTGGTGAACAGTTCGACAGGCGATGTTCAGGGAACCTATAAAGATTCCGACGGACGGCAGTTCCACACGAATATCCCGACCAACTATCCAGCCATCTACGACGCACTCCGGGCGAAGGGTGTGGGCGTTACGGTGCAGAAGGATACCGGCAGCGGGTGGGTCTCGATTTTGATCAATGCGATTCCGTTCGTCCTGCTTCTGGCGTTCTGGATTTTCATGATGCGGCAGATGCAGAGCGGCGGCAACAAGGCCCTGAGTTTCGGCAAGAGCCGCGCGCGGCTGCATTCGTCCCAGCAGAAGAAGGTGACGTTCAAGGACGTCGCGGGCGTGGAAGAGGCGAAGGAAGAACTGCAGGAGATCATCGAGTTCCTGCGGGAGCCGCAGAAATTCCAGAAACTGGGCGGCCGTATTCCGAAAGGCGTGTTGCTGATCGGACCTCCCGGAACGGGTAAGACGCTGCTGGCTCGCGCGATCGCGGGTGAGGCGAATGTTCCGTTCTTCTCGATTTCCGGTTCCGACTTCGTCGAGATGTTCGTCGGCGTGGGTGCGAGCCGTGTCCGCGACCTGTTCGAACAGGGCAAGAAGAACGCTCCCTGCATTGTCTTCATCGATGAAATCGACGCAGTGGGGCGCCATCGCGGCGCGGGACTCGGCGGCGGCCACGACGAACGTGAGCAGACTCTGAACCAGTTGCTGGTCGAGATGGACGGCTTCGAATCGAACGAAGGCGTGATCCTGGTGGCGGCGACGAACCGTCCCGACGTTTTGGATCCTGCGCTGCTTCGCCCCGGCCGTTTCGACCGCCGCGTGGTGGTGGGCCGTCCGGACGTAAAGGGCCGCGAGGCGATCCTGAAAGTCCATACGAAGAAGATTCCGCTCGGCGACGATGTGGATCTGATGGTGCTGGCTCGCGGGACACCGGGATTTGCCGGAGCCGATCTGGCGAATCTGGTGAATGAGGCAGCGCTGGTGGCGGCCCGGCATAATCGCAAGGTTGTTACGCAGTTCGATTTCGAGTTGGCGAAAGACAAGGTGATCATGGGCGTCGAGCGCAAGAGCCTCATGATCAGCGAAGAGGAAAAGAGGAATACTGCGTATCACGAGGCGGGGCACGCGCTTGTGGCTGCCCTGACGCCGCATGCCGATCCTCTGCATAAGGTGACGATCATCCCACGCGGTATGGCGCTGGGTCTTACGATGCAGTTGCCGATCGACGACAAGCACTCGTACAGCAAGGACTATCTCGATGCCCAGTTGTCCATCCTGATGGGAGGCCGAATCGCCGAAGAAATCTTCATGAAGCACATCACCACCGGTGCCGGAAACGACATCGAACGCGCCACGGACATGGCGCGCAAGATGGTGTGCGAATGGGGCATGAGCGATCTGGGGCCGATGAGTTTCGGCAAGAAGGAAGAGCAGATCTTCCTGGGCCGCGAGATTGCGCAGCATCGCGATTTCAGCGAGGCCACGGCGGTTCGGATCGACGAGGCTGTGAAGAATTTGGTACAGCAAGGCTACGACCGGGCGCGCAACCTGATCGAAGAGCGGTCGGACGCGATGGTTCGCATCGCCGAAGCGTTGCTGGAGCGTGAGGTTCTGGACGGCGCCGAGGTGAAGCAACTCATCGACGGCGAGACACTGCCGGCGTTCACGCGTCCGGCTCCTCCGAATTCGGGCGAGACGCAGCATGTGATTCGTCCGGAAGGCGGCAATCGGGCTCCGGGTCTGCTGGGTGGGGAGCGTCCGCAACCCGCGTGATTCCGGCCTTCCCGGTTTACCTGTTCGATATTGACGGTACCCTGGTGGACTCCGCATACGACATATGCGGAGCCATCCAGGCGGTGCTGGCTCGCACTCACCGCAACGACGTCGAGTTCGAATTCCTCAAGGGCTACATCGGCCGCCACCTCATCGACTTATTCCAGGATCTCGGATTTCCCGCTGAACAGATTGAACCTCTCATAGTTGAATACCGCCAGATTTACCTCGCACGAAAGCACACGATGACGAAGGTGTACCCGGGCGTGTTGGAGGCGCTGTCTTCCCTGCCCGGGAGGAAGTCGACGGCTACGACCAAGGGCACGCCGACGACTCGGGCAGTGCTCGAGTTATTCGGATTGCTTCCGTTTTTCGAGCATGTGCAGGGGACGGACGGATTCCCGGCAAAGCCCGAGCCGGACGTGATATTCACGGCTCTGCGGGCGCTTGGCGCGAGTGTCGAGGACTGTCTGTTTGTGGGGGATTCGCCGGCGGATATGGAGGCGGGCCAGCGGGCTGGCGTGAAGACGGCGGCGGTGACTTATGGGTATGGCAAGCGGGACGAGTTAGCTCGATTTGAGCCGAGTTACTGGGTAGATGACTTGCGGGAGTTATACACGGCGGGTGGAGTTACAGTCACAAGTCGTTTATCCTGATCGGAGAGTCGGCTAAAAGCCGGCTGCGGGCAGGATTGCCCACCCCACATCTATCCGAAGTCACGCCGCGTGGATCGCCGCAGCCACCCGATTGGCGCTGCGCGTCGCGGCTTCCTGGCCCCAATTCAAGTTGTCGCAATACGCTCCCGCAAAGTGAACACGGCCCTCGGGTTGGGCCAGCGCGGGCCAGAACTTGTGGAGTTGGCCGGGCTGGTAGGTCTCGGTTTCGCAGGCAGAAGCCCACGGATCGCGTGACCAATCGATGATAGTCGCGTTTTCGATGGTGTCGAGTTTGCCGGGATACAACGACCGGAACGTCTCGAGTGAGGCCGCCGATTGAACCCCGGGCTGCGCGGTGCCGACAATCAGTCCCCGATTCGTGCTCACGTCATCGGCCATCGACCAGGTGTGCGCAAGAGCCGGCTTGCCGAACTCGATGTTCAGACTCACGTTTTCCTCGCGCCAGAATTTGGTTCGCGACTGCAGCACTGGCCGGGTCGCCGAATAATACGGCACGCTCTCGACGGCCCAGCGCTTTCCTTCACTCCAGGCCGGCGTCACCGGAAGCTGGCGAAGCATGACGGCCGACATGGCGCAAACCAGGTAGTCCGCATCCATTCGTTTGTCTTTGCCGAACTCGGTGTAATCGACCGACACGCCGTTGTCGCCGTGGCGAATCGCCTTCACCGGACATCCCAGGTGCACGCGCGCGCCCAGTTTGGCCGCGAAAGTCTCCGGCAGTAAGCTATTCCCACCCTTCAACCGGTACACGTGTACAGGGAACAGCGGGACTCCGCGACGCCTCAGAATGCCCGTGTGCCACACGCGGTGAAATGCCGAGCCGCTGCCTCCGGCGAACCGGATTGCGGCTGCGGACGCACCCTCGCGGGTCAGCAGAGCGGTTGCCGTCATTGTGTCGAGTTCGTCGAGACCCGCATGGAACGGCTCGTACTCGTTCTCTATCTTGTCGGCGTACTTGGCGAAGTAGAGTGCCGCAAGTTCGGTCCATCCCTGGCGGCGGATGAAATCGACTTCGCGCTGATTGAACCCGAATCCGGAGAGCACCTTCGGATCCGCGAGTTGCTCTTCTGAGTACGGCTTGCCGTCGATGAAGCGAGTGATGTGATCGCGGCGATGATCCTCAATGTAGGGCAATCCGAACTCATGCACGTATTGCCAGTAGAGATCGTAACCAGGCTTGGTGAAATGTTCCGCGCCGGCATCGACGTAGAGGCCATCGGCGTAACCGTCGCGAAGGGTGCGCACGTGACCGCCCGGCCGGCCGGAAGCCTCCAGGACGGTGACGTCATGGCCGCGCTTCATGAGTTCGTAGCCGCAGCAGAGGCCGCCGATACCACCGCCCGCCACAATCACACGTTTAGCCGAAGCCGCGAGCGCACGCGACTCGGCGATTGTCGCGGCACCGGCGACGGCGGCACTGTATAGAAAATTGCGGCGTGTTGAGAATGGGCTCATGAGAGAAAAGTGTAGCAGGCGGAGCGTGGAAACGTGTTAGTCTGTTTTGGTGCGCAACCGCCGCTTCGTTTTGGTGCCTCTGATGGTGGGGATGATGGGCCTGATTCTGGTTAGTCGCAATCCGCGATTCGAAACATTCCATGCCGTCGACGTCCTGCAGTTGCTGGGATCGGGTATGTGTTTCGGCGCTGCGCTCGTGGCGCTGCTGAGCGGATGGCGCATGCGGCCTTAGGTCGTCGCGTGTTGCCGACGGAACCGCGGGACCATCGGGAAATCCCATCTCGCAAAACATGGCTATCCTGTGGTGCAGGATGAGATCGAGGTCCGCGGGCGTCGAGCGCCGCAGGCGAATCCCAATTGGATGGTTTACAAGAACTTACGAAAGGACCCGCGTTTGCGAAGCGAACCGCCGGCAGAGCAGACGAGCACCCGAGACCCGGCTTCCGTCGTCTTCGCCGGTCCAATCGATCCACTCACCGAGCATGCAGGCAATCACTTGCGCCGCTTCCGGTGTGAGAAAAGTCAGACCTTCGGAGAACTCACCTAGCGTGATCTCATCCTGCTCCACTGCTGCCACCAACGCCCCAACGCGCCGGGCCTCATTACGAGCATGAGCGAGCATACTTCTATCTTACCTGAGTATCCGCACCGGCCGCCAGATAGGAGAAGTACGGGGAAATACGGGTAGGTTGTTTCAGTGGTTCGGCCAGTACGAGCCGGGGAGTCTTTCGGGTTATGATAATCAAGATGGTCTGGAGGAATTTCTGAGCACGGCGACACTGTCGGCCCCGTCTGGCAGCAGCTTGAGTGCGCGTCAACGCTCGACCCTGTTGGTGATCGCGTGCACCGTGTTTGGCGCCGCCGCCCAAATGCTGATCAAGATCGGCGCGAACAATCTGCCGCACCCGTCGGGCCTGATCTCGATGGGTCTGGCGATGCTTTCCAATGTGCCGTTGATGATCGGCTACAGTCTGTACGGCATCAGCACCGTACTGCTGGTCATCGCCCTGAGGGAAGGCGAACTGTCGCTCCTGTACCCGGTGATCGCGCTGACCTACGTGTGGGTGTGCATCCTGTCGGTCCTGGTGTTTCACGAGTATCTGAACCCGCTGCGAATCGCCGGTGTCATCGTGATCGTGTTGGGCGTGGCGATCCTCGGAAAAGGAGGCCGCTGATGGCGACTCCGGTTTCGTCGATGATTCTTGTGTCGGTCGGGTCGTTTATCGGGTCGTTCGGCGCCGTATTCCTGAAAGCAGGCGCAACGCGGCTGGAGCGCAATATCCGGAGCCTGCTGCGGAACTGGCAACTGGCCGCGGGTGTGGGATTCTTCCTGCTGTCATCGATATTCTTTGTCCTCGGGCTGCGCCAAGGCGAGTTGAGCGTGCTGTATCCGATGGTCTCGCTCGGCTATGTCTGGACTCTGCTGTGGTCGCGCCTGTTCTTCGGTGAGCAACTGACCAGGACGAAGTTTGCCGGACTCGGACTGATTCTCGCCGGGGTCATTATGGTGGGGCTCGGGAGTGAGCGCCCTGCGCCGGCCGTCGCGCATGCTGCGGCTCCCATCGCGAACGCGCCGATTCAACACTAGGGTGAACCGCTCCCTGACGGTCGCGGCTCATGATCGGACGGTTGCGGCTCAGAACCAAACGGCTAGCGCGGGGCGGCGATTACTTCCACTCCAAACGACGCATCCAGCGATGGCAGCGACTCGAACGGCAGCAGGGTACTCCCCGGCGGCCGCGACTTATCGAAGAACTCGAATCGCAGTGCCCGCAGGCGGTCGACGACCTCATACGAGACCGGATACAACCGCGCGTACACCACATCCTTAAAATTGGCCTGATTGGACTCGAGCGCCTTGCCGAGCCGCTCAAACGCAAGCCGGACGTCGCCATCCTGAGTCCCGAAGCCTAACTGCGTGCCGGTGATGACCAGTTTGCCAGGGCCGACCAGCGCCACTTGCGAGTAACCTTCGGTGCCGCTGAGTCCCGCGGGATTGGCGAACTCGACGGGTTTGCTGAGTGGCCGCTCGAGCGCCGCGATCGCCTCGCATTCGGCGGCCGTGCGCACCGGGATCCGCTGCATCTGGACGAAGGCGATAGCCGCGTTTGGAAACGCGCTAGCGACGGACTCGCGCAGCGTGGCGTAGTTATCGAGCGAACTCAGGAAACAGGTAGTCCGCAGTACGCGCGCATTGGCAATCCCCAGAGATTGGACTGCCGTCTGGATACGTCCGACGGACTCCGCAACAGTGGACCCGGGCTGGCCGGATATGAACGCAAGCCCGTGCGGATTGACCGTTTTTCTATCCGCTTCGATCGATTCTAGGCTTACCTGCACGCCTACTCCCGGCAGTGCCCCGCCCTGAATCGTGCTGAGCGCGGGGAGCGTCAGATGTTTCTCTGTGAACATCTCGCTCACCAGAGTCTGCACGCGGCGCATGTCGCCAGTGCCGGCGACGAAGGCACGAATCTTTACGATGGTGCCGCCCTTCGCATCGTGCATCAAAGCCTTGAGGCCATCGCGGACTTGTTGCGAGAGCAGTCCCTTGGGTGACAAGGGAGCGATGTGGAACTGCAGATTCGCGGCGTCAGTTGTAATCGCCGATGGCGGATCCGGCAGCAGGGGAAGGGTCTGAGTAATCTCCTCTACTTCCTTTTTCTTCTTTTTCTTTTTCGCGGCGAATGCGATGCCTGCCACAAGCGTCAACGCGAGGATCCCCGCTATCCAGCGCCGATAATTCATGGTTTGCGCACGATTGTAGCAGATGGCTGGGTGGGCCAATATTGCTTGCGGCCAGTCCAAAATGGTATGGTATTGTCTAGGATTGGCATGATTCCTGGACTCGCATTGTCCGGCACGTCAGATGCGCCGCTATACCGGCAGTTGTACGAGCAGATCCGCTCGTCGATTGTATCCGGCACGCTGCAGGACGGTGAGCGTCTGCCTCCAACTCGGGAATTGGCTGGCCTACTTGGACTGAACCGCACGACGGTGTCGGCCGCCTACGAGATGCTGGCCGGTGAGGGTCTGGTCAGCGGTCATGTGGGACGCGGCAGTTTCGTCACGTTTAAGCAGACAGTGGAACGGCGGAACTGGCAGGAATGGTTGAATCCCGGTCCGGCGGCTCCCGGATTCGTCGGAGATTCCGAAATCAGTTTCGTATCGTCCAGGCCGTCGGAACTGCTGTTTCCGGTGGACGATTTCCGCCGCACCTGTGAGGAAGTCATCAGCGAGCCCGAGGCCCTGAACATCCTGCAACTGGGAGTGCCGGCCGGGTACGCGCCGCTACGCCGCTATCTGTTGGAGAGTGCCCGCCGCGACGGAGTGGCCCGGGCAGGCGACGACATTATCATCACCAGCGGATGCCAGCAGGCGCTCGACCTGATCCAGCGGTCGCTGGTCAGCGCCGGCGATGCCGTCGCCATCGAAGACCCGGTCTACGCCGGATTGAAGAATGCATTCGCCGCCGGAGGTGCGCGAATCATCGGCGTTCCGATGGGCCGTGAAGGCATCGATCTCGAAGCCGTCGCGCGAGTGTTCAAGACCGACCGTCCACGCTTGCTGGTGATCACGTCATCGTTCCAGAATCCGACGGGCGCGACCCTATCCGCCGCCTCTCGAGCAGCCTTGATCCGCATGGCGCAGGAGCATCGCGTGATCCTGGTGGAGAACGACATTTACGGCGAGTTGCGTTACGAGGGCGAGCGGACACCAACGATCAAGGAACTCGACGCGACGGGCGACACGATTCTGTTGAGGAGTTTTTCGAAGACCGCGTTTCCGGGATTGCGCGTCGGCTGGATCATCGCGCCGCGAGAGGTGACGCGACGCATCGCGGATGCCAAGCAGTGGTGCGATCTGCATACGGACCAGTTATCGCAAGCGGTGCTGCTGCGCTTCGCCGAATTGGGGCGACTGGCTGCGCACCACGAGCGCATGATCCAGGCGGGACGGCAGCGGCTTCGTGCGGCGCTATCGGCGTGTGCGCGGCACCTGGGCGGGATCGCGTCGTTCACCAGCCCGGAAGGCGGCATGAGCTTGTGGGTGACCTTTGCCGATCCGCTGGATACATCGGAAATGCTGCCGCGGGCGCAGCGCGAGGGCGTGTCGTATTTGCCGGGCCGTTACTTCGCGGTGGCGAAGGAGCACCGGTCGTCAGTACGTTTGAGTTTTGCCGGGTTGGAACCGGAGCGGATCGAGGCGGGAATCGCGGTTCTGGGCCGCATTTTCGCCGAAGAGACTCGCCGACTCCGTTCCGTGCGCGATGCCGAACCAGAACCGGCGCTGGTTTGAAACTATTCCTAGGAGCTGAGCAATGTACTTGGACGAGCAGTTTCGCTTGAAAGTCGGTCTCGCCGAGATGCTGAAGGGCGGCGTGATCATGGACGTGACTAATGCCGAGCAGGCGCGCATCGCCGAGAAGGCGGGAGCGGTGGCCGTAATGGCGCTGGAGCGCGTACCGGCGGATATCCGCAAAGAGGGCGGCGTGGCGCGGATGGCTTCGATTCGCGTGATGCGCGACATCATGGCGACGGTCAGCATTCCCGTGATGGCGAAGGCGCGCATCGGCCACTTCACCGAGGCGCGTGTGCTGGAGGCGTTGAAGGTGGATTACATCGACGAGAGCGAAGTGCTGACGCCCGCCGATGAGGAGCACCACATCGACAAGCGCACGTTCAAGACTCCGTTCGTGTGCGGTGCCCGCAATCTGGGCGAGGCTCTGCGCCGGATCGCCGAAGGTGCGGCGATGATCCGGACCAAGGGCGAGGCGGGATCGGGCAACATCGTGGAAGCGGTGCGGCACATTCGAACCATCGTGAAGGAGATGAGGCAACTCACGGTTCTCGGGCACGAAGAACTGGTGGCGGAATCGAAAAAGCTGCAGGCGCCGCTGGAACTGGTGGAGTGGGTGGCCGAGCATGGCAGACTGCCGGTACCGAATTTCTCGGCGGGCGGAATCGCGACACCGGCCGATGCCGCACTGGTGATGCAGTTGGGCGCCGAGGCTGTGTTCGTCGGATCGGGCATTTTCAAGTCGTCGGATCCGGAAGCGCGGGCGCGGGCGATCGTCAAGTCGGCGACGTTCTACAACGATCCGGAGAAACTGCTGGAAGCGAGCGAAGAGCTAGGCGAGGCGATGCCGGGCCTGGACATCGCGAAATTGCCGGAAGGCGAACTGATGCAGACTCGCGGCTGGTAATGGAGCGTAAGCCGAAGGTCGGCGTCCTGGCGCTGCAGGGCGATTTCGAGGCTCACGAGAGGGCTCTCGCGCGGGCGGGCGCCGATCCGGTCCAAGTGCGGACAGCGGAGCAATTGAAGGCGGTGGACGCTCTGGTGATCCCCGGCGGCGAGAGCACCACGATGCTCAAACTGCTGCGAGAGGAAGGACTGTTCCATCCGCTGGTGGAGTTCGGCCGCGAGAAGCCGGTCTTTGGGACGTGTGCAGGGGCCATTCTGCTCGCCAACGAGGTCAGCAATCCGCCGCAGGAATCGCTTTCGCTGATGGACATCGGCGTGGAGCGGAACGGTTACGGGCGGCAGTTGGACAGCCGGATTGTGAAGCTGGATCCGGATGGTCTGGAGGCCGTGTTCATTCGCGCTCCTATCATCCGGCGAGTCGGTGAAGGGGCACGTGTGCTGGCGGAGTACGGCGGCGATCCTGTGCTGGTGGAGCAAGGCCGTCACATGGTGGCGACATTTCATCCGGAGTTGACGGCGGATTCACGGGTGCATTCGATGTTTTTGGACAAGGTGCGGAAATCGTGAAAGGGTCTCGATGCCGGCGAATACTGTCGAATTCCAATTTTTTACTGGCTTGAAACGCCAGATATTCCGCAACCCAAGACTAACTGGCTCCTGGGACGCGAGCGGCCGTTATTCGGACCAGTGGTCGGAGTCGCCCATGCAGGAAGGGGTCGGCGAGGATGGCTGTCCCATGTTTAGGACGGCGGTCTCGCTCGACCTGGCGGATGCCGCCAAGACTTTCAAATGGGGTGTGATTCTTGACGGACCTTCCGGGAAAAACTTTTGGGGCATCCCGACTGAGGTTCCCGATCTGAACTCCACGGAACGGCATCGCACTTTCAAACTGGGCGTTGGTGGCCAGACGGAGCGCTATTTCCTGACTCATTGCCGGCGCGTCGGGGCGAACAAGCGGGTCCCTGCCGGAGGTGGTACGGACGGCATCGCTTTCGGTGTGTGGGCGCCGAATGCCGCCGCGGCCGATGTCGTCTTCGGCACGGACAGCGGCTATATCGCCGATGACGGTACCGGCATCGACCCAGGCATGCCCATCATTCCTCTTACGCGTTCCGCGGACGACATTTGGGAAGGCGCGCGGGCGGGCGAGTTCGAGGAGTTCATGAGCCTGCCGTACATGTACCGGATCAAGAACGCGCAGGGGAACACCGTTTTCCGGACCGATATCTTCTCGCGGAGCCAGATGGGAAAAGGCAGCCTCGATCCCAACCGGGCGGCATGGCCGGGCACCGCGGAAACCCTCGACGGCGGCGTGAGTTGCAGCATCGTCATCGATCCCGATGTGATACGCGCGAGCTTCCAGTCCACTCCGGCGGGACAGCAGCCGAATCTCATTCCCGCTGAGGATTTCTGGGCCAACGAATCTATTCCCGGGCTGCCGGTGCCCTCCCGTGTGGAGGACCTCAATATCTACGAATTGCACGTGGGGTCGCTCGGTTTTGGCAAGACAGGCCCGGGCGATTTAGCCGACGCGATTCAGTTTCTGGATCACCTGATCGAGTTAGGAATTAACGCCGTCGAATTACTGCCGCTCGCCGAATTTGGAGGCACGGTCGGCTGGGGTTACGGAAATTCGCACCACCTCTGTATTGAGTCGAGCGCGGGCGGTCGGGATAAGTACCGTCATTTTGTCCGCGAGTGTCATCGCCGCGGAATTGCGGTCATTCAGGATGTCGTCTACAACCATTACGAGGATGGCCGAGTAGATCGGGCGGAGAAATTCTTCGATTCCACCGCGCCTGAGCAGGATATCTACTACTGGTACGAAGGCCGCACCACCGATTACTCGTTTGCCGACGGCGGCTATCTGAACAACGGGTCCAGCGGCCGTACGCCGCGATTCTCAGAAGACAACGTGCGCCTGCAGTTCATCAGCGGAGCAGCGTTCCTGCTGGAAGAGATGCACGTCGATGGATTCCGCGTGGACCTGACGCAGGCCATTCATCGCGACAACACCCTGAACGCCGACGGGCGGAGCATCGGCGCGGCGAACATCTTCGGGCAGAAATTCCTGCGGCAGTGGAGCCGCACGCTGCACATGATCCGCCCGTCCGCCATGCTGATCGCAGAGGATCATACAGGCTGGGACGCCGTGGTGGAGCCTCCGGATCGAGGAGGGCTGGGATTCAATGCGAAATGGGAGGTGGCGTTCCACCATAGCCTCATCGGCGATTCCGATTTCTCCGGCGACCGGCCGCGGCTGCTGAAACAGGCCGGTTTCGGGGGTAATGAGCCGCTCCGGATGGATGCTTTCGCAGGAATCCTCTACGATACGCATTCGGGTACGGTGGTCTTTCACGAATCGCACGACGAAGCGGGGAATGCGCCAGGAACCGCGCGAACTATCGAAGTCGCGGTGAATCGTGCGCCATTGTTCGGGGCCACTCGTGCCGCCGCGGAAGCGCGATCGCGCCTGTGTTACGGATTGTCATTTCTATCCGCGGGCACACCGATGTTTTTCATGGGTGAGGAGATCGGAGCCCAGAAGCAGTACACCTACAACAACTTCATCGCAAACCGCGAAGACATCCTCGGTGAGCGTGCAGGCAACGGCAAGCAGTTATTCCGGTTCTATCAGGACCTGATCAGCCTGGGACGGCGGCTGCGCTCCATCCGCACGCACAATATCGACATTCTGCACCAATCGAACGAAAATCGCGTGATTGCGTTCAAGCGCTGGCTCGGCGACGAGCGACTGATCATTCTCGCGAGTTTCAACAACCATCCCTTTCAGAACGGATATGCGATCCGGAAGGATTCGGTGGCCATACCGGACGCCGGATGGCGCGAACTGTTCAACAGCGATGCGGGGATCTACGGAGGTCAGAACGTTGGGAATGGGGGCGCTACCATTCCTTCGCACGGTAGCGAGTTTTCGGCCATCGTCCCCGCGAGCGGATTTGTCGTATTTGTGAAGCAGTAACTCAGGGGAGCACCATCACGGCAATCTCCCAGTCGTCGCCGCTGCGGTGCATGAGATAGCTCATGGGGACTCGCCCGAGTTCGGGACCAGCGGATGCGTAGCGGATGGCCACACCTTTCACCAGCGCAGCCGCCGGACCGAGGTCGATCACCTCTGCGCTGTCGAACTCGCTGCGGCCGTATCCTTTGGCATTGAGAGCATCGGCCATCGGCTCCAACGCCGTCTCGAGTTCCGCGCGAGTTTGCGCGAAAAAGACACCCTGCGAACTGGTGCATCCGCAGGGCTCAGTGAAATGGGAGGCGATCGCCGGCAAGTCCAGCGTGCTGAATGTGACGTAATACTCGTGGACCGCTTCGAGCGGGGACTTCATCGGGCTTACGCGGGTAGCGTGCGGGGTCATGAGTCTGAGACACTAAATAGAGCCCCTACGTTTCCTTTATGCGATCGATTTACACACTCGTCTCGACTCTTGTGCTGTTGGGCATCGCCGCCCATGCGCAGACCCCGGCAGCTAAGAGCGCGCTGGACAAGCCGGCTCTGGAAGCCTACCTGCGGCACGTGGAACTGCTGCCGCCCACGCTCAAGGTGAACATCGGCGATCCGAAGCCGACTATTTTCGAAGGCTTCGACGAGGTGCCGGTCGAAGTAGTAACACCGAACGGTGTCGCCTCCCTTCGCTATTACGTGTCCAAGGACGGCAAACTGATCGTGAAGGGGACTCTATTCGACATCAACAAGAATCCGTTTCAGCCCGAATTGAACAAGCTGAAGACCGATCTGCAGCCGAGTTTCGGGCAGCCCGGCGCCCCGATCGTCATGGTAGTGTTCAGCGACTTCCAATGCCCCAACTGCCGCGAGGAAGCGAAGGTATTGCGCGAACATGTCGAGAGGCAGTATAGCGACAAGATCCGTGTCTACTTCAAGGATTTCCCGCTGGAGACACTGCATCCCTGGGCCAAGGCCGCGGCCATGGCCGGGCGCTGCGTGTTCCGCGAGAAGCCGGCCGCTTTCTGGGATTTCCACGATTGGATCTACGAACATCAACCGGAAATCTCGGGGGAGAATCTGAAGACGAAGGTGATCGGGTGGGCCGAGACGAAGAATCTCGACACGGTGAAACTGGGCCAGTGCATCGACACGAAGGCAACTGAGAAGGAAGTGGAGCGCGAGGTCGCCGAAGGACGTGCGCTGCAGGTGTCCGGCACGCCCACGGTCTTTCTGAATGGCCGGCCTTTGACCGGCGCGATTCCGTGGCAGACCCTGGACCAGATCATCCAGCGCGAACTCAGTTATCAGCAAACCGCCAAGGATGCGGGCGAAAAGTGCTGCGAGGTATCAATCCCGTCGTTGTTGCCAGCGAAGAAGTAAAGCATGCCGTGGCTGATTGCTGTCTTGTGCCTGATGATGCTGAGCGCTCCAGCCCAGCAGAGGCAGAGGACCGCACGGGCCGGCCCTGCGTTGAGCAAGATCGCGATTGAGAACTACCTTCGCCGGCTCGAATTGTGGGCTCCGCAGGTGCAGATTCGCATCGACGATCCGCAGCCGTTCATCCCCGGGTTGTACCGGCTGGAAGTCCACCTGACGGCCGGGGCCGCCTCGAAAGACGTCACCTACTACGTCTCCGCCGATGGCAAGACGCTGATTCGCGGCAACGCGTACGAATTGAACCGTAGCCCGTTCCAGAAGGAACTGGATGCGTTGAAGCTGCAGTACCAGCCATCGTTCGGACCCGCCAATGCACCCTTGACGCTGGTGGTGTTCAGCGATTTCGAGTGTCCCGTCTGCCGGGAAGAGGCGCAGGAACTGCGCGCCAAGGTCCGGGCGGAATTCCCCAAGGACGTGCGGGTTGCGTTTTTCGATTTTCCGCTCGAGTCGATTCATCCGTGGGCGAAGCCCGCGGCCATCGCGGGACGCTGCGTTTATCACCAGAACGGTCCGGCCTTTTGGGACTATTTCGACTGGATCTACGAGCATCAGCCGGAGATCAAGGTGGACAATCTGAAAACGAAAGTAATGGAGTGGGCTTTCGGGACGCGTCTGGACACGGCGCAGTTCAGCCAGTGCCTCGATAGTCGCGCGATGGCATCCGAGGTGGATGCCGAAGTCGCGACGGGCAGGAAACTGGGCGTAGACTCAACACCGACGAATTTTCTGAATGGGCGGCGGCTGGTAGGCGATGTTCCCTGGCCGAACCTGTCGCAAATTTTCAAGTTGGAACTCGAGTTAGCAAAACAGCCGGGCAAATAGAGATCACATGAATACACGACTGGTTACCGCCAGCCTTCTCATTCCCGCATTTTTATATGCGGCGCGAGAATCGCCGGACAGTTTCGATGCGGACCGCTATCTGGCGCACATCAAGTACCTGGCGTCGCCGAAGTTGAAGGGGCGCGGCACGGGATCGCCGGAGTTGGAGACGGCTGCACACTACATCGCGGGTAAGTTCAGGAGTTATGGACTGAAGCCGGTCACCGGGCTGACATTCTACCAGGGATTTCAGGTAACCACGAACGCGCACCTGGGGCCGCGGAACGAGTTAGACGCGAAGTTACCATCCGGTGAGCGAACTTTCAAAGCGCCTGGTGACTTTGTGCCGTTCAACTTCTCATCCACCGGGACGGCGGAGGGCGAAGTGGTGTTTGCGGGATACGGAATCACGGCCACTGAGTATCACTACGACGATTACGCCGGCATCGACGCGAAGGACAAATTCGTACTTATTCTGCGGCACGAACCGCAGGAGAACGACGAGAAGAGTCCGTTCAACGGGAAGAATTTCACCTCCCATGCTCAGTTCGCGAGCAAGGCTTCGAACGCCAAGATGCATGGCGCGCGCGGCGTCATTCTGGTGAACGACACGCCCGCGCATCCCGGGGATCCGGATAAGTTCGAAAAACTCGAGAGCACGATGGGTGTGGACAACGCGGGCATCTTCTTCGTGCAGTTGAAGACCGCGGATGCTGAAGCTCTGCTGGCCACGGCGAATCGCAAACTGGCGGATGTAACGGCAGCGATCGACAACCACCTGCAGCCGCAATCGTTCGCTCTACCGGATAGCGTCAAGGTGGCCCTTACCGTCGACGTCCGGCGCGATATCCGCACGGTGCATAACGTCGCGGCGTACCTGCCGGGCGAGACGGATGAATACGTGGTGATCGGTGCGCACTACGATCATCTGGGACTCGGTGGGCCGAACTCGCTGGCCCCGGATCAGGTCGGGACGGTCCACCCGGGCGCGGACGACAATGCGTCGGGCACGGCTGGAATGTTGGAACTGGCACGCTATTTCGCCGCCAAGCCGAAACAGCATCGCGGCATTCTGTTCCTGGCGTTTTCGGGCGAAGAACTGGGATTGTTGGGCTCGAATTTCTACGTGAACCACCCCGAGTTGCCGCTCGACAAGGCGGTTGCGATGATCAATCTGGACATGATCGGCCGCATTCGGGACATGACCGTGCATATCAGCGGAACGGGCACGGGCACGACGCTGGAAAAGCTGGTCAGCGAGGTGGAGCCGGCCCATGGATTGAAACTCGTGACAGCGGAGAAGGGCGGCTACGGTCCCAGCGATCACATGTCGTTCACGATTAAGAAGGTGCCGGTGTTGTTCTTCTTCTCGAGTCTGCACAAGGACTACCACCGGCCCTCGGATACCTGGGACAAGATCGATGCTCCCGACACAGTGCGGCTGTTAGGCCTGGTGGCGGACGTTGCAACCCATCTGGCAAACGACGGCGGGCGGCCGGAATATGTACGGCTGGCGGAACCCGCGCCGTCGGGAGTCGGAGGGGGCGGCGGCTACGGGGCGTACTTCGGAAGTGTGCCTGATTTCACGGAGTTACCGAAGGGGGTGCGTTTCGCAGATGTTCGCGACGGCTCGCCTGCGGCAAAAGCCGGACTGAAAGCAGGGGATGTCCTAATTGAATTCGACGGGAAACCGATACAGAATCTTTATGACTTCACCTATGCCTTGCGATCCAAAAAAGCGGGAGACGAAGTACTAGTGAAAGTACTCCGGGACGGTGCCCCGATTGTGGCCAAAGTACTGCTCACTCAACGCAAATGAACTGGCATACTGAGTTCGCTGAGAGACAAAAACATGGAATCGGTCCTAGTCGAACAAACAACCCAGACGCTTCCTCCGCTGATCCTGCATCCGTTTGCCGATGCCGCCGGTCCGGGGAAATTGGTCGAGAGTTCGCGTGCCAGCCTGATGCTGCAGGGATTGCTGCCGACGGGTGAGTTAACGCCTGAGCAGTTGGAGCAGCGGCTGATGGACGGCCGGTACTGCGAGATCCGAATGTTGTTCTATGTGGGCCGGGATTTGACGCGCTGGATTCACCAATGCATCGACTCCCTGGAGCGCGATCACGAGCATCCGGGCCGCACCTACACGTTCCAGAGCTTCGTTTCGTACCTGATCCGCCACACCCCGGCACCCGTGCAAGCCAAGCTGCGGAAGTGGGGAGTGGCCGATTACAAATCGATCTTTTCGCGGGCGCTGGCATTGAACACCTTGTTCGATGAAGTTCCCTCGGCGCGAAGCCTCTCGCCGGATTTCATTCGCAGCTACTACAAGTACACGGATGCGATTTTCAAGGTGATGATGCTGGGCGACCCCGCGGAAGTGGACGAACGCGAGTTCGAGTTCTCACTGTATGCGTCAGGAGAGTACTCGCGCATTCTGGAGCGCGAGTGGGGTGACGAACTGGCTGCTGAGTAGTAGGCGGGGCGGCCCGCAGCCAAGTTGCAGACGGAACCACTCCCTCACGGTCGTGGCTCTGAAGTCGCTGCTGGGCCGCGCAGATTTTCTCGCGGGGTGAACGAACTGGCCGCTGAGGAGTAGGCGATCCGTAGCCTGCGACGAAGTTGCAGAACGTAACCACTCCCTCACGGTCGTGGCTCTAAAGTCGTTACTGAGCGGCTACTGCAGCGCGAATTCCAGATTGCGTTCGCGATTGAGTTGCTTCGAAAAGTCGCGATCGATCAGAGTCAGCGACGCCTGGTTGCGGGTTCCCTGAGTGCTGATGTAGTTCAGGGTATCCCCCTCCACCCAATACGCCAGCGCGGGCAGAATGGTGTGGTCCTTGAACGCGATCAGATAAATCGTCGGCTTCTGATCGTCAACCTTCGATTGCTGGAGTTCGTTTGGATCCGGCATCGGGTGCACGGGAGCGTCGTAGCGCCGCAGACTCGAAGAATCCTGCTGCCCCTGATCGGACGAATAATCGCGCACGACCGGGTTCGCGGTATCGGGCCGGTAGTTCTGGTTGATGATCACCACCGGCGGCACCATCGACTGCTGCTGTTGCTGAACGATGGGCTGCGCCTGATCGTAATAACCGACGGGCGGCACGTCGTACCCGTAGTACCCGCCGCCGATAATCACCGGAACAGGAACCAGGACCGGACCCCGCACCCCGCGTCCATATCGGCTGTTATTGAATCCGGGGTTATTGAACGTCCCGCGTCCATACCCGGACCCATACCCGCCGTAGGCTCCGCCGCGGACCGTCGCCCCAAGCCGCGAGGGAAAGCTGTTTGGCGGCGAAAGGAAGACGTTGGGCGCGTGGCCGACACCGGGATATAGTATGCTGCCGAAGCCCGAAGGCGAACCGTAATGGCTGGGAGCCGAATACCGCTGAGCGAAAGCGGCGGCCGCACAGGCGGCAAATACGATCGGGAGCCGGCGAAGCATACGAACCCCTTTCTGTAACTGAGCTTAACCCCGGAATGTCCGGAGGGCAAGCGCCATTTATTGGACGCGCGGCGGCGGCGGCGCGTTGTCGCAAAGTTCAGTGGAAATACAGGACATCGGGCCGGATACCGCCATTCGCCTCCTCGCACGGGCCGCACTCCATCACATAGTCGGGGCGAGTCTCACGGATGATGGCTGGAATCACGACGGGGTGGTCGGGCTGATGATATGCCGAGATCGAGATTCGCGGCTTATATTTCGCGATGGTGTCGTGCGCCCCGCGCAGGGCATTCGGCTCGGCCCCCTCGATGTCCATCTTGATGTAATCGACCCGCTCGAGCTTCAGTTCCTGCACCAGTTTGTCGATGGTGGTGAGCGGCACCTGGATCGAGTCCGTCTTGTTCTTGAGATTGATCACGAACGTGTCCGCGGCGGTGTTCTTGGGATCGACGTGCAAGGTGAGGACATCGTCCTTGTCCCAAACGCCTTTCGGATACACCACTACGCGGCCGGCGGCGATTTCATCTTTGAAGTTGCGGCGATACGCTTCCAGATTCTCCGGCGCGGGCTCAATGCCGATCACCTTGGATGCCCCGCGATCGAGCGCCTCGCGCGTGAAGACGCCGACGTTTGCTCCACAGTCGAGCACGATGTCGCCCTTCTGCACATCTTGCGGCCCGGTTCCATAGATTTTCAGTTCCTGCTCGGCCAGATTAAAGGGCAGCACGTAATGGTCGCCGGCCGGAATCCAATAGGTACCTTTCGCGGTCTTCCAACGGTCGAATCCGGCGGGATCGTGCTCGAGCTTCACCATGCTCGCGACCAGGCGGTTGTGTGCCGCCTCGAGCGCCTTCACATGAGAGTCGCAGGCGATGGCGCGGCTGACGGGACAAACGGGGCTATGGCCCGAAGCCGCCAGCGCCAACAGATGGACGGGCGGATAGTATGCGTAGGCGCCGGCTGCGATCAATCCGGCGATGACCAGCGCGATGAGGACTCGGTAGTTGCGCACACGGTTACTTTAGCACCGCCAAAGTATCGCGGAGACGCGGCACCAGTTCGGCGGCGGAGTTGATACGAAGGACATCGAATCCGGCGGCCCGCCCACTGCGCTCGCCGGCGTCTGAATCTTCGATAACGAGGGCTGTGTTCGCATCCAGCAACTCGGCGGCGCGCAGGTATGGATCGGGAGCCGGCTTCAGATTCGGAACCTCCGTGCCGCAGACGAGGGCTCCGAAGCAGTCGCGAACGCCCTCGCGCACAATCACAGGTTCCACTTCCAGCCGGTTGCTCGACGATACCACGGCCATCCGGTAACTGCCGGCGAGTTCGCGGATCAACTCGAGTGTTTCCGGCAGAACCACGATGTCGGTATCGATGCGCGCCCGGAAGATCTCCTTCTTGCGGGGATACTCGGCCCAGAGTTTATCGAAGTCGACTCCGAGATTGGCCGCAAACTGCATGATCATCGACCGGTCGGAGACACCGATGCAGTTAGCGGCATAGGTGTCCCAATCGAGGTCGACGCCGAGGGGCACCAGCACTTGTTTCCAGCAATCGAAGTGAACGGGTTCGCTGTCGACGAGGACTCCGTCGAAATCGAACAGCAGCGCTTCATAGTGGTTCGTCAACTTCCAGGATAGCCTCGATGGTCTGCGGCGCATTCCCCTCCAGGCGATTGTTCACGAAGACGTACGCGCGCCGGTTCTGCTCCCGGGCCGTCTTGATCATGTCGCGGATCGCGCCGCGGGCCTTGGAATTCTCTTCCTGCACGTGCTCGTACGGCGAGAATTTCGCGACCGCGTCTTCGTAGGGCCGCGCATAGGAGAGCAGTGCGCGCGTCACGGAGAAATCAGTGGTCCATGCGTCGCCGATGCGCATCTGCCGTTGCAACTCGGGCATGCGAGTCCACGCATTGAATACATGGGCCACGTCGTGGCGGCGCAGGCAATCGAAGTACTCGGGCATGAGGAAATCGGGATTGCGGATCTCCACCGAGTAGTGAAAGTCGCGAGGCAGGGCGGCCAGGAACGGATCGAGGTCGGCGGCGAAGGCGGCAGCATCCTCGTACGCGCGTTTGTTGAAGGTGCCGAATTCGAAAATCAGGACGGGCACTCGGGGTTGGTATGGCGCGAGCAGGTCCGTGAATTGGGCTCGAAAGACGTCGGGATCGAGGTAAGTGGGATTATCGGTTCCCGCGCGCGGACCGTAGCGAGGATGGCTGGGGAACGTCTTGGCGGTGATCTCCTCAGGGACTTTGAAGGCGAATCGCAGCTTTGGACCGGCGGAGGTGAAGAGGCGATTCCAGTACTGTTCGGACGGGAATTGGTAGAACGAAAAATCGCCGCAGACGATGGGGAAGGTCTCGGCGTATTCGGAGAGGCACTCGGCCTCGAATCGCTTTTGAGCGAAGCGGCCGCGAGTCATGTACCGGTCGCGCGTGTAGATCTGGCCGCACCATCCCTCGTACTTCCAGGAGCTGGTGCCGATGAAGATCTGCTGTTTCGCGAGACCGGCGAGGCGCTCGGCCAGGGCTTCGCGCCGGAAGGAAGGCGGATCGTCGAACAGGGGCAGGCTCATGGCAGATTGACGGGAACGACGGCGATACCGGCCGGTGGCGTGGTGCGCAATCGCTCAACTTCGGCGGTGAGGGCTGCGCCGGACTGGGCGAGGTTCGTGAGCGGAATCCGCGAGAAGAGGAGCATGGCGTGGGGCAGCGGCGCTTCGTCGTCAATCTGCAGTGCGGGCGTGGTGGATGCGGTGTTGGCGGTCATGCTCATACCGCCGGGGGTGACGGGCAGCCACTGTCCATTGGCGTCGCGGCGGAAGAGATAGAGATCGCCGTCGGCCGTCGAGGTGACGGCGAGCCGGGTGGTGGCATCCTGCTGCTGGACGGTGTAGCGCACTCGCGGCGCGGCGTTGGGATCGAAGAGAGCGGACGCGGTCCTGGCCCGAGCACTCGCGAGGCCCGCACCGGGATACCCGCCGATGACGCCCCGGGGTTGTGGTTCAGCCGCCTTGCGCGATTCGACGGTGTTTGAGGTCTGGGCATCCATCTGGGCCGCAGGCGCGGGAGCTATCTGATCCGAGGGTCGCGGCTGATTACCGGCAGCCGCGGGAGCGGGAGCTATCAAGCGGCTGAAGTCCTGGTTGCGATCCTGGGCGGCCGGGGCCGTCTGCTTCGGGGCGACAGTCGCCACTTTGGGTTCACTTCGTTTCTTCGCGGGCATCGGAGGCGCCGCTTGCTCCGGCTTGGGCGCGGGTTGGGGCACCGTCTCCGGTGCGAGTTCCCCCTGGTACGTGCGTGCGACTTCCACTGGATGCGGCGCCATCGACCGCAGGATCAGCACCGTCGCGATCCCGGCTGCGGCCACCACGCCCGCCGCAACGGGAATCGGCCATCGGAGCCACCCGGCGAAGCGGTCGCGCCATGACGGCCGGTCGAGAACATCCAGCAGTTCGCGACGGGCCGCGGGATCGTCGAATGCCTCCTTCAACGACTGCTCGCGCGCGAGTTCATCAAAAAGATCCTGATCCTGGAGAGCCGCATCGAACAGGAGCTGTTGTTCCTCGGGTGTGAGCGTACCGGTGGCATAGCCTCCCAGCAATGCCCGCATTTCGTCCGGTGTCACTTCGTCTCCCAATCGCCGCCCATCAGTTGCAGCAGGTGTTTACGGCATCGAAAATCCCAGGTGTAGATGGTGTTGAGGGAAGCGGCCTTCATCAGCGTCTGGATCTCCGCAAACGTTCTACCCTGCAACTTATATTTCATCAGTTCGCGGCAGCGCTCGCCGAGTTTGGGTAGAACGCGGCGGAGGCGGTCCACGGTCTCGCGCCGCATGGCCTCCGACTCAGTGTTTCCCGGGCCGGCCAGCGGCAGGTCGTCCACCGATACTTGAGAGAACTCGCCACGCCGCACCATCTTACGGCGGGCGCCCGCGATCTTGAATCGAATAATCTGGAGCGAAAGCGGCAGCAGATCCTGCAGGCGATCCACATCGGCGTACTTTTCGTGGAGGACCATGAGCACTTCCTGGGCGAGATCTTCGGCGGTATCCCTCGACAATCTGGATGCCGCGAAGTGGACGATCCTTTCACGCAGCAGAGCGAGAATCTGATCGCGTTCCAAGTTCAGGGGCGCACACCGGCTTGCGCGGGCGACGTGGAATCGATGGTTTGAGACGCCGTCACGTCGTGCACTCGGGACATGAGGGCCGCCGCGAGAATCATGAAGCACCCCCCGGCCACCACCGCGAGGAGTCGATTGTTATCGAGCAGGTGCGCCATCACCCAGCCGAAGACCAGCGATGCCAGGATCTCCGGCAGCACGATGGCGAAGTTGAAGATGCCCATGTAGATGCCGGTCTTCTCGGGAGGCAGGCAGCCGGCCAGGATCGCATACGGCATCGAGATGGTGCTGGCCCAAGCGATGCCGACCCCGATCATCGAGAGCAGCAGCAGCCACTTGTCATGGATGATGGTCACCGACAGCAATCCGGCAGCGCCGCACAGCAGGCAGACGGCGTGAGTCGCCCGGCGGCCGAGTGCCTTTGCCAGCGGCGGAAGCCACCACGAGAAGACGAAGCATACGGCCGAGTACATCGCAAAGCAGAGTCCGGCCCATTCGACACCCTGCGTGTACAACGGCGAGTTCTCATTCGGCGCTCCGAACGTGTTGCGCGCGACGGCGGGCGCGAAGTAGAGCCACATGCAGAACAGGCCGAGCCAGGTGAAGAATTGGACCAGCGCGAGTTGCCGCATGGTGGGCGGTGTCTCGGCGATTGACGTCAGAATCTCGCGAGCATTGGCCACCAGTCCCTGGCTGTGCTGCCGGCGCCGGTGGAATTCGTCCATATCATCGGGCGGATACTCTTTCGTGCTGAGGATGGTCCACATCACCGCGCCGAAGAAGGCAGCCGCGCCGACGTAAAACGACATCCGCACCGAGATGGGAATGGATCCGGCCGCGCGAGTTTCAGCCACGCCGAAGAGGTTCGTCAACAGGTACGGCAGCGCGGACGCGATCACCGCGCCGAACCCAATGAAGATGCTCTGCATGGCGAATCCGCTGGTCCGCTGCTCTTCCGGCAGCATGTCGGCGACGAATGCGCGGAACGGCTCCATGCTGATGTTGATGGACGCATCAAGAATCCACAGGAGCCCGGCGGCCATCCAGAGCGCGGATGCGTTCGGCATGATCAGCAGGGCGAGCGAACTCAGAATCGCGCCGGTGAGGAAATAGGGGCGCCGGCGGCCGAGACGGTTCCAGGTGTGATCGCTCATGTGGCCGATGATCGGCTGCATGATCAGGCCGGTGAGCGGAGCGGCGAGCCACAGGATCGGGATCTGGTCGGCACGCGCGCCCAGGTACTCGTAGATGGCGCTCATGTTGGCCATCTGGAGTCCCCAACCGAATTGAATTCCGAGGAATCCGAAACTCATGTTCCAGATCTGCCAAAATCCGAGCCGCGGTTTCTCCATGGAATCCTCTCCCGACCTTTAGCGATCGTACAGCATGCACAGTTCCTTGAGGCGGGCAGCGTCTTGCGGCGTGGCCCGGCCGGGCAGCATTCGCCAGTGCCAGTTCCCTTCCCCACGGCCTGGCAAATTCATTCGCGCTTCGGAGCCTAGCCCAAGCACGTCCTGCATGGGAGCAAGGACCGTATCGGCGACAGACGCCATGATGGTGGCGATGAATGTCCAGTTGATTTCGCCGCCGTCGGTGCGGAGGTAGTTTTTGGTGAACACGCGCTCCCGTTCGATCTCCTCATCGGTACGCGTGCTATCCGATTTCCCACGGCTGTTCCACCATCCGACGGTCGTGTCGTTGTCGTGCGTGCCGGTGTAGGCAACCACCTCGCGCGGGTAATTGTGAGGTCGGAACGTAGGCGCCTGCGGATCGGTGCCGAACGCAAACTGCAGCACGCTCATTCCGGGATAGCCGAAACGCTCGCGCATCTTTTCCACCTCGGGAGTAATGACGCCGAGGTTCTCGGCCACGATCGGCAGCGGACCCAGACGCTTCTCGACGGCCTCGAACAGTTTCGCGCCCGGACCTCGAACCCATTCGCCATTGATCGCGGTGGTTTCGGAAGCAGGCACCTGCCAGTAGGCTTCGAATCCGCGAAAATGATCGAGGCGCATGAAATCCACAAGTTTCAGGGTGTGCCGGAAGCGCTCAACCCACCAGTCGAAACCGTCGTTCTCCAGCACGTCCCAGTGGTAGATCGGGTTGCCCCATAACTGCCCGGTTGCGCTGAAGTAATCGGGAGGAACGCCGGCGACGAACAACGGCTTTCCGTGATCGTCGAGTTTGAATGCCTTCGGATTCGCCTCCACGTCGGCGCTGTCGGGCGCGACATAGATGGGCAGATCGCCCATGACTCGAATTCCGCGCGTGTTTGCGTAATGCTTCAGTTGGTTCCACTGACGGAAGAATTCAAACTGCCAGTAGCGGTGGGTTTCTTCCGGATATGGCTGCTTGCGAGCCATGAATCGCGAGTAGTTATCGAGCCACCAGCCGTGTTCTTCGCTGAATTTCTCGAATTCCTGCCGGTCGCGGCCCGCGGACTTGAATCGCTCGGCGGCGCGTCCGAGCAATGGAAATTTCCAGTCGATCAGTGGGCCAAAATCAACTCGATTGGGTTCGAACGCGGGATGTGCTGCAACATCGTCCTTCGTCAGATAGCCATTCTCGATGAGCCGGTCGAACGCGATGAGGAGTGGATTTCCGGCGAACGCGGAAAAGCTCTGGTATGGCGAATCGCCGAAGCCGGTGGGACCCAGCGGAAGCACCTGCCAGACTTTCTGTCCCGCAGCGTGAAGGAAGTCAAGAAAAGCGTAGGCTTCGGTGCCGAGTTCGCCGATTCCGTTCGGTCCGGGTAGAGAGGTGGGATGCAGCAGGATGCCGCTTGCGCGCGGGAACTTCACCTAGTCACGTTACTGGGTTTCCATACGGCATAGCAAGCGGCGTGCGACAATCGGCCGATGACTCAGGCTGAGAAAGCGCGAACTTTACAGGAGTTACACCGGCGAGGCGAGCCGGTGATTCTGCCGAACGCGTGGGATGTGGCGAGTGCGCGAATTTTTGAGCAGGCCGGTTTCCCCGCGATCGCGACTACGAGTGCGGGCATTGCGAATCTGTTCGGCTATCCGGATGGCGAGCGGATTTCGCGGGCCGAGATGTTGGACATGGTGGCGAGGATCGCTCGGGCCGTGAAGATTCCGGTGACGGCGGATATGGAGGCGGGGTACGGCGACGCGGCCGAGACCGCTCGAGGCGTGATCGAGGCCGGTGCTGTCGGCTGCAATTTGGAAGATGCGGACGAGGATGGTCCCGACGGACTGATGGATGTGGAGGCGCAATGCGAGTCGTTGCGGGCGGCTCGCGCAGTGGCGGATCGAATGGGGATTCCGCTGGTGATCAACGCGCGGACCGACGTGTATCTCGGCAGCGACATCGCGCCGGAGAGGAGGCTGGAAGAGGCGTTGAAGCGCCTGCGGGCCTATGCCGGCGCGGGGGCGAGTTCGCTGTTTGCGCCGGGCGTTCGTGATGAGGCGACGATCCGGGCGCTGGCCGAAGGTGTGCCGCTGCCGCTGAATGTGCTGCTGACGGCGGGGATGCCGGACATTGCGCGACTCGCGGAGTTAGGCGTGGGGCGGATTAGCATCGGGTCGGCGGGCATGCGCACGGTGATGGGCGTGACTGCCGAGATCGCTAGGGAGTTACGGGAATCGGGTGGGACACGAACGCTGCTGAGTCCCGTTGCGATGAGTTATGGGGATGCGAATGGTTTGTTTGAATAGGACCTACAGGCGATTCGCGCGGAGTTGTGCGATCGGGTAACGGGTGCCGCGCCATTCGATGCCTCCGTTCTTTAGCGTGAACAGTGCCGATCGGGTCATCAGGTAGATGGCGGTCGCACCGGCGATCGGCATCGCGAATCCCCAAACCCAACTGATACCGGCTCGGGGTGCGTTGATCGCGAAGGTAATCAGGAGTAGCGCCACGGTGGCGGCGTTCAGCCACTCGGTGGCACCACGCGTCACGAGGATTGCAACGAACGGCCAGATCAGCAGCGCGAACTGGCCCACGGCGGCCGCCGCCAGTTTCAGGAGACTGTAATCGAGAGCGGCGAAGAAGTTCTTCATGAGTCCGTTCCGCATTTCGCGAAAGGACGCGTACCACTCCACCGACAGTAGTTCGGTGCCGAACACCATGTCCTGTTTGAATCCTCGCAGCTTCACGAGCTTTCCGAGTTTCATATCGTCGTCGGGCCGCATGGCGATGGGCCGGTGTCCGCCGATGGTCTGGTAGGCAGCGGTGCGAATCATGTTGAAAGCGCCGATGCCGATGTGTTCCCGCGCTTTGGGATCGCTGACCTTCCAGGGCTTGGTGTAAATGGTGAACAGAAGCGCGAAAGCCCCGAGAAAGGCCTTCGCCAGGAAGCCGTGGACGATCGCACGTGGCGGAATCGCGAGGTGATCGATATCGTGTTCAACGAGATATCGCGCTGCGCGCCGCAGCACACTCGGGTGCATCACCACATCGGCATCCGAGAACAGGAGCACCGAGCCGGTCGTAGAATCGGCACCCATTTGCAGTGCGTGATTCTTGCCGAGCCAACCCGCTGGAAGTTGGGTGATGTGAACGACGCGCAGATTCGGTGTTTGGGCAGCCACGCGGTCGAGGATCGCCCCGGTCGAGTCGGTGGAGCGGTCGTCGATCGCGATGATTTCGAAATCGGGGTAGTCCTGCGCAATCACCGACGCGAGGGCGCTTTCAATGTTGCGCTCCTCATTGCACGCGGGAATGATTACGGAGATGCGCGGTGCGCAGTCATCATCGATGGGCGGGATGTGGATGAGGTGACGCAGCCTCCGGCTACGAATGGTCACCTCGAGCCCGGCGGCCAGATACAGCAGCAGCGTAATGGCGGCGAGGAGGAGCAAGAACAAGGCTGAGCTGAGTGTAACAAAGAGCTTTCTGCTAATATCAGGGGCAATATGAAGGGCACACTTCGAGAGCGATTAATCGTCGAGCCGGACAGCAAGGTCAAGCTAAAGAATGTCGATCCGGCGCATACTTACGGCATTCACAAGAAGGAGGGCCTCGAGAGGCTCTCGAAGAATCTAGAGCGGTTGTCGGTGCTGCAATATCTGCTCTATGCGGAGGCGAAGCGGTCGCTCCTGATCGTGCTGCAGGGCATCGATGCCGGCGGAAAGGACGGCACCATCAAGCACGTCATGAGCGGTCTGAATCCGCAGGGTGTGATCGTTACGTCATTCAAAGTTCCCGAAGGTGAGGAGAAGCGGCACGACTATCTCTGGCGCGTGCACAAGGCCGTGCCAGCCTACGGCCAGATCGGCATCTTCAATCGCTCCCATTACGAAGAAGTGCTGGTGGTGCGGGTTCACAACCTAGTGCCGAAATCGGAATGGTCGAAACGCTACAACCAGATAAACGATTTCGAGCGCATGCTCGCCGAGAATGGCGTAACCATCCTCAAGTTTCTTCTGTACATCAGCAAAGACGAACAGACCAAGCGTTTTCGCGCACGTTTGGACGATCCGAAAAAGAATTGGAAATTCTCGATGAGCGACCTGGAAGAACGGAAATATTGGGACGATTATATCGGCGCGTTCGACGACATGCTCTATAAGTGCAGCACGGCAAGCGCGCCGTGGTACGTCATCCCGGCAAACCGCAAGTGGTTCCGTGATCTAGCCGTGTCGCAAGTGGTGACTGAGGCGATGGAGTCGATGGATCTCAAGTACCCGAAGCCGACTGCGGACTTATCGAAGATTCAGTTCGAGTAACCACGATTACCGCGTCCGATTCGAGCTGATCGAGGGCCGGCTCATCGAGTCCAAGCCACGATACGAGTAACTCGCGGCTGTGCTCGCCGAGCAGCGGAGCGCCGGTTTCGATTGCACCGGGAGTGCTGGAGAATTTCAACGGCAGGCCGGTCACACGGAAAGGCCCCGCGCCCGAATGCTGGATGGGTGGAAACATGCCGCGCGCCGCCGATTGCGGATCGTTCACGACATCTTCCAGCGTTCGCACCAGGGCGCACGGGACACCTGCCCGCGTTAGGCGCTGCTTCCATTCCGCGGCGGTTCGCGTACGGAAGATGGCGGCCAGCATCGGCTCCAGCACGTCGCGATTCTTCAAACGGAGCGCGTTCGTCGAATAGTCGGGATCGCGGCCGAGCGCCGGCTGGCCGATCGCCTCGCAGAACACGGCCCAAAGTTTCTCGCTTCCCACCGCGATGGCCACTTCGCCGTCCGATGCGGCAAATGTGCGGTACGGAACCACCGACGCGAAGGCGGTCCCGCGCGGCTTCGGCACAATTCCCGAACCGAGATAGTTCGCGAAATTCGAGGCCATGGCGGAGATCATGGAATCGAACATCGAGACGTCGATGAACTGGCCGTAGCCGGTGCGGTCGCGAGCCTGCAGCGCCATCAGGATGCCGATCAACGAAAACATACCCGCTGTAACGTCGGCCACCGAATGCCCGCACCGCACCTGCGCGCCCTCCGGCGTGCCGGTGATACTGATGAGTCCCGATGCGGCTTGTACGATCAGATCCATCGCAGACTCGTTGCGGGCCGGACCATCCTGGCCGTAACCGGAAATAGAGCAGTAGATGAGCCTCGGATTTCGTTCCCGCGCTGCGCCGTAGCCGAGGCCGAGCCGCTCCATCGTGCCGGGCCGGAAGTTCTCGATGAGGATATCCGCGCGTTCGACAAGTCGCAGACAGAGGTCGAGCCCGCGCGGGTGCTTGAGGTCGATACACAGGCCGCGTTTGCCCGCGTTGAGGCCGAGGAAGTACGAGGCCTGGTCGCCCGTAAACGGCGGACCCCATCCGCGCCCGATATCGCCGCCGCCGGGCGATTCGATCTTGCACACTTCGGCACCGTATTGCGCCATCAGCAGCGTGCAGTAGGGACCGGCAAGGGCGTGTGAGAAGTCGAGGACCCGGAGTCCCGAAAGTGGTGACATGGATAGCCTAGCCTAGCAGACCGGCCTTTCGCGATTTTCAGATGGCAAACTCCGCTGGAACCTGCCGGCGCGCGATTTCGTAACTGCTGCTGAAGGACGTTCACCATGCGACAACTCTGGCTCGATCTCGTCTATGCCGCACGCCTGCTGCGGAAGAATCCCGGATTCGCGGCGGTCGCAATTCTCTCGCTTGCTATCGGAATCGGCGCGAACTCGGCGATGTTCAGCTTCGCCGATGCTCTCATCTTGCGGCCGATTCCTGTGCCTCACCCCGGGAACCTGGTGGTGGTGGACAGTGTCTCGAAGGCGGTCCGGTATGGTGATATCTCCTACCGCGATTACGTCGATTTTCGTGACTCGGCGAAGACGGTCTCCGGGCTGGCAGCGTTCCAGATCGCGCCCTTCGGTTTCAGCACTGGCCGCGACCAGTTACCCCAGTTGACCTATGGCATGGTGGTCAGCGGCAATTTCTTCCAGGTGCTGGGCGTTCCGCCAGTTCTCGGGCGCGACTTTACGGCGCGGGAGGACTCGCCCGCGGGTCTCGGCGATCCGCCCGTCATCGTGTCGCATTCGTTCTGGAAACAGCAGTTGTCCGGCGATCCCGCCGCGCTCGGCCGAAGAGTTCGATTGAACGGAACTGAGTTTACGATTGCGGGCGTCGCACCCGAGTCCTTCACCGGCATGGACCCCTACCTACAGCCCGCGCTTTTCATTCCCATCCATGCGGCGCCGCTCGTGATGGCGACGGCCCCAGCGAACATGTTGGAGGATCGTGCGAATCGCTGGTTGGCAGTCCGTGGCCGTCTCGCTCCGGGCGTTTCCGACGCTGCGGCGCAGGCCGAATTCAGCACGTTGGCCGCACGGCTTGCGCACGCCTATCCCGACACGAACCGGAATCATGGTGCATGGGTTGCGCAGGAGTTGAGGTCGCGATTCCATCGCGAATCTCTCGACGGTGTGCTGGCGATAATGCTGGTAGGCATCGCGGGTCTGGTGCTGGTGATTGCATGCGCGAATCTGGCCAACCTGATGCTGGCGCGCGGAGTGGCACGATCGCGCGAGATCGCTATCCGGCTGTCGATCGGCGCGGGACGCGGCCGGTTGATCCGCCAGTTCATGACCGAGAGCCTGCTGATATCGATGCTCGGCGGAATTGCAGGACTGTTCGTCGCATACTGGCTCATCCGGGCTCTGGCGCTGATCAAACTCCCCACCGACATGCCCATCGTGCTGGCCATCCGAATGGATGAGCGAGTGCTTCTGTTCAGCCTCGCCGCCACCTTTCTGACGGGACTCCTGTTTGGCCTGGTGCCTGCAATCCGATCCTCGAAGGCCGATCTTGTCCAAGCGCTCAAGGGTGCGACGGCGGAAGTGAGCGCCGGGCGGCGGCGATTCTCGTTGCGCGATGTGCTGGTGGTTGCGTAGGTGGCGGTCGCGCTGGCCGTGCTGTCGTCGGCGGGCCTACTGATCCAATCGTTCCGGGCCTCGCAGAAACTCGACGTGGGATTCAGGACCAATGGCGTCCTGATGATGTCGTTCGATCCCGGCCTCGTGCGGATGAATGCCGATCAGGGCCGCCGATTCTATCGCCAACTGGTGGAACGCGTGCGCGCTTTGCCGGGCGTTCAGTCGGCCACGCTGGCTCAACATGTGCCGCTGGGATTCTCAGGCTCGGGCACTGGCATCGTGATCGAGGGATACGACATGCCGAAGGATCAGGAGAATCTTCAAATCGATTCGAATACCATCGGCACCGATTACTTTGAAACGCTGCACGCCGGCATCCTGCGCGGCCGCGCATTCGACGATCGCGATCAGGCCACGGCGCCGCAAGCCGTGATTATCAACGAGACCATGGCCAAGCGCGACTGGCCCAATCGCGATGCGCTGGGTGCGCGGATTCAGTTCGAGCGGCGCGGAGGCAGCGAAGCGGTCGTGGTCGGCATTGCGAAGGACGCGAAGTACCGCTCGACCTTCGAGCCGCCGCGCGCGCACATGTACCGGCCGTTCGAACAGAACTACCCGGGCCGCATGACTCTGTTCGCGCTGGCCAAGGGCGGCACGGATCCCGCGGCACTGTCTTCGACGATACGCGGCGAGGTGCGCGGAATCAACGCCGATGTTCCCATCTTCGACGCGCGCAGTTTCCGGCAGTTCTACGACGATCGTGTGTTGATGCCGCCGCGACTGATCTCGCAAATCGTGGGATCGCTCGGCATCATCGGCCTGACTCTGGCGGTGATCGGGTTGTACGGCGTCATCGCCTACACAGTGAGCCGCCGGACGAAGGAGTTGGGGATTCGAATGGCGATCGGCGCCGAGCGCGGGCAGGTGGCGCGATTGGTGTTGCGGCAAGGGCTGGTGCTATCGCTGGCGGGGATCGCGTTGGGACTCCCGCTCGCGTTCATGCTGTCGCGATTGCTGTCGCTGTTGATGGTGGATCGAACGGGAAGGCCGGAGCCGACGCTAGCGGTGGTGGGTGTGGTGTTGATCGCGGTGACGATGCTCGCGGCGTGGATCCCGGCGCGTCGCGCATCGAAGATCGACCCGATGGTGGCGCTGCGCTACGACTGATTGGTGTTGCCATTGATGGTGGATTGAACGGGACGGCCGGAGCCGACGCTGGCGGTGGTGGGTGTGGTGTTGATCGCGGTGACGATGCTGGCGGCGTGGATTCCGGCGCGGCGCGCGGCGAAGATCGATCCGATGGTGGCGCTGCGCTACGACTGAGCGCTGTCGCAATTGATGGTGGTTCCCGATTGGGTGAATTATTTTGCGGTTCTTCGCGCGGAGGCCATGATTCGGAGGCGTTCGCGAAGGTCAGTGGTCGCGCGACGGTGACACTTCAGACACAGCGTGCGGATGTTGGCCAGATCGCATTCGCCGCCACCTTCCGCTACGGCGAGGATGTGATCGGCGTCCCACACCGTGTGGCGCTGGCGGGGTTTCAGCCCCCATTCGGCCCAGGCGTGAATCGCTCGGGGACCGCGTGTCCGCTTCAACCGGTGGAGTTCCGACGTGCAGTCGAGTCCGCAGATTGCACAGATTCCGCGGTCGCGCTCGAACACCTGCTCGCGCAGATACCCGGGGTTCGAGCGAAGCTTCCACTCGTGCACGCAAAAGTCGGAGCAGAACGTGCGGCGGCGCCCCGGAGGTATCTCGAGTCCGCACCAACGGCACAGATTCCGGCCGTTGCCGCCCTTCAGTAGATCCTCAGGATCCACCCATCCGCCCGGCATGACACGAGTGGTGCTCATCCAGACATATTATGCAAGAAATGTTTGAAGGCGCGCTATCTTAATCGCCCCGACCACGACGCCGGATGTTCGCGGCCGTGCTCAGAATACCGAGTCCAACCATCACCACTACTCCGGTCGCAATCCATCGCTGCGGAACGTGTAGAAAGTACGCGGCCATGATCAAGCCGACAATCAAAACTACGTAGCCCACCCAGTAAATGCCTGTTGACATCCGTCCTCCTCGACTTTCCGGAGCAACCTACGTTCCTCTCCCCGCAAGCAATAACGGTTAGCGACAATAAGACTTCGGGAGGACACTTGGCGCACACCTATGATACTGTGATCATCGGCGCAGGGCACAACGGACTCGTCACGGGCGCCTACCTGGCACGCGCGGGCCGCAAGGTCCTGATCGTCGAAGCGCGGGAACTGGTGGGTGGATGCTCGGTAACCGAGGAAGTCTGGCCGGGCTTCCATGTGTCCACCGCCGCGTACCTCACCAGCCTCTTGCAGGAACGCGTGATTCAGGATCTCGAACTGTCGCGCTACGGCTATTGCGTCGACGCGAAGGATCCCGCATTCTTCTCACCTTTCCCCGATGGCCGGTATCTGTTCATGTGGCAGGATCGCGCCAAGACGCTGGCCGAAATTGCGAAGTTCTCGAAGCGCGACGCCGTGCGGTACCCGGCCTACGAGGATCATCTCGAGCGGTTATCGCAAGTGGTGGACGGCCTGTTGTTGACCACTCCACCGCCCTTTCCGCCATCGAGTATCGGCGGCTATCTCGAGTACCTCAAGCTGCTGGGCCGCATGCGCGGATTGTCGCGTAGCGAAATGGTGGGCCTGGTGAAGGTCTTCACGCAGAGTGCCGCCGACTTTCTCGACGACTGGTTCGAATCGCCCGAGTTGAAAGTGACGCTCGCCACCGATGGCGTGATCGGCGCCAACGGCGGTCCGAGATCGGCGGGCACGGCTTACATCCTGCTGCACCACTGTATGGGCGGCGTGGCCGGGCATCGTGGACTGTGGGGTTTCGTGCGCGGCGGGATGGGCGCAGTGTCGAACGCGATCGCCGATTCCGCACGAGTCGCCGGAGCGCAGATTCGCACCAGCGCGCCGGTGCAGCAGATCCTGGTTCGCAATGGCCGGGCCGCCGGTGTCGTGCTGCAGTCGGGTGAGGAGATCGCGGCCAGGATCGTGATCAGCAACTGCGATCCGAAGCGTACGTTTCTCCAACTACTCGACCCGGCTGTGCTCGATCCGGACTTCGTCGAGACGATCCGCCGATTCCGCTGCGAAGGCACTTCCCTAAAGATCAATCTGGCGCTCAGCGGACTGCCCGACTTCACGGCGCTGCCAGGCACTCCCGGACCGCAGCACGGCGCTACCATGCACATCTGCCCGTCGATCGAATACATCGAGCGGGCCTGGGACGATGCGAAGTACGGGCGCGCCTCCGAGTCGCCGTTGCTCGAGATGACCATACCCACGATGTACGACCCGTCGCTTGCGCCCCCGGGCAAGCACATCATGGGGATCTTCCTGCAGTACGCACCGTACACGCTGAAGTCGGGCACCTGGGACGACCATCGCGAACCCTTCTACGAGCGCGTGATCGGCATCATCGAGCAGTATGCGCCCAACATCCGCGAGATCATCATCGACAAGCTGGTGCTGACACCGCTCGACCTGGAGCGCCGCTTCGGCATCACTGGCGGCAATATCTTCCACGGCGAGATGAGTCTGGATCAGATGTTCGTGATGCGTCCAGCGGCGGGTTGGGCGAGGTATCGCATGCCGGTTCCGGGACTGTGGCTGTGCGGGTCGGGAACACATCCGGGCGGCGGCGTGATGGGAGCGCCGGGCTACAATGCGGCGCGCCAGATTCTCAAGGATGGTTTCGGCGACTAGCTCTCCAGACTCCGCCACAAGTACCAACTCGCCACCGAACAGTACGGCGCCCACGGCTGTGCGATCCGCTCCACGTCGGTTGGCTTCGGCATCTCATCCAGTCCGTACGCCTTCTGAATGGCCGCCCGAACGCCGAGATCGCCCGTCGGCAGCACATTCTGACGGCGCAGCGCAAAGATCAGAAACATCTGCACGGTCCAGATGCCGACCCCTTTCACGGCCGTGAAGTGCTCGAGAATCTCCTCGTCGCGGAGGCGCTGGCAGGCGTCGAAATCGAGTTCGCCCGATTGCGCGCGCGCGGCGAGATCGCGGATATAAGCGATCTTCTGGCGCGAGAGTCCTAGTTCCCGCATCCTCTCCTCAGTCAGTGCCAGAATCTGCTCCGGCAGGATCGGCGACCCCGTCGCCTCGGCCAGACGGCCATAGATGGTCCCGGCCGCTTTCCCGCTCAATTGCTGGAACACAATGGACCGCACCAATGTCTCGAAAACCGGCTCGCGGTACTGGATTTTGTACGGACCTACACGGTCGATGATGGCACACATCACTGGATCGGCCTTCTTCAGATGCAGAATTGCTTTGCGCATTGGAACACGACGGACGCCGCGTGCATCCAACATTTTAGCCATGAAAGCCTGGATTGCGCTGTTTCTACCGTTAGTGTTGGTCCCTGCCGCGAATCCGCAAGAAACGACCATCAAGGTCGACGTGGATATCGTGAACGTTCTCTGTTCGGTTCGGAACAAGGGCGGCGGTCTCGTCGCGAATCTCAACAAAGACGACTTCACCCTCTACGAGAACGGGCAGAAACAGGACATCAAGTACTTCACGCGCGAAACGGATCTGCCGTTGACCATCGGGCTGCTGGTGGACGTGAGTCTGAGCCAGGAACGCCTGCTCGACACGGAACGGAACGCGGCCTACCAGTTCTTCTCCTCCGTGCTGGGCAAGAAGGATCTGGCATTCCTCATCAG
The DNA here is from genome assembly GCA_038322675.1 of Bryobacterales bacterium. GTDB lineage: Bacteria > Acidobacteriota > Terriglobia > Bryobacterales > Bryobacteraceae > TMP-7. Next base: position 48,213 of record JBBQGE010000010.1, read on the forward strand.
CTTCGGTGAAGAGGCCGAATTGATCCAGGATTACACGAATTCCCGCCAGTTGCTGCAGCATGGTCTGGACGCCCTGCACATTAGCGCGCCGACGGGCGGCCTGCATCCGGGCCCGGTCCCGACGGTTTATCAGCCCCGCGGCACCATCCTGTTCGACGCGGTCTATCTGGCGGCAGCCGAGCAGTTGAAGGGGCAGGTAGGACGCAAGGCTCTGGTGCTGATTACCGACGGCGTGGATCAGGGCAGCCGCTACAAACTCCAGCAGGCGATCAAGGCTGCCCAGATTTCTGACGCCATCGTGTACGGGATCTACTATGTCGATCGCGGCGCATACGGCGGCTGGGGCGCTCCCGACGATCGCGACTTGCGGCGGATGGCGGAAGAGACGGGAGGGCGCGTGCTGCGGGTGGATCGCAAGCACACGCTGCACGACATCTTCCAGGAGATCCAGGACGAAATGCGCTCGCAGTATGCCATCGGCTACTCACCTACCGATTCGAAGAAGGACGGCAGTTTCCGCAAGATCGAAATCAAGGCCGCCGACAAGGACATGCGCGTACAAGCGCGCAAGGGTTACTTCGCCGTGCCACCAGGCGCGTCGGAGTAGCCCGTGTCAAATGCGTCCGGTGCGCGTCAGGTAGTCCCGAATCGCATCCGGCAGCGGCGGCATCGGGGCGAGTCCTAATTCGTCCATCCTCTGATTTCGAAGCGCCGAGAATTTCGGCCGCCTCGCGGGCGTCCGGTATTCGCGCTCGTTTGTCGGGCGCAACTGCGGAGTGAGTTTGGCGGCCTCGAAAATCTCCTTGGCGAACTCATACCACGAAATCGCGGTCCCGCCGCCGATGTGAAATAGACCGTATTCGCCGCGACTCACCAGGTCCACCGTCCGCTCAGCCAGCGCCGGCGCATAGGTCGGCGACGCGACGTGATCCTCCACCACCCGAATCGGATTCGGCGATGCCGCCAGCCGCAGCATCAACTCGATGAAGTTGCCCCGATTGGTCCGGACTCCGCCGGGTCCGAAGACTCCGGACGTTCGAATGATCAGCGGTTTATCCAGATACGCCTGGGCGTACAACTCACCCGCATACTTCGAAACAGCGTACGCTCCCAGCGGATGCGGCAGATCCGACTCGACGTAGGGCCGGCCGGCGGTGCCGTCGAACACATAGTCGGTAGAGAAGTGTACCAACCGGGCATCTACCTGCCGGCAGGCCAGCGCCAGATTCCGGACCGCCAGTCCGTTCACCTGCAGCGCGGCCTGGGGCTCGTTCTCGGCGACGTCCACCATGTTGTAGGCCGCCGCGTTGACCACCACGGCAGCGTCAAGGTCGGCCACCGCCTGCTCCACCCGGGCCCGGTCGGTGATGTCGACGTGGTGCCGCTCATAACCTTTCGCCTCATAGCCGCGAGCCGCAAACTCGCGCATGAGTTCCACGCCAAGCTGGCCGCCGCAACCGAAAACCAGTACCCGTTGAGTCATTGCAAACACTCAGCATAACGCACATTCGTCCAGCTACACTTGGGCACACAAAACATCTTTCCCGCCCGCGGTATTTCAGTTAACTGTATCCGAAAAAGCTAACGCGATCAATGCCTTATGGAGATTCACCCCTTGACACGGTGACCGAACCAGCGGATAATCCGTGAAAGTTTCAACTGGCCTGATTAGGTTGGGCTCCGCCCTAGAGTAGAGGGGGTTAAGAAAAATACATGCAACTCCGTAAGTTGCTTAAGAGTGCCGCGATTCTGGCATGCATCGCGGCCATATGCTTCTCGCAAGTCCCGACGGGATCGATCTCGGGGGTCGTTCTCGACGAATCCGGCGCGGTCATTCAAAACGCGCAGGTGACCATTACCAACAAAGCTACCAGCGCCGTTCGAACGTTACAATCGTCGGCCGACGGGGCATTCAGTTCCACGGGGCTGACCCCGGGGGACTACGAAGTGAAAACGATTATGAGTGGCTTCCGGACCACCCTCCGCGATGCGACGGTCGAAACCGGTTCCACCACAACGGTCGATATGCGCATGCAGGTAGGCGCGAGTAAGGACATCGTGACTGTGGAAGCTGCCACGGCGCAGGTGGAATATCAGCGCAACACCATCGACGGAGTAATTACTCGCCAGAAAATCCAGGAATTACCGCTGAACGGCAGAAGTTTTTTGAACCTGGCTTTTCTTGAACCCGGAGTCACGGTCAGTACGGGTAGCACGTCGCAGTATAACTCCCTCTTCAATGTTTCCGTTCTCGGCGGCTCATCGAATAAAACATCCATCACCGTGGACGGCGGAAACATTCGGAATTCTATCGAAGGCAACACGGGAATGAACTTCTCGCAGGAAGTGGTGCAGGAGTTCCAGTTGTCCAGCGCTAACTTCGATCTGTCGACAGGAATTACCAGCGTTGGCGCCGTGAACGTAGTTACTCGCAGCGGTGGAAACGACTTCCATGGCAGCGGATATTACTACTTCCGCGATCACAACATGTCGGCGTATCCCGGCTTGAAGCGCAACCCTCTAAGTCCCGATCCGTTTTTCGCGCGTCGCAATCCGGGCTTCTGGTTGGGCGGACCTATCGTGAAAAACCGGGTGTTCTTCTTTTTCAATTACGAATCCGTGAATCAAGCTCAGGTCTTCACTTACGTTCCAAATCTGCCCTCAGCGGCGAGCCTTACGGGAAACTACGGCAGCCCTTACAAAGGGAAGAACCTAAGCGCGAAGTTCGACTATAACCTCAGCGCGAATCATCACATGTTCGCGCGCTATTCCCATGACGGGAACAGCGGGTTTGGTCCGAACGGCGGCGCTACCCTTCCCTCCAACTGGTTGCGGAATACAAATTGGTCGGACCAGACGGTCTTTGGATTGACCAGCACACTGCGGCCGACCTTGGTCAACGACTTCCGGTTCAGCTATCAATACTGGCAGAACCGCAATCTGTTCCCCGATGAAAGCGTCTGCAGCGGATGTCTCGGATTGAATTTCCCGCAGGTGAATATCAACGGGACCAATGTCAATATTGGAAACACGTCAAATGCGACTCAAGGGCGCGACTTACGCCGCTATCAGTTCAACGATGTGATGAACTGGCAGAAAGACGCTCACAGTCTCAAGTTCGGATTCGAAGTTGAGCACGCGCCGGGTACCGGATTCTGGGGCTACTGCGATCCGGCCTGTCTGGCAGTGGCAGCTCCTGAGACGGTTCGATCCAACGTTCCCGCTCAATTGGTCGGGCTTCTGTTCCCGACGCTACCCACGGCCATCAAGACGGAGAAGGATTTCCTGAATTTGCCGTGGCTCGGAGGAGTCATCGGTATCGGCGATCCCAGCCAGCCGCCGCCATACGGCGTCGACCAGGCGAAGATCAATAACCGGTACCGGCTGTTCTTGCAGGATAACTGGCGAGTCCACCCGCGCCTCAGCCTGAACTATGGGCTGTCGTGGAACTTCGAAAGCACCCTGGTGAACGGCGATCTGTCCAAGCCGCAGTTCCTCGCTCCGCTCTATGGAAGCGACTTGACGCCGACCAACAATAACTACCATAACTTCTCGCCGGCTCTGGGTTTCGCCTGGACGGCCGATAAGAGTGCCAAAACCGTCGTACGCGGTGGCTTCGGCATCTACTACGACACGGAATTGCTGTGGCGCCGCTTGCAGGAGCGAGCCTACATCGGGCCGGTCGGCAATGGGCGCATTCAGTATCCCACCAGCGGGTTGACGAACATCTTTCCGGGAATTGTCGACATCTCTCTAGGTGGCGTACCGGTTGCCATCGGCGCTCCGCTTCCGGCGAACCATCTGAGTAACCTGACTCTGGGCCAATATCTCCAGATTCAGCAGCAACAGGCACCCGCGATTGCGGCATCGCTGGCCCCGAAGAACCTCAACGACCTCACCGTCCGGAACATCGATATCAGCAAGGCGGGCGCGCAGTTGTATCCGAAGGATTATCCCGTTCAACGCGGATTGCACTTCAACCTTGGTGTCCAGCGGCAGCTTCCGAACGATATGGTGCTGTCGGTAGACTTTGTGCGCCGAGTCTATCTCAATGTTCTTCTCGACGAGGTGGACATGAACCGGTGGGACCGGTATATCGGCGGAAAGCGATCCCCCGTGATCCCGGCCTGCACCGGGTCGCAAGCCGGCATTCCCGGATTCGAGTGCTCCACTGGACCCATCACGTTCTGGGAGCCGGCCGCCCGCCAGGTGTACAACGCCATGCTGCTCAAACTGGACAAACGCTTTTCGAAACGGTACCAGTTCACAGTTTCGTACGCGCTCACCGACCAGCATGGATACAACGGTATCGTCGACATGGACCACTGGAATGCCAGTTGGGGACCGCAAGGAGCACGCCACATTCTGAACGTCTCCGGCATCATCCAACTGCCGTGGGATTTCCAGATCGGCGTGATCTCGTCCAGTTCCAGCCGCGGACCGATCACCGCATCAGTTAGCGGTGTCGACCTGACGGGAGACGGAACCACTGGCCAGCCATTACCGGGCATTCCGATCAATGGCTTGAACCGCGGGTACGGGAAAGAGGACCTGGTGGCCGCGGTTGCGAATTGGAATCAGAAGATCGCCGGTACGAAGGATGCGCTCGGTAAGGCGATCCCGCAGATCGTGCTGCCGTCGAATTACAGCCTCGGGGATAACTTCAATTCCCAGGATCTTCGCGTCACGAAGTTCTTCAGGTGGCATGAGCGGTACGCTCTGTCCATTTTTGGCGAAGTATTCAACGTGTTTAATTTCGCTAATCTGGGCGGGTACAGCAGCACGATCGACCAGGTGCAGCCGAATCAAGTGTTTTCGTTCGGCCAGGCAACCAGCCGGGCCGGACAGGTGTTCGGAAGCGGCGGCCCGCGAGCCTTCCAACTCGGCGGACGCTTCCAGTTCTAGCGCAGTGATCAGGGGCGGCTTACGAGCCGCCCCTGATCAGCATGCCGTAAGAAACGCAGGCACTTTGCCCCGCACCACCGGCACTCCGCGACTCTCAGATATCCGAATAACGTGCGGTAGCAATCATCATCGTGAATGGCCGTCCCGCAACTCCTGCATCTCCGGCTGAAAACCAGTCTCCGGATTAGCACCGCAGATCCAGCCGCGCCGAGCACCGTCAGTACGGGCAGTCCCGCTTCAAGTAGTTCCATCCGTACCAACCAGGACCGAATTAGAATACGTATCCGATCTCGGCCCGATAACTGCGCGGCGCTACAAAGTGCGTACCACTAAAGGTCGACAGAAAATTGTAGAGCGCAACCTCATTTGTCAGATTAACGGCTGACATTTGAAATGTCCAGTGGGGCCCTTCCTTCGACCGCAAAACATTATCCGTCCCAACGGAAATGTCGAACAGGTTCCGAGGCGCGACTCTGGGCGGGTTGTGATCGGCATTATAGGTCCCCTCCGCCGGGATATTGATCAGATTCGTACCAAAACTCTGGCCGGCTCCGCACGACGTAATCGGCGAAGTGACCGTGGCCACCTGGCTGCCGCAATACAGGCCGATCGTGGCCTGCTCGTTGGGCGTCAATGCGAGAGCGTCGGCCTGATTCGTCACCGCCCCCGCCACCATCCCACTGTCGTACCGCCACGTGAACGCCATCCACCAGCCATCCTTCGTGGGTTGATAGCGCACATGCGTAGTTTGCTGAAACGCCTGGTCGTGATCGATCCGGAACACACCCACGTCGACGGGCGAGTTGAAGATAAGCCCTCCATTCTCCGGACCGAAGAACCGGGCGCGCGTGTGTCCAAGAACGGTGTAGGCACTAACGCCGTGGATCGGCGCCAGGTTGATGCGCATGGCCAGACCATCTATCTTCGATTTCCGCCATTCGATGGGGAACTGAATCGGCGAGTTGAACAGCGTATCGAAATCGAATGCATTATTCGTAAATTTCCAAAAATAGTCGCCATCCACGACGACATATTTCCCGACTGCCTGCTGGAATCCGGCGTTGTACTGATTGCGCCTCCCGGGACGCAGCGGCTGCTGGCCGAACGCGCCGAATACGTTCGCCGCCAGCCCGCCCGACCCGGTGGAGCTCGAAAGGATCAGGTTCTCGTTGTACGGAGTCTCGAAGAACCGCGCCCAAGACGCCCGGATCACAGTAGCCGTGGGCTTGTACAGGTACGAGACGCCGAGACGCGGCTGGATTCCCTCATCGCTGCTCAACCCGCGGTAGATGTCGCCGCGGAGCCCAGCCATGATCGTCAGACCCTTGAGCGTAATCGCGTCCTGCAGGAAAAACGCGGCCTGCTTGATGTCGGTGGTACCCCGGAAGTGGAACAGACTGCCGCCCCGAGTCAGATCGAAGGGCAGCAGACCGGGTTGAAAATCCGGGTTCGGTGCGGTTGCGGTAGCAGCGCACTGGCCAGGATCAACGGTCCCCGGGCCGAGAACCGGGTTCCCCTGCGCATCCACGCAAACGGCGTTGAACGACGGATCCGTGATCCCGAAGTTGAAGCTCTCGTCGAGGTGGTACCGCATCAACTGCGTCCCGAGCTTGATGTTGTGGATTCCCCTGACATAGGAGAGGTCCACCTTCGCGCCGTAGTTGCGAAGTTGGCGGCCCTGGCCCACCGTCGCCGGCAGATCGTCGAACGGATCGCGGCTGGTGTAATAGCGCGATTCGTCCTCGCGATAGAACGGGCTCACCGTCAGCAGCGTGCTGGCGCTGAACAGATGCACCCACCCCGGCGCGATATCGTACGTGAGAATTCTCTGCCGTTGATCCTGTCCGGCCGCTGCCTGATCGACCGTATTTGGAATCTGGAACCACGACCTCGCCAGGAACACGTTCAGGTGGGCCGTATCGGACGCGCCCGGCGACCAGTCGAGCCGGTTGAAGAACTGCTGATTGTTGCCGGTGTCGTGAAATGGACGGAATTGCGGCGAGTCGAGATAGCGGCCCGACCGCGTCACGTTGGCTACCGTGTAGTTGCCCCACTTCTGGCCTCCAAACCCGATTCCGAGATTCTCGTTCATCGTCCCGAACGATCCATACCCGAGCGAGATGTTGCCGGACGGCTTCGACTGGCCCAGGCCCGATCGTGTAATGGCATTCACCACCAGGCTCGCCTTATCGCCGTATTCGGCCGGCGCGACACCCGACATCACCTCCATCGAACCCACGGCATTCAGCGGAATCTGGTTGGAGAACTGCTTGCTTTGCTGATCGCTGACCGGCTGATTGTCGAGTGAAATCGTCGTTTCCGCGTGGTCGCCAAGAGGATGGAAGAATCCGTTGGAATCGGCCGTCACGCCTGGGCTGGCCATCGTGATGGCATCGCTCAAACCGGATGCCGGACTCTGGCGCGGCAGTTTATTGAACAACTCGCGGTCGATATCCACGTGCGCCGTCGGTACGCTTTCCACCAGATCGGTAGCGTCCGAGTGTACATCCACGCTTTGCGTCGACGTGGCCACCGGCAGCGCGATCGTCACCGGAATCGGCACCGCCGTTCGCACCAGCACATCCTGAGCTTCGGTCTGCAGACCCGGCGCGCTCACCTCCAGGTGATACGGATTCGGCGGAATATTTACAAACCGGACCATCCCACTGGCGTCTGTCTTCGCCTGACGGGAGAAGCGCGACGCCCGATTCTCGAGCTTTGCCGTCGCGTTCACCACGATGGCGCCGCTCGGGTCTGTCACCGTCAGTTCGATGGTGCCGGCACTACTTGAAGTCGCTTGCGGTACCGGGGCCGCTGCCCACGCCGCAATGCTGAAAAATGCGCAGAATAAAACTTTCGTCAAGAATCCTCCACTGGCCCGTTTCGATAAAGATCGATTCAACCTGGCCAAGCCAGGCAAAGTTCAACGGATTAGTACAGCGGATTCGTGGGCGGTGCTCGGGAATCGGAGGGTGCGTCGAAGACATCGAACCGGCGCTCCACCCGTTCCACCGGGGTGTGCAAAAATCGGATTTCGAGCGCGGGGAGCGCCGTGGGTGGCATCGCTGCGAGCAGCGGCAGGTGCCCGCTCATGCAGACTTCGCAGTTCTTTTGCGTGTGTCCGTGAACCGGCGACAAAGCCAGCACTGAGATCGCGACGGTGCAGACGAGGGCAGCCAGGGCCATCCACACCCGCCATCCAGCCATACGTGGCAATATTCTACCGGTCATCGCGAATTGGTTTGCACGGGACGCAACCATTCCCGAAGGAATGCACCTCTCCCTATGTTTGTACGCATCCAATCAGTGAAAAGTTACAGGCGACGCCTCCGGGCGGAGCGGCGCTATGCTGGTTATCACGTCCGCAAGCGAACGAGCAGCGAGAAAGGTATGCAATTACTATGACAGAACTGGTCGAATCAAATAGCGCTGGTGCCACATCTGAATCGCCCATGCAGCCCACATACAAGGTATTCAGCCGCGTCCTCGACTGGATTACCAGCGATCGGACGCAGTTGCTGAACATCACGGACCGCGTGAACGAGATCGTCCGCAAAAGCGGCGTGCGCGACGGTCTGGTGCATCTGCAATCGCTCCACACCACCACCTCGGTGTTCCTCAATGAGTGGCAGGATGCACTGCTCACCGATGTCAAGGGCTTCTTTTCCGAACTCGTGCCGGGCGACCGATACTACCGCCATAACGACCCCGAACACTCCGACTGCGAGCGTCAGAACGCCGATTCGCACCTCCGCGGCATGGTCATGGGACAGACGCTCTGCCTGCAGGTGCGGAATGCGTCGGTGCTGCTAGGCACCTGGCAGAACATTGTGCTGGCGGAGTTCGACGGACCCCGCACCCGCTCCCTCGCCGTCCAGGTTTCGGGCATTTAGATCCATCATGCCGCGGTACTTCACACTCCCAGAGGCCGAGCAGTTGCTGCCGCGGATCGAGCAGAAGATGCGGCGAGCGCTCGACCTCTATGCGGCCCACCAGAACGCCGATTCCAAGATCGGGGACGCCGCGCGCCGTATCACGATGCTCGGCGGGTCGATGGTGGACCGGGACGAGTTCGTCGAGTGGAAGGACCAGCGCGACGCGGCCGCCGCCGAAGTCAGGGATCTCATCGAGGACATCCAGTCGACTGGCTGCCAGATCAAAGACCTGAGCATCGGACTCATCGACTTCCCAACGCTGTATCGGGGGACCGAGGTCCTGCTGTGCTGGCGATTCGGCGAGGACGGAATCGGCTTCTGGCATGGTCTCGAAGATGGTTTCAAGGGCCGAAAACCGCTGGATGCCGACTTCCTGGAGAATCACCGCGGCGATCCGGTTCACTGAGCCGGAATCGCCTGTTTCATGCGTGTTATACTACGAAGGTCAAGTCGAACCCTCGACAAAACCTCAAGGACATTAGTATGCCCAAGCTTAAGACACATAAGGGTGCGGCCAAACGGTTCAAGAAAACGGGTACCGGCAAAGTCATGCGGCATCACTCGTTTGCGCGCCACATTCTGACGTCCAAATCGCGCTCGCGGAAGCGCCGTCTGGGTCGGGCCGTTGTGGCCGATGAAACCAATCAACCCGAACTCAAGAGAATGATTCCGTATTAAACGGAATTTCACTGTGCGGCCAGTGCGCGGGGCACGTGCCTGATCCGCCTTTCAAAATCACCAATCAAGGAGACAAAACGTGCCGAGAGTAAAACGTGGAACTCACCGCCGGGCCAGCCGGAAAAAGACACTCGCCCTGGCATCCGGTTATTTTCTAACCAAGAGCAAGCTCTACCGCGCCGCGCAGGAAGCCGTCGAAAAGGCGCTGCGTTATGGCTACGTCGGACGCAAGCACAAGAAACGCAACTTCCGTTCGCTGTGGATTGTACGCATCGGCGCGGCGTGCCGCATGGCCGATATTTCGTACAGCCGGTTCATGAATGGCCTGAAGAAGGCCGGAATTGAACTGAACCGCAAGGTGCTGGCCGATATCGCCGCTACCGACGACGTCGCCTTCCGGCAATTGGTGGATCAGGCGAAGGCGGCATTGGGCAGATAGACATGGCATCATCGGTCGAAAAACCGGACATCGATACGTTAGCCAGCCTGGAACAGCGCATCAGCCGCGCTGTCGAGTTGGTGGGCAGTCTCCGCCAGGAGAATAAGGACTTTTCGGCACTGCTGGAAACCGCCGAAGCCGAGCGTGATGCTGCGCGGAAGGAATCGGCGGTGGTTCACCAGAACACCGAGGCTTTGACTCGCGAGATCGAAGAGTTACGGAACGAGCGCAAGCAGGTCCGGCAGCGGATCGAAAAACTTCTGGGCCAGATGGATCTGTTCAGCGCGACATAAAACATGCAACCGGGTTCCGCCGACACCAAGACTGTCCGGGTAACGATCTGCAATCAGACGTACACGCTGGGCACGAATGGCGATCCGGCGGAACTCCAGGCTGCCGCCAACGAAGTGGATGAGCGCATGCGCACCATCGCCGCCCGCGCCGGAAACATCGATACGTCCCGCGTGGCCGTACTCGCCTGCCTTCACTTTGCCGACGAACTCCGCACCCTTCAGCGCGAACTGGAAGACTTGAAGTCGCGTGTCGTAGTGAAGTCGCGCGAGTTTTCGATGATGCTCGATCGCGTCATCGAATAGCTCAGGACTTCGGCTGCCAGACTCGTACCCAGTCCACCACCATCTCCTGCGGGAATTGTGTCGTCGCATCCGGATTCCCCGGCCATGCGCCTCCCACCGCCAGATTCAGCAACAGATAAAACGGATGGTCGTACACCCACTTCGCGCCTTTCGGAAGCTTGGCGGGCGTCACCTCGTGAAACGGCTTGCCATCCACCTCAAACACGATCTTCCCTGGCGACCACACCACTGCGTATTCGTGGAAATCGTCCGCGAACGCGCCTCCACTCGGTAGTTCCACCTTCTCGCCGATCGACTGGGCCCCCGAATAGCCAGGCCCGTGGATGGTCCCGTGTACCGCATTCGGTTCCTTCCCGATATTCTCCATGATGTCGATCTCACCGGCCCGCGGCCATCCCGCCGACTTGATGTCGATGCCCATCATCCAGAACGCCGGCCAGATTCCCTGCCCTCGCGGAATGCGAATCCGTGCCGCAGCCTTCCCATACGTGAAACTGAATTTGTCGAGAGTCCGCAGACGCCCTGACGTGTAGCCGCCCTCCGCGGTCTTGATGGCCCGAATCACCAGGTGACCCTTGCCGTCCTCAAAAGCATTCTCGGGATTCTTCGTGTAGACCTCGAGTTCCCGATTTCCCCAACCGCCGCCGCCGAGTTCATAACTCCACTTCGATTCATCCGGCGCCGAGTTCGCCGGACCCTTGAACTCGTCGGACCAGAGCAATTGCCAATCGCCGGACTTCTGCGCCAACACCGGAAGCGCGGCCAGTAGCAGATAGGTAAGTATGCGGATCATGACCCCAGCCTATAACACCCGGACCACCACCAGAGTCATGTCGTCATGCTGCGGCGCCGTACCCGAAAACGCGTCTGCATCCACCATCAATCGCTCGATCACCTTCATAGGGCAGAGGCCGGCGCACTGTCCCACGGTCGCGATCATCCGCTCTTCTCCAAACTCGTCATCGGCTTCGTTCATCGCCTCCGAAATGCCGTCGGTGAATCCCACCAGCGTGTCTCCCGGTTCCAGTTGTACCGAACCCTGCTCATACGCCGCCGCCCCGAACAGGCCCACCACGGGGCCGCCGGTCTCCAGACGGATCACGTCACCGTTGCGGAACACCATCGGCGCGTTATGCCCCGCATTCACGTACGAGAACTCGCGCGTGGGCGGATGATATTGGCCGTAGAAGAACGTGGCGTAGCGGTTCGACGGCGAGGTCTCGAAAATCAACCGGTTCATCGTGGTCATCAGACGCGCCAGATCCTGAGTCGCCATGATGGCCTGACTTCGCAGACACGCCTGCAGGCTCGCCATCAGCAGCGCCGCGGGAATTCCTTTCCCCGACACATCGCCGATCGCGATTCCGAAGTAATCGCCGTCCACGCGGACAAAGTCGTAGTAATCGCCACCCACGCCCTGCGCGGGACGGCAGTAGCCCGCGTACTCGAGCCCTTCCACCGCCGGGTAGTCCTGCGGAAACAGCCGCTGCTGCACCTCGCCCGCAATCTCGATTTCCCGATTCAGCCGCTCGCGCTGCGCTACCTCGCTGGCCACTTTCGCTGTCAGCCGCGTGTTCTCGAGCGCCAATCCGGTCTGCACCGCCACCGACTGCAGCAGCCGCAGATCCGCCGAAGAATACGGCTGCTCCGACTGCTTCGCGCCCAGCGTAATGAATCCGTGAATCTCGTTCTTCACCGCAAGCGGCAACACGATTTCCGGCTCGAACTTCGACAGCATGTCGCACTCCTCGCGCCCCAGCGTATGCACCCAGCACATCGGATTGTCGTAGAACACCGGCAGCGGGCCCGATTCCTTCCGCAGCGTCTCGATCATCTTCGAGTCCTGGCTGAATCGGGCGCTCGGAGGCGGCGTGTACCCGATCGCATACGCCGGTTCGTAGCCGTCGCCGTCGCGCAGCAACATCGCGAGTTTCTGCACGTGCAGCGATTGAGCGAGCCGGCCGCCCACGGTCTCCAGCAGCGGCTTCGTTTCGACGATCGTGCGCACCGTGTCGCTGAGATCGGCCAGGATCTGCTCGGAATTGTAGGCCTCGCGGAAGAAACGCCGGTCGATCCATCGGCTCGCGCGCTCGCCTAAGCGCTGCAACAGGAGGATCGCCGTGATCCCCAGCCCCAGGATGATCATGGTGCGAGGCCGGTTCATCTGCGCCTGCGCCGCCGCTTCAGCTATATAGAGCAGCAGGCCGAACACCACGGCCACCTGGACTACCTTCACACCGCCTCGCGCCAGCGTATACTTCAATCCCGTGCGAACCACGGTGCCGAGTTCCATCGCGCGCTGCACCACGATGATGTACGCGAGCGTCGCCGGAAACACGAACAGCAACAAAAGTGCGGGAACCGTGAACCAGGTGGGCAGTTGATCGAAACTCAGATGCCGGATGGCTCCAATGAGGTTCGCGATGAAGATCGGCGTCAGGCTGATAATGGAGCCCCACATCAGCAGCCTCAGGCGCCGCCGTGCATCCGGCGACTCAAGCGATCCGCTCTTGTATCCGATATTCGTATAGAAGTACGAAATCGGCGCCGAGTACATCAGGAAAACCAATCCGGCCGCCGACCGTAAAAAGGGGCGCAGGAGTTCGGCCGCGCGCCAGTTCTCCACCGCCGCCACGACGGTCCACGTCGCCGCGATTCCGAATACCGCTACCGGTGCGGTGACCACCCACTTGATCCAGGGATACTTCCGGTCGAACTCGCTGCGTTCCGGGAAATAGATGCCGAACAGACACATCAGAATCGGCCAACTCGCGCCGCATGCCGCCCAGAACAGGACGGCAATGGTGCTCACCCCGCGCTCCCACCCCAGGGCAAATTGGATAAGTCCGTCGCCGGTGGCCACCTGGCTGAAACTGAGCATCAGCCCGAGCAGCAGCCACGCCAGAGGATCGAATGGCCGCTGGAACGCAACCAGAAATCCGAGCACGATGCAAAACCAGGGCGTAACGACGCGAAGCAGGAGGATCATCGCGATCCTGCCCCACGTCTCCTGCGCATATGGCTGCAGTACCACGTTCACCACCTGCGCGGGACCGCCGTCGCGCGCAATCCGGAACGACATGGTATCGCCCGGCCGCGATTTCCCGAGTTCCATTCCGAGCACCGCGTCCCCGGTGTACGGGTGCCCGTTCACCGCCAGCAAATCGTCCCCCTTCCGGATTCCGGCCTGTGCCGCCGCATCCGTAAGAACGTCCACGCGTCCGCCGGCGCCCGTCAGCAGCACCGTGCGGGGCATATAGGCGGGCCGGAACAGAGTCTGAAACTGATCCATGATCAGCCTGCCCTGGTACAAAGCCACGAAGACGGCAAGCGCGATCAGAACTCGAAGTGCTGTTTGTGGGTTGAACCGGATCTGCATAAGTCGGATCGAATGGGTTTAGTATCTCACTTCGCCCCGCTCACAGTGGGCATTCCGCTATTCTGAAGATAGAAAACGAAACTATGTCATTCGCTTCCATTCCGGAGGCCATCGAGGACTTTCGTGCCGGGCGAATGCTCATCGTAGTTGACGATGAGGATCGCGAGAACGAAGGCGATCTGACCGTTGCCGCCGAGAAGATCACGCCGGAGATCATCAATTTCATGGCTAAGCACGGCCGTGGCTTGATCTGCCTGCCCATGGCGGCGGAGATCTGCGATCGCCTCGAACTTCCGCCCATGTCGCGCAGCAATACCTCGCGATTCGGCACCGCGTTCTGCGAGTCCATCGAAGCGCGCGAGGGCGTCACCACCGGCATCTCGGCCTTCGACCGCGCACACACCATTCGAGTCGCCATCGATCCGGCGACCTCGGCCTCCGATCTCGCGCGTCCCGGCCACGTGTTCCCGCTCCGCGCGCGCGAAGGCGGTGTGCTTGTCCGCGCCGGTCAAACCGAAGCTGCCGTCGACCTCGCCCGCCTGGCCGGACTCCACCCCGGCGGCGTCATTTGCGAAGTCATGAACGAGGACGGCTCCATGGCGCGCCGCCCGCAGCTCGAGGAGTTCTGCGCCGTGCACGGGCTGCGCATGATCTCCGTCGCCGAACTCATCCGGTACCGGCTGCAGCACGAAAGCTTCATCCACCGGAAGTCCGAAGGCTGTCTGACCACGGAGTTCGGGAACTTCGGCGTGATTCAATACGGCACTTCCCTGGAGCGCGAAAATCATCTGGCGCTGATACGCGGCGAAGTAGCGGGCCGCGAAAACGTGCTGGTCCGCATGCACGCCCATTGCGTTCTCGGCGACGTATTCGGTTCCACCCAGTGTAACTGCCAGTCGACTCTGCGAGCGTCCCTGCAACGGATTGCGGAGGAGGGTTTGGGAGTGCTGGTCTACCTCCACCAGACCGGACCGGGCATGAAAGTCGCGGATACCACCGAAGGCGTGCGGTTGGTGACTCACGGCTCGCAGCCCAATTTCCCATCATCCGACCTGCCGACCTACCAGCACGAAATCGGGATCGGCGCCCAGATACTCGCGGACCTCGGACTCTCCAGCATCCGCCTTCTGACCACTCATCCGCGCCGCATCGCCGGACTCGACGGATTTGGCATCCAGATTCTGGAACAGATCTCGCCGCACGCGCCGGCTCCGGTCACATAGTCGAGTTCCCCGCTATCCGGCGGTAGAATAAAGACGGAGCGGGGAACTTTCGACTCTCCGTTCGCGTAGAGGCTGGTGAGGATCCTCATGTATCTCCGAAACGCGCTCTTGATCTCTCTGCTCGCCACCGCTGCCGCCTCGGCCGCCGTTGATCCCGCTCTTCTAAAACTCGTAATGCCGGATGCCAAAATCATCTCCGGCATCCAGGTGGACGCGAGCAAGTCGTCCCCATTCGGAAAGTACGTGTTGTCGCAGATGCAGAGCGATGATCCGGGTCTCCAGAAATTCGTCGCCGATACCGGCTTCGACCCGCGCCGCGACCTGTCGGAAATCGTAGTCGCCACGGCGGGTACTTCCGACAAGCCCGAGTTCCTGGTAGCCGGCCGCGGTGTCTTCAATTCCGGCAAGATCCTCAATACAGCGTCGCTCTCGGGCGGCACCGTCACAAACTACAAGGGTGTGGACATGCTGGTGAACTCGCACGACAACAGCAATGGAGCCATCGCCTTTGTCGATAGCACCACCGCCATCATGGGCACGCAAACCGCGGTCCAGGCGGCGATTGATCGTCGGTCGAACCCGGCTGCATTGCCCGCTGATGTGCTGGCGAAGGTGCAGCAACTGGCCGCCGCCAACGATGCGTGGTTCCTGTCCACCGGTCCCGTCACCGACTTCTTTGCCGGAAAGGTCGCGAATGAGAACCTGAACAGCGCCATGAACAGCAACCTCATGCAAGCCGTGTTGCAGGCGAGCGGCGGCGTGAAGTTCTCCCCTGGCAGTGTGATGTTCAACGCCGAAGCGGTGACGCGTTCGGAAAAAGATGCCCAGTCTTTGGCCGATGTGGTCCGCTTCATCGCCGGACTGGTGCAGTTGAACAAGGACAAGGATCCGAAAGCCCAACAGGTGGCCACGCTTCTAGACGGACTCCAGTTGAGCACGTCGCAGAGCACGATGAAGCTGAGCCTGTCGATTCCCGAGCCGGCCGTCGAAAATCTGTTCATGACCCCGGCGAAGGCGAAGATGCGGTCCACGCGGAAGTCCGCGACGGTCCGCTAGAACTTGGGAGCCGCAGTCGCCGAATGCACCGCCGGACCCTGCTGGGCGCCTTGTTCTCTATGGCTATCCAGGCCGCCCCTCGATCGCCATGGTCGCGGCAGCGAATCGGCGCGAATTGTTTCAATCGCAAGATAACCGATCGATGGCTCGCCGCGGCCGCCCGCGCACGCATCGGAACGGTTCGATTGGCCTACGAGAAGTGGAACAGACAGCCGTCGCCTAATATTCCAGAACTGATCGCAGTGCTCGACCGCTTCCAGAAGGCGAGCATCGGAGTGGTGGTGACACCGCTGTCGTTGCCCGGCGCCCGATGGCGGCAGATGAACAACAACCGGCGCGACGGCCGTCTCTGGAAGAACAAGCAATATTGGGACGAGTCCCGAACGTTCTGGCGCGATCTGGCCGGCGCGCTCCACAAACATCCTGCTGTGGCCGGTTTCGATTTGCTGAATGAACCCGCGCCCGAACTGGAATACGGCCGCGACACTTTCTGGACGGGCAGCGCATCGCAATGGTACGACACCGTCCGGGGCACGGCCGGCGACTTGAACGAATTCTACAGGTACCTGGTGGATGGCATCCGAGCCGTCGATACAACCGTCCCGCTGATCCTGGAGAGCAGCCTCTTCGCGACACCGTGGGCTATCGAGACTCTGCGGCCGCTGCCGGACCCGAACATCCTCTACTCCGTCCACATGTACGAGCCGTACGAGTTCACCACCTGGCGCAAGCACAAAGGCCGTCTACGATTCCCCGGGCGTGTGACGATCGAAGCGACGAAGAAGGACCCGCAGGTGGATGCGGAGTGGCTTGACCGGTTCTTCGATCCGGTGCGCGCCTGGATGAGGCGCCACTCGCTGCACCCGTCGCAACTCCTCATCGGCGAGTTCGGATGCGGCCGCCGCTGTGCGGGCGCCGCCAACTATCTGGCGGACCTGATCCGCATCTTCGACCGCGAGGGCTGGCACTGGCTCTTCTATTCTTTCCGCGAGGACAACTGGGAAGGAATGGATTACGAACTGGGTCCTGGTCCAGTCCCCGACTGGTATTGGAAGCTCGCCGATTCAGGAGACCTGTCCACCCGCTATGACGAGTTGTATCCGCGGCGAGCGGACAATTCCGAGTGGAACATCCTCCGCAATCGGCTGCGGCAGTAACAGCGGAACAGC
The DNA here is from genome assembly GCA_038322675.1 of Bryobacterales bacterium. Taxonomy (GTDB): domain Bacteria; phylum Acidobacteriota; class Terriglobia; order Bryobacterales; family Bryobacteraceae; genus TMP-7. The sequence goes on from JBBQGE010000010.1 coordinate 65,593, forward strand.
GCATCAATACCGCGGATCGGGAAGATCCTTCAGCAGTCCCCGCAACTCGAATAGCTTCACGACGGCGCTATCGATGAGTCGCTCGCCGGTGCCGGGTTCCACCGTCGTGTTGTACCCCGCTCCGTAACCTCCTTCAGCCGTGGCGCGGATGGTTGGGAGATAGCCGGCCCAGACGCCGCCGATGGAATACGAGTAACCGAACACCATCGCCGTGGCGCATTCGGCCTTCTCGCGGAACGTTAGTTGAAACTCGACAAACGGCTCGCCAGGCAGCGCGACGAAGCAGAGCGAATCGCCGATGGCGCCCGCGGTCCAGCCGATCGGGATGCGGTCGGATGGATTCTGGCGGTGCGCGACCTCGGTAATGCGAGCCGCCGTGAGCAGTGGGCCGTCCACCGGCTTCGCACGGCGAAGAAGCGAGACGGCGTAACGGCCCAGAGCGCCGCCGGTCTCTTCCACGGCATCGAAACCTTGCGGATCCTTGTCGCGGTAGGGATTGATATCGCCCGCGGCACCCTGGATGAACAGCGCTGTGGTGCCCGGCATCGCGGATTCGATGGCGCGGCGCATGGCCCCGGGGTAGTCGGCCGAATATTCGAGATTCGTGGGTCCCAGCAGCGAGGGATGGCAAGCGTAGTTCACCAGAAGTGCGCGGGTCTTCCCTGCCCCGTCGTCAACGGCGATCACGTTCACCGTAGGATCGACGGGATGCGACGGGAGTTTGTCCGCATTGCGCCACCACATCGTCGCGCGGCCGTCAGCGACTTTGCGGCGGTTGAATCCGAGATAGATTTCTCCGGACGCCACTCGTATCGTCGCGGGAAACATCGCGGCCTTCGCACGTCCGATGGCGTCCACCATCTTGTCTTCCGCTTCGGTGTACCAGGGGCTGCGAAGTTCCCACGTCAACGGTCCCGAGTGGGTATGCGAAACGCTGATCACCGTGTTCTGAACACCGTAGCGGCTCTTCGCCAGTTCGCCGACGCGGGTGGAAACAAACGAGCGCAAGTCGCACGTGACCAGCGCGATGTTATTGCCGCCACTCTCCAGCACCAGCACGGTCGCGTACAGCGGATCATGCGTGCCCGTGGCGCCCTGTTTGCGATCCGCGTATCCGCCCATGGGATGGCCAACCGGCGGTGTGATGTCGACACGCGCGACGCCGGCGCGGAAATCAGCCGCCAATGCGGGAAGCAGAATCAGCAGCCCTACCCAGACTCGCAACATCGCTCGATTGTACCGCCTGATGATCCGATTTCGCGAGTCCTCTGCACGGCGAAAAATGATGTGACCGAATAGATGCCCGTGATCGCCAGGAGCAACGCAATCACTGCATAGGTGATCATCATTCGCGCCGCATTCCTGACTCCGGATGTTTCTTCGTACATCTGCTGTTGCAGAGTGTGGACGTTGTACACTGGCTGTTCGCGATCCACTTCGTTAACGGCGAGTCGAGGGGCTGCAGCCAGGTTCTCAGGGTCGTGGGATGTCCGTACGAAAACCTGCATGGCTGGCCGGGGAAACTGGCGATAGGAGACATAGGCCGCGGGCAACGGTCTTCCCAGGAACCAGTCGTTCCGGTCGCCGACAACTCCGGCCACCGTCAGCCAATTCGATCCGGAGTTACCCAGCCGGATACGCTGGCCAATGGGACTCGCACCGGGCCAGTAGTGGCGTGCCACAAATTCACTCACCACCACCACTCGCGGCGCATCCGGCGAATCCTGTTCCGAGATCCACCGGCCCTCCCGAAGCGGGATCCGCAGCGCTCGCCAATACCCTGGAGTAGCCGCGCGAATTTCCGGCTCTGGCTCGCCGGGTCTGGGTTGCGGCCGGCCCTCGATGTATAGAGCCGACGGTCCGCTCGAGGAGCCAAATGCGGCAACTGCGTCCACGTCAGGCAGTTCCGCGATCCCTGCGAGCGTCGATGTATAGAGACTCGCTACCCGGTCCGGCTTGCTATATTCGCTCCCGTACAGTGAAATCTCGCCCATTAGCACATTGTTCGGGTCGTAGCCGAGATTCACGCTCAACATCTGTCGGAACGTACTAACCATCAGCCCGGCGCCGGTCGGCAGCACGAAGGCGAGAGCCACTTCGGCAATCACCAGCACGCTGCGAATCCGGCTGCGGGATGGCGAGGAACCGCTGCGGCCGCCTTCCTTCAGAACCTCATTCGAATCCGCCCAATTCTGCTGGCGAATTACTTGCAGCACCGCCGGGATCGAACACAACACGCTCACCACGATCGCAAGCACGATTCCGAGAATCACGGCATCGCCGTTAATTCGCATGGCACGCAAGCCGGGGACAAAGCGATAAACCATTACAGGAATCGTCGTGCGGGTAAATTGCAAATCCCAATTGGCCAGAGCCAATCCCAGCCCTCCCGCCACCAGGCCGAGCACCAGACTCTCAGTCAGCAATTGCCGCAGGATTCGAGATACGCTTGCGCCCAGCGCTCCGCGCAATCCAAATTCCCGCTGACGCGCCATGGTGCGTGCCACCTGCAGACTACCGACATTCGTGCAGGCGAGTAGTAACACGAACAGCGCGGCGCCGGCTAGCACCAGAATGAATGCGTCGCTATTCGTCTTCATCGACTCGCGGAACGAGGTTACCAGCGCACCTCGTTCCTCGTTGGTCCGCGGATATCGCTGCTGAAGGTCTCGGGCAATGGCGCCGATTTCCGCGTCCGCCTGCTTCGATGAAACACCGCGTCTCAGTTTGCCGATCACCAACAAAGGCTGCGTCCCGCGCTCCGACGCCTCCGCGGGAGTTAGGGCGAGCGGCGCCCATAACTCCGCCGCGAGCGGCAGGTTAAACTCGTCCGGCATGACTCCGATCACGCTATATTTGCGCCCGCCAAGCGACAGACTCTCGCCAATAGCGTGCTCGCTTGCATTCAGACGAGTTTGCCAGAGCCGTAACTCACCACGACGACGCCGTTCCTGCCAGGCTGGCATTCCGCCGCTGAAAAGACCCGTCCCATCACCGGGCGCCATCCGAGGACGTCGAATACCTCCGCCGAAGCTAGAGCGCCCTGAATGTGGTCAGGGCGATCGACGCCGGTCAGATTGACATCCCAATCGCCATACGCTGCCAGGCTCTCGAACGAGCGATTAGCCCGTTTCCAATCGAGATAGTCGGCAGCCGCAGCCGGGTTCCGGTCCGCCGGCGACTTGGCCCGAATTTCGGAAACGGCCATGATCCGGTCGAGATCGGGATACGGCAGCGGGTGCAGCACCACGTAATAGAGCGACGCGAAGATCGATAGATTCACACCGATGCCCAGGGCCAGCGAGAGCACTGTCATCGCCGCGAATCCGAGGTTACGCCGGAAGCTCCGGAAAGCAAACCGAATATCGGCATAGACTTCGTCGAAGAATCGGAATCCGCCGGCATCGCGGTATTCTTTCTTCCACGCCTCCACGTTGCCGAATTCAAGCCGCGCCTGACGCATCGCATCTTCCCGTGCCGCACCGCCGCGCTGCAAGTCGGCCGTTCGCTTCTCGATGTGGAACTTCAATTCCTCGGCTAACACGGATTCCACTCGCGAACGGCGAAATACGCCGGCAATTAACATCAGGATGGATCTCATCACGCTTGCTCCAATCGGCTATTCAACGCCAGCCTCATTGCGGAGACCAGCCGGTTCCATCCCGCGGTCTCTTCGTCGAGGCACTTCAACCCAGCCGGTGTCAGTTCATAGAACTTGGCTTTTCGATTGTTATCGGAAACGCCCCATTTCGATTTGAGGAGATTCCGGCGCTCCAATCGGAGCAGCGCGGGATAGAGCGCGCCCTGTTCGATCGACAGCGCTCCGCGCGAGATCTGCTCGATGCGCAACAGGATGCCGTAGCCGTGCTCGGGGCCCAACGACACCGCCTTCATGATCAATAAATCCAAGGTTCCCGGCAAGAGATCGACACGAGGCGGCATTCTTTTCTCTCCTAAGTGAGTTAGGAGTATAATGGGCCCGACTGGAGCCATTGTCAGGCAGAATCGTTCAGCCGCAAATCTGGGCGCGAAACAGCCATGCGCCAGTCTGCGTCCTTCTTGTATGGATCAAAACAAGAAATCAAGCGGCATGCCTGAGTCCGATCAGACCGCGAGGGGAAACATCGAAGAGGCCGACGTCAAAGACCCGGACATCGCATACGCCGAGGACGAAAATATCGAGGGCCTCCAGACCGCGATGAAGTCCGGCAAGCATTCGTCCGCCGAGAAACTGGCGGCTTCGCGCCCTAACTTCGGTCCCAGTCCCGGCTACCGCCCAATTCCAGGCGCGACCGGAAATCCCGAGGAACCAACCGACGAACACACGCCGAGTGGCGCCCAGCGCGACAAGGCGCTCAAGCCCAATCTGTAGCCACAGGAAACGGTAAATTCCGCCAGCGCGTCTGTCGCTTCCGTGGGAGGTAATATGGCCGAGATTCAAACTTATCCGTTGGTGACCACCACGGGCCTGCGCGGGCGCGTGTACCGGACTTCGCGGTTCCTCGACAGGAGCCGCACGAATCGGGTCGTATTGGACGATGGATCCGAGTTTCAAGTGCCCTCGGCATCCGTCCGGCCGCAGGACGACGGGTCGTTTCTACTGCACATGGATGCAGCCAACTCCGCCGCGGCACCAGCGGCAACCGAAGAGCCTGCGGCCGCCGCAGATGCGGTCCAGGAAACCGCCCCGTCATCAGGACGGGACATCGTCGTGGATGAACCTCTGTTCACCGAAGATGTGCACGTCGAACACGTAACGGTGAACCGCATCCTCGACGAGCCGGCGACGGTTCGCACCGAAGGCGACGTCACCATCGTGCCCGTCATGGAAGAAGTGGTGACCATCCAGAAGCGGCTATTGCTTCGCGAAGAAGTGCGCATCACCAGGCGACGCACCGAAATCCGCGAACCCCGGCGCGTCGTGATGGGCAGGGATCGCGATCGAATCATCGGCGCGGACGGCCGCGACGTCGAAACATAGGGGCTATATGGAAGCTGTGCAAACCTGGCGAGATCTGGAAGGCACGGTCCTCGACGGGCGCGTGCTGCTGGAGCACCTGCAATCGCTGGAACTGGACGCAGTCTTCTCCGGACGCTATCATGACACCCCGGTATTTGTCCGGATCTTTTCCGAGCGTCACGCGACGAATGAGTTAGTCGCGCGGTATCAGGAGAGCGTGTTTCTGCGACACCGCAACTTACTGCGGTGCTATAACGCGCGCATGGTCACCAGTCCCGACTCCCGGTATGCCTACGCCATCATGGAGTCACCTGGACCTACACTGGCATCGCTCGTCAGCGAGCATCCGCTGACACCCGAGCAAACCCGCCAATTAGGACTGGAACTGGCCGCCGGACTCGAGTATCTGCATGGCGAAAATCTGGTGTACTGCGCATTAGATCCCCACACTATCGTGCTGGTGGACGGCACGTGGAAGCTTTCCGATTACTCGGAACTTCGGGAAGCGGGATCGGGCTATGCATCCGAAACCAGAAGGCTGGTCGCGGTTCGGCTGACCACTCCGCCGGAAGCGTACGAAGGCGTCGTGCTGCCTGGATGGGATGCGTGGTCGTTGGGGTGTGTTCTGTCCACTGCGATTTCAGGCCTAACTCGCCGTGAGACCGGCCCGGCAGCCTCGCGATCAACGTTGCGTCCGGAATTGCCCGAGCCATTCTCGACAATCGTGGATCGGTGTCTTCAGCCGGAACCACAGCAACGGTGCGGAGTGGGCGAGATTCGCGAATTGCTCGACTCCAGCGCGCCGCCCGCCGCGGAACAACCCATCGTAGAACCCGTTCGACGGCAGCGACCGATGTTCGGCGCCGTCCAACAGTCGATAGGCGGCGTCGGAAAGATGGTGGCGTTCGGCGCAGCAGGAGTCGCGGCCGGCGTGCTGCTGATCATCGCGGTAGGAAATCACGAAAGTGGAAATGCGAACGCCGCTGGAGCCGCACCTCCTCAGGTCATTCAAAGCAACTCAGCAGAAGCGAACCGGGTGAGCCCCGAGCCGGCCACCGCGATAGTCACCGGCATGTTGAGCGAATGGGCTTCGGCGGCCCGCGCCGGCGACATAACCGCGCAAATGAAGTTATACGCACCGGCTCTGAACGTCTATTACAGCAGCCGCAGTATCTCGCGCGGCGAGGTCGGTAAGCGCAAGCGCCAGGCACTCAGCAAACTCGGGCCGATCGAGCGGTTCGAGATCCGCAACGTGCACCTCCAGCGTGTTGGTGGAGACCGGATTCTGGCGACCTTCGACAAGCGATGGGTGTTCGGAGGACGGCGTCGGTACTCCGGCTCGGAGCGGCAGGAACTGGATTTTCGGAAATTCGCCGACGGTTGGAAAATCGCCGGCGAGCGTGACTTAAACTTAAAGGTTCACCGGCGCAGTTAGCGTAACCGGATCGGGCGATCCAGGCGGAATGTTAGAACCGATTCCGCTGGGACACGAACGGCGTCGCCTCGCGTGAGTACCTGCGCCGCGGCGCGCATCCGGAGATAAATCGCAAGTATAGGCTAACTCCCCTACAGCTTCTTCACTCGCAAATTCCGGAATTCCACCCGGGTACCGTGGCCCAGAAGGCCGATGTGGCCGGTAGTCCGCGCCAGTCCGGGATGATGCTGCAGCACCGCGGGATCGGTCACCGAGTCGAGATTAGCGTCCACGATCACCGTCCCGTTCAGTTTCACGGTTATGTGACGGCCGTTCGCGGTAATCTCTTCCTGGTTCCATTCTCCGGTCGGCTTGAGATAGCCCCGCTTGGCCGGTACGACATCGTAAATGGACCCGTGATATTGAGTCGGCTTGAGATGGCTGTATTGCGGCGAGTCATTATCCAGAACCTGAATCTCCATCCCCTGATAGGCGGCGTCGCCTTCCAGAGGTGCACGGATGCCGATTCCGTTGTTGCTGCCGGCCTCCAGTTTGAACTCGAACCGCAACACGAAATTCGCATACTCGTCTTCGGTGAATAGATTTCCGCCGCCGTCACGCGGGCAGACGATATCTCCTTTCTCAACGATGTAACCGCTGCCGTGGCCACCCACCAGTTTCCAGCCAGTCAGGTCCTTCCCGTTGAATAACGAATGGAATCCCGGATCGGCGGCCATCAGTCCCGTGGCCAGGCAGAGAAGAAGTGCAGGTGCAAGAATGCGCATGCCACCGATGCTACCACTCAGCCGCACTAGCTGAGTGAACGCTGGAACCGCAGCACGATTTCATCGGCGGGTAACCGGTTCCAGGTTTCGTTCACCTGAATCGTCAACCACTGCCAGGATGGCGTGCGCACGCTGATTCCAGCCGCTTCCAGGCGTCCCTGATACACCGGACCATTCGCGCTCATGGAGCGGACCCGGAAGATGTTGGTACCGTTCGGGATGCGCTCGACAGTGAAGTTCCCGTCCTTCGAAAGCGCATCGAGTACCCGTTCACCGATATCGACCGCTGTCCGGAATCGTTGCTCGAAACCGTCCAGATAGTGGAGCGCGACGGCCGCGAACGGCCACGATTGATGCAGTCCGCCGCCGAACATACGCCGGGTGTTGTATAACTCGCCGAGCAGGCTCTTTGGGCCGGCCAGAATTGCTCCGCTCGCCGCGTTGAAGTACTTATACATCGAGATATACACGGTGTCGAAAAGCGCGCAGTACTCCTTCACAGGCCGCCGCGTATAGCCGCTTTCAATGAATAAACGCGCTCCATCCAGATGTAGGCCGATGCCGCGTTCGCGAGCCCAGCCGCAGATCTTCTGTAACTCGGCGAAATCGAAGCGCTCCCCGAGCCGCCGCCGCACCGGAGTTTCAATCTGGATAGCTCCGACAGGAGCCGGAACTCGTCCCATCAACGCCTGGTTGCGCGCCAGTTCCACGTCGGCCAGCGTGAACGTCGCGCGGCCCGGGGCGAGCGGAATCAGGTTGAGGCCGCTCAGGATCTGCGCGCAATCTCCCGAATCGTTATAGAGATGGCTCTCGGCCTGGACCAGAACCCGCCGGTTGTTTCCCGCCAGTAACCGCACCGCCAGGTGATTCGCCAGCGTCCCGGTGGGAAGCCAGACCGCCGTTTCCTTGCCGAGTAACTCCGCCATTCGAGTTTCCAGTTGCTCGATAACTCCTCCGCGCGAGTAATCGTCCGCCGCGATAGCATCCTGAGCGGCGAGCCGGCTGAGCACGTGCGAATACTCTTCGGGACTGAGCGGAATTCCATCGCCGTACGCGAATACACGCGCTTCGGCCAGTGCGGCCCTGATCTGAAACGCGGCGGCAATTGGGGCCGCCAGAAACCCACGTCGGCGCATGTCAGCCCCGTCCCACCAGCGGCATCTTGGAAGCCATGACGGTCAGAAACAGCACGTTCGATTCGAGCGGCAGATTGGCCATATACAGCACCGCCTCGGCCACATGGTTCACGTCCATGCGAGGCTCCACCATCAGGGTTCCGTTAGCCTGCTTGATGCCCGTGGCCATACGCTCCGTCAGTTGCGTTTCCGCGTTGCCGATATCAATTTGGCCGCACACGACGTCGTTCTTGCGGCCATCCAATGCGATCGATTTTGTAAGTCCCGTGATCGCATGCTTGGTGGCCGTGTACGGTACGGAATCGGGGCGCGGCGCGTGCGCGGAAATCGATCCGTTATTGATGATGCGACCGCCCCGGGGACTCTGCGACTTCATAATCCGAATCGCGTGCTGCGCGCACAGGAATGACCCGGTGAGATTCACGTTCACCACGTTCGTCCACTGCTCGTAACTCAGGTCCTCCATCGGGATCGCCGGAGCACCCGTGCCGGCATTATTGAACAGCAGATCCAGCCGGCCGAATGACTCGCGAACATGATCGAAGAGCGCCGACACCTCCGCCGGATTCGTGACATCGGCCGCCACGGGCAACATGCGGCCGCCTTCCGGACTCGCCAGTGATGCGGTTTCCTCCAGCGCCTCGGCGCGACGCCCGGCCAGCGCCACCGAGTATCCCGCGCCCTGCAGCGCGAGACTGACCGCCCTGCCGATGCCGCTGCCCGCACCTGTGACTACCGCGAACTTCTGATGAACAGACATTCTGTCATCATAGCCCCAGACGCATCAGCGCCCTTCCACCATCGACTGCAACAACTCGATCTCCGACCGGTCTACCAGAACCAGTAACCGGTCGCCCGCTTGAACCAGCGTTCCTCCGCGAGGCGCAATAAAATCGTCGCCGCGTCCGAGTAATACGATAAGAGCTGACTTAGGCAGTCCTAACTCGAGCACTCGCCTGCCCGCGGCCGCCGATAACTCAGGCACCACCACTTCCACCAGTTCGCTCGACGTCCGCCGGGCCGGTGCATATTCGAGTGGAGATGGCCTGCGGAGCCGCGCGGGAGCTTCGAGTCCGAGTCTGCGTGCTACCTGTGGGAGCAGCATGCCCTGCAGCAGCACCGACGTGATCACGATGAAGAAGACGATGTCGAAGTAGAGATCGGCGCGTGGGAGTCCCGCGACCATCGGAAATGTGGCCAGCACGATCGGCGCCGCGCCGCGCAGTCCCACCCAGGAGACCAGCAGCCGCTGCCGCAAATTCATTCGAGCAAACGCCAGGCTGATGAACACGCCCACGGGCCGGGCAATGAAGATCAGCACCGCCGAGAGCACCAGTCCCGGCACCGCCACAGGGACCAGCCGCGACGGAAACACCAGCAGGCCGAGCGTGAGAAACATCGCGATCTGCACCAACCAGGCCACCGCATCATGGAATCGCGTGAGGCTCCGTTTGTGAATCAAATCGGTATGCCCAATCACCATCCCGGCGATGTAGACCGCGAGAAATCCGCTGCCTCCCAGGAGCGCTGCCACGGCGTAAGTGCACGCGACACTGGCGACGGTCAGCACCGGATACAGGCCTTCGGAGTCGAGATGAACGCGATTGATCACCGCGACCGACGCCTTTCCGAACAGGTAGCCCACCAGCGCGCCCACCCCCATCTGCAGCACGAACATCCAGATAACGTGCATACAGGAGTTCGGATGGATTATCAGATTGATGAGCGCCAGGGTGAGGAACACGGCCATCGGATCGTTACTGCCGGATTCGAACTCCAGGAGCGATTGGATTCGGCCCTTCAGCGTAAGTCCGCTGGAGCGGAGTATCGCAAACACGGCCGCCGCATCCGTCGACGAAACCACCGATCCCAGCAGCAGACTCTCGAGCCACGACGAGTGCAGCAGCAATCGCGAGGCGCACGCAACAACTGCCGCGGTGATCAGCACCCCGATGGTGGAAAGGCTCAGCCCCTTCCATAGCACCGCGGAGATACTGCTCCATTCCGTCGAGAGTCCACCCGAAAAGAGAATGAATGCAAGCGCCACCACGCCGATGCCTTGCGCGATCTCCGCGTTGTCGAAGGGAATGCCTCCGGGACCTTCCGAACCCGCCAACATCCCGAGACCGAGAAACAGCAGCAGCGACGGCACCCCGAACCGGTTCGAGAGTTTGCTCGCGAAGGCCGCGCCCAACAGGAGAATTCCGGTGGTCAGCAGAATGGTTTCAATCGGAGTCATTCGAGCCGTATCTCATTGTCGCGCGCCGATACAATGGGACCACAATGGAAACTCGCAGACGCCCGTATCGATGGCTGGCGGAATACTACGACGATATCTTCAATTTCCATCTGAAATGGTTCGAAAAGGCGCGCAAAGACATCCTTGGCCCGATCCTTCGTGATGCGAAGTCGGGTTGCGACCTCGGCTGCGGAACCGGTAATACGGCAATCGCGCTGGCCGTTCGCGGAATTCAGATGAATGCCGTGGATCTGTCGCCCGTGATGTGTAAAATCGTGCGGGAGAAGGCGAAGCTTGCAGGTCTGAAGATTCGCGTGATCCGAGCCGACATGCGGGACTTCCGTGTGCCCGAACCCGTCGACCTGATCGTGTCCGAAGCCGACGCCATCAATCACATTCCGGAGAAGCCGGACCTATGGAAGGTCGCGCAATCAGCGGCCCGAGCGCTTCGTCCCGGCGGCCACTTCTTCTTCGATCTCAACACTCGGCGAGCCTTCCTCGAAGCATGGCGAAACACCTGGCTGATGGAGCGCCCTGGCGTGTTGGTCGTGATGCACGGCAATTGCGATCCGTCGGGCCAGCGTGCCTGGACCGAGGCCGAATGGTTTCTCCAGGAGGGCAAGTTATGGCGCCGCGAGTATGAGCGGGTGGACGAGATCTGCTGGTCGACAGCCGAGGTTCGGCGAGCGCTCCGCGAGGCCGGGTTCGATCGCATCAAAGCAGTGGATGCAGTGAAGTACATCGGCAAGGACACGTACACCGGCCCCGGATATCGGACCTTCTATGTCGCGCGCAAGCAGCCCTAACTCCTCGGCTCGCGCAGCATTTCGTCGAGATCGTCGACCTTCTCGCCCAGCAGATTGAGTTTGCGCGCAAGGCCCTGGATCTCCGATTCAGAACGCCGGTTCACTTGATAATCGAGTTCACCGCGCAGACGGTCCTTCTCGTCCTGACGGTTCTGGCTCATCATGATGACGGGCGCCTGCACCGCGGCAATCATCGAGAGAAACAGATTCAACAGAATGAACGGGTAGGGGTCCCAGGCCGTGCGGCCCAGCATGACGTTGATAGCCGTGTAGACCATCAGCACAACCGCGAATGAGATGATGAACCGCCACGATCCGCCGAAGCGCGCCACCACGTCGGCGATGCGGTCCCCCACCGTAGCTTTAGACTCGATTACTTCGTTCGGATTGCGCGTCGAGCGCAGACGGACCAACTGCTGCGAGGCGTGAAACTGCTTCCCAAGCACGGTGAGCATATCCATACCCGCCATCGGCTTTCGCTCCAGCAGCACCGAGATGTCGTGCCGGTCGACTTCGACACAGACGGTCGGCTCGGCCGCGGTGGCGCTGGTTTGATGGGGAGTCTGCTCCAGCATGGATGCGAAGCCGAAGAACTCGCCGCCCGCCGGCTCATCGACGACGAGTTCCTGTGAATCCTCATCGACGGTAGTGACGCGCACCAGGCCCGAGACCATTACATAAGCATGCCCGTCGGAATCGCCCATCTTGTAAATGCGCTGGCGGGCCACAAACTGCTTCAGTTCCACTTGGCTCGCCAGGACGGCGATTTCTTCGTCATCTAGCAGCGCAAACAGGGCCACATTTCGGAGGACGTCGGGATTGCAGGCCATGAGCGCAGGATACCAAGACGCGGAAATTACCCGAGCACCCGCTCGATTGCCGCCACATCATTCGGCACCACCTCCGGCCGATTCGCAAACCGCCCTTCAATCAATTCCCCGTTCGGCGACTTCAAGGATCCCGTGTGATACGCGTAGATATAGTCAGGATCTTTAAGCACGTTCCCCGTCAGCACCGCCACCACGTCCGCCGAAGCATCCATCACACCGCGCGCCGTCAGCTTGCGGATTCCCGCCAGAGTCGCCGCCGACGCCGGTTCGCATCCGATCCCGCACCGCCCGATGATCGCTTTCGCGTCGGCGATCTCCTGCTCCGACACCTTCTCGACGCACCCGCCCGACTCGGTTACCTCCAGCAGCGCCTTCGGCCAGGACACCGGGTCGCCGATCTTGATCGCCGTCGCCAGCGTCGATGGATGCTCCACTGCCCGAAACTCGCCCCGGTCCTGCATGAAGTCGTAGAAGGGTGCCGCGCCCTCGGCCTGGATTACGGCCAGTCGCGGAATGCGACTGATGAACCCACCGGCGCGCAACTCCCGCAACGCCTTGCCGAACGCTGACGTATTACCCAGATTCCCGCCCGGCAGCACGATCCAGTCGGGCGGATTCCAATCCCGCTGGTCCATCATTTCGATCACGATGCTCTTCTGCCCCTCGATTCGGAATGGGTTGATCGAATTCAGCAGATAAATGCCGAGCCGCTCCGCCACGATCCGGACCAGCGCCAGAATCTGGTCGAAATTCGCTTCCACCTGGAGCGTGCGTGCGCCGTACTCCAGAGCCTGCGCCAGTTTGCCGTACGAGATGTTGCCGTGCGGGATGAAGATGACGGGTTGGAGTCCGCCGGCGCTGGCGTACGCAGCCATCGAGGCCGACGTGTTTCCTGTCGAAACGCAGGCCACTCGGGACATCCCCAGTTGGCGCGCCTGCGTGGCGCCACAGGTCATTCCGTTGTCCTTGAACGATCCCGTCGGATTGAATCCCTGGTGCTTGAACGTGATATGGTCGAGCCGGCCGTAGTCCGCCGCCTTGGGCGCGTCCAGCAGTGGAGTGTTCCCTTCCCGCAATGTCACCACGTGACGCTCCGACTCGACGAAGGGGAACATCTCGCGGTATCGCCAGACACCGCTCTGGTCCAGCGGCGTGTTGTTCATTCGACGTTCCCGCCACGTGCGTTTCAGCGCTACCGGATCTGGGGCCGCACCTTCATAAACCGCTTCCAATAAGCCACCGCAAGCCGTGCAATTATATAGAACTTGCGTGATCGGAAAAGTGGCGCGGCACGACGCGTTGAAGCACCTGAGCAGAGCAGACATGAACCCCGATTATACCGAGAGCGATGCCGATGAAATGGGAAAACCCTGAAACCGGGTTTCAGGGCTCGAGGGTTGGTCGGGAAGGCTTTTTTGTTGGGTTGTTTTCAGAAGTCAGGGTTTGTGAAGTCAGTTAGCGGCGAAATTAGAGGAACGACCCATGCCCTCGAGCTCTTTCCCTGTGTTCATTCTCGATTTGGTATGCAATTTGTATACCGATAGCTAAGTCATTGTAAATCAGCGAAACAGCCACGAATAAGCCCAGGTAGAATTTACATTCGTGCAAATCCTTCCATATCTCGATTGGTAAAAAAGAAAACGGGCGGACTCACGAATGAATCCGCCCGTGTAAACAGGAGGGGGCCTTACTTGCTTGCTGAAACGGGGTTGGCCAGCGGCGTCGAGGGAACGGCGGCGTGACCCGTTGGATCGATTACAGGAATGGGTGAAGGCGGAGTGCTGACCACGCCCTTCTCGGCCTCATCGATCTGAATATTGTTCGCGTCCAGGGTCTGGCCGGTTGCGAGTTCAAGCTGCGTCCGCGCCCGGGCATACGCGGCCAGAGCCTGCACCCGCGATCCCTCCGCCGTAGCGAGATCGCGCTGCGCCTGGACCACGAAGAAGACCGTGGATGCACCCAGCGCGTACTTCTTCTGCTCGGCATCGAGCGTCTGCTCCTGCAACGCTCGATTCTTCTCCGCAGCCTGATACCGGGCACGCGCCTGTTGCAGGGCGATCAAAGCATTCTGGACGTCGACCCGGACGCTGTTGATCTGGCGCTGGTACTGGAGTTCTCCCTGCCGCAGATTCAGTTGAGCATTGACGAAATCGGCCTGCGCCGCGCGGTTCCGCAGCGGGATGTTCAGCGAGAATCCGGCGGAGTAGTCGGGGAAACTGCGGCCAAACAACTGGCGCAACACCGTGCTGTATCCACCCAGGAAGAAGCCGTCCACCGCGTTCGGATTCCGGGGTACCAACTTGCCGGTAGTCGGATCGGTAACCGGCAGGGCATTCACGGTTCCCGCCTGTCCGCGATTCCGCAGATCGACGAATGCGTCAACAGTTGGGAGCATCGCATTCTTGGTACCCTTTAACGCGATCCGGCTATTCTCGAGCTGAATCTGGGTCTGTGACAGTTCGGGACGCTCCGTCAGCGCCTTCTGCACCAGATCCTGAATCGGTTGAACGGGCTCGACATTAGGCATCCGAATACGGTCGGTCGGGACAATCCGCACTTCCGCTACCGTGGGGCTCGCCACGCCATTGCGGCTGATTGCATTCTTCAGGATGGTCTCCTGCTGTAATACGTTGGTTTCAGAAGTGGTCAGATCTTGCTCACGCGAAGCGACTTCTGCCTCGGCGCGAACAATCTCAATCGGGGCCAAGGTTCCAATCTCCACCTGTTTCTTATTGTCGTTGTACAGCTTCTGGGCCAGCGCTAATGCCTGCTGCTTTACGGCAACGTCCTCGTTGTAGGCCACCAGATCCCAATAAAGACCAATGACATTGGCCACCGTATTGATCACCTGTTGCTTGAAGACCAGGTCCGCAACCTGAACATTATTCTTGGCGATCCGGATGTTGCGATTGTTAATCGCGAGGCCGAATCCCTGCAACAGGTGCTGGCTGACGTACAGATCCATGTTGGAGCTGGTGACCGGGTTGAAGTCGTTGCGGGCGTTGTTGCTGTCATTCAACGTGTTGTTGTATCCCAGTTGCGCCTGCGTACCGGTCAGGAATCCCTGCTGGACGCCAAAATTGTACAGTTTCTGACGCGTGACCAGAGACGTGGTGCCGGTGAGGAAGTTCGTGGTCTGTGGTTGGCTGAAGTGTCCCCACTGCAGGCTTCCGGTCAGCACGGGGTCGAGCGCGGTGCTCTGAGGCCCTGAATTACTTAGTGACACCGCGCTCGAACCAGTGGTACCGCTGCCGCTCGTCAGGTTGTTCGCGCCCTGAACGCTCGAGCCGCTCGCACTGGTCGAGCCCGAAGATACGTTGGTGGCGACGCCTCGGAGGGTACCGCCGGCCTTAGCGCGCAGAACGTCGGTCTCGGCGATTCGCGGTCCATACCGCTGCACTTCGATATCAATATTATTCTCGAGCGCCGCTGCGATCACGTCCTGCAGCGACAGGTACAACTTGCCCGCGCGAACCAGCGCTTCCAGGCGCGACGAGTTCGACACGCTGACGGGCGGAACGATCTCGCCTTTGTATCGGTCAAGAAACCCGCCCATGTTGAGCCAGGGGCCTTTTTGCGTATCGCTCCGGGGTTGCTGCGCCCAAACGGGCACGGCCATTAGCCAGATACAGAGGAGAGCTAGGGTGGATTGAATCCGTCTCATGAAAAGTGGAATCCTTGCTATCACTTACCTACTCAATTTACGAATCTCGCCGGCTGCGTGTTCCGTATTTCACAAGGTGTATCGCAAACCGGGTGCCATGCAGAAACGTGCTGCGAATCAGACACTTACAGCCAATCGGCCAAGAGGATGTGTCCGTTTTTGGGACAGAACGCGATCACGTCGAGCGACCGCGAAATACCAAAACGGAAAGCGCCTGATCCAAAGCGGGACAAAGAATTGGCGCACGCCAGGATCTTGTCGTTACCTCCCATCGTAATTCATTGAAAACATTCTCATTGGGTTCTGGCATCCGGAATGCCTTCCAGGTTGTGTCATGTTAGATCCAATCGCAGGCCGCATTGAGCATTATATGGATCTGCTGAGTACCCGGCAGAAACTGGTGGCATCGAACATTGCGAACATCGATACCCCGGGCTACCGTACTCGCGACATCGATTTTCAATTCGAGTTCATGAGCCAGGTCGCGGGGCTCCAGCCCGATGTCGTCGGAGTCGAGGGCTTGCCGGTCAAGAGTGATGGCAACGACGTCAGCATGGATCGCGAGGCCAGGCTGCTGGCCGAGAACGCCATGCGGTTCAATCTCGCCAGCACGCTGTTGAAGTCGGACCTGAAGATGGTGCGGTCGGCGATTCAGGAGGGCAAATGAGCCTCTTCTCTTCCCTATCCGTCAGCGCGTCGGGCATGTCGGCGCAGCGGACTCGAGCCGAACTGCTGGTTCAGAATATGGCCAATGCGGAGACCACCCGGACTCCCGAAGGCGGGCCTTACCGCCGAAAAGACGCGGTCTTCTCCACCATCGACGCGGAGTCGCCGTTCTCGGCGGTGTTCCAGCGCGAGATCGGCACCGGCGTCGGAGTCTCGGATGTTATTGAAGACACTCGGGAGCCCGACCGCCGTTATATGCCCGGACACCCCGATGCCGACAAAGACGGATACGTCGCCTTCCCACGCATTAACCCCGCCGAGGACATGGTAGACCTGATGAGTGCCGCCCGGGCCTATCACGGAAATGTTGCGGCGATGTCGGCCATCAAGGACATGATCAATCACTCGATCGACCTGTTGAGATAACAGCATGGCACCCATCGCACCCGTCACCTCGGTTCCCGCCATTTCGCTCCCGCAGAGAATAAATGCAACAGAATCTGCGCAATCTGGCGCGTTTCAGGCACTACTAAGTCAGAGCATCGGAACAGTGGAGCAAACACGAACGGGAGCCGAGCAGAGTGTCGAACGGTTTCTGTCCGGCGAAGGCGAGGAACTGCACCACGTCGCGATGCAAACTCAGAAAGCTGAACTTTCATTTGAGCTGTTCATGCAAGTGAGAAATAAGGTAGTTCAGGCCTACCAAGACATAATGCGAATGCAGATCTGACGGCCGGCATGGACCAAATCAAACAGCTCGTCGCACGATTGACCATCCGCCAGCGCATCACCATCGTTGTCGCTGCCATGGCCGTCGTCGCGAGTTTGCTGTACCTGTCCCGATGGAACAACGAGCGCGATTTCAAACCGCTGTTCACGAATCTCGCGGCCGAAGATGCGGGGCAGGTCATTACCCGGATCCGCGAGAGCGGTGTCGAGTACCGGATTACCGATAACGGCGCGACCATTCAGGTGCCCTCGGCCCGAGTCGCCGAACTCCGGCTCCAACTGGCGTCCGCGGGTCTGCCCAAGTCGGGCCGGATTGGGTTCGAATTGTTCGATAAGACCAACTTCGGAGCTACCGACTTCACGGAACAAGTGAACTATCACCGCGCACTCGAAGGAGAACTCGAGAGATCCATCATGTCGCTCGCCGAGGTGGAACAGGCGCGAGTCCACATCACCTTCCCTAAAGATTCGATCTACCTGGAGTCCCGGCAACCGGCCAAAGCCAGCGTACTGGTGAAGCTCCGGATCGGTGCCCGGCTCTCGAACCAGAACGTCATCGCCATTTGCCACCTCACGGCCAGTGCCGTCGAAGGACTCTCACCCGACGCCATTTCCGTCCTCGACATGAATGGCAATCTCCTCAGCCGGCCGAAGCGCCCCGGTCTACCCGATGGTCCGGAACCAAACGAAGCCATCCTCGAGTACCGGCAGAAGATGGAACGCGATCTCCTGGCGAAGCTAAACTCGACTCTTGAACCCCTGCTCGGCGCTGATAAGTATCGGGCGGGCATTACGGTGGATTGCGACTTCACCAGCGGCGAACAGAGCGAGGAGACGTTCGATCCTTCCAAGTCGGTGATGGTCACCTCGCAACGGACCGAGGACAGCGCCCCAGGGGCTGTCACCGCGGGTGTTCCTGGGACAGCATCCGCGCTGCCGCGGCCGACCTCAAGGCCTTCGGGAGGGTCCGCCGGGACCAGCCGCCACACCGAGAACATCACCTACCAATCCAGCCGCCTCGTCAAGCACCTGAAACTTCCACAGGGCAACATCAAGCGGATCTCGCTTTCGGTGCTGCTCGACCATTCGGTTCGTTTTGAGAAAGGTAAGCGGATCGTCGAGGCGCCGAGCCCGGAAAAGCTCAAAGTGGTAAAGGATCTGGCGGCAGGAGTGATCGGTATCCAGGCTGAGCGAGGCGACCAGATCATCGTCGAAGCCTTCCCGTTCGACGCCACCCTAAACTCCGAGCCGCCCGCGCCCCCGGCTGCTGCACCCGCGACGCCCTCCAAACCGCTGCCCTTCCCCATACCCGCGTGGCTCGAGCAGGCCATGCAGATGAAGTCCTTTCCCATCCTGGTAGGGGCTGGAGCCGCAGTCCTGTTGGTTTTGTTCCTCGGTATCGTCTGGCTCCTGATCCGCTCCCGTAAGCGGAAGATGGTCAAGGCCATAGCCGCCGTCAAACTTGCCGCGGCAGCATCCGCGAAAGCTATCGAAGCTCCCGATCTCGAGAAACAAATCGAAGCGAAAATTGCCGAGCAATCCGCACTAAAAGAACAGCAGTCGCGGGAAGTGCTGAGTTCGCTCAAGCTACCGCCTGTGAAGACAAAGAAGGCGGAAGTGCTGGTAAAACACATCGGAACGGAGGCTACCAAGGATCCGGCGGGCATGGCGTTGGTCATCCGGACCTGGTTGAATTCATCTGATTACGAACGTTGATAAAGAGGAACGGCTATCGGGTTTGCGAAAAGCCGCGATTCTGCTTGTCTGCCTCGGTGAGGAAAGCAGCGCCAACATCCTCCGCGAACTCGATGAAGAAGAGGTTCAGGAGATCGGGCGCGAGGTGGCCCGCGTGGCCGTCATCTCGTCCGAGCAGTCCGAAGCGATCCTGGAAGAGTTCTACGAAATGGCCATCGCTCACGACTACGTCGTGAAGGGTGGCATCGATTACGCGCGCAAGATCCTGATCAACGCTTTCGGCCCTGAGAGTGCCAAGAAGATGCTGGACCGCCTCATGAAGGCGCTCGGCAACGATGCCGTCAGTTTCGACGCGCTCCAGAAGGCGGACCCGCAACAACTCGCCAAATTCATCCATAACGAACACCCGCAGACCATCGCGCTGGTGCTGTCGCACCTGAATCCCTCACAAGCCGCAGGGCTACTGTTCTCACTTCCGACGGAATTGCGAACCGATGTTTCGATGCGTATGGCGAATCTCGACCAGATTTCACCCGAGATCATCTCCAAGATTGCCGGTGTCATCGGCGCGAAGCTGAAGTCGCTCGGAGAAGTCAGCCGCGAAGCGTACGGCGGTGTGCGCGCCGTCTCGGAGATGTTCAACCGTCTCGACTCCAACACCAGCAAAGACATTCTCGACCGGATGGAGCGATCCGATCCGGGCCTGGTGGAAACCATTCGCCATCTGATGTTCGTGTTTGAGGACTTGATGCTGCTGGATCAAAATGCGATCAAGGAGGTTCTCGGCCGCGTCGACCGGAAGATCCTCACCGTCGCGCTCAAAGGAACCAGCGACCAGTTGCAGAATCATATGTTAAGCGCGATGTCGCAACGCGGATCCGAGATGCTGCGCGAGGACATGGATGCGCTCGGGCCGATCAAGATCAAGGAAGTGGAAGTAGCCCAGCAGCAGGTGATCTCGGTGGTCCGGCAACTGGAAGCCGACGGAGTGATCAGCTTGAAGGGCACGGCCGGTGAGCAGTACGTCGTATGAGGTCCCGGCTGATCGTTGGAGGCGATGCGTCGGAGGCAGCGCGGCTATTGTGGCCGGGCACGAATTCCTCGGCCGGAGCAGGTCCGGACACGAACGCGTCCCAAAACTTGGGCCATCCCGAAACGAACGCGCCGCGCATCATCGTGGAGCAGCAGGCGAGAATCCAGGAGTTGGAGCGTGAACTCCAGGAGCGTCCGCGGCAGGCCTATCAACAGGGCCATCAGGAAGGACTCGCCGCCGGCGTGAAGCAGGCCAATTCGAAGCTTGAACCGGCGATGGCGAAATTCGCACAGAGTCTTCAGGACCTGGCCGGAGTCCGCAAGCGGCACCTGCTCGAAGCTGAGGAAGACGCAGTGCGGCTGGCTATCGCGGTGGCGCGAAAGGTGATTCATCGGGAATTATCCGTCGATCCCGAGTCACTTCTGGGCGTGGTGAAGGCTGCGTTCGAGCGTGTAGAGGCGCGGGATGTCCACCGCATCCGGGCTAATCCCGAGGATGTCGAATTGCTCAAATGGCACTTGTCTCAATCGGGAATGCCGGCCCGACTGGAGGTGCTGCCCGACCCGTCGCTCGAGCGCGGCGGAATCATTTTCGAAACCGCTCGTGGAAGCCTGGACGCGTCCGTGTCCTCGCAATTGAAAGAGATCGAGCGCGGCCTCGTCGATCTGGTGCGGAGGCCCACGTAATGCAACTCGACTCTTACTTTCGGGTTCTCGACCGCACCGATCCCATGCAGTGGACCGGCAAGGTCTCACAACTTGTCGGGCTGCTCGTCGAATCGCACGGCCCGGCCGCGGCCATCGGCGACTTCTGCGAGGTAGCCGTGGCGGGCGGACGGCGCATTCGAACGCAGGTCATAGGGTTCCGCGATGGCCGCGTGCTCTCGATGCCTCTCGAAGAGACCGATGGCCTGCAACTCGGCGATCCGATCGTCGCCCGCAAAGAGGACGCGCGCGTGGCGGTTGGCCCGGGCCTGCTCGGACGCGTCCTCGACGGGTTCGGACTCCCGATTGATGGCAAGCCGCCCATCAAAGCCGAGGCGGCCTACGATCTGTATGCAGCCCCTCCCGGTCCGCTTGAGCGCGAGCCCATTCAGGACCGGCTCGACACCGGCATCCGCGCCATCGACAGCCTCCTGACCATCGGCAAAGGCCAGAGGATCGGCATATTCGGAGGCAGCGGCGTCGGCAAGAGCACGCTACTCGGCGCGATGTCGCGGCAGAACTCAGCGGATGTGAGTGTCATCGCCCTGCTCGGGGAACGCAACCGTGAGGTCCGCGACTTCATCGAGGGCGAACTCGGCGCCGAGGGTCTAAAGCGCAGCGTGGTGATTGTCGCCACTTCAGACCGCCCTGCCCCGCTACGGATCCGCGCCGGGTTTGTTGCGCTCGCCGTCTCGGAATACTTCCGCGATCAGGGCGCCGACGTGCTGCTCGTCATGGACTCGGTCACCCGCCTCGCCATGGCGCAGCGTGAAATCGGGCTCGCCGCTGGAGAGCCTCCCAGCCAGAAGGGCTACACGCCTTCGGTATTCAACCTCCTTCCGCGGGTGTTCGAGCGTGCCGGCCGGTTTCGATCCGGCTCCATCACCGGGTTCTTCACCGTCCTCGTGGAGGGCGACGACTTCAATGAGCCGATCTGCGACGCGGCCCGCGGCATTCTCGACGGCCACATCATTCTGTCGCGAGAACTCGGGGCCGCCGGACACTACCCCGCGATCGATGTTCTCAACTCCGTGAGCCGGTTGGCCTCGCGGATCTCCACCCCGGAACAGAAAGTGGCTGCCCAGCGTCTCCGAGCCGCGCTTGCCGATTACCACCGCTCGGAGGACTTGATCAATCTGGGAGCATACATGGCCGGGTCGAATGCGAAACTCGATTCGGCCATCCAGCTCCGGCCGCGAGTGCTGGACTTTCTCAAACAAGACTCGCACGAGGTCTCGCCATTCGATGACACTCTTGCGCAAATGACAGCCCTCGCCAGTACAGTGGCATGAAAAAGTTTCACTTCAGTCTCGAACGCGTCCGCCAGTGGCGCGACAAGCAGGTAGCGCTGGAGGCATCGCGCTTGGAGCGTCTGTTTGCGGAGAAGGTATCAATCGAGGACCAGCGCAGGCACTTGGAAGCCGAAGCGCTGGAGAGTGCCACCGCCGTGAAGACGGCGCGCTCGATTACGGCCGCCGAACTCGCCCGAGCCGATGACTTCAACCGGTATGTCATCTCACAGCGACCAGTCCTGGCGGCGAAGCTGGGTAACTGCGAGTCTCGCATCGTGCAACAGCAGCGCACCGTGATGGAAGCGCGCCGCCAATTCGAACTACTCGAGAAATTGAAGAACACCCAATGGCAGAAATGGAACACGGAGCTGAGCCGGGAGATCGAGACCCAAGCCGGCGAAGCATTTCTGGCCAAGTGGAGCAGGCAACACCAGGGATAAGTTCACTCAGTATCCACTGTGCCGGCCAGCCGCCGCCGGCCAAGCTAGCAGCGGCTAGCGAATGAGTGCAGTCTGTGTTTGCCGCCGTCCGGACGCGCCAGAGTTAGAGCAAAGCCGGCGCGCACCTGTACCCGAGTCGAGCAGTCCAGCGCCAGTAGGCGATGCCAGCGCCTTTGCACCGGCCGCGCCCGGACGCGCCAGAGTTAGTAGACGCAGTCTCCGATCGTCGATAAACCGGCGCGCACCTGTACCCGAGTCGAGGAGTCCAGCGCCAGTAGGCGAGGGACACCGCCAGCGCCTTTGCACCGGACGCCGCCGGAGTGCGAATCAGTCATGACACGAATCACGGCCGTCGCTACTGCTTATAAACCGTGCCGCCCTTCATCACGAACCGGACGCGCCGCAGAACCGAGATGTCATGCACCGGATCGCCGTCCACCGCCACCAGGTCGGCGAAATATCCCGGCTCGACCTTCCCGATCCGCATATGCAGCACCTGCCCCGCTACCGACGTCGCCGCCCGGATTGCATCCAGCCCGGTCATGCCATAGTCCACCATCAATTCCAGCTCTCGCGCATTCTCGCCGTGAGCGAATACACCGATGTCGCTGCCGCTGAAAATGGTGACGCCCGCCTGGAGCGCCGCGCGGAAACTCGCCCGCTTCCTCGCCAGACTCGGCGGCTCGGGCTGTTTCCCCTTTACCCACCCTGCGTATTCCGCCACGGCCTCGCTCGCCGCGAGCGTGGGACATAGCGCAACGTGGTGTTGCACCATCAACTGAAAGATCTCGGGTGTCCCGTCGTCGCCGTGTTCGACGGTCTCCGCGCCAGCCAGGATCGCGCGCCGCATCCCCTCCGGAGTAGTCGCGTGCACAGCCACCGGAGCACCGGCGCTCTTCGCTACGGCCACGGCGAGTTTCATCTCCTCCGACAGGAAGGTCGGACGCGCGCCTGGCCCGGGTCCCCATCGATAATCGCCGTACAATTTCACCCAATCGGCGCCGTGCCCGATCTGATCGCGAACAACGCGCGTCAGACTGTCGATGCCGTCCGCCTCCTCGGCGCCTTGCGGGACTCGGAACTCCAGCGCGAATCCCTTCGGAGCATAGCTGCCGGTCGCAACGATGGCCCGGGTGGAAGCCAGGACGCGCGGGCCGGGAATGATGCCGCGCTCCACCGCCTGCTTTAACTCGACATCGGCATATCCCGCGCCTTCCGTCCCCAGGTCCCGAACCGTGGTGAAGCCCGCCATCAACGTCGAGCGCAGATGATTCACCGCCCGCGCTGCCCGGAGCGCAATGCCTTCGTGCAGTACCTGATCGGCCCACAGCGTCTCGTTGTACGGATGCAGGAGGATGTGCGAGTGACCTTCGACAAGTCCCGGCATCAGAGTCAGTCCCGGCAGCGCGATGACCTGTGCACCCTGTCGATCCACCGACGCCAACGGGCCGGCCGACTCGATATGATCTCCAACCACACGGACCGCCCAACCCTCGTGCATTGCGTCGCCGTCAAACACCCGAGCCGGCTCGAGCAGGATCGGCGATTGTGGCTGCGCCGTTGCAAATCGGGCTAGCGCCAGCAAGAGGAGTCCGGCAGAAATCCGCATGAGGATGATTATATCGGGGCGGCGCTCAATGGCCGCTGCGACGGAACGTCGGAATCCGGACGAAGGTCAGGAAGTTAGCATCGTGGAAGTTATGCGCCCCTCCGCTTTCATCATCAAATGCGACCCGAACCGCGGCGACGATGTCGTTGTGATCGAACTGCCAGTCGACGTATTGAAAACCATGCTTCAGCGCGTCCGGGTGGGTGACGATCTGGCGCTCGATCTTCCACTGGCGGAGGTCGGGGCTCGACACCAGAGACAGCGTATTGCGAACAGAAGCCGGCTTCTCAGCATCGGGCGCGGGATTGACCAGAGACCAGTAGCGGTGGGTTTTTCGATCGAAGCGAATCGTGAACTTCTTCGCGGCGCCGGGAAAGTCGACCAGACCGGCGAATTCAAGAGTGCCGCCGCGGACCTGTATCATCGCTGCTTTCTCGACGTTGTCGACGCGAAGCATGTCCAGGAGATCGCCGCCTGGGCCAACGACGGCATTGCCTTCGAGCCAGGTCTTACCGGGAACGGCCTCGGCCGGATACGGCAGCCGCCCGGTGAGTTGCCAGCTTTTCGGATCGAGCAGATCGGCCTTCACCGGCGCGGCGAGCAGGAACGCCTCGAACGATCCCCACGGACCGGGCGGATGGTATTCCATCGCGCGCCAGATGCGGCCATCATGAATCGCTACGGGAACTGGCGCGGTGTGGTAGTTCGGATCCGGCGTCAGATACGATGGATCGCTCCAGGTGCGTCCGCCATCGCGCGACGCCCGGATCACGATGCGCCCGTACTCGCCGGTGGTGCCCATGAGGTAGAGGCGTTTGCGATGAACGAACAGGTTCGACCAGAACTGGTCGTGCAGTTCGGCCGTCTGACTCCAGGTCTGGCCGCGATCGGTGGAACGGAAAACGCGCGTCACCCCGGAGGTGGATTGCGTGGAACCCGGTCCGAAGAAGTCGTGCGAGGCAACGTACGAGCCGTCGGGGAGAATGGCGATAGAGGGCGAACCGATGTACTGCCTGGTGGCGGCAGGGTGATGGTCGATGACAACGCCGGGCGGTGTAGGACCGGCGGCGAGCAGAAAAAGCAGGGCCGGAATCATGTGGCAAACCGCCGGACCGAGCGGGCTTTCGCGCACGCGGCTTCCACCTCACGATCTTTAGACGGCGCGGAAGTTTCAAGCGAGGCCAGAAGCCGGGTGGAAACGGCGGTGATCTCATCCACCGCGTTACGAAAAGGGGCCTCGTTCGCCTGCGATGGCCGTTGAAAGCCGCTGACTTTGCGAACGAATTGAAGCGCCGCGGCGCGGATTTCCTCCGGCGTCGCGGGAAGTTCAAAATTATATAGATTCCGAATATTGCGGCACATTCGCGTAACTATTTTATCCCCATTTTACCCGCAGTAATTAGATTGCATCCAGATCAGGTCTCCTGTAGACTGTAACTTCGAGTGGATCCGAACGTCCTCATCGTGCTGGTGGAAGATAATCCCGCAGATGTGTTCTTGATCAAAGAAGCATTGCGGACTCACCACATCCCATTCCAGTTGCGATGGTTTTCCGATGGGGAGGGCGCGGTGTCCTATGTCGATGAGTTACAAAGGAAGTCCGCCATTCCGGATCTGATTCTCCTAGATCTGAACTTGCCGCGGCTGGACGGCAAGGAGGTTCTGAGCCGGATTCGCGGGAACCCCCAACTCGTCAACGTGCCGGTTGCAATCCTGACCTCATCCGACTCACCGCACGACCGGCGGGAAACGACGAAGTTGGGTGCTAACTGTTACATCCGGAAGCCCCCAACGCTCGACGCCTTTCTGAGGGTGGGCAGCACCATCAAGGAACTGCTCGCGAGCAGCGCGGCGTAGGTGCGACTGCCGCCTCCCGGCCGTGGCCGGATCGATGACCATTTTCACTTCGCTTCGCCTTCCCAGGCGGCCCTCCGATTCGGGCAGCCGGCCGACCCCGGTTGTCTGAGAAACCTTCTTCCGACGGGCACGACTCTATGGATGCGCTAGTGCAGAACGCCCATCTTGTCGGGGGGCCAATAGACAAAGACGGCCTTTCCATAGATGTAGCGGCGCGGCACCATGCCCCAGGCGCGGCTGTCGTTGGAAGAACTGCGGTGGTCGCCGAGCACGTAGTACTGACCGGCCGGAATGCGCGTGGGAGCCACTGAGACATGGTCGCGGTACTCCGGCGGGACGTAGGCTTCGGCCAGCGGTTGCCCGTTTAGCAATACAGTTCCGTCGCTGACCTCGATGGTGTCGCCCGGCGTTCCAACCACTCGTTTGATATACGACTTGGTCGGATCGCCGGGAAACCAGAAGACCACCATGTCGCCGCGCTCGATGTTGCCGACCCCGAAGCGGTAGACGAACTTGTTAATGAAGATCCGCTCCTGATCCACTAAGGCCGGCATCATGCTGGTGCCTTCCACCTTCACCGGCTGATAGATGAACAGGATGACGATGATCGCGATGACCACCGAGACCAGCACGTCCCGGGCCCAGTGAATGGTCGACCACACGAGTGATCTACGATGGGAATGGATTGTGTTTTCTAAACTGACGGCGTCGTCTTCGGGCATTGCTATTCGAAACCCAGGGTAAACTTGATCCTCATTACAGCATGGGGCTGAACGGACACGCAAGCGCCGCGCTCATCATCCCCGCCCTGAACGAGGCTGCGGTGATCGCCCACACATTGGGTACCATTCCGCCGGGCATCTTCGTTTCCGTCATCGTTGCCGATAACGGGTCCACGGATGAGACGGCGGAGATCGCAAAACGTGCCGGCGCTACGGTCGTTCAGGAGCCGGAACGCGGCTACGGTGCAGCGTGCCTTCGCGCCCTTGCGGCCGTGCCCGCCGGGACCATAGCAGTGGCGTTCATGCAAGCCGATGGTTCCGAGGATCCGGCTGAGGCGATCCGGCTACTCACTCCTATTTACGATGGACGAGCGGACCTCGTGATCGGTTCCCGCACGATGGGAAGTTCTGAACCCGGTGCGCTCACCGCGCAGCAGGAGTTCGGCAACCGGTTGGCGACGACGCTGGTGAAGTGGCTCTACGGACGGCGCTTCACGGATCTCGGACCGTTCCGGGCCATCCGGTGGGACGCTCTCGAGCGGTTAGGCATGCGCGATCGCAACTACGGCTGGACCGTGGAAATGCAGGTACGCGCGATCCAGCACGGCCTGCGAGTGGTCGAGATACCAGTGACCTATCGCAGGCGCGTAGCTGGAGAAAACAAGATCTCCGGCAATTGGCTGAATGGCATGCGTGCCGGAATCCGGATTGTGTGGACGGTGTTACGGCTATCGGCCGGCATGGGCCGTTGAGTTACTGCTGTCCGCGCTCGGCGAGTAACTGGCGTTCGGCGGTGATCCAGTCCTCTGTCTCGGATCCACCCTGATAACCACGACCTTCGTACAGCAGGTAAGCGCGTATGGCGATTTCCTCGCGAGTGGGCGGGGCGACGATCTTCCTGGGCGCCGGTGTAGTGCTTTCCTCGACGGCGGCAATCTCGGTGCCCGAGACTTCCACGCTGACGCTCTTCTTGTGTTTATGAGTCACGGCGGTCGCACTCGAACGGGGAGCCCGGGCCTTCGTTACGGCAGGAGCCTTCGGCGCTGCTTTCGGGACGGAAGCTTTCGCCGGTTTCACGGCAGCCCCTTCCTTCTGGACGACGGGTTCTTTGTCGATGTTGGTCTTTCTGGGCATTGTACTACTTTTTGTAACTCCTCGGTTAATTGTAACTTGTTATTCAAACATTTCGAGAACGGAATGTTTTATCAATCATATCAGAAATTCGATTCGACGGGGCTGAAAACGACGAGGTGTGTCAGCGGTTGAGCGCGGCGAGTTCTTCCAACATGGAGCGGGCAATGCCTTGAGCCTGGCCGAAGGTCTCGAGATACGCCTGGAGTTTATGATTTAAGTCGATGGCGCGTTCCGGCGCCAGGTGCGCGCGCAGCATCATATCGCGTACGTGGACGGGATGGGGAAGAATAGCGTCTTCGGTGACCTCTTCGAGCGCGAGCTGGGGATCGTAGTGGTACATTGCGCGATCTTTCTATCATATCCCGTTTCCGAAGCGTGCCGGACCGGGCCTATAATTGGGACACATATGCAAGTCATCCGCAGCTCCCCTGTTTATGACGTTGTGATCGTCGGTTCTGGAGCCGGCGGCGGCACCATGGTTCAGGTGCTGACCAAAATGGGAATCAACGTCGCGCTGATTGAAGCGGGTCCGATGCTCAACCCCGCCAAGGATTTCAAAGAGCACATGTGGCCGTATCAGGTGCCGCATCGCGGCGCCGGTGAGGATGGGTCGGTTTACACGGGCAAGAATCCGTATTCGTTTGGATACTTCACAGCATCGTTCGGCGGCTGGGAATTGGAGGGCGAGCCGTACACCGTGGCGCCCGGTAACGAATTCCGATGGTTCCGGTCGCGCATTCTTGGGGGCCGCACGAATCATTATGGCCGCTTTTCGTTCCGATTCGCGGACTATGACTTCAAGTCATATTCGCGGGATGGACTCGGAACCGACTGGCCGATCTCCTATAACGACATCTCCCCGTACTACGACAAGGCCGAGGTGTTCATCGGCGTAACCGGATCGCAGGAGAATATCCGGAGCGCGCCGAACGGAATCTTTCAGCCGCCACCGCCGCCTCGCGTGCATGAAGTGCTGGTGCAGCGGGCGTGCCAGAAGCTCGACATTCCTTGTATACCGAATCGCATGGCGGTGATCACCACTCCGCTGAACGGACGCCCGCCGTGTCACTACTGCGGCCAGTGCGGCCGTGGGTGCGTGACGGCATCGAACTACTCGTCCAGCCAGGTGCAGATACTGCCTGCGATGAAAACCGGCAAGGTGAAGGTGATTCCGAACGCGATGGCTCGGGAGTTGATTACCGATGCTTCGGGTAAGGTGACGGCGGTTTCGTACGTCGACAAGGAAACGCGGACGGAGCAACAAATCAAGTGCCGGACCGTCGTAGTGGCGGGCGGTGCGTGTGAGACGGCGCGGCTTCTGTTGAATTCCAAGTCGTCCAGGCATCCCAACGGACTGGGGAACTCATCGGGACAAGTGGGGCGGAATCTCACCGATACCGTGGGATTCGCGATGGGCGCACAGGTTCCGGCGCTGCGCGGACTGCCGCGGCACGATTCCGACGGCATGGGCGGAATGCACGTCTACATGCCGTGGTGGATGTGGGACCGGCAGAAGCAGGCGGGAATGCCGCGAGGCTATCACATCGAAATCGGTGGCGGCTTCAACATGCCGAACGTTGGGTCGTTCCATGGCGCGTGCGCGGCAAACGAAGGGTATGGGTCGAAACTGAAGAACGAAATTCGCGAGGATTACGGTGCGTCGGTCTCTTTATCGGGACGCGGCGAGATGATTCCGAATGATAAAACGTTCTGCGAAATCGATCCCGTCGTGGTGGATAAGTACGGAATTCCGGTGCTGCGCTTCAGCTTCCAGTGGACCGATAACGAGTTGAAGATGGTGGACCACATGGAGCAGACCTTCGCGGAGATTCTGGAGACGATGGGCGGGCATCCAGTTAGGAGTCCGAGGTCGGCAGCCGAGAAGATATCCGTGGGTGGCATGATTATTCACGAGTTAGGCACGGTGCGAATGGGAAGCGACCCGAGTAAGTCGGCATTAAATTCCTACTGCCAGGCGCACGACACGAAGAATCTGTTCGTGGCCGATGCGGCGCCGTTCGTGAGTAACCCCGATAAGAACCCGACTCTGACCATCTGCGCTTTAGCGTGGCGGACCGCGGAGTATCTGGCTGAGGAAATGAGGAAAGGCAATGTCTGACGTTTCACGGCGCGATTTATTGCGGAACGTCGCGATTGCGGTGACGGTGGGCGGCATCAGCGTGGCGGATGCGCAGCATGTTCACACGATGGCGGCGGAGGATGCGGCCAACTCGGGTGGTGTTTATAAGTCGAAGGTCTTTAACGATCACGAGTGGGCCTCCCTGCGGAGGCTATGCGAGCTGATTTTCCCGGCAGATGAACATTCGAAAGGAGCCCTGGAAGGTGGCGCTCCTGAGTTTATCGATTTGCTGGCAAGCCATAACGACGAGATACGCGATCGGTACACCGGTGGGTTGGCGTGGATGGATAATGCGTCGCAGTCGAGGTTTGAGTCGAAGTTCGTGGACGCGAAACCGGAACAACAGATCGCGCTGCTGGACGTGATCGCGTACAGGAAGAATGCGGCGCCAGACACATCGCCGGGGATCAAGTTCTTCGACTTCGCACGGAAGATGACCTCGGATGCTTACTACACGAGCAAGGCCGGCATCGCGGATTTGGGGTACATGGGGAACATCGGCATGGCGCAGTTCCACGTGCCGCCGGAAGCGATTGAATACGCGCTGAAGCGCAGCGGGTTGTAAGTTCGAGCTACACGCTGTTCGGGTGTGGATGCACGTAGGGCTTCCGATATGCCCGTTGGCGCAACCGGTTCGCCTCGTCGTCCCCGATAACTCGCTGATTGGCCGCGTCCCAGTGTAGGTCGCGGCCGAGTTTCATCGAGAGATTCGCCATAATGCACGACGCCGTCGAGATATAGCCTTGCTCGATGTCCGCCACGGGCCTGCCGCGGGAATCGATATTCGCGAGGAAATCGCGCATGTGGCCGCGAATGGCGGGCGCAACGTGGCGCTCGAGATCCTTCTCGGTCCGGTCTTCCGGGTACTGCTCGAACTCGTATTTAACGTCCGTGTGGATCGACTGCTCCCCCTTCTCCTGGGGCGTGTAGTCGTAGCTAAAGACGCCGGCCCTGAGCGTGCCCTTATCGCCGTAGAGCGTTGCGCCCCAGGGGTATTTGGGGTCGGGCGCATCACCCCAGGTCCGGTGCTGCCAGATAACCTTCAAGTCGGGATAATCGAACGTCGCAGTCTGCGTGTCGGAGATGTTGGCCTTCACGCCCTTCTGGACGAGGATGCCGCCGGTAGAATCGATGCGAGTGGGCCAGCCGAGATCGAGCATCCAGCGCACCATATCGAGCATGTGGACGCACATGTCGCCGACGATTCCATTGCCGTACTCCATGAACGCACGCCAGCCACGCGGGTGGACCAACGAGTTATACGGGCGCATGGGAGCGGGACCGGTCCAGGCGTCATAATCGAGGTAGGCGGGCGGCGCGGTATCGGGCGGATTCGCGGTGGACCGCATGTGGTAGTAACAGTAAATCTCCACCAGCCCGACTTTGCCGAGTTTGCCCGAGCGAATCACGCGGTCGCGCGCTTCGATGAGGTGCGGCGTGCTGCGGCGCTGCGTACCGACCTGCACCACCCTCTTGTATTTTCGAGCGGCAGCCAGCATCGCCTGGCCTTCCACTACATCGACGCTGATCGGCTTCTGCACCCAGACGTCGAGGCCCGACTTGACGGCCTCGATCATCGGCAGAGCGTGCCAGTGATCGGGGGGCGCAATGAGCACGAGGTCGAGGTCCTTGGCCGCGAGCATCTGGCGGTAGTCGGCATACGTGCGGGGGCGGTTCTTCGACTTCTGGCGGGAAGCCACGATGTCGACGGCTCCGGCCAGCATCTGCGTATCGACGTCGCACAGCGATACAACCTCGACGGGCGCCACCTGAATGAGGCGCAGCAGATCGGCTTTGCCGTACCAGCCGCACCCAATCAGACCAACGCGGCGCGGCTTCTGGTCTGCAAACATTTCGGCGGAGTAAGCCAGCCCCGCGGCGGAAGCGGTAAGGAATTGACGTCGATTCATCGGATTCCCTACAGCTTATACCAGCCGGAGGATCGACGTTCAGTCGAGGAAGAATTTGAAGGCGTTCGAGAGGTAGCTTTTCATCTCGGAGCGCTTCACGACCGCATCCAAAAACCCATGCTGGAGCAGGAATTCGCTGGTCTGGAAACCGTCGGGGAGTTTCTGGCGGATGGTCTGTTCGATGACGCGGGGACCGGCGAATCCGATTTGAGCTCCTGGCTCCGCGATATTCAAGTCGCCGAGCATCGCAAAACTGGCGGTAACTCCGCCCGTGGTGGGATCGGTGAGGACGCTAATAAACGGGAGTCCCGCTTCGTCGAGGCGCATGAGGGCGGAGGATATCTTCGCCATCTGCATCAGGCTGACAGCGCCTTCCTGCATGCGGGCTCCGCCGGAAGCGGAGACGATGACCAGAGGCGCGCGATGTTCGATGGAGCGCTCGATAGAGCGGGTAATCTTCTCGCCCATCACCGACCCCATACTGCCGCCGATGAACTTCAGCTCCAGGGCGCAGACATTAACTTCGCGGCCCTCGATTTTGCCGGTGGCCGAGATGACGGCATCGCGGAGTCCGGCGCGCTGCATGCTGGCAAGGCGGTCGAGGTACGGCTTCGCGTCGACGAATCGCAGAGGATCGGTGGACGACATGCCGTGTTCATGGGCCGTAAACTGTTGCTCGTCGAACAGGAGCCCGAGGCGGGTGTTAGCGTCAATCCGGAAGTGGTAATCGCACTTCGGGCAAACCTGCTGGTTCTCGTCGAGGGTACGCCGCCAGATGACCTGGCAGCAATGTTCGCACTTGAGCCATAAGCCCTCGGTACGGACATGCCGCTCCCCATCGCCCTCGCCGCCGGAGTCGACGGAGGGCTTATTGCGCGTGAACCATGCCATGCCTAAGTCCTACGGTAACACGGCGTGACGAATGCCTACCGGGGATACGGATGGCCGCGGAGGCCGGTTGCGACCCGGTAGATTTGCTCGGCGAGCATGGCTCGGGCGAGTTCGTGGGGGAAGGTCATGGCCGAGAGCGAGAGGAGCATAGCTCGCGGTTTCCACTCGGGCGGTAGGCCATCCGCGCCGCCGAGCACGAATATCAGGTCGCGCGCGTCCCGTTCGGCCTGGCCGACCAGGGCCGTGAATCCGGTGGAATCCATCACCTTGCCGGATGGATCCAGGAGTACTATTTGGGCCGACGGGTGGCGTGCGAACAGGTCGAACCGGACGGGATGAATCTCGCGCATCTCGCAAGTCAGGTAACGCGCGGTCCGCTTGACATACTCGGCGGCTATCGCGTTCGCGTGGGCATCGCGAGCCTTGCCGATGTAATAGAGAAGGATCTTCAAGTGAGATAATAAACCGCAATGACTGGAACCAGTTTAGCCGCCGTTCATGAGTTGATCATCCGAACCCCGGACGGGAAGAGCCGCTCGGTGCCGCTATCGAACGACCGGATCTCGGCGGGGCGATCGGCATCGAACGACATCAGTTATCCGGAAGACTCCGGGCTTTCGCGCCAGCACCTCGCGTTCGAACGCACGGGACCGGACTGGATTGTGCGCGATCTGGGCAGCAAGAACGGAACGTTGGTGAACGGCACGCGGATTACGGTGCCGCACAAGTTACGGCCCGGAGACCGCGTATCGGCGGGCCACCTCAGTATCGAATTCTGTGAGGTGGGCGCGAGCGAGGCTCCGGCGAATACGGTGGTGTTCGTCGATAGCGCGGTGGTGACGGCGGCGACGACGACGGCCGCCAGTAGTCTGGAAGCGCTGATGGGACCCGAGGTGGAGGACTTCGGGAAAACTCGAATATTCCAAGGCAGTCTGCAGACGCGGGCGCTGATTCGCGCGGGTCTCGAACTGGCGAGTCACCGGACGCTGGCGGAATTGTTCGAAGTGATCATGGATCTGTCGCTGGAGGCAGTGGGCGCGAATCGCGGCGTGCTGATGGTGCTGGAAGGGGCTGAACTCGTGGTGCGTGCCGCGCGCGGACAGGGGTTCCAGATCAGTTCGCTGGTGCGCGACCGGGTTTTGAAAGAGGGGCGTTCGGAGCTGGTGGTGGATGCTCAAATCGATCAGGCATTTCGCGAACGGGCCAGCATCGTCGCACAGAATGTCCGGAGCATGATGGCGGTCCCGCTGCAGGCCAAGGATCGCGTGATCGGGCTGATCTACCTCGATTCGCCGAACACGTTTCAGCCGTTCTCGCGCGAGGATCTGAACCTGCTGACCGTCATGGCCAACGTGGCGGCGATTCGAATCGAGCATTCGCGGTTGGCGGAGGTGGAAGCGGCGGAAAGACTGCTGGCGAAGGAATTGGATCAGGCGGGACAGATCCAGCGAGGGCTGTTGCCTAGCAGCGCGCCCGACGTGCCGGGGGTGGATCTGGCAGGGGCCACGAATGCGTGCCGCACGGTGGGCGGCGATTACTACGACTTCATCACGTACCCCGATGGACGGCTGCTGATGCTGGTGGGCGATGTGGCGGGTAAGGGAATGCCGGCAGCGCTGCTGATGTCGAGTTTGCAGGCGCGGGTGCAGGTGCTGTTCGAGGATTGCGACGATCTGGCGGCGAAGGTGACTCGGCTTAATAAATCGGTGGCGGCCAATTGTCCCGAGAATCGGTTCATCACGTTTTTCATATGCGTGATGGATCCGTCGACGGGCGAGGTGACCTACTGCAACGCGGGGCACAATCCGCCGTTGTTGGTGCGGAAGTCGGGCGAGGTGGAGAAACTCGCGACCGGTGGGATCATCCTGGGCATCATGCCGCGATTCCCGTTCCAGCAGGCGCAGGTGACGATGGAGCGCGGCGACGTGCTGGTGATGTTCAGCGACGGTGTGAGCGAGGCGGCGAAACCGGTGGTGGACGAGGAGTTCGGGGAAGACCGGTTGGCGGAACTCGTACGGAGCCACTCGGAGGAGCCGGCCGAAGCGATCGTGAAGATGGTGATCGACGAGGTGGCGCAGTTTACGGAGGGGGCTCCGGCTGCGGATGACATTACTGTCGTGATAGCTCGGCGGGTCGGCTAGTTCGCAACCGTCCGTGAGCGATCTACCTCTGAGTTATGGAGACGAAAAATAGGGCCGCCCAGCCTACGGGCGGCCCGTGTCCTCCTAATTCCGTGGGAATGCGTGGCCGCAGTTCTGGCTGTCAGTCCAAGTAACGGTCTTGCCCGATAGAGGGCTAACTGCCGTTCCCGATACGCACACCTTGAACTGCGTCACTGTGGTGGGCATGTTCGCTGTGAACGTTAACGTGTTGCTCAGCGCTCCGATGCCGCCGGCCAGATTGCCGATGGTGATGGGTAGCGTGGTCGAGTCGGTGATGGTTCCGGTCCCCGCGGCCGCTGTCCATACCACCTGCGTGATCTGGATGCCGTTATAGTCGGCTCCATTATTTCCCAATTTGCCGGTTATCTGATAAGTGGACCCGTTCGCGTAACCCCAGTTGGAGCCGCCAAACGGCAGATTGGGTGCCGGGTACGGATTCATGTTGGCACTCACTGTGGACGGCCCGTTCATTACGACCGTCCGAGTGGTGGAGCCGGTACCGGCGCCCGTCCAGGAACCGTAGAAGATGTAGTCCTTCGCCGCGTCTCCGGAGGCGGTCAGGGTGACGGTGGTGCCCGGTGCGTAGCAAGTGGCCGGCAATCCCGCGAGCCCGCCCGAAGCCGGAAGGGCCGTGACGATTCCACTGTTGGAGGGCGACACGCTGGTAGTCAGAGCGTAGCAGGCCACCTTGAAGTTGGCGGTCGCCGTGAAGTTCGATGCTGGCTGAACGGTCGTGGTGGCAGTGGAGCCACCAGTGGACCAACCGGTGAAACTGTAGCCGGTGCCAGTGGCCGCATCGAACTGCGGGTCGGTGACGCTGACAAACTGTGTCTGGTTGACGGGTACCTGCGCGATAACGGGAGCCTTAGAATACGCGCCGCTTGCGCCAATGCGTGCCATGAGCCCAGAGGGGTTGGTCAGAACGGTGAGCGTTACGTTTTGGGCCGGCTTACATTTGCCGAACGATCCCGCGGAGACCAAAGTCTGAATCTCAGCTTGCGTCAGAACGCGGTTGAAGATCTCAACCTCATCGACACTGCCCACGAAGTCGGTCCCGTTGCCGCCGCCGATGCGGAGTTTTCCC
Source organism: Bryobacterales bacterium (assembly GCA_038322675.1). Taxonomy (GTDB): domain Bacteria; phylum Acidobacteriota; class Terriglobia; order Bryobacterales; family Bryobacteraceae; genus TMP-7. The sequence goes on from JBBQGE010000010.1 coordinate 101,495, forward strand.
GAATTCGACAAGGACAACGGTCGGATGCTCGCATCGAAGGTCAGCACCAGATTGCCGTCGACATATAGTTTGCCGCCAGTGTTGCTCGACCTCGAAACCGTCGCCGCTACCAGGTGCCACTTGCCGTCGGCCACCTGCGCGGACGACCCCCAGTTAGTGCAGCCCGAGACAGAGGCATTGGTCCCGCAAGAGGCAGAATTCGCGGAGTTATCCGCGAGTTGGAAGCCCAGCGCTCCGTTAAACAGGTACAGCGAATAGCCGCGAACGCCGGTGGACAGGTTGCGCTTGTCCAAAATCGTTGTGACCCCGGAGGAAGGCGAGGACTGCACCCAGGCATCAATCGAGAAGTCACCGGTACCGACGTCGCCTTCCGATGCGTTGGTGGCATCCACATATTTGCCGGTGTTGAACGACAGCGCCTTGCTTACCAAGCCCGTGATCGAAGCGGGGCCGCCGATCCAATTGGCTTTTTCGCCGGTGATGAGATCGACCGACGGCGACTGCGGCTCGTCCAGTGAATACCAGGCGGCCAAGCCCGCGGGCGGGTTTACGCACGCGGTTACCTGCTGCTGGCAGGCGGCGGTGATGGTCGCGGGACCTGTCAGCGCAAAACTGGCCGGACTCGAAGTGTAGGTAGTGGTGACTCCGCCCACCGTGACTGCGATGGATTGAAGAGCCTGACCCGAGGGAGGGTTGACGGTGGCGAACAGCGTGACGCCGGGCGTGAAGACGTTGGGTGCAACGGCAAGCGATTGGGGCCCCACCGTCACACCGCAACCGGTCGCCGTCACCTGATACCCGCTGATTTTGAAGCCGGCCGTATAAGTCACGTTGCCGGTGGCCGACGGGACGGTCTGCGATAGCGCGGCGGTGCCGGGTGTCCAGGCGGTGAACGCGTACTGCGTTCCATTTACCAGTTGGTTCGACGTCGTCGAGTGAATATGCGACGTTGCGCCGGAGGGGTCGTAGGTGCGCGAATTCGTGTACGTTGTGCCGTCCACGCTCACTGTCAGACCCACATTCGCCGGACTGGTGTTCACCGTCGTGGCGTTGGCTTGCACACACGTAAACTGGACTTCGACCGAGTACGGATTCAGCGTGACGACGGCCGGACTTAGAGTGAATGGGGGAATTCCAAAACCACCGGTACTCAGCGGTGTCCAAATCACGCCCAGCGGGATTTGGCCGGCCGGACAACTGGCCGCTACCGAGACCTGCGTCCCTTCGAGGTAATACCCGTCCGGACTGCTCGGACTGATAGACGTAATCGTGGCTCCCTGGGTGGTGCTGGTGGTTAATTTGTGCTCGGTATAGAAGTAGGCGGCGAAGGCTGTCGACACCGTCGGCGCGAGGGTCTGCGATACCGATCCGCCCTGGCTCCAGCCCGCGAATCGATAGCGAGTGCCGGTGTTGGAACCGACGAATTGAAGCTGGTTCGGCACATCAATGGGGAATGGTGTGCCCGGATTGAAGTACAACAGACCGGAATTCCCCACCACGGCCTTGTCGTTCACCCGGATTGAGAGTCCGGGAGGCGAGGTGACGAACGACACCCCTATCTGCGAGTCCGTTTCGGCGACGAAATATCCGATGGCATTGCTCCCGCTCAGGGAACCGCCGGCGTCGATCTCGATGGGCAGCGAGAACACGTTCGCCGTTGCTCCGTTGGTCTTGGCCGCTTGCGCTAAGGCAGGTGGAGGCGGCCGGTTGATCAACTTGGGGACTTTGATATTGATCTGATAAAGGCTGACGCTGCCGGGTGTCAGGCCGCTATAGAGAACCGTCGCATCATTGGTGCCGATCTTCACGCTTACCGGCGCAACGGCCGGCAAAAGCGTGAGCGGGGCAAGGTCGCCCGGGTCACGTTCGCCTGCACGTCGCCGAGTCCGGAGACGTACATCACGAGCGTGTCGCCCTCCTGCGCGGCATGATCCTGATCCACGAGAATCTGGGCTCCATTGGCAGCGATCTTGTAGACGTGCGCCTGCCCGCCGCCGCTTCCGTCCGTAACCCAGAACGCGGGATTGGCCGCGACCACGTTGATCTCGAGAGGCGCCGACGTGTAGTCCGGCGGACCCGATTTAAGCACCAGGGAATGCAGCCCAGGTGTAGTGCCGAACGGAACCACGGCATTGATCTGTCCAACGCTGGCAAAGAACAGCGGCATCGGTTGGCCGTCCAACTCGAGCGCAAGCCCACTCAATTCCTCTGGCAGCGGTACCTTGTCCGCCACCGCGAGTGGAGCGTTTGGAAAAACGCCGAACGCGGAAATGATCTCGCCTGGCGCCACACCGACCGAATTAAAGCTCGCAGCCGAGATCGTTCCGCTGGGGGACAAATAGGGTCGCGGCGTGGTGTCGTCGATAGGCACGGAGAGCGAGGTGGTCCCGGTCAACTCCATGCCGGTCAGGGGGTCGGTGAGATGGACGGCGGCGGCCAGCGTGAGGGCTTTGCGGGCCGGGTCCCAGTCTCCATGGCGCACACTGAATGCGGCAATCGCGCCGGCGCCGGCTGTGTTAATCGTCTTGCCGGCAGGCGAATAGGCGATGTCACTTTGAACAGTAGCGGCGACAGGATCGGACTCCGTGATCTGCGCCGAATAGTCCCGGCGCTCGAGCCCGCAATCGTCCCACACCTGGAGCTTTCCATTGAGCGCGTGGCCCGAGGCTGCCGTGGCATCGAGTTCGGCAAATACGGGGATCAATCTTGTGGGGTGGCATGTATTATTTCCGCCCACCGACAATGTACTAGTGGTGTCCGCTGGGAGCTTGTAGTATGTGAAGGTACTGATAGTTCCGTCCTTCTCCGTCCTGGATACTGTCACACAATCCTTCGCCGTTGCTGTGAGGAATGTGACCGGGGGAGCATTCGGCGTCTTCCGCGATTGAATCTGGACGGCCTGCACCGCGCCCGGCAACAGCGTGAATGTCGAGGGCGAGATCAGGATGGTATTTCCCTGGTCGCTCTTGAGCGGCGTGACAGTGTAGCTCTGCGCCGCTTCGCTGGTATTGGTTACATGAAACGTGCTCGGCGTATAGGTGACCCCATCGTCCCGCAGCGGCGAGAAATCCATTTTGCGGTCCACCGCAATCGGCAGCACAGCGGAATTGGCTCGGGCGAGCACGGTGAGCGTGACGGCCGCTACGCGATCGAACGCGCGGCTGCCGTCGCGCACGCTGATTTTGATCTGGCCGGCATAGTTGCCGGGTGCGAGGCCGGCACTCTGGGGTTGGACGAGAATCTCGTCGCCGGTCCCAGCCGTGAGAGTGTTGCCGGCTCTCGAAAGGCTCGCATTCCAAGACGGCGTTCGCGGATCGGCAGTGAATGCGGCCGCATACGTGACCTGATTCGCGGAGGCAGACGTGATCTGGAGCGTCTGGACCGGTGGCGCGGTCCCTCCCTCCGCGGCGATAAAGCGCAGCGATGTCGTGGAGAGGTTCACGTCTTCCGAGATGATGACGCCGGTGATGTCCGCGGTACCAGTTAGGGTGAAGCTCTCGCGAAAGAGCAAGGCCTGATTCAACAATCCGGCATCCTGTATCGCATCGTTCGTGACGTTTGGGCCGGAAATCAACGCATCCGGGCGGGAGACGAGAATAGTCCGGCGAGCGGCTGACGGAATGCCATTGGTAACGTCATTGTTCTTGATGGCGGACTTGACCACGTGGAACGCGCTGAGGAATGGCGTGCTCGGGGAACCGGAGCAGCAGCGGGGACGGGCTTCGATGGTGTACTCGCCCGGCGGGAGGCCGAGAACCCGAAAGGCTCCGGAAGAATCGGTGGCGGTAGTTACCATGATGCCGGATGGCTTCTGGTTAATGACGATGTCAATACCTTTGACATCATTGCTGGCGGCGGAGAGGAGTCCTGCGGAAAGCAGCACTAACGGGATTGCGAATCGTCTCATACTGACAGATGCTCAAAAAACTCGAAAGCGGGGCCACAATCGTCTGGGGCAGCGATCCGAATGGTCCGTGAGCGAAAGCCGCGTCGAGGGACTCTGTCAGCTCAATCACTCGAAGCCGGCTCTTTGCGAGTCCTCTTTCATCATGCGAGTTGCGCGGCGTTCCACCGGATCCTGACCCGAACGGCTGGCCGGCTGATGGTGCTCGTCGACACATCAGTGTGGACTCGCTTTCTTAGTCGTACTCGCCGACGATAGAGGACGCAAGCAAGTGGATGTCGATCCAGCCGATCGCATCCCTGCAACCGCCGCTCTCGCACGAGGGCAACGACCTCCCAGTGTGGGATTCACGGCCTCCACGGTCGCCGATGAGGAACTCTGGACCGCGGACCAGCGTCTGGTGCCTACGATGCGCCCGTCATCGCCTAGAATCGCCACCGAACCCGAAATCGGGGTGGTTACGAGGCACACAAATGCATCGCCTGCTTGCACACGTTACCGCCCCTACTGCTTGATGATCGCGCCGTCGCGGCGGCGGATTTCTCCCCAGCCGCCGTTCAGATCCTTCTGGGGGCCGCGCTCGAAGCTGCCGTAAGGGTACTTCTGCGCAAGCTTCTCGTCCACCTCGATGCCCCAGCCGGACTTCTCGTTCGCCCAGAGATAGCCATCGCGCATCACGGGGCAGCCGTGGAAAACTTCCTGGAGACGATCGTTGAACGGCGAGTATTCCTGGATGCCGAAATTGTACGAAACCACGTCGAGCGTCACGTTGGCCGCATGCCCGATCGGGGAGACATCGCCGGGGCCGTGCCAGGCAGTCTTGACGCCGAAGTGCTCGCCGAGAATCGCGGCCTTTCGCGCGGGGGTGAATCCGCCCATCTGCGTGACGTGCATGCGCATGTAGTCGATGAGACGCTCGGAAATCAACGGCGTCCACTCGTGGGGACTGTTGAAGAGTTCACCCATTGCGAGTGGCGTGGAGCACTGCTGCCGGATCTGGCGGAAGTAGGCGATGTCCTCGGGCGATAGCGCGTCTTCCAGGAAGAACAGGTTCAACGGCTCGACTGCTTTCGCGAGGTAGACAGCCTGGTTGGGTGTGACGCGCTCGTGCACATCGTGCAGGATGCCGACCTCGTCCCCGAGCTGCTTGCGACCCTCTTCCAACAGCTTGATGGCGCGGCGAACGTAGTAGGCGGGCTCGAACATCGGCCCTTCATGCAGCGAGCTGAGCCGGGCTTCCCCGCGCGAGGAACCGTAGCCCGACATGCCCGGGACGCCCACCTGGATGCGCACATTGCGGAAGCCCTGCGACATGAACTTGCGGGCCATCTCGATGACCTCGGGAATCTCGGCGCCGGCGGCGTGCGTGTACGTATCGGCGGCTTCGCGAACCTTGCCGCCCACCAACTGGTACACCGGCATGTTCGCCTGCCGGCCTTTGATATCCCAGAGCGCCTGGTCCACGCCGCTGATGGCGTTGTTCAGCACCGGGCCATTGCGCCAGTACGAACTGTTGTACATCGCCTGCCACAGATCGTCGATGCCGTCGGCCGGCTTGCCGATGAGGAACGGCTTGAGATACTTCTCCACCGCGACATTCACGACTTCGGCGCGCTGCGTGAAAGTCCCGCAGCCGTATCCGTACAGGCCGTCCTGATCGGTAGTGACTTTTACCACCGTGAGGCGCAACCCCGCCGGGGCGGTCGCGATCACGCTAACGTCCTTGATCTTGGGAGACGGCATGCCTCGGGCCGCCTTGTTGACGCTGTCCTGCGCCGCCAACTCACGAGCACCGACCGCCACGGCCGCGGCCGCCTGAATAAAGCCTCTGCGATTCATCTTCGTTCGCTTTCCACCATTCGTTTGAGATCGTCCATCTGGGTGCAGACCCCACGCTTGCGGGAGACGATATCAGGTATATCACCAAAACCAGCCACGCTGCCAGGAAGCACACTCCGACGCGTAGCTTCGACTTGGGAGTTATTGGGTTTGTTCCGCTGCGGTGCTCGGGTCATCGGTTGTTTGGGGCCGTGGTGGATCGGTGATTGGGTTCGAATTGTTGGGCGAGGTTGCGGCGGGCGGCGTCGGTCAGTTTGGATTGCGGGATGTAGCCGTATTGGCTGGTTGCGCCGGGGTGATCGGGGGTGGGGGCGTTTATGCTGCTGTGGACGAAGGCGCGTGCGGACGCGGCGTGCAGGTAATCGGCTTCGTTCTGTATCTTTTTGGAAGCCTTGAGTTCGCGGTAGGCCTTATAGTAGGACCGCTCGGCTTGGGCGGCGTAGCGCTGGAGCAGGGCCAGGGCATTTGGGTTTGTTTTGAACATCGACTCGATAATGCGAGCGTCGGGATCGGAATCGGGTTCGTTTTGGAATCCGGCGAGGTGATTGAAGGCGGCGGTCTCGAGGCGTTGTGCTCGGGCGAGGAGCCACTGCGATTTCGCAAGTTGTTCGACCAGGGTCGCCTGGTGGAGGTTGGCGGGTTCGTGCTCCTCGCGGAGTTCGATGAGAAGCAGATCGAATTCGTCCTGGTCTTCGTGGGCGAGGACTACGAAAGCGGAGGAGAGTCCGTGTTTGGTGGCGTTGCGGGAAGAGGCGGCTTTGCCTTCGGGGGTCTTGGGACCGGTGGAGTGTTGGCCGTTCTGCTGGTTCGCGAATATCTGAGCGGGGGAAGCCATGGTGGTGTGTCTCCTGAGTTGAGGTGTGGAGGCACGGCGGCTTCCGAGTTGAGGGCGCGTTCGGGGTCCTCTGATTCCATTATCTCAGGGGGCTCCAAATGGATTCGTGGTTTGGGTAGTGTTTTGTTGGAATTGCGGGTTGTGACCGGGTTTCATCGACCCAGCGAAGCCCGGGGTTGTGTTTAACCGCGAAGCCGTGCACATCCCGTTCCATGGGTGCGGCTCAAACAAAATCACTGGCGGAAGTCCTAAGAGCGCCGATAAGGAGATTTGAGGTTTCCGGACGTGGCGTGTGTGTTGGCGAAAAGTGAGTACATCGAGCAGAGCGGCCTGATTGCGGCCATCGAACAAGCAGCGGACTGCATTATCATCACCGACACGAACGGGAAGATACAGTACGCGAATCGTGCGTTCACCGCCATGACTGGATACACCACGGAGGAAGTATTCGGGCAGAGCTCACGCATCTTCAAATCGGGAAGCCAACCGTTTGCGTTTTACCAAGGGCTCTGGGAAACGATTCGGTCCGGGCGGGTCTGGCATGGCGAATTGGTCAACCGGCGCAAAGACGGAACCCTCTATGACGAGGATCTCCGAATCACTCCCGTTCGAGGCGCGAATGGCGAGATAGCAAGCTACATCGCAGTCAAGCGCGATATCACCGAACGGCGGGCGGAGGAGAACGCGAAAAGGCGGCTCGCCGCGATTGTGGAGAGTTCAGAAGATGCCATCATCTCCACAACACCTACGGGGGTGATCGTCACATGGAATCGCGGCGCGGAAGCGGTTTTCGGCTACCTTGCGCACGAGGCTATCGGAAAGAACGTATCCATGCTGATTGCGCCCGCACGGCTGTCGGACCTTGCATATTTCAACGGGCAGATAGCGCAAGGCCTCACCGTGACCCAATACGAGAGCCTGTGCAGGCGGAAAGATGGACGGGAATTCGATGTATCCGTTACCGGTTCACCCATCACCAACTCGGCCGGTGAGGTGGTTGCGCTGTCTGCCGTTCTGCGGGATACCTCGGAACGCCGGGCAGCCGAGCGGGCACGCGATTTGTTGGCGTCGACCGTGGAATCTTCAGCCGACGCAATTCTCAGCACAAGCCTGGACGGGACTATCTGCAGTTGGAACCAGGGCGCAGCCGCCATGTTCGGCTACTCCGGCCAAGAGGTTGCCGGGAAGAGCGCTGCCATTCTCGCTCCGCCTGGCCGCGGCGAGGAAGTGCGGCGCCACCTTGCAACAATAGCCAGGGGATACGCGGTCGACTCGTTCGATACGGTGCTACAGACGAGAGATGGGGGCGACATTCCTGTCTCACTCTCAATTTCCCCGATCCGGAATCCAGCCGGAGAAGTAATCGGTGTCGCCGGCATCGCACGAGACATACGCGAGCGCCTGGCCGCCGAGCAGAAGCTCCGGCTAGGTGAAGAACTGTTCCGCGAGGGTTTCCAACACGCACCCTTCGGTATGGCCGTTGTCAGCATGGACGGACGTTTCCTCCAGGTGAATGGGGCCCTTTGCCGGATGCTGGGGTATTCCCAAGAGGAACTGGCGAACACTCCGTGGACGGTACTGGTCCACCCGGAGGATTTGCTGGCTGCCCGGCAGAACATGGAACGGTTGGTCGAAAGCCCGGGTGGACTCGCGATAGCGGAACGGCGCTACCTTCACCGCAAAGGCAATGTGGTGTTGACGAACCTTAAGGTTTCGCTGATCCGGGACTCCGAAAGCCGCCCGCAACATTTTGTCGCCCATGTGGAAGACATCACGGAGCGTAAGCGGGCCGAGGAAGCATTGAGAGAGAGTGAAGCACGATTTCGCATTATGGCAGACAGTTGCCCGGCGGTGATGTGGATGACCGATGCAGATGGCGGGATTCAATTCATCAACCGGGCCTATCGGGAACTCATCGGGACCACCTACGAACAGTCGAAGGGGGACGGGTGGCAGTTGGCGCTTCATCCGGAGGATGCCCCGGAGTATCTCGGGGCATTCCAGCGCGCAGTGAAGGAACATACGGCTCTCAACGCTGAAGTGCGCGCCCGACGCGCCGATGGCGAGTGGGGATGGTTTGCCACGGCCGCGGAGCCGCGGTTCTCGGCGGAAGGCGAATACCTGGGGCACGTAGGGCTGAGTCCCGACATTACTGAGCGCAAACGCCTGGAGGAGGAAGTTCGGATGATTGCTTCCGTCGTGGAGGCCAGTACCGACCTTGTCGGTTTCTCCTCCATGGACGGCGAGGTGCTATTCGTCAACCAGGCTGGCCGGCGATTCGTGGGGCTAGATCCAGATCAACCGATGAAGGGCACGCAGACAGTCGAATACGTCGCGGATGACGATCGGCACCATTTTCTCAATACCGCCCTGTCATCGGTAATGCGGGATGGCCAATGGGAGGGCGAGACCCGTTTCAAAAACTCCGTGACGGCGGCAGTGACGCCCATGTGGCAATCGGTGTTCTGTATACTAGACCCGAAAACCAAACGACCGATCGCGCTGGCCACCATCTGCCGCGACCTTAGCGAGCGCAAGCGCGAGGAGGAGCAGGTCCGGGCGGCGCTGCACGCTGCCGAAGCCAGCGAAGCAAGTCTCAGGGAGACCGAGAGTTCGCTGCGCACTGCCAAAGAAGGGGCGGAGGCATCCAATCGGGCCAAGAGCTGCTTCCTGGCCAACATGAGCCACGAAATTCGCACGCCCATGAACGGCGTCATTGGCATGCTGCAACTGCTTTGCGAAACAGACCTCACCGCGGAGCAACTTCGATATGCCACCGTGGCTCAGAGCAGCGGGCGGGATTTGTTGTCCCTGATAGACGGCATTCTGGACCTTTCCAAGATCGAGGCGCGAAAGATCGTCCTGGAGAATACGAGCTTCAACCTGCGCGATGCTGTCGGGGACATAGCCCAGATTATGCAAGTCCAAGCGAACGCGAAGGGACTCTCGATGCATTCGTCTGTGTCGCCTGCGATTCCGCTGCTGTTGCGCGGTGATGCCCACCGCCTGCGTCAGGTGTTGACCAATCTCGTCGCCAATGCCATCAAGTTCACCGAGCGGGGCGAGGTCAGGCTGGACGCCGCACTCGAAAGCCGGTGCGACCACACCGCAACGGTTGGTTTTACGATCACTGATACCGGAATCGGGATACACCCGGGCCAAGTGGGAGAGCTATTCTCTCCATTCACCCAAGCGGACTGCTCCACGACACGTAGGTATGGCGGAACCGGGCTCGGACTGACCATCTCCAAACAACTTGTCGAGTTGATGGGTGGAGCCATCGGTGTCAACAGCCGGGAGGGCCGAGGTTCCACCTTCAAGTTCACCGCCGTGTTCGAATTGGCGCCAGCCAGCGAGCAGCCCGCTGCATTCGAGCGGGGGGATAGACGCTCGGGTACTTGGACGAAGACCACTCATAGCCAGCGTACGGCACGAATCCTGGTGGCAGAGGACAATGTCACCAATCAGAAAGTGGTCCTTGCGCAACTGCAGAAGCTGGGATTTCAGGCGAGTGCGGTCTGCACTGGCGCCGATGCCACCGAAGCGGTACAGCAAGGAAGCTACGACTTGGTGTTGATGGACTGTCAGATGCCGGTGATGGACGGTTTCGAAGCCACCCGCCTAATCCGCAGATCGACTTGTCCGAACATTCCAATCATCGCCGTCACGGCCGACGCGATGAGCGAAGACCGGAATCGATGTCTGAGCGCGGGTATGAGCGATTATCTTGCGAAACCGCTAGAACTTCAATCGCTGGAGGACACGCTTGCAAAATGGCTGCCCCGATCAAACGCCGCTGACGCGGCACAAACGCCGGGGCAACCTGCCAGGGAGCGGGCAAGGGCACTATTCGATGGGGATGATCTACTGCGGCGGTTGATAGGGGATCGACCGCTTGCCCGCCAAATCCTAAGGGGTTTTCTCGATGATGCACCCTCTGTGTTGAACAATCTGGGCAAGCATCTCGATGAGGCGGATGCACCGGGAGTCCGCTTGCATGCCCACAACCTTGGGGGAGCAGCGGCCACGGTTTCGGCAGACGGTCTGCACGCGCTTGCACTGGCGCTGGAGCAGGCCAGCACTAGCGGGCAGATGGATCACTGCCGCAAACTTCTGCCCCAGGTGATCGAGGAATTCCAGCAGCTAAAGCGCACTCTGGACCGGACTGGATGGGTTTGAGACTTTGCTCTTGAGGACAACAAACGATGATCAGCCTTGACGACGAGTTCGCTACGCACTATCTGACCGAGTGCTGCGAGCACCTGGAAACGATGGAGACAAACTTCCTCGACATTGAAAAAGGTGGAGTGGATATCGACGAGGAACGAATTAATCAAGCCTTTCGGGCCGTGCATTCGATCAAAGCCGGGGCGGGGTTCTTCAATCTCGTGAGCATCGGCGAACTGGCACATCAGACCGAAAGTGTATTGGCGTTGATCCGCTCCCGGGAGATGGTGCCCACTCCGGACCGGATCGGCGTTCTGCTGAATGCCACTGACAGGCTGATGGAACTGTTGCGGAACCCTCGCACGAGCAACCAAGCCGACATTACCGAAATCATGTCGTGCCTGGCCAGGCTGCCTGCGGAGCAACCGGCATCGGCTGAAAACGGCTATGCGTCCACCGACGATCAGGTGCCCCAAAGCGGCCACCGTTTGAGGACGCTGCTGGTAGAGGACGACTTCGTGAGCCGGCTTCTGCTTCAGACATTCCTTTCTCGCCATGGCGAGTGCCATGTGGCCGTAAACGGCAAAGAAGCAGTGGAGGCGTTTGGTTCAGCATTGCAGAGCGGGCTGAAATACGATCTGGTATGCATGGACATTATGATGCCAGAAATGGACGGCCGCGAAGCGGTTCGCCGAGTGCGGGCACTTGAAGAATCCCGAGGCATTCTCTCGAGCTCCGGCGCGAAGATCATCATGATCACCGCCCTGACCGAGATCAAAGACGTGAGCCGATGCTATCAGGAGCTTTGTGACTCATATCTCGTGAAGCCGATCGATCTAGCGGAATTGCTGAGCCAGATGAGGTCCTATCAGCTCGTGCCGTAATTCTGTCGGGCCAGACATCCTGTACAGTTTAGTCCACTCACGTGGTTTACAGTTTTGGGCGAGGTTGGCACGCAATTCCCGCCAGGCCCGCAGTTACCAGACCCGGCAGGCGTTGGCGCGCACCATCGGCTGATCCGTCTTGCACGAGAACGCCTTCTTGAAGTTGTTGACGGTTTACGACTATGACGCGTCGAAGCAACTGATACAACTTCAGCATTATTCTTCGGTAACTGCGCCGTAAGACTTGGATTAATGGGCTCTTACTCTTATTCCTTCTGATACATAATGACCATGATGAGCAGGGTTAATGCAAGGGGCTTTCGTTACCTAGCGTTGGCGTTTGCGCTGATTGCCTTCTTGCTGCCATTTCCGCTTTACTCTAGCGCATACATCTGGGTGTTTGATGGCATTAGCGTCTTAGCGTCGGCGTCGTGGGTGGTGGTTATTGTGCTGTTATTGAAAAGAGCAGGACGGCATGAGTTATGGAGTCTATTAGAGCTACCGCTCGTGCTTGTCCGGCCGCTAGGTCTCGTCTGGCTCTATTACGTGTGCGTGACCACGAGAGACTGCCTATGAGTGTATCCAGCGCTGAAACAAGGATCGATTTCCATAAAAGACGTGGCCAACGAGATCAGGGACACGGTATGAAATTGAGCCGCTTTCTGTCGGCCGTCATTCTACTTTCAATGTTCGCGGCCGGTTGCAGAGTAACTCCGGATGTCATGTATCGGCTTCCGGTAGACGGAACGGACCGAATCTTAACCGTGCGCCGTATTCCCACGGGGCCATTAGCCAAACGGCTGGAGCTTCGGCTGGAGTCCAAAGGGCGGTCCGTGCTTCTGCACGAACTTACGGGCGATTGGTATGACGTCGCATGCGGTGTTGCTGCTAAGTCCCCCGGCGCGGGGAAAGTCAGTTACCTGGTGAATGTTTGGGGAACTCCACCTTTGATCGGCGCTTATGACATCGATCGGGAGACCGCACTGGGTGAGGCTCAAGTTGATCTGGAATTGTTGCGACACGAACTTTACAGAATGTACCAGGCTCTCCCCGACTTTCCAACCGACACCTCTGAGGATCTCGTGTCGTGGGCGAAGAGTTCCCATTGTCAAGGAGCTTTCCATGCGCGTTTCGGCTACGCGGATAAGTGAGAAAGCCTGGGAAACCCGGTGGAGAATCAGCCTTCGTCACCCAATCCGATGATTGGACTTCATTTACGGAGATGTACCGGTACACGCCGGCAGGATTGACAAAGAAGAAGCGGGTGCGGGTGTCGAAGATATTTCAAGAGCCGTGTCTGCCACCTGCAAGAGCCCGAACCACTCGTTTGGCGCGTCGCAGCATTCATCGATTCGCACTCAATGCGGCCATTCGCATTTCGATTTGAGAAGGCGTGGCGTAAGGCCGCCGTCTACTTCGCCTGAGCGGGGTGCAGTCAAGAGGTATCAACGGTATCCGGTGAGCGGAGCGACGCGACTGCGCCGCTGGCCGCCGCGGTCATGGCCGTTCACTCGAAAATCGGGGCGAGCCTGGCCAGCACTTCGTCGATGATGGCGTCGGGCACGCTTTCCAGTTTCTTGCCGCCGCGCGCGGCGAGATCGAGCGCGCGTGGTTGATCGCAGCGGACGACGCCGGTTGTCTTGGTTCCGGCGCCCGACAGCGGTACCGCGAAGCCCGCCGTCCGCGCAAAGTTCCCGCCGCTGGTGATAGGGAGAACCACGGGCACCTTGGTCAGCCGGTTGAATGCCTCGGGCGAAACGATCAGGACCGGGCGGCGGCCCTTCTGCTCATGCCCTTCCGTGGGATCACGCCCGACTAGCCAGATGTCGCCCCGCTTCATCAGAGGAGTTCGGCTCCCGCCGGCTTGCTGTCGAGCCATTCACGCGCTGCCTTGGTGCGCGCTGCCTTTGGATTGCATTGGGCCAGGAGTTCGTCGAGGGTGTAACGGGGCCGGTGTTGCGGCTCGACGACCAGCCGGCCGCTTTCAACCGCGATGCCAACCTTGCCGCCCGACCGCAGGCGCAGGACGTCGAGCAGAGCGGGCGGGATGGCCAGCATGATTGAGCCGCCGACTTTGCGCAGATTTGTCGTGTACATAGGAGTCCTTCGTTAGTTATACCAACATATAACATCCTGGAGAGCGGCCGGGCAATAGCTTCGACGCGTCCGGCCATGGGACCCTCCGAGCGCTCCGGGTGGGGAGATGGCACCCTATGAGCAACGGCAGCCTCCAAAAACAGGTTGACAGGTGGATAACCGGCGGGCGGTTCTCAACCGCGTCGACCTGCTGTCAACCAGCCCCGGGGCGCAGTGGCTGGGGACAGGGTGGGATCGGGCTACCGGCTGGAAATGGGCGTCTGGAAGGACCCAACGTCCGCGGCGGCCAACTGCAAAATCCGCGCGGCGGCTTGCCCGATTCACAGTCCCCTTTCGCCTGGGTCTTCCGCAGTGCCGGACGACCACTCTCCACGCCTGTCAGATGAGGGATGGCGGCAGGGTGAACAGGCGAATCGGGATCGAGGTTTCGGATAACGCCCCGGACCGATAGCCTACCGTTTACAGCCTCCGCGATTCACCTTCGTTCGCTTTCCACCATTCGCTTGAGATCGTCCATTTGCTTGCGCAGACCACGCTCGCGGGAGACGAGTGATATCACGTATATCACCAGAACCAGCCACGCCGCGAGAAAGCCGTAGAACATATATCGGAAATTTCGATTGTCGGTGCGGGCCGATAACTCGAAGTTGACCGTGCGGGTCTGGCCGACGACGGCCTCGATATCTCGCACGGCAAACAGCCCGCGGCCGGGTTTGTCCACCGCGACCGCATACATTCCGGGATCGAGACCGAGCGTGTAGCTACCGTCGGGATCGGAGCGGATCTCGCGCTCGACTTTCGTCGACTGGTTGGTGGCGGAGACGCGGATGTCGGGGAGTCCGGCGCCCGTGTCGTCCATCACTTTGCCATTCACGGTGGCCATTTGCGCCGCGAGCGGCAGCGCGAGTACGAACAGCAGGGCAGGCAGTTTTCGCGAGAGCATGAGTTGGGTCATGAGCGTATCAAACGGTGTGGACCACGCGCCGCAGCGCGTCGATTTCGCGGCGAGTCTCTTCCTGCCGCATGCGCATGGCGACCAGCAGAATCGACAGCATCACAAACGCGAGCACGTTCCACCAGGCTGCGGATTCCATGTTCGGATCGATGCGGCCGCCGCCGGTGCGAATGCTGAGGACTGGGCCGGGATGCAGCGTCTTCCACCACTCGATCGACTTCCATACGACGATCAGATCGACAAAGCCAAAGATCGAGAGCACCGCCGAGAGCCGCGCCCGCGTCGTGGGTTCGTCAATCACGCGACGCAGCATCAGATATCCGGCGTAAATCAGCAGGCAGATGAAGTAGGAGGTGAGCCGCGGATCCCACGCCCACCAGACTCCCCAGATGATGCGAGCCCAGATGCTGCCGGTCACTAGCGTCACGATGGCGAGGGCGAACGACACCTCGGTGATGGACGCTGCCAGCGCATCCCACTTCAAGTTGCGCCAGGCGAGATACGCGCCGCTAAATACCAGTGCCAGAAAGAATCCTGAACCCGAGGCAATCGCGGCGGGCAGATGGAACGTAAAGATTCGCCAGATGGCGTCCTGGCGGGCCTCGTCCGGCAGCTTCAACAGGATCACGTAAAGATTGCGCGCCAGCAGAATGCCCGCAATCAAAGCGACGGCGTATAGGAGTTTCTCACGCATATCATCCCACCAATACCGTATCCACCAGCGCGGTTGAGAGCGCTGTAAAGATGATGTCGAATCCAATGAGCAGACGCAACCACAATTCGTTGTCGGCCGCGATGGGTTTGCCCGCCATCAGGTCTGTCGTTAATTGTATGGCGCCGAGCAACGCCGGAATCATCATCGGGTAGACCAGAATCGGCAGCATCAGTTCGCGGAGGCGCAGATTCACGGTCAGCGCGCTGAACATGGTGCCGATGATGGTTAGGGACCAGGTGGCGCACGCAATCACCAGCAGCAAGCCGGGAAATTGGGTCCACCAGGTGATGTTGTAGAAGATGCCGAAGACGGGCAGGCAGGCGAGTTCGAGCCCCATCAACAGGACCCAGTTCGCAAAACACTTGCCCAGGAACAGCGCCGACGACGGCAGCGGCGAGGCCAACAGCGCGTCGAGGCAATCGGTGCCGAGTTCGCGGGCGAAGCTGCGATTCAGGATCAGCGTGCTGGCGAAGGCGAACTGGCATAGGTCGGCCTCGAGAGTTGTTGGGTTCGTTGCGTTCGGTGATCGGGTCATGGGTTACTTGGTGGCTGCGCCAGGCCGGTGATTGGGTTCGAATTGTTGGGCAATGTTTCGGCGGTCGGCCCCGGTCATATTCATTTGGGGGATGTAGCCGTATTGGCTGGTGGCGCCGGGGTGATCGGGGGTGGGGGCGTTCATCACGCGGCGGGTGACGTTGGTTTGGGAGAGCTGGGCGACGTAATCGGCTTCGTTTTGTATTTGCTTGGAGGCCTTGAGTTCGCGGTAGGCCTTATAGTAGGACCGCTCGGCTTGGGCGGCGTAGCGCTGGAGCAGGGCCAGGGCATTTGGGTTTGTTTTGAACATCGACTCGATGATGCGGGCGTCGGGGTCGGAATCGGGTTCGTTTTGGAATCCGGCGAGATGGTTGAAGGCGGCGGTCTCGAGGCGCTGGGCGCGGGCGAGGAGCCACTGCGATTTCGCGAGTTGTTCGACCAGGGTGACCTGGTGGAGGTTGGCGGGTTCGTGCTCCTCGCGGAGTTCGATGAGAAGCAGGTCGAATTCGTCCTGGTCTTCGTGAGCGAGGACGGTGAAGGCGGAGGAGAGTCCGTGCTTGGTGGCATTGCGGGAGGAGACGGCTTTGCCTTCGGGGGTCTTGGGACCTGTGGAGTGCTGCGCGTTCTGCTGATTCGCGAGGGTCTGTGCTTGGGTGGCCATTGTCGTGTCTCCTGATTGGTGTTGGAGGCACGGCGGCTTCCGGGGTGAGGTGCCCGTTGGGGCTCCTCTGATTACATTATCTCAGGGCTTTCCAAATGAATTTTGGGTTTGGGTAGTGTTTTGTTGGGGTTGCGAGCTGTGACCGGGTCTTGTGAGCGACTGTAATTGAATTGTCGCCGGCGAAAGGACGGAATGTGCCGACTGCGACCGCTATATGTTCCGATTGCGAACCTGTTTAGGTAATACTCGCCGGCTTTTTAGTACTTGACAAGACTTTAACTACTGATAAGCTAAGACTTCGATACAAATAAACGAGTATAAGAGCCGAAACTATTGTGTTATCTTGATTGCCCATGGCTGTCACGAAATAGGCATCGACTGTGCCTTTGCACCGGCTGTAAAAGGAGATAGCTAGACTTTGGATGGGGCAATAGCAGCGAAAGTCCCGGAATTGGATTCGAATTCGATGAAATACATTCTTGTTGTACTACTTGCGGTCCAAGCTGCGTTGGCGCAAACGGGAAAGACTGGAGAGGCCAGCATCAGCGGAACAGTGGTTGACGCGAAAACGCTCGAT
>JBBQGE010000011.1:0-118128 GCA_038322675.1 Bryobacterales bacterium
TACCGGGCGGGCATCAAAGTCTCCGATCAAGACCTTGCACAAGTCCGACTCCGTCGCGACAAATTCCACGGCGACTGGAACTACGAGATCCAACCGCGAAATTCTTCTCCCTGATTTATTTATTTCTAGACAGATCCTAAGGTCCGAAATCAGCCATCCGTCTCCGATTCTATATCCACTTTCCACCCAGAGGCGCAAAATTGGCTCATGCAAGATAAAAAAGCGTACAAACTCCATCACGATGGCCATGTGCGTTGACCGGGCAGGCGGCATCTCGATCACCTCACCATTCAGCAACTCCCGCTTCCCCCCGGAATCCGGCAGCTTCTCGAACTCCGCGAAAGTCATTACCGAGGTCGTGCTCATGCCCCAACCCCCCTGAGCAATCGAGCCACCGGCACATCCACACCCAGTAACTCGCAGTGGTAATTATCGCGATAATCCCGCGCCTCTTCGCCACGATGCACCATCATTGCCGCCACTCGGATAAGCCACCCATACCTCCGAAGCGCCGCCCTTCAGATATGCCCGAGTTTTCTCATAAAGCTGAGGTGCCGTATTCGCGGGAGACGCAACCTCGATCGCAATCATCGGGCTGCCGCTCATGTACCCATCTACCACCGGCTGATCAGGCCACGAGACACTCACATCCGGGATCAGCCAGCCATCGTCGACCCTGTATCCGGCTTCGGTCCAGGAACGCGTTGGTCCGTTGGTCGATAGAAGTAGCAGGAATAGTTCTTTCACCACCGTGTCATGCAAATGCTTCGCAGGCGGCATGTCAATCACCTCACCGTGCAGCAACTCCCGCTTCCCCTCAAAGTCCGGCAGCTTTTCAAACTCCGCAAAAGTCATCACCGAAGTTGTACTCACCGCGACACCTCCCGTACCGGCACTTCCTGATCTCTATACTGCAACTGATACAACTTATGATAAATCCCCCGCTGCGCTAATAACTCCTGATGGGTTCCGCTCTCCCGCAATTGGCCCTTGTGCATGACAAAGATCCGATCCGCTCGCTGAATGGTCGAAAGCCGGTGTGCAATGACAATCGATGTCCGCCCCTCTACCAGATTCGTCAACGCATCCCTTATCAGGAACTCCGTCTCCGTATCCACACTCGATGTCGCCTCGTCCAGAATCAGCACACGCGGATCATGAGCCAAGGCCCGCGCGAAGCTGATCAACTGCTTCTGCCCGGTGGAGAATCCATTTCCGCGCTCCCTTACCGGCTGCTCAAAGCCTTCCGGCAGGGTCTCGACGAAATCGAGTAGATTCACCCGCTCCGTCGCGATGCGCAGCCTCTCATCCGAAATTCCCTCTGTCCCCAAACGGATATTTCCCGCCAGCGTACCGGTGAACAGATATGCGTCCTGCAGAACAATCCCATAACTCCGCCGCAACTCCTCCAGGTCCATATCCCGGACATCCACGCCGCCAACTCGAATGCTACCGCGCTGGACGTCATAGAACCGCAGCAGCAGACTGGTCAGAGTCGTCTTTCCCGCTCCGGTATGGCCAACCACTGCGATCGTCTCACCCGCCCGAATCCGGAAGCTAACATCCCGCAGCACCCAATCTTCGTCTTTGTAGGCGAACCACACGTGATCGAATTCGATATCCAGGGGCCCGCCCGGCAACTCTGCCGGATTCAACGCCGGCTGGATCTCCACCCCTGTATCCAACAACTTGAAAATCCGCTCGCTAGCCGCCATCGCACCTTGCAGGATGTTGTATTTTTCGCTCAAATCCTGAATCGGCCGGAAGAACCGCAGGCCATATTGGAAAAATGCGACCAGCACGCCGACAGTCAACGCCCCACCCCGCACCTGGAAACCGCCGTACGCCAGCAGCATCGCCAGCGCCAGCATACTCAGAAACTCCACTACCGGATAAAACCATCCGTAGGCCGTTATCGAATCCTTGAACGCCTCCAAGTGATCGCGATTGATCCGCTCAAACTCCTGCCGGCTCCGAGTTTCCCGATTGAATAACTGCAGCACCGCAATTCCGTTAATATGCTCCTGCAAATAGCTATTGATCCGCGCGATGGCCACTCGAATCCGCCGGTAACTCATCGACACCTTCCGGCGAAATACCATCGTGCAGGCGACCACCACCGGCATTACCGCCAGCAGCAGTCCTGTCATCCCGGGGCTCAACTGGAACATCGCCACGATGACAAACGCCAGCATCATCACGTCGCCGATAATGGTCACGAGTCCCGAGGCGAATAACTCGTTCAGCACATCCACGTCGGTGGTAACTCGTGTAATCAATCGGCCGACGGGGTTGCGATCGTAGTATCCGATATCGATTCGCTGCAGGTGCTCCATCAACTGCCGTCGCAAGTCGAACATCGCACGCTGGCCCGTCCACTGCATCAGGTACTGCTGCCCAAAGTCGCACAGAAACCCGATCAGGATCGCCGCCAGATACACCGCCGATAATTGCGCGATCCCCGCCCATGGATCCGCCGACAGATAACCAACAAACGGCAGGTGCGACTTCGTTGCGCTCGGCACCAGGTAACGGTCGATGGCAGTCTTCGTCAGCAGCGGTCCCAGAATCTGCACAACGGAATTCAACAGCAGCAGGAACAGCGAAACCGCGACCGTCCCCTGATAGGGCCGTATGTATCCCAGCAGGCGCCGCATCAGGCGCGAGTCGTAAGCTTTACCGATGACCTCTTCTTCCACTGTTATCAGGTTACCAGCACCGCCCCGGGCGCCACTTCAGTAGATCAGCTTCAGCGAGAATTGCACCTGTCTCGATGGCCCCGCAGTCCGGTTGATCAACCCAAATCCGGGTCCAAGCACGATATTGGCCGGCAGCCCGAAGTTCACGATGTTCAATGCGTTGAAGCACTCCGCACGAAACTGCAGGACAGCCCTTTCCGGGTTGCTCCCCGAACCGATGGGTGTGTCCTTGATGAGTGCGAAATCGAACTGGTGAAATCCCGGACCTCGAATGGTATTGCGTCCCAGCGTTCCGAGACGCCCGTGGTTCGGACCGGTCCCGCCCGGCACTTCCACCGGCACCGAGAAGTACGACCCATTATTCGCTCCCGCCCCGAAGTAGTCTTCTCGCACCGTACGGCTCGTAGATAGCACCGGTGTCCCGATCTGGTCCGGGCGGTCCGCCCCATTCGACCCGAGTCCAGTCTGCTGAATTCCCGAGTAAATCGTAAACGGCGCACCAGTCATCATCGAACCCATCGCGAGTAACTGCCACCCGGCCGCCGCTCGCCGGCCCAACCTGCGAAGAGAAGTATTCTGCAACCGTAACTCCTGAATCGCGCTGAATGAGATCGCGTGCGTAATGTCGAAGGTCGAAGGCGCTTTTTCCGCGCGCAGATTGTACGGATCCTGCGGCGCTGCCTGCAAAACCGTACCGGAAGATCCCGAAAGAAACCCGCCCAATACGGCGCTGGTATCGTCGATCGACTTACTAAATGTATAGCTCGCCTGAAATCCCAACCCCGCCCGCAAGGAGTTCTTGGTCACGGATGCCTGCAGTGAATGATAAGTGGAATGCGACGCGTTCTCCATCGTCGCGATCACCGCGTATCCGCTCTCGGCTCGTCCGTTTGCGTCGAATCCGGTGTAGGGAGCGAATCCCGGATCCGCGCCCGCATACCCGTTCGGAAAGCCCATACGCGGGAGCCTCACGCCGGCGGTCGCCACGTACGCGGCATTTACTGTCACGTCGGAGAAGGCCCGCTCAATCGCCGCCGTCCAGGTACCAATGTACCCGTTATGGAACGTCGGACCCACGGCCTGCGACGACATGGGCCGCATCAGTTTGTCCGTGCTCAATCCGGCCAACTCCCGCTCGAATCGAAGCAGGTCCATCTCGGTATTTGAGGCAATATCGGTGGACCGGCCCGTGGGATACAACAGCCCTCCGCTCGTTGTATACAACTCGGGAAGCGGAACCGCCGCGACACCAGTGTCGAATGGTACCGGCGCACCCGGCGAAGCGGTGCTGAAAGGGGCCACGACGTAAGGGATTCCACCAGTTACAAAATTCTGCTGCCATAAATTGAGTAACAGAGTGTTGATAGCACCGCCTGCGCGAATAACTGTCTTGTCGCCAATCCTCCAATCCACCGAGGCGCGCGGCGCCACTCCTCCCCAGTACATCGGATAGGGAGGCTGGTTGTTGACGATCATGCGCGCCCCACTGGAGCCAATTACTACCGCCGACGTCCGAAGCGCCCCCTCGCTGATCCTCGACTCTATCTCGTATCGCAGACCCAAATTCACCGTCAGCCGCCCGGAAACTTTCCAGGCGTCCTGTACAAACAGATTCAGCGCCGATCTTCGAACAGCCGCATCGTCCATGCGCTCGCCCTGCGCGAACAGCGGCGGCGCTGCAGTAATCGTGTAGGAGAAAGGCGAGGCCGTCAGGAAACCCGATAGCGCGTCCGGCAACCGGCCACCCGCCGCAATATCGTGCAGCCCGCTCGCAGACCGGATCGCCACCGGCGCGTACGCTGCGCCGCCGCCGAACGTATAAGTCCCATTCGGATTCGTGCCAAAGATAGTCGAATCGCGATTGAACCGCGCCTCAGCCCCTGCTTTCCACGTGTGCTTGCCGCGAATCCAGGTGAAATTCTGCCGCAGTTGAAACAGATTACCATACGCTCCCAGAACGGACCCCGACGCGGTATTGAACCCTTCATACAATCCGTCCGCGAAGGTGATTCCCGGTTGACTCTCGTTCTCTGCCAGGAAGTTAGGCGTCGACCGTATAAATCCGAGATACGATTCGGAAATGAATCCCGGAGTTGGAGTGCGAATATACGATAATCCTGCATTCCGCTGGTGATCGAAAAAGCGAACCGCAAAACTGGGATCGAGAGCAGTCTGGCTGGGATTTGTCAGAGGACCCTCTACCTGGTTCAGATTAAACCGTCCAAATAGTGAACCCTTATCGGACAGTTTGTGATCCATCCGTATCGAGAACTGATCCGTCACGGTACGAACCTTCGAGGATGTCGCGTACGTCCGGGCACCGTATGATCCCTGAGGGTCATTCGGCAGCGGATACCGCGCCAGTATACTCGCGATGCGGGGGTCCACCGGAACAAATAGAGTGTCTCCGGCAGCCGCCGTTGTATCCAGTCCCCGCCTCTCGTCCAGCGTCGGCACGGGGATCACCTGGGTGGTCCCTAGCACCTGCCGGAAACCCTGATACTGCCCGAAGTAAAACGTCCGGTTGCGGCCATCATACAGGTGTGGAACCACGACAGGACCCCCACTCGTAAACCCGAATTCGTTCCGAATGAATGCCGGCAAACGTCCGGGCTGCGCCACGGAACGGCGGTCGAAGAAGTTCCGCGCGTCGAAAGCAGCGTTCCGTACAAACTCGAAAACGCTGCCATGCAGGTTGTTGGTGCCGGACCGCGTCACCACCTCCGTGAAGCCTGCCGCACCATGCCCAATCTCCGCCGGCATAACTCCCGAACTGGATTTGATCTCCTGAATCGCATCCACATTGAAGTTGGAAAATGTCGAGCCGCCCATCTCGGGATCGGTGATATCGATGCCGTCCATGGCGAACACGGTAGCGGTACCGCGCTGCCCGTTTACTGTAAACTGCTGCGTGAAGTTAGCCGCGCCGTTGGTATCCGTCTGAGTCCCCGCCGCGAGCAGGAGTAACTGGCTGAAGTCCCGCTTGTTCAGGGGAAGCGCTGAAACCTGCCGGCTCGACAGTTGCTCGCCGCCAGTTGAATCGGACGCCGAACCGGGCGCCGGCTTCCCTTCGGCCGGCGAGTCCTTCTTCGCCTTTGGCGGCGTTCCACTCTGTGCGGACGCGGTCAGAACGCCTATGAGCGCCGCGGCAACGGTTGCGCCGGCTAGTCTTGAATAGGAAAGTCTCACTCACGGGCTAGCATATCGACGCTTCACTCCCAGCGCAATCTTCGTGCTTGCCGCCGGCGGTTCGAATCCCCGCTTGTTGCTCCTCGCGGACGGCGGTCTCCGGGGCACGCTGTATTTCGGCGTCCGTTTGCCATAGAATCATCGCAGGTGAATTATGGATAACCAACTCGTAAAGTCTGTTGTGGCGGCCGCCGCGATCGTGCTGCTCGCCGGAGTCTCATCCGCCTGCAAGAAGGCGCCGCCTCCCGCCCCCGCCCCCGCCGAAAAGGCCGAAGTGCGTCAACCCCTCGATCCGATCACCGGCCACGCGGCCTTCAATCAGATGTCTCGTCCCGTGCGTGAGTGGGCGCCCGATGCCCTCCCGCTTACCCTCACGAGCGGCGAAATCGAGGGTATGAAAAATGAGGATGGCAAGGCCGCTATGTGGACCGGTGTTTTCGTCTCCCCGTCCCGTCACGAGGCGCGTACTGTGTTCTTCTCGGCGGCCGACCACGGAACTACCGCACGAGGCATCTCTCTCGGAGGATCGCAAGCGTGGAGCGGTGCCACCACGACGAGCAGACCCTTCGATACGGCTCAATTCTTCGTCGATTCCGACGAGGCCTATAAGTCGGCCGCCGAGGATGCCGGACCGTGGCTAAAGAAACATCCAGATAAGAAGCTATCGATATACCTTGCATCCGAAAGCCGTTCGGATGACCCTGTCTGGATTATCATGTGGGGCGACACGAAATCCGGGTACGTGCACTACGCCAGCGCCCGTTCCGGCAAGACCATGCGCAATCGCTGACTATCGGGCCGCCACCGCCCACGATCCGTGAAACCGGAGTGCCAGCACCAGCATGCAGATGGCGCTGAACGCGAAGTAACAGCCGAACCAGAGCAGATCGGTCAGGGATCCTGGTTGAGGCGTGGTCCACCGGAACACGTAGTAGAAGAACGCGGCGGCAAACACGAACGATATTGCGCCGGCGATTCGGAGAAACGGCCGTTGCACCAGCCGCGCGGCCGTCAACTCCAGACTGCCGATGCTGAGCGCCGCCACCATCATGAGTAACGCGATACTCCTGAGACTGATCTTCGATCCGAAAGCTCCGGTGAGCATAAGTCCCAGGGCGGCCGCGGCAACACCATTCAGCATGAGCAACCACGAATGTCCTCTGGACGTTCTCGAAATACCGGCGGCAATTGTGATAACTCCCGCGGCTAACAACAGTCCACCGGCTAACATAACCGCGCTCCAGGAGTGAAATCCCGCTTTTGCGTAATGATCCAGATAGATGGCTGAGAGGATCGCGTTCAGCAACCCGCATAACGCCAACAGCCACCAGTTCTTCGTCAATGTCTCAATCACGATGCCCTCCCATTGATCTGGTCATCGTAGCACCAGAACGTATTGACGACGTGTGATAAAGTCCAGCAAATGAGACTCTGGAATTGGTTCCCACGCTGGCTGCGCATCGCCTTCCTTTGCTTTGCGGCGTTGATCCTTCTGGCGGCCTCCGCTGCCGGATCGCTCTGGGTCTATCTGCACCCGACCGTCCAGCGGACTGACGGAATCGTCTACGGCACGCGCGGCGCCAGCAACCTCACCATGGACATGGTCCGCCCTGAGCACCCCAACGGACTTGGCATCGCGCTGATGGTCAGCGGTGGTTGGAAGTCGCAGCGCGCTGGTCAAACGCCGGTATATCTCACGGCCCCGCTACTACGCGCCGGTTATACGGTGTTCGACGTCTGCCACATCTCGCAGCCGGACTCCACCGTGATGGACATCATCCAGGACATGCATCGCGGTATTCGCTTCATCCGCCACAACGCGCGCACCTATGGCATCGATCCAAACCGGATTGGAGTTACCGGAGGCAGTGCCGGCGGTCATCTCAGCCTCATGCTCGCCACGCGCGGCGGCCCCGGCGATCCGAATGCGCCCGATCCGGTGGACCGTGAATCGAGTGCCGTGCAGGCTGTCGCAATCTTCTTTCCCGTTACTGACCTGCTCAACCTCGGACCCTCCACCGAGAACCCTGGCGATGGCGGCCCACCGATCAGTTTTGTCCGCGCATTTGGACCGGATTCGCGCAACATGGCGGTCTGGAAGACCATCGGCCGCGACTCGTCGCCCATCTATTTCGTTCACCCAGGCATGCCGCCGATTCTCATCTACCACGGCGATGCCGACACGCTGGTCCCTCTTGAACAGTCCCAGCGGTTCCTACAGCAGGCCGCGGGCACTGGCTCTGAAGTGCGCCTGGTCGTCCATCCAGGTGGGAAGCACGGCTGGCCGACCATGCTATTGGACGAACGCGCGTTCGTGAACTGGTTTGATCGGCACCTGCGCCGGTGACCCACAGTTCTCGCTACAATCTATCC
The DNA here is from genome assembly GCA_038322675.1 of Bryobacterales bacterium. Taxonomy (GTDB): domain Bacteria; phylum Acidobacteriota; class Terriglobia; order Bryobacterales; family Bryobacteraceae; genus TMP-7. The sequence goes on from JBBQGE010000011.1 coordinate 8,262, forward strand.
GCGAGGCGCCTGAAACCGCAGGACCGCGCGGCCGAGATGGATCTCGTCGCCCGGCTCCAATCGCGCCCCGCGTTCGCCGCGATGAACTTCATAACTCAGGCCATCGCGAATAATCCAAAGTCCGCAGGTTCCTCCGGGTTTCACGCCCGGCTTATAACTACGATCGTTGAAAATGCGATACTCGGCAGTCTTCTTGGAGTAAGTTATGTGCGCATGCTCACGGGACACCGTTCGACTTATCGCGTCGCTCTCACTGAATGCCAGATCGTTCCGGCGCGACGGTCCATCGGTGCGATATACGTCGGCCGTGCGCCCAAGGTTCGTCCGCGCTTTGCTCAGTGCGATCTCAGGGTGGTTGGCCTCGCCCTTCACCACCACCAAACGCGCCGCCCGCTTCGAAACGGCGGCTGGAGGCGGCTCCGCGCGGGCCGACGTCTCGACGCTCAACCACTGCTCCCCTGCGAGCGGCAGGTCGGCCGTCGTGTCCACCTCCACCTCGAGCCCCGCCGGGAAACGTACGCCCGATTTTGCCAGCCCGGCCCGCAATTCCTCCTGGCAAAACTGCGCAAAGAATTTGCCGGTGAAGATCGCCGACTGTTCCGCCGGCACGCCCCGCAACCGGATCTGGACGAGGTTGTACGGAAATACTTCGCGGCCCGAGACCCGGTGCGTCCGCAACCTCACTTCGTCCAAAACGGCCAACCGGATCTCCGCCAATTCGGGAGACTCGCGCGAAACCTGCGGGCCAAACGGCGACTCAAAGATCGCCCGCCCGAGCTTCTCCATCCATTCTGTAACTGGCATCCATTACCTCTTGGCGGCACCGGCAATAATTCCTAAGTCCCGCGCTGCCTCGACTAACTCACGAGCAATCGGAGCCGCCGACTGCGCGCCATATCCGCCGTGCTCTACCACCACGGCAAACGCAATCCTCGAAGCCGGATCCGCATCGTACGGAGCAAATCCGGCAAACCAGGAGTGCGGCTCCCCTTCATCGACTTGCGCCGTGCCGGTCTTGCCGGCAACCTGGACATTGAGCCCTGCCATCACGCGTCGCGCGGTGCCTTCGGTGGCCACTGCACGCATCGCCTTCGCGATAAACTCGGCGCGATCCTCCGGCAGAATCTGCTTCGGTGCATCCAGGCGATCGTTGCTGTCGTCCATCACCCACCGGCCTTCGGGCATCGCCCCGCGCGCCGCAATGGTCGCCGCGACGCGAGCCATCTTGAACGGCGTGATTACCACCGGACCCTGCCCATACGACGCAAACGGCAGCGTCTCTTTCAAGCTCGCCAGATCGCCTGCCGGAATCTCCAGCAATTGCGCCGTCTCCAGCAGTGCCTTCGCGCCGACACCGGCCACCCCGAGTTGGGCGAAGTATGCGTTGCACGACACCGTGATCGCTCGCGCCATATCCGGCGATCCATGCGCCGAATCGCCGATGTCGTCGCGAATCGGACGGCGCCAGCCCGGAATCCGCGCCCCAACTCTCCCATCACCCAGCGGCCCGCAATGGAACCGGCGTTTCGCCAGATTCGGATCCAGCCGCAGTGCGGCGATCGCAGTTACTAACTTGAACGTCGATCCGGGAGGGTACTGGCCGTACCGCGCACGATCGAGTAACTCATCCGGCTGGTCGTTACCCGCGAGCGACGGCAGAGGGGCGCTAGCTAATGCGAGTATGTCACCCGTCGCGACGTTCATCACCACCAATGCGCCGCGCTGGTGATGTCCGGCTTGCAACCGCCGCTCCAGAATTTCGGCCGCCTTCTGCTGCAGGCGAATGTCGATGGTGGAGTGGACCGTGCGATCCCGGCGCCGCAAGGCTTCGATTGCGTGATTCTCGGGGTGGTGCCGGTACCGGATCAGCGGGGCCAACTCGGAGTAACTCGCGAATCCCTGTAACTTGGCGTTCTGATCATGCTCAATGAGCGACGAGTTAGTCGCGTGGAAGTTATCGCCGGTACGATAGTTACCGAGTAAGTGCGTGGTTACAGCGCCGAACGCGTAATGGCGGCTGTCCAACCGGGTGCAGCACTTGCCGCCATCCGGCAATTCGTCCCACCGGCTGGTGGCGAGCACGACGCCGTTCCGGTCCACCACATCGCCGCGGACCAGTTCCCGCGCCAGCGAGTTCAGTCGTGGATTGTGTTGTGCGCGCTTGACGCCATCTGCCTGAAACACCCGTGTATCCCGGGCGATCAGATCGCCGGCCTGCAGCACCTGCACCGACGCGGCGCGGCCCAGCAGCACCAGGCCGAACAACGTAAGGGGAATCGACAGCCACCGGACCGGCACAACGAATGGCTTCGTGATCGGCTCGTCGCGGCGCCGGTTCGAAATCCCGAGTATCACGGCAAACAATGCGAAGTTAGCGAGCATCGCCGAGTTACCCGCACTTAGAAACGGAGAGACTACTCCCGACAGCGGAATAACTCCGAGCGCGCCGCCCGAGATAAACAGCATCTCCAGCGCGACGAGCGTCCCAAGTCCCAGTGCCAGAAAGAATCCGTAGTCGTCGGGCGCCTGCATCGCCGTTCGGACGGACCGGTAGAACAGGAACGCGAACAGCAGACCGATCGCAGCGACGCCGCAATAACCGAGTTCCTCGCCGATGGCGGGCAGCACCAAGTCCGTGTGTCCCGCGGGAATCATTCCCGGATCTCCGCGCCCCGGACCCGATCCGAACAGGCCGCCGGTCGAGAGCGCCCAATACGAGTGTGCGATCTGATCGCCTCCGCGGACGTCGTTGTCCCACGGTGAGGTCCACATCGAGATCCGGTCAACCACCGTCTTCGGCTTGCCAAGGTGGTAACCGATCGCGACGCCCGCTATAAGCACCGCGATTCCTAACACTGCCAATCCCGCGCGGCCCCGAGCGACCGCGAACAACGCCAGAAACAGGAATCCGGTCACCAGCGCCGGACCCATGTCCTTCAGCACGAAGAACAGAATCAGCCCGCATCCAGTGGCCACCATGACCGGCAACGCATGCCGGAACCGCGGTAGATCCAGCCATCGGAATCCGGCCGGCAGATTCTTCTGGCGTAAGTCGCGAAGCCATTCCCAACGTTTCGCAAAGTAACCGGCCATGAAGAAGATGAGCAGCAACTTGATGGCTTCGACAGGCTGAAAGGGGCCTAAGTTGACTTTCGAATCGCTGCCGGTCGGCCCGGATCCGAATAAGACCAACGCTCCGAATAGGGCAAACGCCGCGAGCAGAGGAGTGTAAGTCCAACGCGAAAACTTACGATAGTCGAAGGCGCGAAGCAGCGGTAACAGCAGCAGAGCACACCCCGCCGCGACGCCCCAGGCGAACTTATTCAGTTCCGGAACATCGCGAAGTGGGTCGCGGATACTGATGGCCAGCACTAGTCCGAAACCGGTGAGTAAGTGCAGCGCCGGCAAGATACTCGGGTCGCCGCGAAACCGTCTCCATCGCCACGCGAAGTGCACCAGATAGAATCCGGCAAAGTAGATTCCAACCCACAGCAGAATCTGCTTCCGCGATTCCGCGGGTGTGCGGACCACGAACATCGGCTTCAACCGGCCGAGTGGGAGTCGTGGATGCACCAGAGCCAGCGAACCCACATTCGGCAAAGGCCGGTGGTGTTCGAGGAAGTCGTAAGTGGCCTGTGTGGCAGTATCTCGCTCCGCCTCCGGGATGACAGCCAAGTACGGCGACAACTGATCGGCCGTTCGGACGGCGTTGAGATTCAACAGCGACCCGTCCTTCAGGTGGGCATCCACTTCGCCGAAGCCCTCGGTCTTGGCCGACACGACCAGAAAGACTCCCGCCGCTACCAGGACCGACGCCCCCAGCAGCCACCACAACTCACGGCGCCGTTCGACGGGCACCGGAGGCCGGATCGCCTCGGCCGTCAGCGCAACCTGCGCTCCCCAACTTCGGGTTACCGCCATCGCCGGTATCTCGCTCTTCGGAGCGCGGCCAGTCGCGCCCGCGCTCTTGCGGCACTTACTTCCTCGTACTTACTCTCATTCCGATCGAGCCGCTCCAGACTGTCACTTACTTTCGAGTAACCCTCGATAGGCTCGTACAGCGACTGCGCGCGTTCAAAGTCTCGCTGCATCAATGCCGTGTAATGCCGCTGTGCCGAGGCCGTCTTCGCACGCTGCCACAACTGATACTCCTGCTCACCGCGCTGTAAGTAGCCGTCACCTTGCTGTTCGGTCTCGCGCGGTCCCAACTTATACCCGAGCTTCTGTGCCGCATGAAACTCCGCCAGCGCCATCCCCATATTCCGCACGTCGTAGATGTAAATCCGCGCCAGGCCAAGGTGCGGCGCAATCAGGTGCGATTGCAGCCCGATCGCCTGCCGGAACAAGGCTTCCGCTTCCCGGGGAGAAGCCGGTTTGTCCGTCAACTTCAGGAAGCCCTCCGCCGCCGCGAGTTTCCCTTTGAACTCCGCGGAGTTGGGAGACATCTCCGTCGCATACTGGAAGCATACCCGCGCCTTCTCCCAGTTGTACTGTGCGATACCCGAATCCGTGCTGTTTCGAAACTGCTCCAGCACCTCGTCGCCCGCCGTCGTCAGCCTCGACTTGAAAGGCTGCGTCAAATACGACACCGGCGACCAACGGCCCAGACTTTGATAGCCGCCTTCCAGACGACGGAACAACTTCCAGTCGCTCTCGACGCTCGGTACCGCGGCCCGCGTGTAGTCGCGACCCGCGCGCAGAGGGGCGCTGTCTTTCCAGAAGCGGTAGAAATGCGACGCCGGCACAAAACACAACAGGCCAATGATCAGACCGGCGATCAACGACCACATCACCATGTTGAACTCGGCGAGTATCTTGGAGATACTCCGCCGCGCCCGAGCGGGTTTCGAAGTTCGCAGCGACGTCGGCCGGGCCCTCTCCAGCGTCGCGTTTGCATCCCAGGCGGGTTGGTGCTCGCCGTTCGCCGCAGGAGCCCTGCCGTCCAGAAACAGACGCAGATCCGACGCCAGCGCTTCCGCCGACGCATACCGCCGCTCGGGATCGGCCGCGATCGTCTTCCGAATAATCGCCTTCAACCCCGCGGGACAATCGTCCGGCAATGCTCGCGGCGGCCGGCGCGACTGGATCAGATTCTCGAGTTTTCGCGTGGTCTGCGCCTGATACGGCGGCAGTCCCGCGATCATCTCGTACAAGCACACGCCCACGGCCCACAGGTCCGAGTGCGGATCGACGCTGCCGTTCTTCAATCGTTCCGGCGAACAGTAGGACGGGCTCCCGAGGTTATGCTGAGTGAGGTTGCGGGTGGCCGTGATCACCTTCGCGATGCCGAAGTCCAACAGCCACACTTCGCCATTCGGGCCAACCTGTATGTTCGACGGCTTGATGTCACCGTGCACCACCGCTCGCTTCTGCCCTTCGATGTCCGCTTCGAAGGAGTGCAGCGTCTCCAACTGGCTGCAGATCTCCGCGCCGTAGCGGGCCGCCCGCATGGGATCGAACCGGCCATCCTTCCGAATCAACTCCGCCAGACTGTGCCCTTCGGCGTACTGCATCGCGATGAAGAAGCAGCCGTTCTGATCGCCGAATTCGTAGACCTCCAGAATGCGCGGATCCTTCAAGTGCAGTTGCTGTTGGATCAGCGCGCCGCGCCGCTCGGCTTCCACCACAACCTGCGTGTAGCTGTCGCGCGAATGCTCCACGATCTTCAGCACCACGCGCCGGTTCACTTCCGGATCGAGCGCCAGGTACACGTCGGTCATGCTGCGGCCGAGTTTACGGATGATCTCGTACCGGCCGAATTGAGCGAAGTGCAGCGCCGGCGTCATCGCAGGAATCCTCCCGGAGCCCACATTCGTTCGAACAGCGCCAGCATGGCCATCCCCAGTACGATGCCGACTACCAGCCATAACACCCGGCCGAGCCTGCGCTTCCAGCGTGCGCGCCCCCGCCGCATCCGCGTGATCGCATGACGCGTTCGCGCGTCCGACATCGCTGCCGAGTGCACGCCGATGAACTCGGGACCCGGCACAAACACGACGCTCACATTGTCGTTGCCGCCGTGCTGATTGGCCGCCTCCACCAGCGACGCCGCCACCGCGCCGGGATCGCCATTGTAGGTTTCGATCACCGCGCGAATCTCGGCCGATGTCAGCGAATCGCTCAGCCCATCGCTGCACAGCAGAAGTGCGGCTGCCGGTTGGAACGGAATCGATCGCACCTCGATAAACTCGTCGTCGTTCGCGGCGCGCTCTCGCGAACCGACATCGCGGAACACCTCATTGCGCCGCGGGTGTTCCATCGCTTCCGCTTCGGTCAGTTCGCCCTGATCCTCCTGCTCGCCAACCGGCGAATGATCGGGCGTTAGTTTGCGAAGCGTGCTATTCCACATCAGATAGAGCCGTGAATCACCGACATGTCCCACCGTCACGACATCCTCGCGGACCACGGCCAGAGTGAGCACGCAGGCCATGCCGGCGCTCGACGAGTCCTGCTGCGCGTGGCGGTAGATCTCGTTGTTCGCGATCGTAATCGCGTTGCGAACGGCTGATTCCGCGGCGGCCGTCTCCAGAGCCTCCAGTTCCCGGACGATTACCTCAACCGCCGTTTGTGCCGCGACCTCGCCGGCCGCATGACCGCCGAGCCCATCCACCACCAGGTAGATACCCTTGGCATCATCGGTCCAGATACGATCCTCATTGGCCGCCCGCTGCAATCCCGTATCAGTCGCGGAACCGGATCGCAAAGCTGCGGCAGTTTTCATCGGCGCACCTGAAACAGCAGAGTGACCACCTCCGCGACGCCGATTTCGGCGCGCTCGGGAAGGGCTTGCTCGAGATCGCGCTTCAGGCGCTTGCCATCCAGCCAGGTCCCGTTCGTGCTCCGATCGAGGATGTAGAACTGTCCGGTGGCTGCATCGCGGCGCACTTGGATGTGCTCGCGCGAGACTTCGTCATTGACGTATAGGGCCAGGTCCATGGGCTCGTCCTCGCCGCCTCGGCCGATGCGGACCTGATTCTGCGTCATCAGAAACAACTGCGGACCGCTCTCGTCCTCGTAGCGGATTTCGGCATAGATGCGGTCGCCCTGCTTGCGAGTATCGCCGTGGGTTCGCGCGCCGACTGTCCCGGTGACCGACGGCTCGCGGTCCATCAGTGTCGTCTTCGTCCCCTGAAAACCCGGCTGTGCGGCTTCGCTGAGTTCCGAGTGAATCTCGACATCGCCGGGCGGCACTGCGTCCTCGGTGTCGGCAAAGAACTCGATCCCCCAATCCTTGGCGGCGATCCGGTACTCCTTGCGCTGTTTCTTCTTCAGCCCGAACCGCGGTGCGGCGTTCAATTCCGCGACGCGGGCGGCGAGTGCGCGGCGGGAGTCGTCCGCGATAAAAGAAAAGACTCCGGCCAGGCGGGCATGATCGTTGGGGTGAAGATAGACACTGAAGACGCAGGGGAGCAGAATGCTGTAGGCAATCTCGAATGCGCCGGACTCCATGTTCCGGAGCAACTCGCTGACAATGACCTGCCCGTTGAGCCCGATCTGCGCCAACTTACAGTCCTCCATCCGACTGACGTACCGCAACGCGGACGGTTTCCGGTGAGACTCGATATGTAATAAAACTAATCGAGGCACCTGGGCGCGGGAAATCGATTATAACGCAAGAAAGCCGGCCGCTTTGGATGGCGGCCGGCTCAAGATGGGGCTATGTAGCGGCTACTGTTTTACAGCGATAGTCGTGCTGACCAGGCCGTTTGGACCTTGCGTGCTGAAGTAGTCCTTATACGCTACGCCGACCGGAACCGTACCGCTGGGCGGAACGTTTGCGGGAATCCGGGCATTGATCTGAAATACGCCCGGGAACCAGTTGACGAGTCCGAAGTACAGAACGTCCGCCGGTCCAGTTCCGATGGACACCTGCGGCGATCCTGGAGCGGAGATGGGGCCGGGCGCCGCTTCGCCGTCCGGCGGTGCTCCGTCGATGGGACCGATACCGGTTCCATAGAGCGAGATGATGCTGCCGGCCTTGGCGGGATTGGAAGGCGAATTCACCGTTCCGTCCTCGTTGGTGGCGGCGAGTTGTCCGAATCCTCGCTGGTTCGAGGTAAACAGGGCCGGGTCCGCGGTATGCAGCGGGAAGGTTCCGGCCGCGAGCACTTCGCCGGTCGACTGCCGGACCAACTGCACATTCGCGCTGCCGGTGCTGCCGGCGCTCCATGGCACCTGGAAATCGACACGGCTGGGAAGCACCTGATAAATCGGCGCCGGCTTTCCATCTACCAGCACCTGCAGGTCGCCCAGTGTCTTCGGAAGGGGCAGGGACTGCGCGATCGCCGAGGTCCCGAAGTCGGGCCCATAGCGGTACAGATATGCGAGCATGCCAGGTGTGATCCCGCGGGTCACATAGCTGGCGAAGTTCTGCCACGTGGCCTGCTGGAAGTAGAACGAGACGCGGTTGACGGTCTCCGCCACGATCGGGTTGTCGCTGGCATCGAGCGCCACCGCGATTGGAGAACTCGTGGTCGGCAGCGATTCGAGCGCCTGGCCGCTGGCGAACCAATCCTCGAAGATCGGGAACCGGAGCATCCGGGAGCCGCTGGTATCGGTCACCCAGGTTTCGCCACGGGAGTTTACTTTCACGTCAAACGGGTTTCCGAAACTGGCGGTGAACCGGGCAGTCGGATCAGTTTCGCCCTGGACGATGCTGCTGAAAATCGAGACGCGGTTATTGGCCGTGTCGGCGACATACAGGCGATCGCTTGAGTCGATGCTGATGCCGCGGGGCGCGCTGAATCGATTGGCGGAGTTACCGGACGAGAAGCTGAGGAAGTCGGGTTGGCCGACCACGACGTCGGCGCGCTGGCCACTGATGAAATCGCCGCCCGCCGGTTTCTTGAACACCAGCACGCGATTGAGCGAGGTATCCGAAACAGCCAGATATCCGGCGGTGGTGAGAGCGAGTCCCCAGGGACCGCTCATGGTGGACGAACTCGGATCGGGAACGTGGCTGGTGAACGACGACTGGCCGAGAACGAGATTCGCGCGCGGCAGGCCCACCTGTTCGAAGGGCCTCGAGAAACGTAGCACGCGGCCATTCCCCGAATCGGCAACGAACAGATCGCCGACGCCATCCACCAGAAGTCCGGCGGGCAGGCTGAGGGTTGCATCGGTGGGTTGAGACGTATCGCGAGTCTGGAAGTTCGGCGATCCGCTGAAGAGGTCGGGCTGACCGATCACGATGTCGGCGCGATCTCCGGGTTTCACGTTGCGGGCATCTTTGAAACCGAGAATGCGGTTGTTCAGACCGTCGGATATATATAGATGCGGCGGATTACTCCGGGTATCCACAGCCATCCCTGCCAGAGCGATCCGGGAGAGGGGATCGTAGATAAACAGCTCACGCCCTTCGATGAGATTCGGGGCATTGAATCCGAAATCGAGTTGGCCGAGGAGCTTGCTGGCAGATGCGTATGGGGGCGGGAACATCAGAACGCGGTTATTGCCCGAATCGGCAACCCAGAGATTGGCTCCCGCGAACTGTAGCGCGGTGGGTTGAACGAGCGTCGATGCCGACGGAGGGCCGCCCTGATTGCCTTTAGTGGCCTGGCCACTCGTTTGGCCGATGAACTGAATGCCCGGCGGCGAGATCAGGGTACCGGCGGGGCAAACCGTTCCGGAGTAAACGCACTCGGGCGCCCATTTATCGGGTGTGTCGTATTTGACGATGCGGCTGTTCCCGGTGTCGGCGACGAACAGGCTGTTGTTGGAGACCGCGATGCCTTCCGGTGGAATCAGTTGATTGCTGTTGTTGAGGGAGCCCAGCGCGGATTCGCAAGGCTGCGGCGCGGTGGTGGGACATCCATTCAGCGCGCGCGGGTTGGGATCGGCGGAGGTGGGCGTGGGAACGCCGATGATGCGAGTGGCGGGTTGGCCGTTGCCGGTGATCGGACTTTTGTAATAGAGTACGCGGCTGCGGGTGTCGGAGACATAGAGATCGCCGCTTGCCGAGAAGGCAAGTCCGGAAGGAACGATGGTGGTGCTCTTGTTCAATCGGGCGTTGTTGCCCTCATTTACTTGACTGTTGTCGAAGGTTTGCTGACCAAGCACCAAGTCGGCACTGGGTTCGCTGGTGCCGGCGTTCAGCGCCGCCACCGGATACCGAAGCACGCGATTATTGCCGGGGTCCGACACCCAGAGGTTGCCGGCGCCATCGAAAGCCATCGAGGTACGGTACGCGCTACTTCCGAAGAAATACAAAGTCTTGGCCGACGGGATCCCGGCGCCCTGATTGGGGCGGTTGTCGCTGCTGAAGGAGTGTTGCCCGATCACCAGATCGGGAGTCACCAGTTCGCTGGTCTGCTGGAGCGGCTTCGGGAATCGCACGATTCGGTTGTTGCCCGCGTCGGCAACGTAGAGATTCCCCTTCGAATCGACGGCGACGGCGGTGGGGGAGGTGAGGCCCGTGGCTGCCTGTGCCGATCCAGGACCGCCTGCGCGCGTCGATGACAGATCCGCCTGGCCGATCGCCTTGGTGGCCATATCGCCGCGGCTGATCGCGTTGATGTCGCTCCAGGCCAGCACCCGGTTGTTGACGGTATCGGCGACGTACAGGATGTTCGGACTAACGGATGTGTCCACCGCAACGGATTGCGGCAAATAGAACTCGCGGCCTTCCACCAGGTTCGGGCTGCTGGATTTGACGGTCAGCGACGGCTGCCCGAACGCGCGCGAAGGACTCGGATTGTATCTAATGGTCTGCGCAGAGGCGCAGAGGCAGGCAACTGCCAATATGGCGAGAGCTTTGAATTTCATTGGATTCTTACAGGACGCGGGCGAGATACACCTATCGGGAACGATAACACACTGGAATAGACCGAACGTCATGCAGCCAACCTCGCGGTGAGCATCCAGCGGAGAATGCCGCGCGGCTGAGCGCCGAACGAGGGGATCTCGATGGCCATCAGAGCACCCTTCTTAAAATCGATATTCAGTTCGGGGACTCCGAGGAGATAGCTCCCAAGGCTCGAGAACAGGGGTTCGTGTCCCACCAGCAGCACGGATGCGGAGTGGCGATGGACGCGGATTTCCTCCCAGACAGACCGGACGTCGCCGTCCGGAGTCAGGACGGACGTCTCGAGCAACGGGCCGTTGAAACATAGTGCCTCAACGGCGATGCGGGCGGTTTCGACAGCACGGCGAAACGGACTGGAGAGGCAGAGGTCCAGCGACACGCCGGCGCGGGCCGCGGCTTTCGCCACGTCCTTTACTCTCTGGCGGCCTTCGGCGGTCAATCGCCGATCCGGATCGCCCCCAGCGGCGGTGGCTTCCGCGATCCCGTGCCGTAACAGAAAAATCTGCATGAGCAACCTCATTTTGTCATACTGACAGCGAGTTCCTGGCGGACATCTATACGCATGAGGCCTTCTGAGTTCTCGTTCGAGAAAGCGGCGTTTTATCTCACTTGCGCTTCGGTTGTCAGCATTATTTTTTCCATCGCGGTCAGCAATATCCTGTTAACGCTGGCATTCGCGGCTCTTCTGATCTCGAACCAGCGAATGCGATTCCCGCCCTTCCTGCTGCCGCTGGCGGTGTTCTTCGTGGGAACGGTGATCTCCCTGCTGGTCTCCGTGGATCCGAGCGGGGGCCGGCCGCAAGTCCGCAAGTTCTTCGTGTACCTGGTGGTTCTGGTGGTGTACAGCACCATCCGCCGCCTCGTGCAGGTGCGGGCGGTGCTGCTGATCGCGACGGGGATCATGACGTTCTCGGCGCTATGGAGCCTGGTGCAGTTTGCGCACAAGTGGATGGCGGCGCGCGACCTGGGCCGGGACTTTTACACCTACTACATGGGCGAGCGGATTACCGGATTCATGAGCCACTGGATGACTCTGGGCGGACAGGAGATGATAATCACCCTGATGGCGGGGTCGCTGCTGCTGTTCTCCGCCGAGCGCCGGTGGAAGCCGTGGATTGGGGCGGCCCTGGCGATGATCGCGGTGTCGATTCTGGTGGGCTTCACGCGCAGCATCTGGTTCGGGACGTTCCTGGGGTGTGTCTATCTGCTTTGGTTTTGGAAGCGCTGGGTGCTGGCGCTGGTGCCGATTCCGATTCTGCTGTTGCTGCTGCTGAATCCGTTTGACGTGCGCGAGCGGGTATCGAGCGTGTTTCATCCGCACGGCGACACCGATTCGAACGAGTTTCGTGTGATCTGCCGGCGCGCGGGATTGCGGATGATCGCGGACCATCCGTGGTTCGGGCTCGGGCCGGAGCAGGTGAAGGCGCAATTGTTGAACTACATCCCGGCGGATGTGCCACGGCCGCTGCCGTCGGGTTGGTACGGGCACCTGCACAACATCTATCTGCACTACGCGGCGGAGCGGGGGATTCCGACGATGCTCGCGCTGATGTGGATGTTGGGCAAGATGCTCTACGATTTTCTCCGGGCACTCGGGCGCTGTGGACCGGAGGATCAGGAGGCACGGGCGATCCTGAGGGGCGCGGTGGCCGTGATGATCGGCATGCTGCTGGTGGGGTATTTCGAACTGAATCTGGGAGATAGCGAAGTATTGATTCTGTTCTTGAGTGTGATGACGTGCGGGTATATTGCGGCGGACAGCGTGGCGGCGGGGGTCATCGAGTGACTGAGCCTCTGACGGGGCGCCAGATTGTGTTGGCGGGGGGATCGGGGGGACTCGGTTCGGAGACGGCGCGGTGGCTTGCGGCGGAGCGGGTGGAGTTGATCATCGGGTACCGGTCGGATGATGGGGCGGCCGGGGCGGCGGCTCCGCCGGCGAAGTTGGTGCAGGGGGATCTGACTGTCGCGGCGGATCGGGCTCGACTTCTGGATGCGGCACCGCGGCTGTATGGGTTGGTGGTGTTCGCGGGGGATCCGGCTCGTGTGAAGGACGCGACCGAATTGGCGGCCATGATGGAGTATTCGAGCCGTGTGAATTACGAGGGTCCAGTGCTGCTGGCGAGGGAGGCGGCGGACCGGATGCGGGCGTCCGGGACCGAGGGCGCCATCGTGCTGTTTGGGACGATGCAGGCCGCCGATGTTTTCCCGGGATCGACGGCGTATGCGGGCGCAAAGGCTGCCTTGATTCACGCCGCGAAGATACTTGCGAAAGAGTGCCGAGCGGCGAATATTCGGGTGAACGTCGTGTCTCCGGGGGTGATCGCGGCGGGCATGGCGCAGGCGAGCATTGCGTCGGGTAAGTATCAGCGGTTCATAGACGAGGGCATGATTTCGCGATTCGGCCGGTCGGCGGATGTGGCGCACGCGGTCCGGTTCCTGTTGGAGCCGGATGGGTATGTGACGGGCCAGGTGTTGCAGGTGGACGGCGGAGCGACGTTGTAGTAGTAAAGTGTAAGGATCAAAGTGCACTGCACCGTTTGCGATTCGGAGATTGCCGATTCCTATACCTCGTGTCCGGCCTGCGGTTCGCCAGCCGGCGTGGTGACGGGGACTGTCGCGACCATTGCGATGGATCCGGGGCTGCCCCAGTCGAACGGATCGAAGGTGCCCAGCCGCACGTCGATTCCCCGCGTTTCCTCCATATCAACTCCCGATGAGGGGCGGTTCCTTCCGGGGACACTGGTCAACGGCCGTTACCGAGTGGTCGGTTTGCTCGGCCGCGGCGGGATGGGCGAGGTCTATCGCGCCACCGACCTGACCCTGGCCCAACCGGTTGCGTTGAAGTTCCTACCGGAGTGTGGCGTCACCGACCGGGTACTCGAGCGCTTTCATGCCGAGGTCCGAATCGCGCGCCAGATCTCGCATCCGAACATCTGCCGGGTTTATGACATCGGCGAAGTGGACGGCCAGCCGTTCATTTCGATGGAGTACGTGGATGGCGAAGATCTCGCGGATCTACTGAAACGGATCGGGCGATTGCCGTCGGCCAAGGCCATGGAGACGGCGCGCAAGATCTGCGCCGGACTCGCGGCTGCCCACGACAAGGGTGTCATTCATCGCGACCTGAAGCCGCAGAACATCATGCTGAACAAGCGCGGCGAGCCGGTGATCATGGACTTCGGGCTCGCGGCGGTGGCGGATCAGTTGACGGGCACGGAGGCTCGAAACGGCACGCCGGCTTATATGTCGCCGGAGCAGTTGCGGGGAGACGAGGTGACGGCCAAGAGCGATATCTACGCGCTCGGGCTGGTGCTGTACGAGATCTTCAGCGGCAAGCGTGCGTATGAAGCCAACAGCGTGGCCGATCTGTTGAAACTGCAGGAAGGCGTGCAGGTGACGAGCATCGGCGCGGTGGCCGCCGATGTCGACCCGCAGGTGGAGCGCGTGGTGAAGCGGTGCCTGCATCCGGATCCGTCGCAACGGCCGGCGTCGGCGCTGGCGGTAGCGGCTGCACTGCCGGGAGGGGATCCGCTGGCGGCGGCTTTGGCGGCGGGTGAGACTCCCTCGCCGGAATTGGTGGCGGCGTCGGGCAAGACGGAGGGGATGGATTTGCTTTATTCCATTCCGCTGCTGCTGTTCGTGCTGGCTGTGGTGGTGACCGTGCCCATGTTCTATTCCGTCAGGTCGGAGTTGCACCGCATGCCGGTGTCGTATCCGCCGGAAGTTGCGGCTTACCAGGCGCGCAAGATCGCGGCGTCGTTCGGCTACGTTCAACCGCCCGCCGATACATTCGTTAGTTTCACCAGTGGCGCGCCGGCTCGAGAGTACTTCAAGACACACGACCGCAAGGGTAAGTCGTGAGACGACCTGTTAGCGGCTGAGCCTTATTATCACTACTTCTACCGCGAGAGTCCGGCTCCGCTGGTTGCGCGGCCGATGGGTGAAGTGGACGCGAATAATCCGGCGCCGAACGTAGCCGGGATGCTGTCAATGCGGTTGAACTTTGCAGGGCGGTTGCGGGAGTTCGAAACGATTCCGGCTGAGAAGCCGGCCGGTACCGCCGGCGCTCCGTTCGATGAAACCGCGCTGTTCAACGCCACCGGATATGACGCGAAGACGTTTACCGAGACGGCACCTGAAGTGGTTCCGATGGTCGCCTATGATGTGCGAAAAGCCTGGGTGGGACCTGCGCCGGGACTGCCGGATGTGCAGGTACGTGTGGAGGCGGCGAGTCTGGCGGGGAAGATTGCGGCGGTGAAAGTCGTGTTTCCGTGGACGAAGGCGAACCGCGAAGCGCCGAAGATTGCCTCGGGAGCCACGCTGGTTGGACCGCTGATTTCGATGGGTCTGGCGATTGTCGCAGTCGTGTTCGGGTTGATTTTCGCCGTGCGGAATTTGCGGAAAAATCGAGCCGATCGTAAGGGAGCGCTGCGCCTGGCGTTTGTCTCCGGTGCGCTGGGACTGGTGAGTTGGATCGGATCGGCTCATCCTGTGGCGACGCCTGCGGAATGGAATCTGTTGCTCAACGCGCTGGGCGACATCATGTCTACCGGAATCGTGCTGTGGCTTTTGTATCTTGCGCTGGAGCCGGCGGTGCGATCACGATGGCCGCAAGCGCTGGTGACGTGGAACCGGTTGCTCGCCGGCCAGTTTGGGGACGCGCAGGTGGGCGCGCACATTCTGACGGGAGCCGCGATCGGGCTGTTGCTGTACCTGGTTCTGGCATCGCTCAACTGGGTCGACTATCAGCGCGACGGCGTGCCATTCGGAAACAATCTGGACGGAGCAGAAACCGCTTTGTCGTGGATTGGTGCTACCGCTAAGAGACTGCAGATGGATCTGCAAAGCGGATTCATGGTGTTCTTCACCATTTTCGGATTTCGGGCTTTGTGGAAGCGCGATTATGCGGCCGCGCTGTCGATGGCAGCGCTATTTGCCGTGATCGGGAATAACGGGATTTGGAACGATCAGAATCCGCACCTTCTGTTGGAACGGCTGGTGCTGCTGACGATCTTCACCGTATTAGCGTTGATCCTGATCCGGCTGGGCATGGTGTCGACGGTAGCCGCGCTGTTTTTCATCAACACGATGGATCGAATCAATCTGGGGCCGGGTTTGAAATCGTGGTACACACCGTATGGACTGGCGACGATGGCGCTGCTGGTGGGGATTTCGGTCTACGCGTTTTGGAGGTCGATTGGGGCGCGGACCATCGGGGATGTGGAGAGTGAAGGCCAGCCTCTGTTGAGCCCTTGAGACTAGCTGATGACGCCCTTCCGCACGGCGTAGAGTATTAACTCTGGTACCGTGTGGAGATTCAGCTTTTCCAGGATGTTACTACGATGGGTCTCCACCGTGTAGAGACTGAGATGCAGCATGTTGGCGATATCTTTGTTACTTTTGCCTTCCGCGATTAGTTGCAGAATTTCGCGTTCGCGAAGGGTGAGTAACTCGTAGCTATCCTCGATGTCCCTATCCTGTAACTGACGGACATAGTTCTCCGCCAGCGTACGGCTCACCGCGGGGCTGAAGAACGACTTACCTTCGTATACAAGCTGAATCGCACTAATCAAGTCCGATTCACGCGCGTCCTTTAGCACGTAGGCCCTGGCGCCCGACTTGAGGGCACGGAGGACGAACGACTCATCGGAGTGCATGCTAAGAATCACGATGGATGTGGCCAGCCCTCTAGTTGAGATCTGCTTTGCCGCCTCCACACCGTTCAGGTTTGGCATAGTGATATCGAGAACGGCGACGTCGGGCCTGAGAGCTTCGGCCAAAGCGACGGCTTCGCGCCCGTTGCTGGCCTCGCCCACGACTTCGAATTCGGGCTGTTCCTCGAGAATAAGACGCAGTCCCCGGCGCATCACGGCATGATCGTCAGCTAGTAAGATGCGGATCACGCAACACCTGCCTGCAAAGCATCCGGCTTGCCGTCCGGCAGCGGAAGACGCACCGACAAAACGGCTCCGGCGCCGGGCCGGGACTCTACACGGAAACTGCCCCCGATACGCATGGCGCGTTCATCAATTCCGAGGAGGCCAAGTCCCTTCTGCAGTTTCGGATCGAAACCGGTGCCATTGTCTTGAACGGAGACCAACAGTGCGTTCTCGTCGCGCCGGACAACAACCCGCGCCTCCGTCGCACCGGCGTGCTTCACACAGTTATTTAGAGCCTCCTGAACGATCCGATAGACACAGGTACGGTGGGCATCGGGGAGTTCTTCGTCCAGTTCGTCGGCGATCAATCGCACCTTCAGACCGCTACGGCGTGCGACTTCGCGGACCTGCCACTGCAAAGCGGGCACCAGTCCGAGTTCGTCGAGCATGGAGGGACGGAGTAGAAGAGAAAGATCCCGAATCCTCGCGACGTTTTCTTCAGCCGCGTGGCGGATGGAGAGCACAAGCTGACGGCAGTTGTCCGATAGCTGCAGCCGGGATTCCAGGCGCGCCAAATCGATGAGCATTGCAGTCATCGACTGGCCGACTTCGTCGTGGAGTTCGCGCGAGAGGTTGCGCCTTTCTTCTTCCTGGGCAGCCACGAGACGGTTCGACAATAGCCGCAAGTCGTGTCGAGCGGCCTGGATTTCGGCAAAGTGCCTGGATGCCTGGTGTTCGGGATAACGGTAACGAAGCATCACAATAACTGCAAGGATTGCACTCACAATGAAGGCTGCCAGGGAAACTGCTCCGACGCGACGCTGGAACCGCGACTCGACATCCTGAATCCGCTCCTCACCAGATGTCATGTCACGCTGATCCAGTGCATTCACCTGCGCGACCAGTTGGATCGGCTCGCTCCGATGGGGAAGCGCATTCTGGCGAAAGAACAACTGGCGATCCTGCTGAGTGCCGCTCGTTTGCGAAGGAACGGCCGCTACCAGTGCATCCATGTATGCAGCTTCGCGCTGCCGTAACTGCCGGAAGCCATCGCTTTCACTCGATCGAACCAATTCTCCGTACTGGCTCAACAGGCGGCTATTCGCCGCGCGAATGCTTTCTAGTTCCATGCTCAGGTTCGGATCAAAATCTTTGCCGGGCTCCAGAAGGTAATCTCTGACAATGGTGCTGGCGTGATAAATATTCGTTCGCAGGTCGTCCAGTATTGCGTCGCGGTCGCGGGTCTGCTGCCGGAAGAGTGAACTATCAAGGGTCGCATCTCGTAACTGGCAGGCCGAGTCCACGACCAGGACGCCCATCAGAATCAGAAGACCGAGAAATCCAAAAGCGACGCTGGTCAGGCGTTTGGGGTTCGTGAGACCCGTCTCGCGCGCTGCGGTTTCGCCGTGGTGTCCTAAACGCATTTGCTGTAGTCCGCGGCTGCTGTCTGCACGAGAAGACGCTGGACACGACGTCAGAAGTTACAGCCAGATGCCAGACCGTGGGGTAGATTTTCCTACCGCGACTAAGTACTCCGTCCCGTGTTGCGGACCTGTTCTTCGGCGATGCGCCATAGGTAGAATTTTAAAATTCGGCTGCTACTTGCGAAGCTGGCACCTTATTACTCCGCCGGCGGTATGGGTTCTACGGCGAGGGCAGCCTATGCTTTAACTGGATTGCCGACTATATCACACCGTCTGATCGAGTTTCGAGCCAAACTGTTGAAGGCCGTGTATCATCGCAACCAAAATCGCGGGAATGAGGTTCCCAGAGTCCTCGCGGTCGTCCGTGCAGGTGCGTGCCGTGACGCGTTGGAAGCGATCTTCCACGAAGCAGGGTGGGATCTGAGAATCGCCGATACAACCGCAACCGCGGCAGCCCTACAGATTGAAGAACCTTCGGGGGTGGTGCTGTACCAGCGCGAATTGACGGATTCCGACTGGGGTGGAGAGGTGGCCCGCCTGGCGAAATCGTCGCCGCAGCCGTGGGTGGTACTGCTGTCGGGAAGTAACGATCAGAACCTCTGGGACGAAGTTACCAGACATGGCGCCTCTGACATTCTGCGGACACCGCTTTGCCGGGACGCCGTCCTGCGAGCGGTCCAGTCGGGCTGGGTGCTCTGGCGGAATCAACAGAAGTTGCGAATCGCCTCCGGCGTGGGTTTCGGACGGAACAATGGGCGCAAGCCGCCCGATCTGTTCCGAGTGTGAATACGCCTCGGGCTCTTGAAACAGTTGAGGAGAGAATTGCGATGAACGCACGCCTATTGTCGGTGAGTCTGATCCTATTCACATGCGCCCGGGCGCCGTCTCAAGAGAAGAACAGCGCGGCAGTGCATCCGGTTAGCAGCGAGACCGGCGCCGCCGCCGCGCGCAATCCGCTGGATGATTTCAGCGATAGCGTCGAGCGGCTCGTCCGGCGCGTCAGACCTGCCGTCATCCAGATAGTGAGCGAGGGCTTCGTGGGTCATGATGACGAACAAGGAGGAAACACCAGCACTGTTTCACACAGGACGGGTGTCGGCACAGGATTCTTCGTTTCGAACGATGGCGACATCATCACGAACGCACATGTGGTGGCGGGCGCGCGGAGTATCCGGGTACGGGTTCACGACCGCGGCGCAGGCAGGCGCAGTCGCGACTCTGGCGGCCGGCTGATCAGTGCCAAGGTTGTCGGTATCGACCGCGAGACAGATCTGGCGTTGCTGAAGGTCGCGGGTGAATGGCCTCGTTTGCCGTTAGCCGATTCTGGCCTTCTGCGGCAGGGGCAGATCGTACTGGCGCTCGGAAATCCGAAGGGTCTTGAGGATTCGGTGACCATGGGAGTAGTCAGCGCCACTAACCGGCAGATTCATCCGGATGCCGCACAGGCTTATGTACAAACCGATGCTCCGATCAACCCGGGAAACAGCAGAGGTCCGCTGGTCAACACATCCGGTGCCGTAGTCGGCGTGAATACGTTCATACTAACGGAATCCGGCGGCAGCGAGGGTCTGGGGTTCGCGATACCCAGCAGTTTGGTCCGAGATATTTACGCACAGCTCAAGAAGTATGGTCGAGTTCGGCGTGGGGCCTTGGGCGTAGTTATCCGCTCGGTAACTCCCACGATCGCCAGCGCCCTCAACCTCCCGCGAGACAATGGCGTGCTGATCCAGGACGTGAGACCGGGAAGCGGGGCCGCCGAAGCGGGGCTTCACGGAGATGATATCGTTACGCGGGTGCAGGGGCGTCCTGTGCGCAATGTCCGGCAGTTCGCCAACAGCCTCTTCCGGTCCGAGATTGGCAAGCGTCTGACGTTAGACGTGGTTCGGCGCGATCAAATTCTCCAATTGCAGGTTCCTCTGGAAGAGACTGACGACGACGAGGCGATGGCGGACCAGTTGAAGAACAAGGCGGTGCCGGTGCCACAACTCGGGGTGTTGGCAATCCCGTTGGATGCTACAACCGCAGCACTTGTTTCTGAGCCACGTTATCACTTCGGCAGTATTGTGGCTGCCAAACTCGAGGTGAGTTCTACGTTCATAGAAGAGTTGGAACCCGGCGATATCATTTACAAAGTCAATGGAAAAGTGGCCGAAAGTGTCGACTCGCTAAACTCACTTCTCAACGGCCTGCCGGATGGGACTCCGCTGATAGTCCAAGTACAGCGCGACGGTGTGCTTCGGTACCTTGTCCTGCGCGGCGAGTGAGCGCCCTAATTCAATGCGACTCACCGCTGCCAGTGGAACAAAGTCGATTCGGGCCGTTGATATTGAACGCGTCCCGGTTTGGGTCTTACCGTTGATAGGGGCCGCCTTTGGCGGAATCTTTTTATTGGATAACTCCACCGGGACGTCGCCGGTTCAACACCTGTATTATCTGCCGATCCTGTTAGCGGCCCGTTTCTTCCGGTATCGAGGCGGATTTACCGCGGCAATCGCGGCCGTTATCTTGTATCATCTGGCAAACGGCGCCCTGTTTCGGCATTCCTACCATGAAGCCGATATTATCCAGATTTGCCTATTTATTGCCGTCGGAACCGTAACTGCAAAGCTGGTAACCGATGCGCAACGACTTCAGGTGCTGGCGACAACGGATGACCTGACGGGGCTGCACAACCTACGGTCATTCGAGTCGCAGTTAGTCAACCTGGTGCGAGCGTCCCGGCGTAACAACTCGCCGCTCTCACTCATGGTGCTCGACGTCGATCATCTCAAGCAATTGAATGACAAAAATGGCCATCTGGCAGGCGCGGAGGCGGTGCGCAGCGTTGGTCAGATCATCGCACGCGTTATTCCGCCGGATGCTGTGGCCTGCCGGTACGGCGGCGATGAATTCGCAGTCGTGATGCCTGGTTGCGTCCGCCGGCGCGCAGAGGAGATTGCTTCCGAACTACGGCAGGTAGTGTATGCCACCGAGCCGATCTTGTTAGGGTCGAAATGGCCGGCCGGTACGATATCCGTCAGTGTCGGAGTGGCCTGCGGCTGGTTTGACGATGCGAGTTCGGCGCCGTCTCTCGAACAAGACGAGCAAATCGGAGAGAGTCTCTTCCGTGCCGCGGATCAGGCGCTCTACCGGGCGAAGGACAGCGGTCGCAATCGCGTTTGCGCCGTGCAGATTATATCTGGTGGTTGAACCAAGCCTGGATAAAATCCAGACTACCGCAAAATTGGTGTCGGCCATGCCCCGGGTTCATTCGGATTAACCGGGCGGTTCTGAGTATCGTGCCACGCCGTCTGGACTTGGGCAGGAAACGAAGGGAGCATGCCGGCCACCTCGTTCTGAATGGCCGCTACGATATCTGGATGCTGCGACGACTGATCTTCGGCTTCTTCCGGATCCGTAACTACGTTATAAAGCTCCGGGTTGAGGAGCCGGAGATTGAAGTAGCCGACTTTTGGCTCAGGGGCGTAAGCGGGAGTGTCGGCGCGAGCCATGTGCAGTTTCCACACGCCGCTGCGTGCGCACTGCAAATTCCAGTTCGAGAAATACAGGAAAGGCGGGCGGCCGACATCGTTCACTTGCCCGGTTAACAGGGGTCCTATGTCGACTCCATCTAAAGGGTTGCCGGGAAGAGATGCGCCGGTGAATCCCGCGACGGTGGGCAGGAAGTCCAGTGCCGACGCCATCGCATCGACCGTGCGCTCACGAGTCGGCCCCCGGCTGTGTCCGATCGGAATGCGTCCAGGGAAACGTGCGATGAAAGGCTCGCGCATGCCTCCCTCAAACGACTCGCCCTTTCGCCCGCGGAGCACGCCGGGACTGCCCTGGAACCATGGCCCATTATCGCTGGTGAACATCACCAGTGTATTCTGATCGACGCCGGTGGACTGGAGTGCTTCAAGCACCTGCCCGACACTCCAGTCCAACTCCTGGACGACGTCGCCGTACAACCCCATGCCCGACTTCCCGCGGAACGCTGGAGAAGCGGCTAAGGGAATGTGCGGAAAGGTATGTGGCATGTACAGAAAGAATGGCTTATTTCCGGCACGCTGGATGAACGACACCGCCTGCTCCGTGTAACGCCTGGTAAGCGTACTCAGGTTGACCGGAGACTCGATGATATCCGTGTTGTGCATCAGGATAGACGGAGACATATCGTTGCTGTACGGAATCCCGTAATACTCATCGAAACCGCGAGCCGTCGGCAAGTATTTGGCTGGGCGTCCTAAGTGCCATTTCCCGACACACATGCTCTTATATCCAAGCGGCTTCAGGATTTGAGGGAGGATTACCTCGGTCTCTGACATTCCGCCCGGGTCGCTGGCCTGAAAAACAGTCGGCACCCCACAGCGGACGCCGTAACGGCCTGTTAGTAGCGACGCGCGCGATGGAGAACAAACCGAACTCGCGGCGTAGAAATGGGTGAATCGAACTCCTTCTACGGCCATTCGGTCGAGGTTTGGCGTCGCGATTTCAGAGCCGTAGCTGCTGAGATCGCCATAGCCGAGATCGTCGGCAAAGATAATGACGATGTTAGGGAGATTAGCAGGCGCGGCGGTAGCAGCGACGAAAGGGCTCAGTGCGGCCGTGGCGCCCGTTTTGACGAATTGTCGGCGATTCATGATTAATTTGTGGAGTACATGTCGGCGAGGCGGAAAGTGCGGTAGAGGATTGTGTCTTGGTGTGCCTTGTAAACAGGTATGGCGTCGCGGGTGAGTTCCAAAGAGTAAGAGTCGACCGTGCCATTCTCCTGGACGAATCCGACGTTGAAATGATAATTGCCGTTGCGAAGTTGCTGAGCGGATCCGACTGCCGCTGCATAGAGACCGAGGTCCGCGTTCAGAACTGGTATAACAACGCGATTTTGTTCATCGATTTGCAAGACCTGACCCCGGCTATTGCCGCCGTTCATCTTGGCAACGCGCGTATCTCCGTCATCGAACACCAGGAGTTTCGTCGAATCGCCAATTTCGAAGTTGCCGTCGTGCTGATGCGAGAACCACGGATAGGGATCATCCGATTGGATTCGGAAATCCCCATCGTTACCCAGGCGCCATATAATGTGGCCGTCGCCGTTGCCGTGATCATAGGCGATCTTGATCAGCCAGTCTTGATTGCGGGCGGAATAGAGCAGGTTCCCGTCGGCGGTCTCCTGAACGGCGTTGCCGTGCGTCCAGTCGTTCGCGGTCTGTGCCAGGTAGTACTGGGGGCAACCCGCGGTTGGGCACGTCTCGCGGAGTACGGCAGCACGATGCACGTCGAGATTGTCGAACGAATCCCACGTCCAGACCACATTCAGGTCTTTATCGAGTATAACGATCATATCACCAAGAACGTCGACGGGGCCTGCCCCCTGCACGCCCGTCAAGATCTGCTCAACTCCAGCGAGCGCTGCGATTCTTTCGCCTGAGATTGTACGGACTTCATGGTGGAAGCCAGTGACGGTTCTTCTCCCCATAGCCTTCAATTGCTCGCTGACCCGCGCGGCATTCGTCTCGAGCAACGTCATTCCCGCCAGATCGAATTTTCGGATCACCTGCTGAGACGCAGGCTGACCAGTTGCTTCGACGAAGCCCCAGAACTCGCCGCCCGTTTCCACACGAGTCAGGATCGCGCCCCCGGGTCCATACCAGACGACGTTGCCGGAAAGATCGTGAGCAACCGGGTTGGCGCCGAGAGGACTTCCCAGCAGGATCGGATCCGATGAGCTGCTCCTGCCGGCAGGAATCAAAATAGTGTCTGAATACAGATTTGATGGAAGTGGGCCTGTCGTGAATGTTAGCCCCGGCGCTTTCATTAAGGTCGATCGGGTGTAGACGACGTGCCGGGCCGTATAGGTGCTATTCGCCCGCAGCCCAGCAAGATAGATGTTCATGCTCGAGTCTGAACTACACGCCTGAAGGGGCGTTTTCTGGACCGTCCCGCCGGCTATTTGAAATTCAATCAACATTCGTGAACTTCTCGCACAGGAGGGCGCGCTATAGAGGAATACCAGCGGATTCGAGGTAGGCGAGACCACCGCTTTTCCATCCAGGACTAAGGATCGAAACTGATATACCACTGATGTTGTCGACCCGTCGCCGGAGTCGATATCTCGGGCCGATACCTCCATCTCGTAGAGCCCTTCGTGGCCTGCCGCCGTCCAGGCCAGCGACGTGACCGGACCATAGTCCCGGATGATCTGGTAATCTCCGCCTTGTTCTCGAACTCGGAAGCGATACCACAGATCCGGGCTCTGGGCATCCTTTACCGCCGCCGTGAAAGTCACCATGGTGCCGACCGGCATCGGAGATGATGCCGACGGAGACAATGTTACCGTCATTGCGCCGGCGGATAACAACAGGCTTACGGACGCGAGCAATTTCCATATCCGACTTTGAGGCATCTGCATCCATTCCTCCGCGGACGCGATCGTCACTACAGAACTAAGGCGTATCTGGGAACCAACCCGCTACTACCGCCGGGACAGTAATTGAGCCCGGCACCACACACCATCGCAACTCACTGATCGAGGCATCCCTCTGAAACCGTGGAATGCTTCCGGATATCGGAAGCCAATAATACCCGGCGGGCGGTAGCACCCCTGGTGCCGTGGGAATCCGTCATCGCCCCCGGCGCTCGCGATCGCTAGAGAAACTAGCTTGAGCACTTTCCAGGGCGGCAACTCATGCCACGACCGCCTCTCGCGGTGCCCCATCCGGAGCACGAGGGTGTAGAGGATTGCCGCCCGGTCGTCGAACCGGCCCTATTGGACCGGGAGGTTGACTGGCTTCGAGGTGACAGTTCCGACACTCAGCACGACCGGCGCCGCGCCGGCATTGATTGTCGTCGGAACCAATGCGTTGACCTGATACAGGCCTGCAAACCCGGGAGCCAGTCCGCTGAAGAGGACCCTCGCGTTCTGTCCACCAATGGTGACGATCACGGGCGTGGTTGTTGCCGAGAGTGGTGAGGCCGGCGCTGGGTCGCCGCTCGCCGGTTGATTGGTGACAGGTCCGAGCCCGTTCGCGAACAACTGAACAACTTGACCTCGCGCAATCGGGTTGGCGGTAGTGACAACGCCGTTTGTCTGATTCAAAGCCGCTGCAATTCCCCCGGCCTCCTGGAACAATGCCGGTGCATAGGCAACCAGAGGTAGAGTCACCACGTTCCCATTCGAGTAATCGATAGTGACCTTCACCTGGGCGGAGGTCTGTCCTTGTAGTTCCCACGGCACTTGTAGATTCACCTGACTGGGGTTGACATAAGTCAGGTGCCCAGGGACGCTCAGATTCGCCGATGGAACATCGAAACTGACGAAAGCCAGATCGATGGCGAGAGGCAATGTGGCGGACTCGGCAAAATCGGAGTAATCACTCAAGCCGGTTCCGAAAATGCTGATATAGGAACCGGGAGCCACGGGCTTCCCCACTTGGAAAGACGCTGCATCGATAATTCCAGAGGCGCCGATGGTGGGTTGTGGACGCGCATAGCCAGTGAAGACGTTCCGAATTCCAGCGGCGGTTGCGGTGAAACTCACATTACCTGATTGCGGTCCAAGTACGGGAATTGCTGTTGCGATTCCGTACCGGTCCGTGTTGGCGTCGGCGCTCTGAACCGCACCTCCCCGCGCACTGAATACTACGGGAGCGCCAACCACCGGCGCACCATAACTATCTACAAGCTTGAATGAGATAACCCCGTCCGGAATATTTCCACCTACGGTACCGTCGAAATCGGTCCCTGTTAAGGGAATCAGGTTCGCGGCGGAGCCGTCGCCGACGGTGTATAGGTACGGGATGGTCAGCGCGACGCCGGGACCCTGGACGTGAACGGCACCGGAATAGGAACCTGCTGAGGGCAAGGATCCTTTCAGCACTACATTGATCTGTCCGGAACCTCCGGGAGTTAGGGTTAGAGTGGCGCTGTCTAGCTGAACGCTCGCGCCCGAACTCGCGACTGCCGCCGATACCGTGGCCGTCAGGCTGACCGTTGCCGATCCATTGTTCGTGAATTGCAGTTGCTGAGTTTTCGGCAATGAGGTCGAACCCAGGTTTCCAAACGAAATGCTCGATGGGACAATAGTCACCGTGACGTTCGCCGCCGCACTGACGTCGAGCAACCCGGCGCCCGTAGACCTTACGTCGACTGGATTACCCGAGTCATCCGTCTGGACAATCGAAGAAGCCGTGTTCATGAGAGCGGATCGTACTTGAGCCGCAGTATAGTCCGGATGCCGCTGCTTCACCAACGCGGCCGCGCCTGCCATCATCGGCGTGGAGAAACTTGTGCCGTTGGCCACAACATACCGGTCCGCACTGAATAACTCTCCTGCCGGGTCGTAGTTCTCGCCCGCCATATAGACATCGAGGCCGACCGCCAGCAGATCAGGCTTGAGGGCACCGTCGCCAGTGGTCGGGCCAAGCGACGAGAAGAAGCCGACTTGATCTGGAGCGGCACTCTGTTCCACCCCGGTCGCGTCGATACTGATCAGGTCGCCGGAATTCGAGCCGGCATAACTCTTCAGCGCCAACCCAAAGGAGTTAGGGATCATCACCGCGGGGATCGGATAAGACGAGAGGCCACTGGGAGAAACGAGCGGCGATGCGTCGGACATATAGAAGATTACTCCAACCGCACCGGCATTCTCGGCGTTCTCCAGCTTTGTAGAGAAGTTGCAATCGCCTCTCTCAATCAGAGCAATGGTAGCGACGAGAGAGCCCGCAGGCAACGGCGAGCACGCGTAGCCGTCGTTACCAAGCGATGTCACATCGACGATTGGAGCAGTCACTGCGCCTGGTGGGATCAGGGCGTCGCCGGATTCGGCCAGAATGCCTTGAAGTGTCGAGGGGACATTCAAACCCACAGCGTTCACCACTTCGGCGAAGGTGTGTGAATTCGTTACCGCGCCAGCCGCAATCACCGACGGCGCGTCTGCTGGGGAGTCGATGGTGTTATAGGTCGGGCGATTTGGATTCACTCCGTCATACCCTTCGTTGCCTGCAGCCGCCACAATGATGAGTCCTTTTTCGGCAAGAGTCTCGAATGTCTGAGATACGAGGTCGCAGGGCACTCCTTGATCGTTCCCGCAGACCGATCCGGAGTCCAGCGGCCCTGAAAAGGCAGGCGCGCCGCTCGAGAAATTGATCACGTCCATGCCGTCCTGGTAGGCGTCTTCCAGGGCCTGGATGATCACATCGTCCGATGTCGAGTCGTTGACCCCAGGCGATCCGTAGATTTTGTAATTGCCAAGGTAGGCCTTCGGAGCAATGCCGTTGAATGTAACAACACCGGTGTTGATCTCGCCGGCCGCGCAGGATGCGACAGCGGTGCCGTGTCCGTCACGATCTCTGGGCGAGTAATCATCGGGGCGTGAATCGGCTGCTGGATTTGTCGAACTGCCTGCCGCCAGTTGACGTACATAACTACGCGCGACGATCACCTTGTTGTTGGTGTAGCTGCAATCGGCACCCGAGCAGATCGGGAATCCCGCCGGCATCGGAAGGGAACTGTCCTGGAAGGCGGGGTGAGTCTGGTCGATGCCGCTGTCGATGATGGCGATCCTGATGCCGCTGCCTGCGTTCTGAACTCCGCCCACCGCGTTCCACGCTCCCGGCGCGTCCAGCAGTTGCGCCGCCTGGTTGAGGTCCTTGTGGTAACGCCGTCCCGGTACGACCCCTTTGACGCCGGGAAGAGCCTTCAACTCCGCGAGGCGTTCCTTCGGTGCTATCACAAAGACCGCGTTCAGGATGGTGTTGACAGACCCAGTTACGCGAATTTGCCGCTGTGCGAGGGTATCTCGCAGCGCCTTCTGTTTCGCCTGAATCTGCGTTCGGTAGCCCGCGGCTTCCATGCTCCGGACGGTCGAGGTAGACGCGAATCGTTCAGCAACGGGCGGATCGTCGAGGATCAGGGTGTAGTGGTTGGCCAGTGTCTGACCACTCGCTTGAACGACGACTGCGGATAAGAGAAGGCCGATGGCCAGAGCGTCAAAGTATCGCATCATACTCTCTTTTCAGTAGCGACGGGAATCCGACCGGGCGCCGGTCGTTCCTTCGGTGTGACTTCGGAGGATATGGCGCAGCCGGGCGGTCAGGGGTTCCTACCGCCTGGACGGGATTGTTATAGAAAGGTGGGGAGTAGGGGCTGGTTCCGAGCCGAGTGTTCACGCCATCGATCTAATTCGGAGGATTCTGTGAGTCCCGCCTAGTAGTAAGCGATATTGAGCCGAGGCATCCACGCAGTCCTGCGCGAGTTGTTCGTACTCGTCGGGAATTCACCGCATCGGATGGGCCTATTCTGGCACATCGCGATAGAACAGCACGGCTAGTAGCGCGGAGGTAATGAGGAACAACGGTACGTAGCCGATGATGCCGATGTTTCTGAGTTGCATGTCGCCGGTGGCGACGCCGCTTAAACCGGCCACCGAGAATGCGCCGCCGGCAATCATCAGCCACCGGATGAATGCGGTAAGACGGGTGCCACCGAATGCCGGGGCAGCGAATAGCATAGACATCGCGAAGAAGAAGTCCCAGCCGAGGATGTCGAGAGCATAGACGACGGAAGGCCATTTAAACGATAGGAACAGAGGCAGCCAGGATTCCCCTGCGAAGGCCGGGTGACGGCCCAACGTGAGGATGACGAAGTGGACGCTGCAGGTGAGTCCGGCGAGCAGTCCCATGAATATGAGTGCGACAAGAGTCAACGGCTGCTCGGACGGGGGCGCCCAGGCATGCACGGCGGACATCAGGACGACCATGGCAGGCATGACGGCGATGATCACGATCTCGAGGATGGTGAACATCGGGTCGCCAATGGGGTCGCCGGGCGATTTGAGGGAAATCAGCCCGGCGATCAGCGTGACGGCGTAGATCGCCAGCAGGACAACGACAGCGACCGCCGACAGGATCCCGGTCCGGCGGGCAGTCGCGCTGAAGTTTGCGTTGGGCACCCGCACTACTGCGAGGCGTCGAGTGCCTGGCCGAGATCCCAAAGGATGTCGTCGATATCTTCGAGTCCTACCGAGAGGCGAACCATGTCGGGCGTGACGCCGGCGGCCTTCTGGTCCTCTGCCGAGAGTTGCTGGTGAGTGGTGGAGGACGGATGGATCACCAGGCTGCGTGCGTCGCCCACGTTGGCCAGATGCGAGAACAGTTTCAGATTATCGATGAAGCGGCGCCCTGCGTCGTAACCGCCCTTGATGCCGAACGAGAAGACAGCGCCAGCGCCCTTGGGCGTGTACTTCTGAGCGAGGCCGTAGTAGGGGCTCGACTTGAGCGACGGGTACTTCACCCAGGTCACCAGCGGGTGCTCCTCCAGATGTTTGGCGACCGCGAGCGAGTTCTCCAAGTGCCGGTCCATGCGCATTCCGAGCGTCTCAATGCCCTGCAGGAACAGGAAGGCGTTGAACGGGCTCAGGCAGGTGCCGATGTCGCGCAGACCCTCGACGCGGGCGCGGATGATGAACGCGATGGCGCCGAAGACGTCGATGAATTTCATGCCGTGATAGGCACGTGACGGCTCGGATAGCTGCGGAAATTTACCGCTCGCCCAATCGAACTTTCCGGCGTCGACGATGATGCCGCCGATGCTGGTTCCGTGGCCGCCCATGAATTTGGTCAGCGAGTGCACCACGATGTCGGCGCCATAATCGATGGGCCGGCAGACGTACGGCGTTGCGAACGTGTTATCGATGACCAGCGGCAGACCCGAATCGTGCGCGACTTTAGCCACCGCTTCAATGTCGAGGACGTTGCCGCGTGGGTTGCTGATGGTCTCGCCGTAGATGCACTTGGTGTTCGGGCGAATGGCCTTGCGGAAGTTTTCGGGATCGTCGGGCTCCACGAATGTCACATCGTAACCGAACTTGCGGAAGCTGACATGGAATTGGGTGTAGGTCCCGCCGTACAGCGTGCTGGCCGCGACGAAGTGATCCCCAGCTTCGAGCAGTCCGCTGAGCGCGATGAACTGCGCGGATTGTCCGCTGGACATCGCCAGTGCGGCGGCGCCGTTCTCGAGTGAAGCTACCCGCTCTTCGAGAACCGCGGTGGTGGGATTCATGATGCGCGTGTAGATGTTTCCGAACTGCTGCAGCGCGAACAGCGAAGCGGCGTGGTCGGAATTATCGAACGTGAACGAGGTGGTCTGATAAATCGGCACTGCGCGAGCGTGAGTGGTGGGGTCGGGCTGATACCCGGCGTGAAGGGCGCGAGTGTTAAATCCGAGATGACGTTCAATCTGATCTGGCATGGTTTCGAACGATTGTCGCATGAGGGGCGGAGGTTGTGGCAAGCGTGTAACAAGTTACGCCGGGTGCGGTCGATAGCACATGCGGTTTGTACGTGATACGTGAGTCCCTCCAATCCGGCATTCGATGAAATGCTGAATTGTGGCCGCGGTGATGGCTGGCGTTGGAGCCGGTGGATACGGTGAGCGCCGAGCCGGATGAGTGGCAATTCTCGGTGAGGGCGCGACACTCCACTTCACGTCTTCGCGGCGGTAAACTTTCGTCCCATTACCCGGGCCCAGTACTCGCTTCAACAATCCGTTTTTCGCGACGGTACGCCTGCATCATTCCAGCTGACGCTGTGCTCGATAGTATCGGGTTGCCGGATGAGACTCCTTCTGATCATCACGATAACCGCCGCCGCAATGATGGCCGGGTGCCATGGACACGGGCATTCGAAGCCGGAACGGCGGGAGGGCGAACGTCGAGCGGCGCTGGCGGCTCCGTCGTCGCTGGGACGGGTCGTGTACCCGTACTCGGTGGTACCCGGCGGAGTCGCATCGGAACCGGAGATTGAGGATGCGATGTCTCGCGACGCTTCGGTGGCCGATCACTACAGCGGCGTGAACGTGGGGACGATGGTGCCGGTGACGTTGCGGAGCGACACGCAGGGGTATGTTTCCTTTCGCAAGAATGGGCGGATTTACTGGACTTCGCGAAAGGTGCATCTGCTGAAGGGGGAGCGCGTCTTTTCGAACGGAACGGATTGCATCCGGGGCCGCTGCGGAAATCGGATCTCGTGGAAGCCGCGCCAACCGGTGGTGCCGCACGAATTTGAGGAGCCGACATCGGCTGAGCTGAATACTGCACAGATACGAGGGCAACTGATGGAGCAGATGCCCGAATCGATTCTTGGTCCACTACTGCCGAACCCGCCATTACCGAATCCGACTGCTTCTATTGGAGCGCCGGCGGCGATGGTGGGAGGGGGAGCGGCAGGTGGATCTGCAACTGGCGGCGCGGCAGTGGGAGCGCCGTCAGGCGGTGGCGGGGGGAGTACGGGAACCGGGGTGGTCACATCCCAACCTAACGGAGGGGTTCCTGCCGTCCTGCTGCCACCTTCTGGGGGTCCGGCGGTTTCACCCGTAGCAGTACCGCCCGCCGGGCCCGTTTTGCCGGGAGGATCTCCGGCGATACCGATTTCCATTTCGATAGGGGTGACGTCTGGGGTCGCGTGGATTCCGGGGGTCCAGGGAACGCCCGCGAATCCGCAGGTAGTGGCGCCGATCTGGCCAGGTGTTCCGGGTAGCCCGATGAGTCCGCCGGTACCGTACGTGCCGTCGCGGCCGGGGACTCCAGAGATACCTTCGACGCCGGGCACGCCGCCGGGGCCGTCGGGACCGCCGGGAGTGGATAGTCTGCCACCGGTGGTACATCTGACCATCCAGGAGATTGTGCCGCATGCGGAAGTGCCGGAGCCGTCGACAATGCTGCTGGTAGGGGTCGGATTGGTGGGCGCGGGTGTTGTTCGACGGAGTCGTACGAGGGTGGGGCGTTAGGCCGCTGTGGCCATGCTCGGTGGGGCTGTTATTTTGAGTCGCGATGCCGTCCAGAGCCACACGAGCGAGATGGCGGCGAAGGCCAGCACCGAAACGACAAACGACGGTCCATGAATGCCGCCAAACCAGGTTCCGGTTGCTGCAACAATAACTGCCACGCTGAGTAACCGCGCTGTTTCGAGCCACAGGGACTCCGGGCGATTCTCCAGGATTCCCCCCACCGCGACTACGCTGATTAGGATGAACGCGAAATACAGCAGATTCCATAGAGTCGACTGGTGTGTCAGCACGGCCAGGAAGTGGCTGTTTGAAATCGTTAACGCGATGAACTGCACCAGGGCGTAGATGCTCATGGCGAGATGGCGGGGCGGATCGAAACGGACAAAGTCGCGCTCAGGGTTGTAGGAATGCTTTGGGAAACGGCTCGCCACGTCGGCTGGCCGCCAGCCCGGCGGCGCAAACCAAACCCTGAGCTTATCCTTCCAGGACCGTGCATGCCAGGCATCCTTGGCCATCGCAACGTAGTAGTGCAGGTTCGCCCAAATCGGATTCCAACTCCTCAACTGACCTCTGATTCCGTAAATGCACGGCTGCTCCGGTAACTCCTCCTGGAAGGTGCCGAATAAGTGATCCCAAATCAGAAACACACCAACGTAGTTACGATCGAGGTAGATATCGTTCTGGGCGTGGTGGACGCGGTGATTCGACGGAGTCTGCAGCCACCGATCGAGTATTCCGAGCCGGTCGATGTGTCGCGTGTGCGGCCAGAACTGATAAAACAACTGCACGACACCCACCAGCAGGAATACCGAGATGGGCACGCCGAACAGGGCCATGGGCAGATAGAAGATCCATCCGGTGAAGGATCCGGTGCCAGTCTGGCGAAGAGCCGTGGTGAGGTTGAACTCTTCGCTCTGATGATGCACGACGTGTGAGGCCCAGAACAGCCCAACTTCGTGCCCGAGACGATGGTTCCAGTAGTAGCAGAGATCGTACAACACGAACGCAAACACCCAGACGGCCCAATTTGAGGCCGGCAGGTGGACCGGCGCGAATCGTCCGAGGATCCACTCGTAGGTTAGGATGCCGAGGAATCCGAAGAAAACGCGCATGCCGGTGCTGAGTATTCCACAACTCAGGCTATTCAGCGCGTCCGCGAGATGGTAGTAGCGTGTACCTCGCACGCGATCGAGAATCAGTTCCAGGGCTATCAGTCCGAGGAAGACCGGGACTGCCAGAGAGACCGCGCGTCCGTACAGAGTATCCATATCAAGCCAGGTGCAAAAGTTCTTTCCGACATCATAGCCCTTCTCAGGTGGGGTTAGGGAATCGGGGTGAAACGGAGTAGATCTTGGGCGAAACGGCGGCCTGGATGATAAAGCGACAGGTTGCTTTGAAACAACTCCCGCAAACTTACCGCGTACAGAACGTTCTATTCGCGCTAAGAGAATAAATGTCAGTGATTTATTTGGGCGAAACGTGAACTTTTGCTTGCCTGCAGGACGGGAATGTTGTTACGTTTAGCTATCTCGTTTGTTGCTTTTGAGGGCGGTTAGCGTTAACCGCGCTCTGTAGATTCAGGGTTGTTGGGGAGCAAAAATGATCAAGAATGCGATCCGGGCCGGCGTATTGCCGTTGCTCGGCCTATTAGCGCTGGTGCTGATGGCACCGCGTATCCACGGCCAGGAAAGCTCCGGCCGAATCCTTGGGACCGTCATGGACGAGACCGGTGCAGTTGTACCGGCAGCGAAGATCATCGTAACGGGACCCGGCTTACCGCAGGGACTCGAGGTTCAGAGTGACGAACGCGGCGGCTACACCGTATTCAATGTGCCGATAGGCGTATTTACAGTCACTACCTCGAAAACCGGTTTTGCGACAGTGAAGCAGGAAAACATCCAGGTCACACTCGGTGCCCAGGTCAACTATAATCCGCGGCTCGCGGTGGGCCAAGTGAATCAGGTGGTGGAAGTGGCGGATTCCGTTGTGTCTTTGGACACGACGTCTAGCCGCACGTCGACCAATATCTCGCAGAGCCAGTTTGACGGACTCGCCAAGGGCCGCAGCTTCAATTCGATTCTCGCCATGGCGCCCGGCGTACGGACCGAGATCAAGGCCGGCAACGCGGGCGTGGGTGGCATCCAGGTGGATGGCGCCAGCGGTTCCGAGAACGCCTACATCATCGACGGCGTTGACGTTAGCGACGTACGGCGGGGTTCGCTGCGCGCGCAGAACGCCCTTCCGTTCGAGTTCGTGCAGGAAGTGCAGATCAAGAGCGGAGGCTTTGAAGCGGAATACGGCGGCGCGACGGGAGGTGTTATCAACATCGCCACGCGCAGCGGATCGAATGCGTATCATGGCCAGGCTGCTTTTAACTACACGGGTTCGGGGCTGAACGCGAGCGATCGCGGCTACTGGCAGCGTTCGATTGCGAATGCATCTGTCGCCGAGTTCATCAAGCCGAAAGAGGATGACTACAACATCTACTACCCGACGGCGACGATCAGCGGACCCGTCATTCGGGACCGGCTGTTCTTCTTCGGCAGCATTTCTCCGGAACTCGAGCACACGGACAGGACGATCAATTTCACCAGCGGCGGCTCGAAGATCTACTCGCAGGATCAGAAGCGATACTATGGGCTCGGCCGCCTGGATTGGCAGCCGGCCCAGAAGTTGCAGATAAACAGTTCCTACATCTGGTCGCCAAGCAAGATCAACGGCTACCTGGCGGCCCGCGACCCGCGTCTCAAACCTCCGTCGAACGACCTGAGCATTCAGGGCGGTTACAACCAATCGCAGGCGTACACGATATCAGCCACTTATGCGGCTACGCCGCGTCTGATTCTGAGCGCGCGTTATGGCTACCGGTACTTCAATGACAAGCTGGGTAACTCCGGGCTGCTGGGCAACTACGGTCTGTCGAACGCGCCGTACGTCGTGTACAAGGATTCGGCGATCGGTTTGGCGGGCGTGCCCGCGGCGTGGCAGCAGGCAAATAACTACTCGAATGTCTCGAGCACCTTCGGTGTCCAGAAGGATATTACGACCCGGAACAATCTCTACCTCGACGGGACTTACCTGATCGGTAAGCACACGTTCAAGGGCGGTTACCAGCTTTCGCGGCTTCACAATGAGCCGTTGGACGATTACACGAATGGGAACTTCAACATCTACTGGGGCGAGACTTTCTCGCGCGGCCCGATTCAGAACGTGACGGGCAAGAACGGCTATTACATCTGGGAAGACGGCGTGAGCCATACCGGAAATGTCAGCAGCCGCAATCAGGGATTCTTCGTGCAGGATACCTGGAAAGTGCATCCGCGCGTGACGTTGAACCTTGGTATCCGGCTGGAGAACGAGTTCCTGCCGCCGTACCGCGCGGAGCAGGAAGGTGTGAAGATCGCCAATCCGATTTCGTTCGATTGGGGTTCGAAGATCGCGCCCCGTTTGGGCGTGGCCTGGGACATAATTGGCGACGGACGATGGAAGCTATCGGGTAGCTTCGGCATCTTCTACGACGTTTTGAAGTACGAGTTAGCGCGCGGATCGTTCGGCTCGGATCACTGGATCAGCCATGTTTACAAGATCGACGATCCGAGCCAGATCGGTGGACTGGGCAAGGCGACTCCGGGAGTGATGGGTGCCGAGATTACGAACTACGACAATCGCACGCTGCCGATCAACGCGCAGGGTGTGATCGACGGTGTGGATCCCGATATCAAACCGTATAAAGCACGTGAGTTCTCGGTAAATCTCGACCATGCGCTGGCGAGCCGTGTGGTAGTCGGCGTTCGCTACGCGCGCAAGGACCTGCTTCGTGCGATTGAGGACATCGGAGTTCTCGATGCGGTGGGCAATGAAGTCTATCTGATCGGCAATCCCGGTTTCGGCCAGACCCGCAGCGATCCGACGCACACCTACGACGGCAAGACGCCGAACGGGACTTACCTGGTTCCCAAGGCGGAGCGCCAATACGATGGCCTCGAATTCCGCATTCAGGGACAGACTCGCAGTCTGACGTTCATCGGGAGTTACACCTGGAGCCGCCTCTATGGTAACTACTCGGGTGCGGCGAACTCGGACGAATCGGGCCGTTCGGACCCCGGCGTCTCGCGCGCCTTCGATCTGCCGTACTACTACTTCGACGCGTCGGGCAGCCAGCAGTATGTTTATGGACGGCTGGGAACCGACCGTCCGCACACGTTCAAGTTCTTCGGCAGCTACGATGTGAACTCGCGCATGGGTAAGACCAACTTCGGTCTGAATCAGATTGCGTACTCCGGCACGCCGGATACCTCGACCATCATCTTCGATTCGGCTCCGACGGAGCCGTACGGTCGCGGCGATTTGGGCCGTACGCCAGTCCTGACGCAGACCGATCTGCTGGTGAGCCACACGGTGAAGTTCACCGAACGGCTCAACGCGCGGTTCGAGTTCAACGTGATCAATCTGTTCAACCAAGCCGCGGTGATCTCCCGGGTATCGCAGATGAACCGGTCGGGCGCCGTGTCTACGGCACGTCTGCCGCTGGACCAGTTCTTCGCGGGTTACAACCCGATTAACTACATTACGACGAACGGTGGCGGCGGAAACGTTCCGGTGAATCCGATTTATGGATTACCGGGTGCGAGCTATCGCCACGGCGGTGGGCCGGACACAACGTTCGACCGCTACAGCAGCGCGTTCGCGGCGCAGAATCCAAACTTCGGCGCCTATCAGGACTTCCGGACCATCCGCCTGGGTGTCCGGTTTATCTTCTAACACGCACCCGTAACGTCCGTGTTGGCTCGACGGCCCGGTTACTCTTCGGAGTTACCGGGCCGTTTCGATTTTGCTTACTCGCCGGGGTGGTATTTACGTTCGAGGTGGCTCTGGATATCACGCTCGTAGAAACGGACCGGTTTGAACTGATGATCCGCGAATAGCCGCGCCTGATCGGTACTGTGCCTGGACTTAGGGTCGGACGTCTCGCCGTAGGCGAGCAGCGAGTACGCCGTAACAGGCTTCGCAAATTCGATGGTCATGATCCAACCATCGCCGCCGCCCGCAAACGGCTTTTCCGGATCGACAGTGCCGGCCACGTATTTGCCGTCCTTCGCGCGAGCGTATTGCAGGACGTGAAACGAACCGTAAATTCCGTCCGTGCCATCGGCCGGCAGGTCGACGTCTCCCAGACGGATTCGATAGATATCGCCGTAGACGGCATCCTCGGAGCCATAGTTTGTCCGCATCCAGTCCATCGCTTTCTCGAGGTGGTCAAGCGCGACGCGTGGCTCGCTCAGTCCTACCGGAGTTGAGGTTGCGTTCCGTTGGCTCCAGGGACGTGCGTAGGGTTGGGGGACGGCGTGGCTGTAGGTTTCCCAAAACCGCAGAAATAACGCGGCTCCCCGGCTCTTGGCGGCGGAGGTGTTGTCCCAAGCGTCCAGAATGGCAGCGGCGCGAGTCAGGACGGGGTTGCGAGGTTGTACGGCGCGAATCGCCGCCAGGAGGTCGGGCTTGACGCGATCGGCGAGTAATACATGGGGATCGAATTTCAGCCGCTGGATATCGGCGAGCGAGAGCTTCGGCTGGCTTTCAAGCAGACGCAGCGACATCATCGTGCGGAGGCTGAGCGGGCGTCCTGGTTCGAAGTACGAAGGATATTTTGACGGATCGAGCGGGTCAGTGAGCGATGTCCACCAAGGCGGCGCATTGCAGTTCTGCACATAACCGCCCTTGGGATCGAATAACTGGGGTAGCTCGTCCGTGCTGTGCAGCGAGGTCCAGACATGTTTCGGGTCGCCGGGCACCTCGAAACGATAGTCGGTTCCGTCGTCTATGCGCTTGGGCACGGTGCCATTCCAGAGATAGAAGATGTTTCCCGCGGCATCGGCATAGGTGAGGTTGAACATCGGAATCTCATTTCGTTTCAGGATGGAGTGAAACTCGTTCCAATTCGAAGCCTTGCTGAGCGCGTACCATTCTTCGGCATATTCGGATGCGGCGAGAGTCGCGGATTTGAGCGCAAAGACACGATCCTTCGTGTGATGCACAACAGGGCCGAGATGCGTGTCCTCATAAGTGCGGGTAACTGTTTTGAGTGTCCCGTCCGGCTGCCGCACCTCGACATCAATGCTGGACTTCGACAATGGCATCGACTTGCCGTCGTAGATATAGTGATCCGTGTGTTCGGGATCGCGATTCAGCACGTATATGTCGTCCAGGTCAGGATAGTTGACGGTGTGGGTCCACCCGAGATGCTCGTTGAATCCCGTGGTCAAGACAGGACTGCCGACAAACGTTCCGCCGAAGAAGTTGATCTTTCCCGGCACCGTGATTTGAGCCTCCCAGTAGAGCGCGGCCCAGGGCTGGTGCGGATTCCCCAGCAGCATCGCATGTCCCGACTTCGAACGCGATGGCGCGATCGCCCACATGTTGGACCCCCACGGCAACTCCTCGCGAGGAGGCGCGATGGAAGCGACGCCTCCTGATTCCGGGTACTTCTTGACGATGGTGTCGATGACCGCACGTGGAAACGCGAACCGTGTGATTTGGGCCCGGCCTTGCGCGACGACGTCGATAGCATCGAATTTCGGGATCCACGAGGGCAGGTCCTCGCGATGGGTCTCGACGTAGAGATTGAATGCATCGGCGTAAGCGGTCATCATGGCCTGCAGCACCGGCGACAGCTTCGAAAAATTGGCCTTCGAGCGCGAGTAGACGCCGTAGCGTTTCACGAAGAAGTCAGAGTCAGGACTACCGCCCAGATACTTCGCCTGGTCGCCGCGCGAGCCGACGAACCGGCGGGCGATCTCGATGCAGTGATCCTCCGCCTGGGCCCAGCCCATGCCGAACGCAGCGGCTTCTTCCGATTTGGCGAGGATATGCGGGACTCCGTAGTTATCGCGCCGGATGGTGACGTTCGCGGCGAGCGGATGCTGAACGGCGCCGGCGGCCAGCGTCGCGGCGGCGCCGATCAGCAGGACGAATCGAAAGAACGCACAAGTCATGGTGTCCGATTGTAATGCAATCGGACGGCGAGGTCACGTTTCAAAAATGGCGGAGGCTGCGGAGCATCGCGCGCGCGTCGTTGTTGATGGAGTGCACGACGCGCCAGTTGCCATCCACGGACCCGATGTAATGGATATCCTTGCGATCCGATCCCATGAGAATGACGGAGAATCCTTGCTTGGGGTAGGTGAGGCGCCGGTATTGCATTTCGCCTTGATCGGACTGCCACTTGTCCTCGGCCGGCGGCCCGAGCTTTTCGACGACCGAGTAGTAATCGTCATTGCCGGTGAATCCGAGCTCGCTTTGCATGACGGCCTGGTAGCTGACGCGTTTGCCGCTGGTGGACAGCACAATGGTGATGAGGACGCAGGCCAGGATTCCGGCCGCGATGACGCCTAGCAGGAGACGTCCGATTCTCGACTCGGTCCCGCCTTCCAGCCGCAGGCCGACCACCGGTGCGGGCCTCGGTTCGCCGTCCTTGCCCGGCGGACGCGGCGTCTCGTTGACGGCCCGCGGAATCTCAATGACGCGGCGTTCGTGCGGCGTCACTAGTCCACCGCGGTACTCGAGTTCCTTGGTGAGTCCGATGATTACCACGGGTTCGTCGATGCGGGAGACCTCGCCGATGAATCGCCGGGGTATCCAGACATCCTTTCCCGTGGTTCGATTCGTCACCAGCATCTCGGACCAGGTGGCGCGGCGGAACCACCATTCGTTGTGTTCGACGCCGAGAATCGCCGGATAGAACGAAAACGGGCGGTCCCCTAGTTGTTCGATCGACGGTGGGACCGGGACAGGCATGCCTTCATTCTAATGTACACTTCCAGTTCGGCTATTTCGATTCTGGAGATGACAGGTACGCGACCAGATCGGACATCTGGCTGGGCGTCAGTGTGGGCCAGTTGATGTTCTTTTGCTTCATCTGCTGGAGCATCCGCGGTCCGTGTTTCCAGAGCGCCGAAACTAGTGTGACGTTGGAGAATCCCGGCGTTCCCGCGATTTGCGGCGCGCCGCCTCCGGTGTGACAAGTTGCGCATTGCTTCGACTCGAACACACGCCGGCCGTGCGATGGATTGCCGCGGGGGCCGAAGAACTGATTTCCCCAAACGTACGCCAGCAAGCTCCGCATTTCGCCTTCGCTGAACTGCGCTTTGACCTGGCTCATCTTGGGGCCGTGATTCCACATATCGGCGGCGATCTCAGTGAGCGTCTGATCGGAAAGCTTCTTCTCAAGCGCATTTGCACCCTGGTGGCAATCGGCACAGCCCTTCGATTTGAACAGTTCGGCTCCGGTCTGCGCGCCGGCGACTTTGAACTGATACTGCTTGCCGCGCATGGACGGCAGGTTTTGCAGGTATACCATCAGATCCGAAAGATCCTGTGACGTTAACTCCGGCCAGGAGATCTTCTTCTGAGCGGTAGCCTCTTTCATCTGCGGAATGTGATTCCACATGGCCTGGACCAGCGCCACCGGATCGGTGAGGCCTTGCCATTCCGATACGGGAGGACCGACGCTGGAAGCCCCAGCCGTGAGGGCATGGCACTGCGCGCAACCTTTGGCGGTGAAGACACGCTTCCCGCGACCTGCATCTCCCGTCTTCTCGAAGTACCGGGCTGCATAAAAGAACGCGAACAGGTCCGCTGCGTCCTGTTCGGAAACGGTGGGCATCTGGATGTTCTTGCGCTCGATGGCGGACCACATCGCAGGCGCATGATTCCACATGCGGCTGGCGAGCGAGGCCGGCGTGTACTCCCGATCGGCTCGCAATGACAGGTCGGGAGCAGTGCCGGGTTGGGCGGCATGGACCGCCGATCCGACGGAGTGGCAGGTGTCGCACTTCTGCTTCGCAAAAAACTCCGCGCCACGGCCGGCGTCGGCGGTGATGGATGCCATGCATAGCGCGCTGGCAATCAAAAATATCGTAAGTAGCCGCATATCAACTCCCCGCATCTTATCTTGCAATCATATGTAACCTGCGGGCCTAGTGCAATCGCGACGCTCCCTTTCCGGCGAAACGGCCCGATGGACTGGTGCGGGTCGACAGGGAACTTTCGATCACCTAGAATCGTTATCTCGGGTGATTCTCTATGAAAACTGCATGGAAACTTGCTCTGCCCGCTTTGCTGTGTGCCGCGAACCTGCTGGCACAGCAGCCACCACTGATCGATCGGGAGATCCTGTTTGGCGACCCTGAAATTTCGGGCGCTCAATTATCGCCTGATGGGAAATACATTTCGTTCATCAAGCCGTGGAACAAGACCCGTAACATTTGGGTGAAGCGCACGGAAGAGCCGTTCAACGCGGCCCGGTTGGTGACCAATGAAACGAAGCGTCCGGTTCCGGCCTACTTCTGGAGCCGCGACGGCAAGTACATCCTCTATGTTCAGGATTCGGGCGGGGACGAGAACTACAACATCTATGCCGTGAATCCCTCCGACAAGCCGGCGTCTGGCGCCGAGGCTCCCCCAGCAAGAAACATCACGGACGCCAAAGGCGTTCGAGCCATGATTTTCGCTGTGCCCAAGAGCAATCCCGACGCGATTTATGTAGGACTGAACGATCGCGACAAGGCCTGGCACGATCTATACGAGGTGAAGATTTCGACGGGCGAACGAAAGCTGCTGCGCAAGAACACCGATCGCATCACGGGTTGGGTGTTCGACAACGACGACAAGCTGCGGCTTGCCACCCGATCGGCCGACAACGGAGACACGGAGGTTCTGCGCGTTGATGCGGACGGTTTCAAGCAGATCTACTCGTGCAACGTGTTCGAAGTCTGTGCGCCGTTTGCGTTCCATAAGGACAACAAACGGGTATGGTTTGCGTCGAACAAGGGCGATGTGGACCTGATCTCGCTGGACCTGTTGGATCCGGAAACCGGAAAGGCAGAGGTGTTCGAGAGCGATCCGATGAAGCGCGTCGATTTCGGCGACCCGATTATCTCCGCTCGCACCCATGAACTGATCGCAACCAGTTATGAGGACGAGAAGCAGCGAATGTACTGGCGCGATAAGGGATTCGAGGCGGATTACAACCGCGTGCGGA
Organism: Bryobacterales bacterium; assembly: GCA_038322675.1. GTDB lineage: Bacteria > Acidobacteriota > Terriglobia > Bryobacterales > Bryobacteraceae > TMP-7. The sequence goes on from JBBQGE010000011.1 coordinate 50,166, forward strand.
AGCAACTGGGGGACCTGGAACTCCGGTTGGTATCGACGACGGCTGACGAGAAACTCTGGCTGCTGTCGGCGTACAGCGATACCGAGCCCGGCGAAGTGTTTCTTTTCGATCGCGCGAGCAAGAAACTGACTCCGCAATACAAGCTCCGGGAGAAGTTGGATCGGACCGCGCTGTCGCCGATGAAGCCGATCCGGTATGAGTCGTCCGATGGAATGGAGGTCCCAGCGTACCTGACCACGCCGAAGGGGCTGGAAGCGAAGAATCTGCCCACCATCATCCTGCCGCACGGCGGGCCCTGGGGGCGCGATAGTTGGGGCTACAACGGGCTCGCTCAATTCCTGGCGAATCGCGGATATGCGGTGTTGCAGCCGAACTTCCGGTCGTCCACTGGATACGGCAAGAAGTTTCTGAACGCAGGGAACAACCAGTGGGGCGAGAAGATGCAGGACGACCTCACGTGGGGCGCGAAGTACCTGGTTCAGAAAGGCATCGCCGATGAGAAGCGAATCGGCATCATGGGCGGATCGTATGGCGGCTATGCGACGCTGGCCGGTGTCGCGTTCACGCCGGACCGGTACGCGGCGGCGGTGGACATCGTCGGACCGTCGAATCTCATTACGCTGCTCGACTCGATCCCGCCGTATTGGGAAGCCGCGCGCATGATGTTCGCCAAGCGCATGGGCGATCCGAAGACGCCGGAGGGCAAGGCACAACTCGAACGGCAGTCGCCGCTGAATTCGGCGTCGAAGATCAAGACTCCGCTGATGGTGGTGCAAGGCGCAAACGATCCGCGTGTCAACAAAGCGGAGGCGGATCAGATCGTGATTGCGTTGCGCGACCGCAAGTTCCCGGTGGAGTATCTGGTGGCGCCTGACGAAGGTCACGGGTTCGCGCGGCCGGTGAACAACATGGCAATGTTCGCCGCGGCCGAGAAGTTTCTGGCGAAGCATCTCGGCGGCAGGTATCAGGAGGACATGACACCCGAAGTGGCGGAGCGTCTGAAAGTGATCACCGTTGATCCGGCGACGGTGAAACTCACGAAGAAGGTGGACGCCGCATCCATCCAACTTCCGAAGGTGGTGTCGCCCCTAACTCCGGGCACCTATGAATACACCGCGAAAATCCAGATGGGCCAGCAATCGATGAACCTGAAGATGTCGACGGAAGTGGCCGAGGATCCGGCGGGCTGGAAGGTGACGGATCGCATGAAGACTCCGATGGGCGACGCCACCGACGAGGCCATTCTCGATAAGGACACGATGGTCCTGTTGAAACGGATGGTGAAGCAGGGCCCGCTGGAGATGAATCTGGACATGAAGGGCACCAAGATTGTCGGCATGATGAGCATGCAGGGCAAAGAGACCCCGGTGGATGTGGAGATCGGCGGTCCGCTGTTCGCGGAAGCGGCGGGTGCGGCGAATGTCATCGGGTGCTTGCCTCTGGCCGACGGCTACTCGGCGACGTTCCGCAACTTCGACGCGCAGAAGATGAAGCCCAAGCTGATGGCGTTGAAAGTGGTGGGTTCGGAGAGCGTAACCGTTCCGGCGGGTACGTTCGATGCTTACAAGGTGAACGTGGAATCAGCCGACGGTGGTTCCGACAAGATGACGTTCTGGATTGCCAAGGACTCGCGCAAGCCCGTCAAGATGTCGGCGGTGCTCGCGTCGATGGGCGGCGCAACCATGACGGCCGAGCTTCAGTAATCCTCCAACGCTCGGGCGATTTCGCTCCAGCGATCGAATGCACGATACGGCTCGCGGCGGGCATCCAATTCCGTCGCGAGCCATCCTTTTGCAAATCGCAATTCCGGTTTCACCAGCAGGGCCGGTGCCAGGTCTGGTGGACCGTCTCCTGCGAATGCCACGATGTTCGATTGCGATAGCGCGTCGCGCACGATTGCCGCTTTATCAACCCCCACTTCGGGCGAGAAGAACGGGGAGGTTTCCGGCAGCCGGATGTGAAGTCCGCGCCCTTCTTCGATAGTGCCGGGATTCGACCACACTTTCACGTTCTGAACGCGCGCGCGCTCCAGGATTCGGTGGATGTACCAATCGGAACCCGCCGACGCGAACACGATCTCCCAGCCGCGTTGTTGCAGTTGCTGAATAGAGGGGCCGAGTTCAGGATCGGGATCCGTCTCTTCCAGAAGGCGATCGAGCGAGGCCGCGTCGGTCGGTGCATGGGAGAAGAATCCGCGCATCGCTTCGAAGTGGGTGAGGCTTCCGCGCGCATACTGGTCCCAATACGATGGTGCGTTCGCGGGAGTGTACTGCCGCGCGATCAGAAAATAGAAATCTTGCGACGTCACGGTGCCGTCGAAGTCGGTCACGAAGATTCGTGTATAATCTGCACCCATGGTGTACCGGCGATCGCTCCTAATTTTGACGCTAGCCTCATTGTCGTTCGCGGCGGACTGGACGCGCCACGGTGGCGACGACGGCGAGACTCGGCATAGTGGACTGAAGCTGATCAACAGCGGGAATGTCGCGAGACTCGGGCTGGCGTGGTGGGCGGATATGGAGACACATCGCGGGCTTGAGGCGACGCCGCTGGTGATCGATGGCGTGATGTATGTCACCGGCAGTTGGAGCGTCGTGTACGCCTTCGACGCGGCCACGGGCAAGCGTCTCTGGCGGTGGGATCCGGAGGTATCGCGGTCGTGGGGCGCACGCACGTGTTGCGACGTCGTGAATCGTGGGGTGGCCGTGCGTGGGAACACCGCGTACGTCGGCACGCTCGACGGCCGCCTGGCTGCGCTCAACATCAAGACCGGCATCCCGCGCTGGCAGGTGCAGACCAGCGATCAGAAGCAGCCGTACACCATTACGGGCGCTCCTCGTGTGGTGAAGAACAAGGTGGTAATCGGGAATGGCGGCGCTGAGTTTGGAGTTCGCGGATACGTGTCCGCTTACGACGCCGATACTGGCAAACTCGCGTGGCGATTCTACACCGTACCGGGCGATCCATCGAAGCCGTTCGAGAATCCGGCACTCGCGAAAGCCGCAAAGACATGGAATGGCGAGTGGTGGAAGTACGGCGGTGGCGGTACAGTTTGGGATTCATTCGCCTACGATCCCGCGCTCGATCTGCTGTATGTCGGGACGGGCAACGGATCGCCATGGAGCGCGGCGACTCGGAGTCCTGGTGGTGGCGACAATCTGTACCTGTCGTGCATCCTCGCGCTGCGGCCGGATACGGGCGAATTGGTTTGGCATTATCAGACCACGCCGGCGGATAACTGGGATTACACCGCGACGCAGCACATGATTCTGGCCACGCTGAAGATCGCGGGCAAGGATCGCAAGGTGTTGATGCAGGCGCCGAAGAACGGGTTCTTCTATGTTCTCGATCGGGTCACCGGGGAGTTGCTGTCGGCGAAGCCGTATGTGACCGTCAATTGGGCGAAAGAAGTGGACATGCGGACGGGCCGCCCGGTGGAGAATCCGGGGATTCGAGAGGCGACGCCGGAGAAGATGTTCATCCAGCAACCCGGGCCGTTGGGTGGTCATAACTGGCAGCCGATGTCGTTCGACCCCGATACGGGACTCGTGTACATCCCGGCGCAGGAGAACGGATATCCGTACCTGCGCGATCCCCAGTTCAAATTCCTGCCGGGCGCGTGGAATCTGGGGATGAGGCCACTGCCGACTGCGGATCCGCTGCCGCCGGATGCGGGAGCCCTGCTGGCGTGGGATCCGGTGTCGCAGTTGGCGCGTTGGCGTGTGCCGTACAAAAGCATGTGGAATGGCGGAGTGTTGTCGACGGCGGGAAACCTGGTGTTTCAGGGCACGGCCGACGGGCGCTTCGTCGCGTACGATGCACGGACCGGCGCGAAGCTGTGGGAGATGCCCGTGAATACGGGAGTGATGGCGGCGCCGGTCACTTACGAAATTGCGGGCAAGCAGTATGTTTCGGTGTTGGCGGGTTGGGGCGGCGCGTATGCACTGGTTGGAGGCTCGGCCGGCGGGAAGGGAACTCCTGGCCGTCTGCTGACATTCGCGCTGGATGGCAAGGCGACGCTGCCGTCACCGCCGGCGCCGCCCGCGAAGCCATCGGCCATCGCATCCACCGCGGACGCGAAGGTGGTGCAGGCCGGCGCGGTGATCTATGCTCGATGGTGTTTCGTGTGCCACGGGATGGGCGCGTTTTCGGGCGGTGCGATTCAAGATCTGCGCTATTCATCGAAGGCGACGTTTGACCGGTATCCGCAGATAGTGCTGGATGGCGCGTACGCAAAGTCGGGCATGCCGGCATTGAAGGATTGGATTAGCGCCGATGAGGTGTCGGCAATCCGCGAATTTATTATTGCCCAGCGGAATCGCCTGGCGGCTTCTCACTGAGACGGCTTTCCAACAGCAGAAACGCGCGCTCGTCGTGATTCGAATGCGCGGGATCCGACGCCTCGACATCGCCAGTATGGACGCTGGCGCGGACATCCCAGCCGGCGCGATCAACCAACCGCAGCAGCCCGAGGGTAGTGAAGATCCAATAGTTGGTGGAGTCGTTGTTGGCTTCGGCCGGGTCGAGCAGATAGCTGACCGGCAGGTGCGCGATCGCCGTGCCGTCGGTCGCCCGACGTGCGACACGGGTGCTGACGAAGCAATACCGGACGGAGTGAGCCAGTGTCTCCAGCGCGTAGAAGGGATTCTTCAGATGGTAGAGGATTCCCAGGAAGAACGCGGTGCGGAACTTGCCATCGGGCAGTTCGAAGCGCGCATCGAGATCGCATTCGTGGATTTGAACGCCGGAGTCGAGCGATTGCTTCAGTGCGCGGACACCTTCCAGGCGATTGTAGTTCGTCGGTGGGTTGTCGATGGCGTGCACCTGGAGACCGAGGCTCTCGAGGAAGAATGCAAGGTCGCCGTCCCCGCATCCGATGTCGAGCACGGGGTCTGAAGGTCCACAGATTTCACTAAGAGTAACTCGGGCGGCGGATAGCAGGTCCTGAATCGGGTAGAGGTTCACGAGTGAGTCATAGGGGTACCAGTCAGGCGGGGTTTTGATGGACCGGCGCGCACGCACCAGCTTTTTGCGAAACCGATGCGCGCGCGCCGGCAGAGTATCCCGGTGTAGCAATCGATCGATGATGCTCACCGGCTGAACCGTTTCCTACTTCTTCGTCGCCGAATCCCGCTCCTGAATGAACTGATCGACGTTGCTCTTGTCGATCATGAACTCGCCGGTGTCGACGAACGGTGGATACGGAGAAAACGGATCCTTCTCGAAGTTGGTGTTGAGATTTGGCGGCGGGTTGTGATGGATGTCGTCCAGGAGGCGGAGTCCGAAATACGCCATCGTGAACGGCTTCTGGCCCACGGTCGCGGAAATGATTCCCTTCTGGATGGCCTCCAATGTTCGTTGATCCGTGTCCATCGCGACCACTACCTTGCCAGTGAGTTTCTTGCGGTCCAGTACCTCGGCGATTTCGGGGCACGCGATCGCCTCCAGACAAACGAACGCATCCACACCCTTCGCGTTTTTATCCATCATGTCCATCGTTTTATCGAAGGCCACACGGGGATCGCCCTTCATGTCGACAATCTCGGTGACCTTGAGTCCAGGGTGGTCGGCAAACACGTCGCGGTAGCCATGCAGGCGTTCTTTCAAATTCGTCTGCTCGGGGATGGTATAGACCACCACATTACCTTTACCTTGCAGACGGTCCGCGACAACGCGAGCGCCCATCTGGCCGGCTTTGTAGCTGTCGGTGCCGACGAAGGTGAGACGCTTGCTTGTTGGCGCGTCGGAGTCGATGGTGATGACGGGGATGCCCTGCGCCATCGCGGCGTCGATATCGCCCTTGACGATCTCTGCATCGGCCGCGGAGATGAGGATACCCGTCGGCTTCTTACCGAGGACCTTTTGGAATTCGGTATGTTGGGCCTGCGGATCGTAGGAATCCGGGCCCACCATTTCGGCCCTGACCTGCATCTGGCGGGCGCCCTGGTTGAGTCCGGCGGCGGCCTGTTGCCAGTAGGGGACCTTGGTGTTCGTCGCAATCAGATAATAATTCTCGTCCGGATTGTGCGGGGAGCTGCTGCAGTTGGTTAGAAACATCAACGCAGGAATGAGCAGCGGGAACGTGTGCCTGAACATTGCTTCTCCTCAGCGGAGTATACCGCTCGTAGCGTGTCCGTGGTGGCCGTCGGCGTGCTTACACGTGGATTGCCAGTTGAGGGCGAAGACGCGTAACCCTCTCTGCGGGTTGACCGCCTTGCCAACCGATCCGTTATGAATCCGCAATAATCGAAGGACTTTGGTACGTTCGCCGATGAGTCGCGCGGGATTCGGCGGCGTACCGCGCCGCATCCGGTCGCTGGTGATTCCGCCGGCGTGGACCGACAAGCTACTCACCTTCAGCGTCCCGGGCGTCAGCGTCGGTCGTGTTCCCACGTCGGTCAGGCAGAACAGCAGTAACAAACCCACGCAGTCCAGGCACCAGCCCATGTTCACCGGCTTCACCTCGATCATCTGATCCACGCGGGCGTGGCAGCTCACACAACTCACGCAGGCCGTCACATGCGACTGGTGGTTAAAATAGACGTAGTCTGGAAGCCGGTGAACCTGAACCCAGGCAATGGGCTCGCCCGTCGATTAGCTGTCGCGGACCTTCAGCAAATTGGAGCTCTGCGTTTTCACGCCGGCGTGGCAGTTCATGCAAGACTCGCCTTATTCACGGTGTAACCCAGAAGGGCTGTCGGATTTCTACCATGACAGGAATTGTCCCGGCGGAAGGAGTAGACATTATTGCCTAAAAACAATAATAGAGGTTCTGCCGCAACATTTTTTGTAACGCGCATCTTCGGCAACCTGAAGGTTCGCCCGAAGTTGATGGTTCTTCACAACCTCTTCTTCCTGGTGCTCGCGTGCGCCGCCTACTTTTCGCTCATTCCGCTGTTCCAGAAACAGGTGGGGGATGCGCGCAAACGCGAACTCGAACTCGTGCGGCAGGTCTTCTCCTCAGGAGTCCCCCTGTCGCAGCTCAAGGGTCTGGAGACGTACGAGTTCCGGTCGGGCAGCGCGGCTGAACTCCAGGTCCCGCGCTCCGTGCGTCTGTGGCTCGACTCGAATCCCGGGGATATCTGGTGGCAGCCACGCAATCCCTACACCTACCGCCGCGATCCCGACACCGGCATGTACTATCGCCTTCGCACCGACTTCGCTTCGTATAACAACATCGTCGAGCGTGCCCGGCTGACGCTGTTTCTGGTGCTCGGAGTCATCTACATCCTGGCCGTTTTCGTCCTGGAAACCGCCATCATGCCGCTGTACGTCTATGGTCCGCTGCGTCTGTTGCTCGAAGCCGATCAGGCGACACGGCGTGGAGACCGCGACAGCGAACTCATCCCCGATCCGCTGATCCTACGCGACGAGATCGGCCAAATCATGCGGTCGCGCAACGATGCCATCAGCGAACTCCGCAGGCACGAAGACAATCTGGCCGCCGCTCTGCAACGTCTAGAAGAGCAGGACCGCTTGGCGAGTCTCGGACTTCTCAGCGCCAGCGTCGCGCACGAACTCAACACGCCGCTCACGGTCCTGCACGGGTCCATCGAGAAACTACAAGAAATCACGGTCGATCCCCACACACTCGAACGTCTCGCCCGAATGCAGCGGGTGACGCAGCGGCTTCGGCGAATCAGCGAAGCGCTCGTCGATTTCGCGCGTACCCGCAACCAGCGGATGGAACCCGTGATGGTGCGGCCGCTAATCGACGAAGCTTGGAGCCTGGTGGCTATCGATGAGCGCGCCTCCGATGTGGACTTCCGGAACCACACCGCCCAGACTCACGAAATCAACGGCAATCCCGATCGTCTGATCCAAGTGTTCGTTAATCTGCTGCGAAACGCGCTCGATGCGGTAAAATCATCAGGCAGCCGGACGCCGGCTGAAATTCGCGTATCTTCCCGCGGGTTTGTCTGGAATGAGCTGCCGTGGGTTTCGATAACTGTCGAGGATAATGGTCCGGGAATTCCGCTGGATGTGTTACCGGAGATGTTTGAAGCGTTTGTGACTACCCGGCTCGACGCGCGCGGGACTGGACTTGGGTTGACTGTCACGGAGGGTATAGTGAGCCAGCATGGCGGCACCATCGCGGCATTCAACCGGCCGCAGGGCGGAGCGACTCTCGAGGTCCGATTCCCCGTGTGTGTTCGAGTAATCGCATCGTAGGAAGCTATGATCAAAGGTTCCGCCGACCCCACTCCCGAACAACAGATCCCGAATTCCGCCATCGACATCGCCATCCTCGATGACGACGCCGACTTTCGTAACTACCTCGAAGACTTTCTCCGCGACGAGGGACTCTACACCGTCCGTGCCTTCGGCCATCCCGAGGATCTGTTTCTCGCTTCCGAGCAGCGTCTGCCTGACATCGTCCTGCTCGATATGAAGATGGGAGAGTTTCGTGGCGACAAAGTGCTGGAGCAGTTGCTGGTGCGATGGCCCGGTCTATGCGTCATCATCATCACCGGCTACCCGTCGCTCGAGGACATGCGTGCCACCTTCAAGTTGAAGGTCTTCGATTATCTCGCAAAGCCTTTTTCGCTAGCGCAACTGCGCCAGACTCTGAAGAACGCTGTCGAGCATTACGGGTTAGGCCGAACCGCCCAGGATCGTCTTCGCGAACGTTTGGGCCATAAGATCAAAATGCTGCGCGTCGAACGCGACTGGAGCTTGAAAGATCTGGCTGCGACGACGAAACTGAGCGTATCGCAAATCAGCTCCATCGAACGCGGAGCGAATCTTCCCAGCATCGAAAGCTTCCTGGCTATTTGCCGGGCTTTCGACAAGAAACCATCGGAGATCCTCGCCGCGATCGACTTCTGACCAGCCGCTACGAATTCAGCCTCTTGCCGCGAGGAAGATAGCGGGGCGCGCAGTATCGGTCTCCCCGCATTGGAGCAGTCGGATTCTTCAAGTCGCCGAATGGATCGTCAAACTGGTTCATCAACTCGTACAAGCGCGCCCGCATGTCATCCACGTACGGCCGTTTGTCTCCGCTCGACACTAGATTCCGCATTTCGTCGGGATCCTCGGCTAAGTCGTAACACTCGTCGATGTCGAATCCATTGAAGACGTATTTGAAACGATCGGTAATCGCGATCCGCTGCGTGTACAGAAATTCGCCGCCGTAGTAAGCACACAGAATCTGATCCGGCCATTCCCGATTCGCTGGATCGGAAAACAACGGCTGCAGCGCGCGGCCATCGCGGAACGGAAGCGGCTTCGCGCCGGCAGCAGCGACGTAGGTGTAGGCCAGATCATGTGTCTGCACCAAGCGGTCAGTCCGGCTCCCGGCCTGAATCTGTCCAGGCCAGCGGATAATCAACGGAACGCGATAGGTCTCCTCGTACGGAATCCAACCCTTGATCCACATGCGATGCGCGCCCACCATGTCTCCGTGATCCGTCGTTGCTACCACGATCGTATTGGCGGCCTGTCCGGTCTCGTCCAATGCATCTAGCAGACGCCCAATTTGCGCATCAATCTGCTCGGCGTAGGCGTAGTAATGGGCACGCCCGGCCCGGTAATCGTCCTCGGTAATCTCGCCCCACGTCTCCGACTCCCGCCGATGCAGTCCCGGCTTCCCCTCGAAGGTGTCATGGAAACTCCTGGGTACCGGAATCGATCGCGGGTCATACCGATCCACATACTTCTTCAAAGGCATGTACGGATCGTGCGGCTCGATGAAATGCGTCTCCAGGTGCCACGGCTGCTGCCCTTTGGCGAAGCGCTTCATCATCCGAATCGCACACTCCGCCCGGTAGAATTCCGGCGTCTCCTCTTCCGGCCCCTCCCTATAACCCCACATCGTAAACGGCTCAGATCCGGGCCACTGCATCTTTCGAACGGCCGTCGACCGGATCGCATTGCGCCGCCGTTGGACGGCATCGGGATTCGTATCCAACCGCTGGATCAGCCGCGGATCGCACCCCGCCAAATCCGCAACTTCATGGAATCCGAAATTGAGCGGCGTGCGCACATACGAGGCGTGCCACTTGCCCACGTACCCCAGCCGGTAACCCGCATCACGCAGCCGGTTCGAGTACAACACGACATCGGCATTCATGTCGCGATGCACCGATGGCGGCGAGTGGATCTGGTTATACACGCCGTTGTGCCAGTGATAGCCGCCCGACAGAATCATCGCCCGAGCGGGACAGCATACGGCCGAAGGCGTGTACGAGCGCTGAAACAGCATGCCCTGAGTCGCCAGCCGGTTCAGATTCGGCGTCCTGCATTCCGACCGGCCGGCAATGGTCGCCCACTGCTGCTGATCCGTCATGATGTGCAGAATATTCGGAGGCCTCGCGCCCGTCGCCTGCCGAGCGAAAGCTCCGCCGAGCGCGCCCGTCAGAATACTCCTGCGATCGATCGGTTCAGGCATGCCGCATCACCTGGTTGCGACCGGTGCCTCGCGGATGCCATCCAGCAGCGCTGTCAGAGCTTTCACCTTGGCCGGATTCTCAGCCGCAAGGTTGTGCTTCTCGCCCGAGTCATTCGCCAGATCATACAACTGCGGCTGGCGATCGTTGCCCAGTTCGGTATTCGTGTTCTTGTTATAGCGCTCGCCGTCACCCGGCGCAATCAGCTTCCAGTTCCCTTCGATGATCGCTAACGATCCGGCGTGCTCTACCAGACTCTTGCGTGCCGACGGCGTCTTTCCAAGTAGAGCCGGCAGCACGTTCTCAGAATCCGGTGCAGCGCCGCGCGGTGGCTTCGTTCCGCACAAAGCGCCGAAACTCGCCACCAGATCCACTTGGCTGATCAGCCCGTCCGACCGGGTGTCGGGCTGAATGTGCCCTGGCCACCGCGCGATCATCGGTATCCGGGTGCCGCCGTCGAAGTTGCTATACTTGCCGCCCCGGAACCGGCCGGCAGGCTTATGGCTGCCGAGTCTCTCGACGGCTTGATCGCGATATCCGTCATCCACCACCGGTCCGTTGTCGCTGCTGAACATGACCAGCGTGTTGTCTGCCAGGCCATTCTTTTCGAGCGCGCCCAACACTTGACCGACGGACCAGTCCAGTTCGGCGATCGCATCGCCTCGGGGCCCCATGTCCGTCTTGCCACGGAACCGCTGATTCGGCAGCCGGGGCACGTGAATGTCGTGAGTGGCGAAGTACAGGAAGAAGGGATTCCGCTGGTTGCGCTCGATAAACTTCACCGCCTTGTCCGTGATGGTCAGCGAAATATCCTCGTCCACCCACAACGCCGACTTGCCGCCCATCATGTACCCGATCCGGCTAACTCCATTCACGATCGCCATGTCGTGCCCGTGGCTCGGCTTCATGCGGAGCAGTTCGGGATGGTCTTTCCCCGTCAACTCGCCCGGCAACGGCTTGTTGTAATCGATACGGATCGGATCCTTCGGGTCCAGATTCACGACGCGATGATTCTCGACGAACACGCACGGGATGCGGTCGCCCGTGGCAGGAATGATAAACGAGTAATCGAACCCGATCTCGTTCGGACCAGGCTTCACATCGGCGTTCCAGTCGATGTTCCCATCGCCGAGACCCAGGTGCCACTTCCCGACCACTGCTGTCCTGTACCCTTGCTGCTTCAAAAGGGAGGGCAACGTGGCCCGCCCCGGGCGGATGATCATGGATGCATCGCCGGGCAGTATTCCGGTCCCCTTCTTGCGCCAGGCATACTCGCCCGTCAGCAGCGAATAGCGTGACGGGGTACAAGTGGCGGACGAGGCGTGGGCGTTGGTGAACTGAACCCCGCTGCCGGCGAGTTTGTCCAGATTCGGCGTCTTGACGCGCGTGGCGCCATAACAGCCGATGTCGCCGTAGCCAACGTCGTCGGCATAGATCAGGACGATGTTAGGAGGTGGTGTTGCCGCAAGAGCGCGGCCGCCCAGGGCCGAAGCGAACGCCCCTGCTCCGGTTACAAATTGTCGCCGATTCATTCGTTTTCCCGTCTCCTTGTCGCAGGGACGCCGTGAGATCACTGGATGCCACTAGCTCCCCGCAACAGCTGCTCGATCACCGCCCCGACTGCCAGAAATTCATCCAGGTGCAACGGCTTTCGGATGTATTCCCGAGCCCCGAGTTTCTTTGCCAACTGCCGGTCGGACTCGGCGGGCGAAGAACTCATCACCATCACGGGAATCTTTCCACAATAGCGGCTGTTCTGCAACACCCGTAGAATCTCGTGACCGCCGACCTTCGGAAGATTCAGGTCGAGAATGATCAGTCCTGGCCGCGTGGCCGCCGGATCGGAATCCAGATCCGCGATGAACTGAAGCGCACGCTCCCCGTCTCGCACGACGGTCAGATCTCCGGTCAGCTTGTACTCCGCCAGCGCTTCCCGGACCAGGCCGACATCGCCAGGGTTGTCCTCAACCAGGAGAATCGGCTTCAAACGATACGCCGTGCTCTCATTCACAGTTCGCGCCTCAGAACCCGGCTCTGGGCCGCTCCCTGACCCGGTCAACCCGGGGGCAGTCTTCACCGTAGCCGGCATTCGCGAAAAATCCAAAGGTGTGATTAGCATGTCGAAGGTTGTGCTTTCATCGAGTGCGGGGAGTCTGATGCGAGAATCTGCTTTATCAGAGCGCCGAGTTTCAGAAACCCATCCAGACTGAGCGGTTTCTCAAAGTAGCGGGTAGCGCCGAGTCTGCTGATCTCGGCGAAATCTTCCGGAGATGCCAGCGAACTCATCACGATCACCGGAACGTCTCCGCAGCGCGGACTCCGCCGGACGCGCGCCAGAATTTCCGTGCCGCTGCTCTTCGGAAGATGCATGTCCAACAGAACCAGTTCGGGACAGGGCGAGTCGCTCTCGGAATCGGTGCGGTCGAAAAACTCCATGACACCTGCGCCGTCGCAAACGACGTGAAGCGTGTGCGCCACGGAGTGCTCTTCCAGCGCTACCTTGACGAGTTGAACATCGGCGGAGTTGTCTTCGGCCACAAGGATCAGCATGGCGTTCCCAATCCATACGCGCCCGGAAGAAGATAGACTCCCAACTGTATTAATTGTTACCGGGAACAATCGCTAACAGTTATAGCGGAAACCGGCGTCCAGGGTACGGGACACTCTGGGTCTTGTGGCTGGGCAGCGGACCCGCGCCGTCGTTCGACACACGCCGATATCCCTGATTCCCGAACGACAATTCGCCCTCGTCGAAGGTGATGGGGCGGTCCAATACCATTTCGAGAGTGGTGCCCTTGGCCAGCACCGCATCGGGACCTCGCGATAACAGGACACCCAGCAGACCCGCCGTAGCACCCGCTGCCGCTCCAAGTCCCGCACCCATTCCGCCGTGGCCGCCGATGCTTCCCGCAATCGCGCCCACCGAGGCGCCGGCAGCGGTGGTCTCGCCCACGGTCCGGGCATCACCGCCCTTATTTCCCTCGCTCTTGATCTTGCCTTCAGTCTTGTCGAGTTCCTCGCTTGCACGGCCGTCCAGAGCGCCGATCCTCGATCGAAACTCGCGCGTCACGCCGTTCGGGAGGGTGAGAGAGTCGAACCGCACATACAATTCGCCGCGGCCTTTCACACGGCCCGGACGCTTGGATTGGGTGATGGTCCCGGCGACGTAGCTCCCCGGTGGGATCACGATCTTTCCGTTCACCAGAATCGGGAACACAGTCTCCAGATAGACGCGGTCTCCCTCAGCCGCCTGCTTGGTACTGACGCTGTTGATCATGCTGAGTGGAATGCGGGTGCCGGGCTCGACCGTGAAGGTGGTCTTCTCGTCCGATGACGGCGCGGTGGTTGGACCGGCCTGCGCTTCAGCGTGATGCCACCCGTTCTCCTTTGAGGGCTTTTCGGGCGCTGGTTGCGCCGCCACTACGAGCGCGGCACTCAGTAACAACATGAAAACGGATGGACGCATTCGACTAACTCCCTCGCGGGCATTGTAGCCCACTGTAGGTATAAACGCGACCAGTTCCCACCGGGTTGCGCGAGTTTACTGGGGCCGGTTCACGGGCGCACCGGTATATGAACTCCCGTGGGGCTCATTGCCGGTCCCGAAATCAGCCGCACCTCCGGGTCCGCCGGCGTGTTGTCGGGCAGCCGCAAATTCACCTGGTACAGTCCCGCAAACCCCGGTGCGACTCCCGCGTAGGCGATCCGCTCATCGGGCACCTTCTCGCCATTCAATGACACCGCGAATGCAGACCTGTGTTGCAGGACTGCCGCCGTGGTCGGGATCTCGCCATATCCCGCGGCCGGAATCGTCGGGCCGAGGCCGGTGGCGTAGAGGATCACCCACTCACCGGGTCGCGCGGGTGAACTCGCGGTGGCGACGCTCCCGTCCAGGTGGGCCGCGATCGCGGTGGCTGCGTCGAGTTGGAACAATGCAGGTGCCGCTCCTCCGAGGGTCATCGCCACCTGCGGTCCATACGTCGAATCGGTCTGAACCCGAATTTGTGTGTTGCCCGGGTTCATGTCTGGCGGAAGCAGCACGTTGATCTGCTGTGGAGACACGTAATAGATATGTGCGGGAATGTTGCCCACCCAGACGCGGACGCCCGTTCCCGGTAGAATCGACGGAAGCGTGTCGCCGATCAGATCTTCTGCTTGCAGCGCACGAGTCGTGAACGCAAGATTCGACCCATAAATGGTGACGAAGGTGTTCGGTGCGAACGCGTTCGGCGAATTCGAAGCGGCATTGACAATGCTGGCGGCCGAGTAGGACGGCGCCTGACGGGGGGCGCTAAGCTCGGCCGAAATCGACCCGGAGAGCGCCACAATCAGCCAGATCGCTGGCAGCATGTAGTCTCCTCCTTAGTGTATTGAAATCCGGGCGTGATGGAGTGGCGCGGTTATCCCAGCGCCGCCCTTTGCTCCCTGGCTCTCACCCTTCGGCATGTTCTTCTTCACCTGCTGGTTGCGCTGTTCACTCAGTTGGCGATCCTTCTGATTATTCTCATCTTCTGAGTCGTTTTTTGCCTCGGATCGGGTAGTAGCCGGTCAATCCCTTCGATTAGACGGCCTCGGCGGGGGCAACGGCGAGTTCAGAGCCACAGGTGTAGGCGAGGAATTCAGCCATTTGGAGATCGTCGACGCCACGATCACGATGCTGCTGGACGCGTCAATTGTAGTTCCCTTACGCAGTTAGGCCGAGTTACCCGAAGGCACTCGCATGCCGGCTCGCCTGCCGGAGTTGCCGTGTGGCTAAAATTGAGGGATGTCTTCACTCGTTAAGGGTCCGCGGCAGCGGGTGCTTGCCGCGTTGGTTTTGAGCCCTCTTCTACTCGGGCAGGAGCGGCCTGCGCTTACTTCCGACGTTCCTGCTGCGTTTCACGCCCCCATCGACGACTACAACTACATTCGCCGCGTGGTGATGATCCCCATGCGGGATGGCGTGAAACTGCACACGGTCATCATCATCCCGAAGGGGGCGAAGAACGCGCCGATTCTGCTGACCAGGACTCCATATAACGCATCGAAGCGCACGGAGCGTTACGACAGTCCGCACATGATCGCTACACTTCCCGAGGGTGATGAGGTGTTTGTGAAGGCCGGCTACATCCGTGTGTTCCAGGATGTCCGAGGAAAGTACGGCAGCGAAGGCGACTATCTCATGACGCGGCCCGTGCGCGGTCCGCTGAATCGCACGTCGACGGATCACGTGACCGACGCGTACGACACCATCGATTGGCTGGTCAAGAACACGCCGGAGTCGAATGGCCGCGTCGGCATGCTGGGATCGTCGTACGAGGGATTCACCGTGGTGATGGCCCTGCTGGGCCCGCATCCGGCATTGAAGGTAGCGGCCCCGGAGAGTCCGATGGTGGACGGCTGGATGGGCGACGACTGGTTCCACTACGGGGCATTCCGTCAGACCAACTTCGATTACTTCTCCGATCAGACGACGAAACGTGGGGAAGGGGAGGCCGTCCCGCGCGGTGCTTACGATGACTATGAAGCTTTTCGGCGCGCCGGATCCGCGGGAAGTTATGCGCGCCTGCACGGGCTGCAGCAGTTACCCTGGACCGAGAAAGTGATGGAGCACCCGAGTTATGACGAGTTCTGGCAGGGGCAGGCTCTCGACAAGTTACTGGCTGAGCATCCTTCCCAAGTGCCGACGATGTGGGAGCAGGGACTGTGGGATCAGGAAGATATGTGGGGCGCGCTCCATTGTTATCTCGCCTTGAAGGCGAAGGGCCAGGCCGATCATAACTTTCTGGTAATGGGGCCTTGGCGGCACAGTCAGGTGAACTACGAGGGCTACAATCTGGGACCATTCCGCTGGGATGGAGATACGGCCCTGCAATTCCGGCGCGACGTGTTGAAGCCGTTCTTCGATTACTATCTCGTGCCCGGAAGTCCGGCGCCCAATACACCGCCGGTGTTCATCTACAACACGGGCGAGAACCACTGGGACCGCCTGGAAACGTGGCCCCTGGCTTGTGAGTCGGGTTGCGCGGCGCCGATGAAGCCGTTGTATCTTTCATCCAATTCTGAATTGACCTTCCAGCGGCCGGGCGCGGGCAGCGACGCCGCCGATAGCTACGTGTCCGATCCCGCAAAGCCGGTGCCCTACATCAGCCGGCCGGTTCGTTTCGCCGATCACGAACGCTGGCAGACTTGGTTAGTTGGCGACCAGCGTCTGGCTGCCGACCGGCCGGATGTATTGACCTACGAAACGCCGATGCTGACCGAGCCGCTTCGAATCAGCGGATCTCCAGTGGCAGACCTGTTCGCGATCACGACAGGAACGGATGCAGATTGGGTGGTGAAGCTTATCGATGTCTACCCGGACGAGGTTCCGAGTCATCCGGAGTTAGGCGGCTATCAGTTAGCCGTCTCCCTGGATATTTTCAGGGGACGGTATCGCGAGAGTTTCGAGACTCCGTCAGCGATTCCGGCCGGTAAGACGCAGCGCTACCGGTTCACGCTCCCGGCCGCGAATCATGTATTTTTGCCAGGTCACCACATCATGGTTCAGATCCAGTCGACTCTATTTCCGTTGTATGACCGGAATCCGCAGAAGTATGTGCCGAACATCTTCTTTGCGCGGCCTGAGGATTATATGAAGGCGACACAGACCGTGCTGCGGTCCGGCGAATCCCCGAGTGCGGTCTGGCTTCCGATGGTCAGCGAGCAGGCTGCGGCAGCGAAGTTGCAGCGCGGCGGCCGGTAGTTAGAGGTTCAAGCCCTCCAGACGGCCCGCGAACGCTACAATCTGTCAATGGCCGCACGCGCAAAATTGCTCGAATCCCTGGGAGCCGAAGAAGGTTGCAGGCGGCTGTCCACAGAATTCTACGCACGCGTAGGCAAGGACCCGATTCTCCGACCTCTGTTCCCGGGTAAGAGCCTCCAGTGCGCCATCCAAGAGTTCGCCGCTTTCCTGATCCAATTCCTCGGAGGCGACGAAGAGCAGACTCAGGATCGATGGTGGCTGAGCCTCCGCGAATCTCACGCGCGCTTCCGCATCGGTCCCACTGAGCGGAGCGCGTGGCTCAAGCAAATGGGCGAAGCGCTCGACACGGCCCCGCTCGACCCGGCGGCGCGAAATGTACTTCGTCAATTCTTCCTCCAAAGTTCCGGCTATATCGTAGGAAAGGAAACTGCCGGACCGGAGCACGACGAGTTAGTCTCGCGATGGCGTGAACAGCGCCTCTTGGATCGCGCTATTGATACCATTGCCGCCGGCGACGATCACGAAGCTCTCGCTCTGGCGCCGCAATTCTCTCTCCGTCCTTCCGTATTTCTTGGACTGCTAGCGCGCGTGGTGCGATCCGGGCGCACCGAGTTGATTCGCTTCACGATCGATGCGGTGTCGAGCGACCCCTTTCTCGCGGCGCGTCGTTTCTCGGGAAAAACACTCCTGCATTTCGCATCGGGCGCCGGTTCCTTCGAGGTGGTTACATTGCTGCTTCGCCTCGGCACGGACCCGAACATACAAGACCGCGGCGGGCATACACCGCTCTACTGCGTGGCGAACGAATGTGCAACCGAAACGGGCGCCCAGGTCGTACGCTTCTGGTTCGAGCCGGTGCGGACGTTAACGCCCGAGGCGGCGTCACCGGGACGACAGCTCTGCACATGGCCGCCCGGCGCGGTTACGTCGATATAGCGCGAGCACTGCTCGAGTGCGGCGCGGCAATCGACGCGCGAGATAGCAAAAGAGCTACGCCCCTCCAACGCCCCATCAATTGCCGCCGTCAGGGAGTCGCTGAACTACTCCTCGGGCTGGGCGCCGTCGGACGTTAACCGCCCTGATCGGAGTCGCCCCCGAGTCGAAGTTGCGGTTTGTCGCCATCTCGGATTTTCGTCCGTTCACCCGGTTCCTGGCGCGCGCAGCGGCCTCGGCCTCGACGCATCGTCCTACCACGGCGCAGCTCATCCTCAGGTTCTGCTCTTTTGCAAGCCGGCGGCCCGCCCCGGAGAGTGGAGGGGAACCTGACCGATCGAACCGGTCCGATATAATACGTTGAGATTCGCCAATAGGTCTGCAGCCGTTAGGGAGTCCTCTTTCACGCAGGCGAGGCATAGCTATGGACGTTATTAACCCAACCCTCGCCCTCACTTATAAAGACGATGGAAACCAGGACGGCATCTGTTCTCAGCTACTGCGAATCTACGGAATCTATGCAATCTCGCGGTTTCTGAGAGTGCCATATTTCCATTCGCCCATAGCGCATCTTGGATATCAGGGTTTGAAAGCACTCGAAAATAACGCCCCATTGCCGGGTCTCTTAGAGGATGTAAACCAGGCCTTCAACATCCCTTCAGATATCGAGTTGTCCGGCAAGGAAGTAATGATTCACGATATGATCGACGCCGACGTCGAGTCTATCGAGAGGATCGGAAACGCTGGAGGCAACGATGGCGGGGTGAACTTGATAAGAGTTCTTTACCCCTTTCCGGTTACCGACAGTAACCCGGAACTTTATCGATATCTCGAGCCCGTTTGTCCGTTCCCATATCGCAGATCCGAAGTCTTCAGACTGGCCATTCACGTGAGGAGGGGCGAACTATTCGCGATCTACAGCGACTGGATGTTGCCCAACTCCTACTATGTGTCATGCTCGTTGAGGTTTCAGGATGCTTTGCGGAAGCTTAACATCCCGTTCGTTTGCGAGCTGTATACGGAAGTGGCTACAAAGAGGTTCGAAGTCACCCCCCAGCATCACGGAATCGGAGGGCGAATTGCAGAGAATGTGATTTTCGACCCGGCGATGGACCAACTCGAAGATTTCGACGAAATCCCTAACCTGGAACGGTTCATCAATTTCGATCCGATTGAGTCGCTACGGCGACTCACCACGGCCGATGCTCTCATCACCAGCCACTCGTCCTTCAGCTATTTGCCTTCTATTTTCAATCCGAACTCAATCGTCGTCCATCACCCTTACTGGCGAGGCCGGATGAAGCACTGGCTGATCTCCGACGACACGGGAACTTTTTCAGAGGGCGACCTGATCGAGCGCCTCGAGGCATGGAAGCAGGCACGACACGTCGACTCCGTAGCTTCCAAGTCGAGCGGCCCCAGTGCATCGTCGCAAGACCTGCAGTCGGAGATAGACCGGCTGCTGCAGCCATTCCGGGGGCAATCGGCCGCGATACGGTCTGTCGTTGCGATGGGCTGTCACCGGGTATTCGGGACCATCGGCGAAACTGCCGCGCTGTGCCCTGTTGTAGCTGATAACAGCGCCCCGTCAACCATCTGTCCGGAACCGATCGGGCTAGTTGCACACACCCTTGACAGCCTGGCCGAACAGGCGCGCGGACTGTCCGTCTCTTCTCTCGGGGACGATTTGCTTCTCCTGCCCGAACACTTGCTGAACGAGAGGATGACGCCACTCAGCGAAGGATTCAGCTTCCGAGCCGTCGCCGCCTTGTTCCCGGCATCCGGCCAGCCCGGCGACGAACAAAACTGGAGACTTCGGCGTAGTCTGTTCGATCGAGGTTTGATTTGCATTGGTTCGGTAGATTTTGCGGGCTGGAAAGCACTCTGCTTCCTTGCAAGTGACGCCGTCCGATCCTTCAACCACCTCGACGTCGAGGCGCGCGGACATGTCACCATGTCGACCCTTCTTGACGGCGCCGGGTTCGCTAATCAACTGTGGAGATATGCCTGCGTAAAGCTCTATGCGCTGAGACACGGCTTAACTCCGGCAATTCCGCCGTGGCAGGGCAACCACTTGTTCGGTCTCGAAGATACCTCTAGCGCGGACTTCGCCTTCCTCAAAATCAGCTACCCGGGGTTTGCGGACAATGATCGTGAGTTGTGGGATCAGGATACCCCTCCAATCGATGTTGATTTGGCGGGGTTCTTTCAGGAAATTCCCGAGTGTTGGCGGAACCACCGGTCGCTGCTGAGACACATGTTCCAGCTTTCGCCTGAGCACCGGCAGGCTATCGACGCCTGGCGCGACTCAGTGACGGACGCCGGCCGGCGAACGCTCGTGGCAATTAGTATTCGGCGCGGCGACTATCATAAGTTTCAGTTCGAGGGCTTCCCATGGTTTCGGATCGTGCCGGAAAATTGGTACCTCAACTGGTTGCGAACGATCTGGCCCACACTGCGTGACCCGATCTTATTCGTTGCCTCGGACGAACCGGACAAAGTCGTGCCTTTGTTCCAGGAATTCGAGCCGATCGCCGCCACGTTCCCCTCGGTCGCCGCGGAGTTACCCCATCACATTAGCGACTTCGAGGTTTTGCGACGGGCAGACTACCTGGCTATCTGTAATAGCAGTTTTCCCCGTTTCGCCGCCATACTCGCACCGTCCGGTCAACAGAGCTTTCTTCCATCCTTCCAGACGCAAACCTTTGAGCCCTATCAGCCGTGGATCGATCCAGCGTTCTGGCGGCGTTTCGAGGATGCCTGGCCCCGCACTGAACCGGCGACACTCTTCTTCGAAGTATCCGATTTGCTACTTTCGCTATTACAGCAAACCAAGCTTTCGGGTATTCAGCGGATCCAGCGGGAGATGCTGAGCTATGTGCTCCAGATACGCAATTCGGGACCAGTCTGTTTCGCGGTTCTGAACAAAGATTGGGAACTCGCGACCATCGAGGCTGAGGTACTGCTGAGTATCCTTCAGAAGATTCGAACCGGCGCCATGTCGAGGGCGGACACCGAGTCTGAAGTTCGCGCGCTGCTAACTGGTGCGGTTCCGTGCACTGTCCGATCGCGCGATATCTTTCTCGTCCTCGGCGAGTTCTGGAGCGTGAGCGGAATGGGCGCCTCATTGCAAAACATGAAGAATTCTGGCGCCATCGTGGGTGTATTTCTTCATGACATCCTCCCCCTCGCGGTGCCTGAACATTATGAACCTGCCGGCACTCGCCTGTTTGTCAAAGGTATCGTCGATTCGCTAACCCTTGCTGACTTCATTCTCACGGATTCGGAGTACACCAAGGCGTCGCTGACCATGCACATGGACTCCGCCCCGGACGAGTTACCAGTCCGTGTCGTACCGTTGGGGCACGAGTTATCGCTTCCCGCGCCGGTCGAGGTGAATATTTCGGCCGCTGTTGCCGCGATACTCGAAACAAAGTATGTGCTTTGCACCGGCACAATCGAGGCGCGAACGAATCCCGGATATCTTTTCAACATTTGGAAAATCATGATGCGGTCTGGCCGGCCGAATATCCCCTACCTGGTGTTCGCCGGACCGATAGGCTGGTCAGTAGAGGATTTCATCCATCAGTTGGAGGCGTGCGATTATCTGGACCGCCGCGTTCTGTTTGTTTCCGATGCCACTGATCCCGAGTTGGACGCGCTCTATCGAAACTGTATGCTCACAGTTTTTCCGAGCTTCGTCGAAGGGGCGGCGCTGCCCGTGGGCGAAAGTCTCACACATGAAAAGATCTGCATATGCTCCGCCGAGGGGGGCATTCCCGAAACCGGCGGCGAGTTACTGGATTACGTCGATCCTTACAACGTTCGTGACGGACTGCAACGTTTGTTGCACTATCTGGACCACCCCGAACTACGCCGCAACCGCGAGCTTGAAATAGCCGGCAAATTCAGACCGCGATCCTGGCGGCAAGCGGCTGACGACTTACTTACAACAACCCAGACGCTGGCCGCTGAAGCCCGGCCACTCAAAGGAATTGCCGCAGTTACGCTGCCGCCCGGCCGGTTTGTTCCGGTCAGCAGTGAGGCACCGCCCATCTTCGACGGCGGATTATCGGCGGAGTTGATGTGCGTTTCCGGGTGGTATCCCCCCGAAATCTCCGGCGTTCGGCCGCGCCGGCCAAGGGCCGTGGTGCGGTTCCGCACCGATGCGCCCGTGGGTGCCAGGATCACGCTGGTTCTGCGATTCGCGGCGACCGGCCCTGGGTGTCGCATCCGAATTTCCACGGCCGCCGGTGCCGAGACAGAAGTCTCTCTCGCTGAAGGGTCGAAGGGAATGGCAATTTTGCCTGCCATGGTCGAACGGGGAAGACTGGTCACCACAAGGTTGCAAACGATTGGTGCGACTGATGACGAATTACCGGCTGGTCCGTATTGGATGCTGAAAGGCATTCTCTATTTCAATCCCAAAAGCGTTAAAAGCGGAAGATCGGAAATCCTGTATGCTAAAAGAACAAGGAGAGACTTCGAATGAAGCGATTTCTGGGCATCACCGCTGGATTTGTTTTCCTGACCACCGCAGCATTGGCGGAAACCTGGACCGGGACCGTCGTCGATAGCATGTGCAAGAACAAGGACGTAGCGAATCACACCCGCGAATGCGCGCTGGGATGCGCAAAGGGCGGATACGGACTGGTGACCTCCGATGGCAAATTCGTGAAGTTCGATGAGGGCGGCAATGCGAAGGCACTGGCGGCGCTGAAGGCGAGCACCAAGGACAAGGACCTGCGTGCCAGCGTGACCGGCACCCTGGAAGACGGCGTTATCAAAGTCGATTCCATCGAACTCAAGTAACTCCGCCGCGGCGCTTCAGCCGCATCCACTGGGGAAAGATGCCGGGGTTTTCGAGCCAGACCAGCATCCACTCCGCCATCTGCTTCTTCATCTCGCGGCGATCTTCCGACTTGGCAGATCGTGCGGCGAATTTCGCGTGCGTTCGCGCCGTGATCACCAGCCGGCGGATGGCGCGGGTGCGTCCGGCATCGCTCGATTCGTATTCGGCCGATAGCGCTACCAGCGTTCGCTCGAGTTGCTGGTAGTCTTCCTGGCGCACTCCCTCGACGATTGGAGCAACATCCAGCCCGCTCTCCCGCAGCAGGTGACGGAGTTGCTCATCGCGAATCGGGGCAAGGAGATTCAACAGGCGCGCGAACTCGGGTTCCCCGATGATCTGCCCGGCGAAGCGCGATAGCTCAGCGAGGCGTTCCTGCTTTCGACTGCCCACTGCGATACTCCTCAACGGCGCGTTCGTGCGCGGCGTACGTAGCGGAGAAGTTGTGGCCGCCGGACCCATCGGGCTTGGCGACAAAAAACAGGTAATCTGTTTCGGCGGGTGACATGGCGGCCTTTAGGGAAGCGACACCCGGATTGGCGATCGGGCCCGGCGGCAACCCCGAATTCCTGTAGGTGTTATAGGGATTGTCGCTTTCGAGATCGGATTTGTAGATGGTCCCCCGATAGCGGTTATCGAGCAGCGCCGCGTAGATGGTGGTGGGATCGCAATCGAGCTTCATGCCCGTACGAAGGCGGTTCCGATACACGGAGGCGACTTCGGGGCGCTCGGCGGGTACGGCCGTCTCTTTTTCCACCAGCGACGCCAGCGTAACGGTCCGGTGCACATCCAGATCGCGACCGGCCGCGAGGCGTTTCCATTCTTTGCGGAACTGATCCACCATCATCTGCACGAGTTTATCGGCCGTGGTGCTACGCGTGATGCGGTAGGTGGACGGGAACAGATAGCCTTCGAGCGACGTGGCCTGAGGATCCAGATCGGAAATGATCTTCGTATTGCGCGCTGCCTTGGTACACGCCCCAGGAGTGATGATTCCCGATTCGCCGACGATGGCGGGGATATCGAAGATGTTGCTGCCCTCCGGGATCGTGATCTCGTGATAGTAGATGTCGCCGCGCGCGATGCGATCAAACACGGTCATCACTGAGGCGGTATTGGCGAAGCGGTACTCGCCGGCCTGCAGCCGAGTGGACGGGCGGATGGCGCGAGCTACCAGGAACTGCCACCGGTACCGGATGACGCCGGCATTCGTCAGTTCCGAAGCCATGTGCCGGGTGCCGGTGCCCTTCGCGATTTCGATGAAGACTTCGTCCTGGAATCCGCGATAGGACAGATACAGGCTGCCAATGACTACGGCTGCGGCAATGACGCAGAGCAAGAACAGAACTGCGATTACTCGGAACAGGGCGTCTCCTCCGATGCTGGGCCAAGCGAATCCAGATAGCTTTCCAGCAGGATCACCGCGGACATCCGATCGACGGCCCGGGCGCGCTTTTCGATGCTAATGCCGCTTTCGCGCAGGACGCGGCCGGCCTGAACACTCGTGAGGCGCTCGTCCCAATATTGGATGGGGACACCGGTGTACTTCGAGAGCCGCTCGGCGAATTCGTGCGTGTATAACGACTGGCGGCTGTCATCGCCGCTCATGTGGACCGGATTGCCCATCAGCACGAGTTTGACGTCGTAGTCGCGCATCAACGCCGCGAGGGCATCCAGATCGTCGCGGATGCGTGTTCGTTGGAGCGTGGCGAGACCTTGCGCGGTGATGCCGAGCGGGTCGCTGATGGCGAGTCCGATGCGCCGCTTGCCGAGATCCATGGCGAGAATTCGTCCGCGCACGCAGTTTAGGGAACCTGCCAGGAATGCCCCGGGCCGGCAATGTGTCTGTAGAATCCGGTGTCGGCACCGGTACACCATTTCGTGATGAATATGATTTGGCCGGTATGCTGGCTGAAGTGCTCCACGACGTGATAGACGGCTTCGAGCACGGTAAGGTCATAGCCCTGCACCGTGATGGTCTGCATGAGCCGTTGCTCCGAGAGACCACTAATGATGGCCGACGCGGTGTGGACGCCGTCGAGCAGGCACTGCTTCAGATCGGCCGGCGTTAACTCGCCGCGCGCCGCGAATTCGCTATCGCGGTGGCGGATGTCCGTCTGTCCGGCGACGCCGTAGCCGATCCACTGACGCATGTTGCCGCACAGGTGAAGCACGAGATTTCCGGCTGCATTCTCGTTATCCGAGTTGCGGGTCCAGACCTGCTCTGCCGTGAGTTGGTCCAGACACGCCGCGATGCGTTCACCCAGTTGCTGGAGCTTGGATACCGAGTAGGTCGTGAATACTTGTGCGGCGGTCATGCTAATCCCAGTCGATGTCGCGGCGGGGCGGGGGAGCATCGGGATTCTCCTTCGCCTGCTTGAGAAGTTCGTCGAATTTCCGGTCGAGTACAGCCTTGTGCTGCTTGTGTTCCTGCACCGATTTCTGGAATGCATCCTCGCGCCGGCCGGCTTCGCCCTTGAAGCGGGACATTGCGGCCTCCATGTCGGCAATACTGCGAGGCTTCTCGTGTTCCTTGTGGCTGATCACGGCCTGCGTTTCAGGATCGACTTGCAATTCGGCCTGGCAACAAGGGCAGGTAACCGTGAAGAGCGCTTGACTCCGTTTCGCCATAGATCCAGCATACGTCACCGTTGGCTGAGTCCTCCATCCACGGCGAGAATTTGTCCGGTGATGAAGTTGGATGCGGACAGGAAGAATAATACGGCGTCGGCGATTTCGTCCGCGGTGCCCGCGCGGCAGGCTGGTGTAACGGCGACGAGGCGCTCCGTTCGGTCGTCGAGTTTGCCGAAAGGGATGACGCCCGGCGCGACGGAATTGACGGTGATGTCGGGTGCGAATGCCTTCGACAGAGCGCGAGTCAGCATGATCACACCGGCCTTCGAGGCGCAGTAATGAGCATGCTGTGACCACGGGCGCAAGCCGCCGAGCGAGCTGATATTCACGATGCGGCCGCCACCCGTTCGTTTCATCAGCAGCGCTCCCTGCTGGCAACAGAAGAAAGTGCCCTTCAGGTTGACCGAATGGATGTAATCCCAATCCTGCTCGGTCACTTTGAGGGGATCGATTCGAGTGAAGCGCCCGGCGTTGTTGACGAGACCGTCCAGCCTGCCCAGCCTGGCTCCGATTTCCTCGAACAGCGACTGGATTTCCGCCACCGACTCGAGGTTGGCCTTGAAAATGGGGGCGCCGCCGCATTCGGCGGCCGTCGCGCGAGCCTCCTCTTCCGATCCTCCATAGTGGATCGCCACGTGGGCACCCTCGCGTGCAAGACGCAGGGCAATGCCCCGGCCGATGCGCTTTGCCGCGCCTGTAACCAGGACTACTTTTCCAACCAATGAGTACTTTTGTTCCATGGGTTGTACCGCAACTCTTCTACTCTACTGGACTAGTTACAAGAGAAGTGAAATCTGACATAATCTGAACTGCTGAGGCATTCGATGGACATTGCGGGCTGTCATCTCTCGGTGGATGCGCTGGAAGAGGCTGCCGAAGCCTACGTCATGGATAAGCTCGGCGCTGCTGATCTGGCTGAGTTTGAAGAGCATCTGCTGGTATGCCGCAGGTGCCAGAACGCAGTGGCTGACGCCGACCGTTTCATCCAATTGTTGCGCGCCGCAGCGGCACCACTCGTTCAATCGCCTCTACGCTTTCACCTTAACTGAACCAGCTATACTGGGTGTTCGTCGCCCAGATGTTGCTGACGAGTCCCACCTACTTCATTTTCCTCTCGCTGCTGTTTTTCGCATGGTGGCCGGCGGTGCGGCATCGACGGGCGGCGTTGGGTCTCATCGTCTTCGCGAATCTTCTGTTCTACGCCAAGTGGAACCTGTGGTACTTGTTCCTGGTTCCTGCCGCGTCCACAGCCGACTTTCTGACCGGCCTCGCACTGGGACGCGCTCACAATTTGTGGAAGCGGCGATGCCTGGTGACGGCCAGCATTCTTCTCAATACCTGCCTAATTCTCTCGATGAGGTGGACCGGCCCAGCGGAATTTTGGCCGTTGACGCTGTCGTTTTATGCGTTTCAATCGCTGACCTATACGATTGACGTGTACCGTCGCGACCAGGTCCCGTCGACGAGTTATCTCGCATATCTCTGCTCCTCGACGTTCTTTCCGACCACGCTGGCGGGCCCGATCACGCGAGTGGGTGCGCTGTTGAAGCAGTTCGAGAACCGTACGGTTCGTCTGGATCCGGCGGTCGGCGGGCGTGCCCTCTTTCTGATCGGCCTGGGTCTGATGAAGAAATTCCTGATCGCCGACTACCTCGCCGAACATCTGGTCACGCGCATTTTCGACACGCCGAGGCTTTATTCGAGCCTGGAAGTAGCGCTCGGCGTGTACGCTTATGCGTTTCAGTTATTCTATGATTTCTCTGGATACACGGATATTGCCAGAGGTTCGGCGATGCTGCTGGGATTGCAATTGCCGGAGAATTTCAAACGTCCTTATGCCGCTGGAAATCTTGCGTTATTCTGGCGCCGATGGCACATAACTCTGTCGGATTGGCTCCGTGACTATTTGTATTTCTCACTGCCGGGCCTGCGCTCGCGGCATAAGATGTTTGCGTATCTGAATCTCGTAATTACGATGGCCATCGGAGGACTTTGGCACGGGTTGAGCTTCAACTTCCTCATCTGGGGCCTGCTGCACGGGTTCGGACTCGCAGCGGTCAGGTTCTGGCAGACGCGGCGCGGACCGCGTGCCGGCGGCGCATGGCTCACGTTCCATTTCGTCGCATTCACGTGGATATTCTTCCGGTCGGCGACCTGGAACGATGCCGTGGACATTCTGCATCAAATCATCCAATTTACTTACTCAAGGGCGAACATTGAGGCCGGATTCTTAGTCGTCCTCGGGATCGCCGTTCTGGCTCATTTCACTCCGGACCGGTGGTACGCATTCACGGCCAGGGCGTTCACGGCTTCGCCGTCGTACGTGCAAGCGGGAGTTCTGGCGGCGCTGGTGATCGCGATTCAGTACGTCGGCGCCACGGGCGCGGCGCCGTTCATCTACACGAAATTCTGATGCCCTGGCCTGCTAAAACCCTGTTGACGATTGTCTACTTCGCGGCAGCGATGGCGGCGCTGGTATGGTTTCCTAACTTCGAGCAGTTCGATGTGCTGCGGTGGCAAAATGTGGCTTCGGTGTTCGATTTCAACGCGTGGGTTGCCGGAGCCGGCGATACAGGGGTTGGCGGGCAGTTGCTGGCGCCAGCCGGTTCACTGGCGACATTCCATCGGGCACTGGCGCGAGCAGACGCACACGAACCTGGCGCCACCGTGACGATTCTCCATTACGGCGATTCGCCGATCGCAGCCGACCAGATCACGGCGGATGCACGGCGGCTTCTACAGGACCGGTTCGGAGATGCCGGTGCGGGATTCGTTCTGATGGCGCCGCCGTGGCCGTGGTATCGGCATCGCGGTATCGAGATCGAGGCAGCCGGTTGGCGTGTTGAAGCGGCGACAAGCAATCCTGCGCCCGATCATCTGCATGGACTCGGCGGCGCGAGTTTCACCGGCACAGTCGGCGCTTTCTCACGTTGGCGATTTGATCGGATCGAGAAACGGGTAGACGTCTCGTATCTGACGGATCCCAACGGCGGTGCCTTCGCTGTTTGGAGTAACGGTTCGCTGGTGGGCGAGGCCGCGACCACAGGCCCGCGCGGCCACAGCACTTTTCCGATTCCTCCGTCGTCGCGCGAAGTAGAACTTAGAGTGACGCGTGGTCGCGTACGATTGTTCGGCGTGACGTTTGAGAATGATGGTCCGGGCATTCGCTATGAAAGCCTCGGGTTGAACGGCGCGCACACGGTGACACCGGTGCGATACTTCGATGCCGGCGATTGGGCTGCCCGGATCCGGCACGAGGCTCCAGATCTGCTCGTATTGAATTACGGGACCAACGAACTCGACGTCCCGGGCTATGCGGATGGAACGTACGAGCGCGACCTGCGGCGGCTGGTGCGAATGGTGCAGGAGGCGGCGCCGGGCGTCTCCATCCTGATCATGAGTCCGATGGACCGCGGCCGCCGCAACGGCCGGGGCGAAGTGGAGACTTACCAGGATCTGCCGAAGATCGTCGATATCCAGCGCCGGGTGGCGCGAGAGTCGGGATGCGCGTTCTTCAATACCTATCAGGCGATGGGCGGAGCCGGAACCATGGCACGCTGGTATGAGGCGCGTCCCCGGCTGGTGAGCGCGGATTTCATGCATCCGCTTCCGGCCGGCGCTAAACGCGTGGGAACCTTACTGGGACAGGCATTGGTGCAGTCGTACCTCAACTATCATGCGAGACAAGATTCTTCAACTCATCAGCCGGTACACGAAAGAGCGGGGAACTCCAAGGTTCGATGAATCGCTCTTCGACGGCGGCTATCTCGATTCGTGGGCGCTCCCCGATTTGGTCGGAGACTTAGAACGCGAATTCCACATCAGCATTCCGGACTCGGACCTGAATCCGCGCAAATTCGAGACTGTGGATCGAATCGTCGAATATATATCTGGTAAGCAATGAGCTTCATTCACTGCTTTAGCAGTTATGTTCCGGAACTTGTGGTTCCGAATTCGGATCTTGCGGAACGGCTCTCGTGCACAGCGGATAATATCGAGGCGATGTCGGGCATCCGGCAGCGCCGGTTCGCGGCGGCCGATGAAACCGTGGAATCGATGGCGGCCGCTGCTGCGCGCGGGTGCCTCACCGGCGACATCGGAATGGTGATAGTGGCGTCGGGTAGCGCGGAACGGCGTTTTCCGGGTCCAGCCGCCCCGGTCGCATCCGCCTTGGGACTGGCGCCGGTAGCGGCACTCGACATACCGGTTGCAAGCGCCGGATCGCTGTTCGGTCTGGCGGTGGCGCACCGGATGGCGGGGACTTCGGGCGACGTTCTTTTGATCGCGTCGGAAGTGATGTCGAGGGTTGCCTTCGGCGATCCGCCGGAGAAGGGAACGGCCATGCTGTTCGGCGATGGAGCGGCAGCGTGCGTGGTGAGCCCGAGCGAAGGCGCGATCGAAATCGTGGATTGCGCGATCCATTCCGACGGCGCGTATGCGATGGACTTACGGCTGGATCAGACCGGCGCCATCCAGATGAACGGGCGTTCGGTGATCATGCAGGCGTCGCGGAAGATGCCGGCCTCGATCAACGAAGTGCTCGAGCGAAATGGATTGGCGGCCTCGGACGTCGGAGTGTTCTTGATGCACCAGGCGAATCAGCACCTGATTGAGCGGGTCGCGCGTTCGCTGCAGGTGGATCCGTCGTGCTTCTATTCGAATATCGAGAGGTATGGCAACACGTCGTCGGCGTCGATGCTGCTGGCCGCGGCGGAATGGTGGGAATCCGACCGGCCAAAGCCGGGGACTCTGATCGTGTTTTCGGCATTCGGAGCCGGTTATCATTGGGGCGCCATTCTGGCGCGAGTCGTGCTATAAACGCGGGTAGAACCGCGGCATCCGGCACCGTCCTACCCGTCCGTAGAATTCAGCCAGATGCCGCGGTCACCCTCTGCTGCCGCAAGTGTCAGCGCCGCACCATGTCCAATGCGGCGTCTAACGCCCCCACGACAACTCGTATGGCCCGCGGGTGGGCGATGTAAGCCGCGCGGGCACGAATCAATTCCTCTTCTGCGATCCCCGACGCCTGGATTCGGCGCCGGTCGATCATGCGTGCTACAACCAGGGCGGTCGCTTCGCATTCCTCCACCAGTAATTCGGAGTCCGCCATCGCTATGAGGTTTTCCACGATGTCGGAATAACTCATGGACGTGAGCAGCGATTCCCAGACCGCCGGCGACCGCTTCCACTCTTCCGGCAGCATGTGGTGGGTGAGCGAATATTGTTCCACCATGGCGAGGACCTCGCGCTCGTCGCCCGCCCGCTTCAGCCGCTCGACGGCGTAGACCTGCCGCAGTTCACCGGCGACCACGTCCGGAGTCGCCAGGTGCCCGAGTGCACCTTCGGCGGCCCACTGGAGCAGGGCGCGTTGAGCCTGCGTTTGCGGCACGGGATGCGCCAAACGCAGCAGATCGCGATGAGTCCAACCGTTGTACTCGGGGCAGGCGAGGATGTCCGCCGCCACTTCGCGCACAGGGCGTGTGGTATACCAATCGGCGACGAGGGTCCGGAGAGCGCGGCCCCATCCGCGCTCGGTCCGAGCCTTATTCACCGTGCGAAACAATTCACGTGCATCCATAGAGCACCTTCCTCGAAGATTCAGTTTCCAGCAAGCTACAGATAATTGAGCTACCGCGCACGGCGGCGATTCGACCCGTAACTCACGAGAGTGAAATACTTGACCTGCGTCCGCCGAAGCAAACGTGTCAAAAACGAACTACCTTGGTTTGGATTTAGCGAAGGGTGAGGTTGAATACGAAGATGCAGCCCACCATTGCTATTGGGGTTGATTGATCAATGGTGTCTTTCATCGGCGGCTCTCCGTTAAATGATGATGCCACAGACCCGGCCTTGACGCAAGAATAAAGTTCAGAAAAATCGCCGGAATATCCACATGGCAATGGTCAGGAGCAAGCTCAGCAGAATGCACGTGACCACCGGGAAATAGATGGTCGAGTTACGGCCGCGCCAGATGATGTCGCCGGGCAGGCGCCCAAACCGAATCGGGAGCCGCCCGGCGAAAGTGACTACGAGCCCGGCAATGACTAGGACCACGCCGAGAAGAACGAGAGTCCGGCCGAGACCCGGCATATCTCCATTATCGCCGTCTCGAGCGAATGGTGCCGGCCGCGGTGAGCGCCGAATCACCATCGAGGTATCGGCGGCGCATATCAGGGGAGTAGCAGCCGCCCACGGACTCAGTCAGGCGTCGATGAGCGCGCGTTGTAAGAGGCTCTCCGATCTTCAAACCTATCATGCGCGGGTAACGCAATGTCTTCCATTTGGAAAAGCCTACTAAGTAATTACTGCTGAATAAGTTACGGAGTCGATCGTAACGGTGTTATGAGAAATGAAAGTCAACTGCATTCATCCAAAGGCCAGGGACAGAGCCGGAGCGGCAGCATCGGTAACTCCACGTCGTAGGCGAGGCGAGAACGCCCCACACCAACTAAAGAGGGTGCATAGCTTGCCAACTCGTATTGTATTCGCATTCGGTCTCTCAGCGGCCCTGTTAGCCGGGGGCGGCTTGATCGCACAATCGCTTTCCGGAACGCTGGCAGATCCGCAGCCAATGGTGGGCCCGAACCAACCGTGCCGTATATGATGCCGGCGTTCCATCGTGGAGGCTGCGGAAACGGCCGCCCGGCAGGCGTTGGATCTCGACCGCACGGGGACGCGGCCGAAAATGCTGCTCGGGTTGGTACTGCTGATTCAGTACCGTTTCACTGACGAAGCAGAGCACTCGCTACGGAAGGCGGAGTCCGATTTTCCGGAGGCGCATTTACTGCTGGCACATCTTTTTTGGGCGCGCGGGACGTTGAATGATTCGCGGGAGAAGATAAACGAGTATTTGAGGTCGGGTGATACATTATGGACCCCGCTGGCGACTGCGTGGTTGAAGAGGCTCGATAAGGCGCA
Source organism: Bryobacterales bacterium (assembly GCA_038322675.1). GTDB lineage: Bacteria > Acidobacteriota > Terriglobia > Bryobacterales > Bryobacteraceae > TMP-7. The sequence goes on from JBBQGE010000011.1 coordinate 82,612, forward strand.
ACGGGTGGTGGCGCAGTCGCGGTAATCCAATCTTCGTGCGAAGGGCGGGGAAGGCGGTATAATAAGGCAGGAGTTCCCTACCTTGTCCATCCGTTCATTCTTCCGCTTCGCGATGCATCTTCAGATTTTGCCGATCCTCGAAAGCGGAGAAGAGACGCTGGTCGGCGGGCAGGCGGTGATGGAGGGCGTGATGATGCGCGCTCCCCACAGCTACTGCGTGGCGGTCCGGAAGCCGAACGGCGAGATCATCACGGAAGAAAGGCCGCTGGCCAAGGTCTCCGAGAAGTACCCCATCTTCAAGTATCCGATTCTGCGCGGTCTGGGGACGCTGGGACAGGCGATGTCGCTCGGCGTGAGGGCGTTGCGGTTTTCGGCCAATGCAGCGCTGGACGACGGCGCTCCTGGCAAGAAGTCGCAGGAAATCTCCGGCTGGGCGATGGCTGCGAACTTGGTTCTGTCGCTCGGATTCTTCATTTTCCTCTACAAGTTCGTTCCACTGTGGCTGGCAACGCGCCTCGGGAGCATTTACCACCCGATGGACAGCCGGATCGCGATCAACCTCGTGGATGGGTTCATCCGTCTCGCCATTTTCCTGCTGTTCCTCACCCTGATCTCACGCATGAAGGACATCCGCCGCGTATTCGAGTATCACGGCGCGGAGCACAAGGTGGTGTTCAACTTCGAATCGGGCAAGCCGGTAACCGTTGACAACGCTCGGGTGTTCACGACGTTTCACCCTCGCTGCGGCACCAGTTTCCTGCTGGTGGTGATGGTGCTCTCGATGTTAGTGTACGCAGTGGTTCCCGTCGACGGGTTTCTGGCTAAATTCGTTGCTCGCATTTTGCTACTGCCCGTGATCGCAGGGTTGAGTTATGAACTGATCCGGTTCGCGGCCAAGCGTCGGGGAGGCCTGATGGCGGCGCTGACGACTCCCGGTCTGTGGCTGCAACGAATCACGACTAAGGAACCGGCGGACGATCAGACCAGCATCGCGATTCGCGCGCTCGACGGCGCCATGGAACTGGAGCAGTCCCAGGGCGGCGAACTAATCATCGCCTGATACATCTACATGGAATTCGCACAAAGGCTGGCGGAGATTGAAACCCGCTACGAAGAACTCACCCAGCAGATGGCCGACTCCGATCTGATCGCGGATCCGGAACAATACCGGAAGATTGCGAAGTCGCAGAGCGATCTGTCGGAGTTGGTGATGAAGTACCGCGAGTGGAAGCGGACACAGCAGAACCTGGACGAAGCGCGATCGATGCTGGCTGAGACCGATCCGGAGCTTCGGGAGATGGCGCAGGAAGAAGTCGCTCGAACCGAACCGGCGCTGGCCTCGATTCAGGAAGAGCTGAAGGTTCTGCTGCTGCCCAAGGATCCGAACGACGAAAAGAACGTGGTTCTGGAAATCCGCGCGGGCACGGGTGGCGATGAGGCGACGCTGTTCGCGGCTGAGGTTTTCCGCATGTATTCGCGCTACGCCGAGGATCAGCGCTGGCGCGTGGAAGTGACGTCGGCGAGCGATTCGTCGGTCGGCGGCTTGAAGGAAGTGCTGGCACTGGTCAGCGGGAATCGGGTGTACAGCCGTCTGAAGTATGAGAGCGGCGTGCATCGTGTGCAGCGGGTTCCCGAGACCGAGCAGCAGGGCCGGGTGCATACCTCGGCGATCACGGTAGCGGTGCTGCCGGAGGCGGAAGAGGTCGACGTTCAGGTGGATGCGAAGGATTTGCGGGTGGATACGTTCTGTTCGTCGGGGCCAGGCGGTCAGTCGGTGAACACAACGTACTCGGCGGTTCGAATCACGCACCTTCCGACCGGGTTGGTGGTGTCGTGCCAGGACGAGAAATCGCAGATCAAGAACCGGGCGAAGGCGCTGCGAGTTTTGCGCAGCCGGTTGTACGAGGTCGAACTCGAGAAGCAGCAGCAGGCGATTGGCGCGGAGCGCCGCAGCATGGTCGGCACGGGGGATCGCAGCGAGAAAATTCGCACCTACAACTTCCCGCAGAACCGGCTTACCGACCATCGCATCGGACTGACGCTGCATCAGTTGGATCTGGTGATGGAAGGCCGCATCGCGCCGATTATCGACGCCCTTACCGCCCACTATCAAGCCGAAAAGCTAAGAGAGCAAGGCGAGACCGTCACGGTATAGAATCGCGACGGGATGACCATTCAAACGGCGCTGCAGCAGGGGACGCAACTGCTGGAGGAAGCCGCTGTAACGGCTCCGCGCTTGACGGCGGAAGTGCTGCTGGCGCATGCCGTGAGGCACGATCGGGCTTGGCTCTACGCCCACTCCACCGATGAACTGCGCGAGGTCTGGTGGATCCACTACGGCCGTTATCTGCATGAGCGGATGAGCGGCAAGCCGACTCAATACATTACGCATAACCAGGAGTTTTACGGCCGGGAGTTCTACGTCTCGCCGGCGGTGCTGATTCCGCGTCCGGAGACGGAGCATGTGGTGGAGGCGGCGTTGGAGAAACTCGCGAGTGCTCCGGCGGGAATCGTAGTGGATGCCGGATGCGGGTCGGGGGCGATTGCATTCACGCTGGCGCTGGAGATGCCGCGGGTCGTGGTTGGTACCGACATCTCGGCGGATGCGCTCCGGGTGGCAGCGCGAAATCGAAGTGCGCTCGGCGCTCGCGCGCATCTGGTGGGCTGCGATCTGCTGACGGCGATCGGGAGGGGCTGCGCTGCGATGGTGGTTTCGAATCCGCCCTACGTGCCACGGACCGGCGAGCATGGGCTGCAGCGCGAGGTGCGGGAGTTTGAACCGCATGTTGCGTTGTTTGGGGGTGACGACGGTTTGGCCATCTACCGCCGGCTGATCGAGGATGCGCAGCGCGTGCTGGTGCCGAAAGGTTGGATCGTGATGGAAGTGGCCTACAATTCCGACCAAGCGGTTCGCGAGATGCTGGCCGGTGCGTATTCGGATATCGAGATGCGGACGGATCTGGCGGGACTGCCGCGCGTGGTGCTGGCCCGATTGGGGCAGGAGTAGACTGAGTCTATGAGCAGCACCGCACGTTACGTCCGCTGGCAAGACGGCGACATGTGGCTCGGCTACCTCGAGCAGTTCCCCGATTACATGACGCAAGGCGAATCGCTGAGCGAACTCGAAGAGAATCTTCGCGACTTGTACCAGGACCTACACAGTGGTGAGATTCCCGGCGTGCGCAGCACTGCCGAGCTTGCGGTGGAATGAAGCGGATTGATCTTATCCGCAAGGTGGAACAGGCGGGGTGTGTATTGATCCGGCACGGCGGCAAGCACGATTGGTATCACAATCCTCACACGGGTTCTTCTCAACCGATTCCACGGCATCGTGAAATCAGAGAACTTCTGGCAAAGGGAATTTTGCGGAGGCTGGGAGTCGATTGAGAACCATCTTCCATGTCGACATGGACGCCTTCTTCGTCTCGGTGGAGGAGTTGTTCGACCCGTCGCTGAAGGGTAAGCCCGTCGTCGTCGGCGGCAAGGCCACGGAACGCGGCGTGGTGTCGGCGGCCTCCTACGCGGCACGGAAATTCGGCGTGCACTCGGCAATGCCGCTTCGCACGGCCTATCAATATTGCCCCCAGGCGATTTTCGTAGAGGGACATCCGGAGCGGTATCGCGAGTACTCCTCCCGAGTGTTCGAAATCCTGCAGCAGTTCTCGCCTCTGGTTTCGATGGCGTCGATCGATGAGGCCTATCTCGATCTCACGGGAACCGACCGGTTACTCGGTCCGCCCCTCGCGGCGGCGCATAAATTGCACGAGTTCGTGAAATCGGCGACAGGGCTGAATTGCTCGATTGGAATCGCGACGTCGCGGCTGGTGGCGAAAATCTCGTCGGACCAGGCCAAGCCGAACGGAATCCTATGGGTCTGCCCGCAGCAGGAGGCCGACTTCCTGGCGCCGCTCGACATACGCAAGGTCCCGGGCATCGGCAAAGCAGGGGAAGCGCGGTTGCACGAGTGCGGGATCCGAAAAGTCGGCGATCTGGCCTCGCTCGAGCCATCGTTGCTGGAGCAGAAGTTCGGGAAATGGGGATTGGCGCTGGCGGGTAAGTCGCGCGGCATGGATGCGGGCGGCTGGTTCGACGGCGAGATCGGCGAGGTGGAGGATCCGAAATCGATCAGTCACGAGCACACGTTCGGCCAGGACACGGCGGATGGGGAAGTGCTGGAGTCGATGCTGGCGCGATTGTCGGAGATGGTCGGGCGGCGGTTGCGCGAGCACAAACTCGAGGCGCGGACCATCCAACTCAAGCTTCGCTACTCCGATTTCTCGACCTACACGCGGGCCCACACCATGGATCGGGCGACTCAGCTCGACATCGATTTGCTGGAGGAAGTCCGAGCGCTGTTTCGAAAGGCTTGGGACGGACGCGCGGTGCGGCTATTGGGCGTGCACGCAGGATCGCTGGAGCGGACAGAATCGCAGTTGGACCTGTTGGCCCCGGAGCGGAATGAGCGCTGGCGGAAGGCGTTGGATGCGGCCGACAAGATGCGCGACAAGTTCGGGGAGGCTAGCGTGTCGATGGCCGCGGGCATGAAGGCTCGGTTCCGCGAGCGCGTGCACGAGAACCCCGCGGGCTTGCCGGGCAAGCGTCCACGGTCGTGATACGATTTCGGGTTCATCGGAACTCGAGGAGGGATCATGTCCAGAATCACCCGGCGCGACGCGTGATGCGCTGGCGAAAGTTGCCGGCCGAATTCAAAGAGGCTGGACTTACGATATCGGGCGTCGAGAGCCATCCCGTGCCCGCCGAGAAGATCAAGCTCGGAGTGGACGGCCGCGACGAGGAAATCGAGAATTACATCGCGGCGATTCGCGCATTAGCCGAAGTCGGCATCGACATGGTCTGCTACAACTGGATGGCGGGACTCGGCTGGTATCGCACCCGAAGCGACGTGCCCACACGAGGCGGCGCATTGTCGAGCGAATTCGATTACTCGGACGCCGAGAAACAAGGTCTAACTCAGTGTGAGGTGAAATTCCCACTGAGAAAATCTGGGCCGATATGGAGTATTTCCAAAAGGCCGTGATGCCCTTGGCGGAGAAGGCCAGTGTGAAGATGGCGCTCCGCCCCGACGATCCGCCGATCAGCCCCTTACGCGGAATTGGGCGGATTCTGACCAGCGCCTGCCAGGCGAATTTCAAAGCGATGGGCAAAGATATCGAGTCGGTCGCGAAAGAATGGTGCGGGCAGAAGAAGATCTTCTTCGTCCATTTTCGCGATATCGAGGGGCAGGGCAAGCACTTCAGCGAGAGATTCCACGACGATGGTCCGACCGACATGGGCCGGATGCTGAAGGTATAGCACGAATCCGAGTTATGCCGCGGTGGGGAAGGTCTTCGCGTTCGAGTACATGAAGGGATTACTGGACGCGCAGAAAATCCCCTATTTATAGACCGAAAAGATAACTCGCCGGTAACTCGTCAGCCGCGGAGTCCCCCCATCGGTCACCTCGAGGATGACATGGGCCGTGCCGGTTCCGGAGCACGGAAAACGGCCGGACAGCCACACCGGGCGGCAGACCGCTGTCGGAGTCACAATCGCCTTCGACGAATCGGCTCCGTCGATCGTGACCGCAGCCGCATTCGTCCCCACGGTGCCTGCCTCCTGGTAATGAAACCATCGGAAGTGTAGGCGCTGGCCGTCCGGGTCGCTGGTCATGCCGGCATCGAGGGTCACGGGCTTGCCCACCTCCGCACTGATGATGACGGGCGCGGTAGTTTTGTCGCCATTCACGATTACGACGGGGTTGTGGTTGGCATGCTGGAAATCGGCGACCGTCCAGTCCATGCGGGCGGCGAAATCGTTCTGATAGGCCTCGCGCCACCGCCATATGGTTGCCTGATCGGACGTGTATTCGTTGCCATCGGCGCCGCGCACGGTGTCCTGCGAAGTGATGCGGCGGAACATGTCGCCGCCTTGCGTCCAGATGGCGTGCGTCTCGGCGCGCGGCGTCCGATACGTGTAACGGCCGCCCCAGCCTCCCCAGTCGGGCCGGCGATAGGAGTTGAGCCCATTGTCGATCAGGCCCAGGAACGACGGAGTATCGCCCTCCATGATGAACGCGAACTTCGGATATAACTTGCCCAATGGACCCTTGCTGCGGATGTTCGCATCCAGCCACTCGTTGGTGACGGTGTGGGGGTGGGCGCCCGCGCAATTGCGATAGTAGAGATCGCCGCTGATGCCGGTCCAGGTGGCGTAGCAGTATTCGTCGCCGGCCTGGGTCGAGGGCATCGCGAGGTAGAACAGTTCGGGAAATTCGCGGCGGATCCGACTGCCCGCGTCATCCTGATCCGAGATCGAGTAGACACGGAGTTTCCGGACGAAGGCGTTCACTGCATCCGGCGATCTGGTCCCGCGGACCTCGATCAATGCCTGCGCCAGGGTGTTGGCTCCGCCCCAGAGACAGATCCAAAGCGGGCGCGGGTCGTCGCGATCGGCGGCGCGGATGAGGGCTCGTGCCCCTTCGGAAGTCCGGCCCGGGCCAGTCGCCGCGAGACCGTACGCGGGTTGGCCGGCGAATACGCGATTCTCCAACTCCTCAGCCGCCGGCCATCCTTTCGCGTGCAGCAGGAGATTCGGCCGCACTTTCCCATAGGCTTCGATGAGCGCGCGCATGGTCTCCGGGTGCACCACGGACTTCTGCCACACCGAGGTGGTCGCCACCAGCCCTTCTATGTCGAATTGATTCGAGTAAACCAGTAGCCGGGTGAGCGACATCTGATCGTCGGGTTCGTTGCCGATGTCGCTGAGGATCATCACGCGCGGACGGCCGGTGAAGTCGTCGGCCGGTGGAGGCGATTGCGCGGCGGCCAATCCCGCCATGGCGATAGACAGTGCGACTGCGAAAACGGCTCGGCGCACTACCGCTGGCTCGCTTTGCCGGTCTGGACGGCCTCCAGGAACTCAGCGGGTTTTCCGCGCGGCACACTGAGCGTCTGCCACGAGTCGTGCTGAAAATGTTTCGCGAGCAGGATGATCTGCCCGCAGTGCGACGCGTAATGCGCGATCTGTCGATTGATGGCTTGCATCACCGAATGTGCTTCGCCGCGAATGGTGATGGGGCGGGTGAGGTCGTCGTCGGTCAACGGCTCCAGGGCGTCGAAGACGTACTGCCAGCCCTGTTCCCACAACTCCAGCAAAGCCTCGCGTGTAGCGGGCGGATCTTCGAATTCGGTGTCGCGATGCCGGTCGGGCTTTTCACCGTCGGTGGTTAGGAAGTTGGTCCAGCGCGAGCGCATGTTGCCGGCCATGTGCTTGACGATGATAGCGATCGAATTTGACTCAGGATCCAGGGTCGCGAATAACTGCTCGTCGGCAACCTGAGCAATAGCGCGGGCGGCGAGTTTCTTGTATTGGCGGCAGACAGCGAGGGAGTCGGCGAGATAGGAGGTCGTGAACTCGAGGGCCATACTGCTACTATCGCAGCCCCGGGGCGGAACGTTGCAATTTTGGTGAAGCAGTCCGGGTGGCTGCCTGCCAACAGGTTGCCACGCGCTATGCTGAAATCAGGTTCGAATGAGCAACGCTGCGGTCCCTTACTATTTGGAGATCATCGATTTCATTGCCGCCGGCACAACACCGCAATCGGTGGTTGACTACCGGCCCTCGGATGCAGCACAGCGACGTGTCGACGAATTGATAGCTCGGGAAAAAGAAGGGTCTCTGTGGCCGCAAGAACAATCGGACCTCGACCACTTCATGGAGCTCGAGCACATCATCCGCGTGGCGAAGGCACGGGCTCGCCAGATTCTGCAAAGTGGCACGGGACATTGATGATGCCGTCCGAGGTTGCGAATACTGCCTGACCGATCAAGATCAGGGTGGTTTTCCACACCAGATTGATCACATCATCATCCCAGCTTGAGAACCTCGCCTACGCTTGCGTGCTCTGCAACCGCCACAGGGGCAGCGACATCGCGGCGAAAGCTCACCGCACCACAACCGCCGACGCCGCGCCCGTAATCGCGCCCTGCCCCGCCGCCTGCACGAAGACTACCGCTTGCGCATCAGCGGAGCCCGCGTAGAGAACACGAACCGTCGCGACGAGCCCCTTCCCCGGATCAACGACTCCGGCGCGGTCCAACGCACGCACCACCGACACATGCGTCAGCGTGCGCCCGGCATTCTCTCCACGCCGAACCTCGGACATGGCCCGATCTTCCGCCAGGGCCACCCAAACTTCGCCCTTCGCACCGCCGGTCTCGAACTGCACAACCGTCTCATTCCCCTGACGCGACGCGGACACGATCTTCACCGGCACTCTTGATCGCGTCGCCGCCCGCGCGATCGCCCGCTCAGCAGCGACGGCATCCGAGCCCACGAACTGATCGGTCCCGTCGATTACCATCTGCGGCGTGTAGATCGAATCGAGTCCGAATCTGTGGCCGTACACCGACTGCCGGGCACTGAACCGCGGCGACGAGTAGGGATCTTGCCAGCCTATGTGATTCCAGTAATCGACGTGCTCGCTCAAGACGATGATCTCGGCGCCCGGCACCGGTTGGGAACGGCTCAGCTTCTCGAGCAACTGATCGGCGGGCGGACAACTGGAACATCCTTCGGAGGTGAACAGTTCCGCGACTACTGGCACCCGATCGGCGGCGGCCGCGGTCAACATTATGAACATTGCGCCCAGCACGGCGTGGGTCATGCCGATTGGATGGCATCGGAATGGCGCCGGATGCAGCGCCCGGCGGGTATAATTCAAGTGAATGGACATTTACGAGGAACTGGTGCGGCTGCGCAGGCTTGGCCAGAAGTGCGCGATCGCGACCATCGTTCAGGTGAACGGGTCCATCCCGAGTTTTGAGAGCGCGAAGATGCTGATCCGCGAGGACGGCGCGATCGTGGGCACCATCGGCGGCGGTTGCGTGGAAGCGGAAGTGTGGAACGCCGCCCGCGAAGTGATGGAAACAGAGAAGCCGAAGCATCTCAATTTCAACCTCGGCCAGGACGCCGCTTACGACAACGGACTCATCTGCGGAGGCCAACTGAACGTCTTCATCGAACCGGTGATTCCGGCGCCGCGCGCGTTTATCTTCGGCGCGGGTCACGTCTCGAAATCGATTTCGAGGATCGCCAACATTGCGGGATTCGGAACGGTGGTGGTCGATGACCGGGAACAATTTGCGAACGCGGAAAGATTCCCCGAAGCCGAAGAGATCCACGCGGCCGAGTACGAAGAGGCATTTCCGAAACTCCCGGTTAACTCGTCGAGCTATCTCGTCATCGTCACCCGCGGGCATCGCGACGATATGCGCGTGCTCCGATGGGCCGTCACCACTCCGGCGCGCTACATCGCCATGATCGGGAGTAAGCGCAAGACCATCGCGGTGGTGAAGGAACTCGAGAAGGAAGGTCTGCCTCGCGAAGCGTTTGAGCGCGTGCATGCTCCCATGGGACTCGACATCGGCGCGATCACGCCGGAGGAGATCGCGGTTTCCGTCGTGGCGGAGATGGTGGCGGTACGCCGCGCGCCGGGCGGGAGTTGGCGCGACGTCTCAAAGTCGGTGTTTGCGCACGATTCGACGCGGGCACTACTGAAGTGATTCGAGGAGTGATTCTCGCCGCCGGCGCTTCCACTCGAATGGGAACGTCGAAGGCCTTTCTCCACTACCAGGGCGAGACATTCGCGGCGCGCCTGGTGCGATTGCTGCGGGCACACTGCGGCGAGGTCATCCTGGTGGCTCGCGACACGGTGGAAGTGGCGGGCGCTAGGACGGTCGTAAATCCGGATCCGGACCGGGGCATGCTGAGTTCCCTGCAATGCGGACTGGCGGTGGCCGGCGACGCCGATGCTGTTGTGTTCACGCCCGTCGACATCCCCACCATTGAACCGTCCACGCTTGACCGCGTTATCGGCGAGTGGCGCGGCGAGTTGTTGCGAATCCCGCGGTACGGCGGAAAACGAGGGCATCCGGTGCTGATCGAGCGCTCGCTGATTGCGGAGTTCGCGGAGTTGGGTCCCGCGGCCCAGGCACGTGACGTGGTGGAGCGCCATGCGACCGACATCGTGTATGTGGACGTCGACGATCCCGGCATTCTGACGGACGTCGACACGCCGGCCGACTACGAGAAGCTGCATGAAAATCGCTAGAAACCTGGGGCTGGCCGCTCTGGCGATCCTGCTCATCGGGCTGGGTGTGCCCTACATCAACGCGAACGGCTACCGCCAACGCATCGAGGCGGCGTTGGAGCGCTCTCTCGATCGCAAGGTCACGGCGGGGAAGGTCCATTTCAATCTGCTCCGCGGCCCCGGGTTCACCGTCGAAGACGTGACCATCGCGGAGGATCCCTCCATCGGAATCGAGCCGATGGCATACGTCGAGAGCCTCGATGCACGCGTCGAGCTGACGACACTGTGGACGCGCAAACTCGCCTTTTCGAATCTGCGGCTCAACAACCCGACCGTGAATCTATCGAAATCGGAAAGCGGCATCTGGAACTTTCAGCTGTTGCTGAAGCAGGCTACGGCGCGCGCGGCGGCGACCGGCAGTTTTCCATCGATCCAGGTGCGCGACGGCCGGATTAACTTCAAATTCGGCGATTACAAATCGATTTTCTATCTCGCGGAATCGGACCTGGATGTGGATCCGATCAGTGCCGACCGGCTCGACATCCGCTTCGCCGGACAACCGGCGCGGACCGATCAGGCCTCGCGGACCTTCGGACGTTTGATGGCGCGGGGCGTGCTCCGGCGCCTGCCGGACGGTGACTCCGCCATCGATGCGAATGTAGCGCTGGAGCGCAGCGGCGTATCGGAGGTGGCGCGTCTGGTGGAAGGGCATCCCATTGGGCTGCACGGAATGTTCGCCACCAACGCCCATGTCGTGGGGCCGATCGGCAACTTGAGGGTGGCCGGCCAGCTTCGGCTGGAAGATATTCATCGATGGGATCTCCTGCCGGCCAAGGGCGGCGGTGCGGACCTGAATTACGAAGGCACGGCTGACTTGAAGCGGCAGGTGATGGAACTCACCACCGGCCGCCAGCAGGATAGCCAGACACCGGTTTTGCTGCGATTTCGCGCGAGCGACTTCCTCTCGGAACCCAAGTGGGCCGCGTCAGTGGAAGTGAAGGATGCTCCGCTGGACGAGTTTGTAGAAGCGGCAAGGCATGCCGGTGCGCCCATTCCGGACGGACTGCAGGCCCAAGGGAAGGTCGCGGGGGTCATCGGGTACTCCCGGCCGGGGGGCGTCCAGGGGCAGTTCGCAATTTTCGATTCGGCGCTTCGATTGGGCGATGCGCCACCCCTGGATGTCCGAAGCGCGGCGTTCGTGATCGACGGCCACACGGTGAAAGTGGGACCTAGCGCCGTTGCGGCCGGCGACGGACAGTCGGCCGATGTCGAAGGCGAGTACAACGCCGAATCGGGGGCGCTGTCGGTTCAGATCGCAACTCGTGGGATGAATATCTCCGAGGTCCGGACCGGGTCGGGGCGGCTATTCGGGGCCGGCGCGATTCCTGTTCTGGAGGCATCGCACCAGGGAACGTGGCGGGGTTGGGTGCGCTATACGCGGACCGCCGATACCGGCGTGTGGTCGGGCGTATTCGAATTGCGGAACACTCGGATAGACGTGGCGGGGCTGAAGGACCCGGTCCGTTTGGATGCCGCGGCCGTGGAGGTCGACGGGTCCCGGATGATTGTGTCGAAGATGAAGGGCCGGCTAGCTTCATCGCCATTTACCGGGGAGTACCGGCACGATTCGACGCCGCTGCCGGACCGCTTGCGTCTCGAGATCGAAACGGCCGACATGAATGAATTGGAGCAGCAGTTATCGCCGTCATTGCGGCGGGAATCGACGTTTCTGTCCAGGTTCCGTTTTCGGAATCCGCCGCCGGAGTGGCTACGAACGCGGAACGTCGAAGGGCGCGTCAGCATTCGAAATCTGGTGGCCGGTGACGACACCTGGATTCTCGAGCCGGTCGAGTTCCAGTGGAATGGCGTTTCAGTCACACTAAACGGGATCGAGGCGCGCAACGGAGATGCGATTGCCACCGGTTCGGTGAGTGCGAATCTCGCTGGAAGCTCGCCGCGATACAAGCTGGTCGGCAAGGTCTCCGGGTTGGAGTACCGGGGCGGAGTGCTTTCGGTGGATGGATCGGCGGCCACGTCGGGAAGCGACGCAGACCTGCTGGCGAACGCGAAATCCTCCGGGACGTTCACCGGCGACGACGTCACGCTGTCGCCGGAGTTCTCGTGTCAGAGCATCTCAGGAACCTACGAATTGACGCCGGGATGGCACCTGAAGCTGACGGGCGTCCAAGCCTCGCAGGGTCTCGACGCTTACACGGGGCAGGGGACGACCCAGTCCGACGGCCGGCTTCTTCTGGAACTGACAACAGGTAAGCGGCAAGTCCGCGTGGCGGTGGCCAAGTAAGCGAATGGCTAAACGCGTTCTACCTGGGCCCGCCCGTAGCGCGAGGCCATCTGCATCACTCGCGAAACTTCAGTTCGCTCAAACGGCGTTGCGATGACGTCGTAACCGCCGAGATTCAAGACTTCAGCCCACAGGTTCTCATCGGCGTGGCGAGATACCACAACCACCGGAGGTGGATCCAACAGGTGTGTAGCGAGATTGAACAGTTCCTTCCAGGAGCCGTCTGGCAGTTCGGATTCGCACGCGACAACCGCCGGGTTGGATTGCCTCATCAGGGAGAGAGCCTCGTCGCAGGTACTTGCATACTGCACGTCCCAGTGGTCGGGCTCAAGAATTTCTCGAAGCGACTGGAGGTCGTCCGGGTTCGAGCAGACTGCCAGCAGCGTAGAATTTTCCCGCTCGGTTAAACTTTTCTTCACGGTCCTCGGCATATGAGTGCCTCCCAATTCCGCAAGTCCTATACTTTCAATACAACTGAAAAGGGCAAACAGGCTTCGCTTTATTCCTAGCAATTCGGTCACCGCGTTTGGGTGTGTGGAATTCCGCAACGTCGGGTCAGGATGCCACTGAGAGTTGCCCGAAGGCGCCGCAAGAGCGTTATACTTCCATGAGTTTAGCAGTTGGACCAGCAAATGCAATCAGGTAAACAACCCACTTCCGGAGGCATATGGACTCAGCACTCGTAGTGCATCGGTTGCACTTCGCTTTCACAATCACATTCCATTACCTGTTCCCCCAACTGACGATGGGGCTCGCGCTCCTGATCCTGATATTGAAGACTATTTATCTTCGAACCGGGAACCAACATTATAACAAATCCGCGATATTTTGGGCGAAACTATTCGCAATTAACTTCGCAATGGGCGTTGTAACCGGAATCCCGATGGAATTTCAGTTCGGCACCAACTGGTCGCGATTTTCGAGGGCGGCTGGAGGCGTGATCGGACAGACATTGGCCATGGAGGGAGTCTTCTCGTTCTTCCTCGAATCATCGTTTCTCGGATTGTTTCTTTTCGGCGAGAAAAAACTAGGGCGCATGGGGCACTGGATCGCGGCATTTGGGGTTTTCGCCGGCTCCTGGCTGTCCGGATTTTTCATCATCGCGACCGACGCCTGGATGCAGCATCCCACCGGGTATTCACAGGCTCCGGACGGATCCATCCGGCTCGAAAGCCTCTGGGACCTGATCGGCAATCCATGGATCTTCTGGCAGTACTCGCACAACATGATCGGCGCGGTGGCGACAGCATCGTTCGTGATGGCGGCCATCGGGGCGTTCTACCTGCTGATGGGAAAGCACCAGGCTTACGCGCGGACCTTCATTCGCGTGGGCGTGATCGCTGCGTTCTGCTCAGCCGTGCTGCTGCTGTTCCCCACTGGTGACGGCCAGGGCAAGAACATTGCGAAGTGGCAGCCGACCACTCTGGCAGCCACTGAGGGCTTATTCGAAACAGTGAAAGGCGCTCCGATGGCGATCATGGGTCAGCCGGACACCAACCGCAAGCGCCTGGATAATCCCTTCGTAATTCCAAACGTGCTGAGCTTCCTTACGTACGGACGCTGGTCGGCGGAGGTGAAGGGGCTGAATGAGTATCCACGGGAGTCGTGGCCGGACAACATGCCGCTGCTGTACTACAGTTTCCACATCATGGTCGGCCTGGGGACGATTTTTATCGCGGTAACGGGGATCTGCACGCTGTGGCTGTGGCGGGGAAAGCTGTACGATACACGTCCACTGCTCTGGGTGCTGATGCTGGCCGCTCCATTTCCATACATCGCGAACACGGCCGGATGGATGACCGCCGAATTAGGGCGGCAGCCATGGTTAATCTACGGCATTATGCGGACTGAAAACGGTGTATCACCCTACGTATCGGCCGGAAATGCGCTGTTTACGCTGATCGGATTCATGGGAATGTACACCGTGCTGGGAATCCTGTTCCTGTTCCTGGTATATCGCGAAATCGAACACGGCCCGGAAGTGGAACCGTCGCCGTCGAGTCAGCCGCTGGTACAGGAAGCCCATTAACGGAGATATCGAATGCTGCAAATCACATGGTTTTGTCTAGTGGCGATCATGATCGCCGGGTATGTCGTGCTGGATGGATTCGATATCGGAGCGGGCATCATTCACCTGTTCGTCGCAAAGACGGATGAGGAGCGAAGGATCGTAATCAAGTCGATCGGGCCGGTGTGGGACGGCAATGAGGTGTGGCTGCTGGCCGGCGGCGGCACGCTGTATTTTGCTTTCCCGGGGTTGTATGCGTCGAGTTTCAGCGGCTTCTATTTGCCTCTGACGATGGTGTTGTGGCTCCTGATGGTTCGCGGAATCTCCATCGAGTTCCGCAGCCACATCGATTCGCCCACATGGACGCCGATCTGGGACGCGGGATTCGCCTTCTCCAGCGTGCTGCTGGCGGTGTTCTTCGGCGCGGCGTTAGGAAACGTGGTCCGCGGCGTTCCGCTGGATCGGGCGGGCGACTTCTTCCTGCCGTTGTGGACCGATTTCCTGCCCGGCGCAGATCCTGGAATTCTCGACTGGTACACGATTCTGGTCGGGGTGCTTGCGCTGGCGACGCTGACACTGCACGGCGCGCTGTGGGTGACGTACAAAACCGAGGGCGATCTCAACGCGCGAACCAAGCGCCTGTCGATGTGGGCGCTCGCGGCGGTGGCTCTGCTCACCGTGCTGACGACAATCGCGAGTTTCTGGCTGCAACCGCAGATCCTCTCCAATTTCGGGGCGCACCCGTGGGGATTCGTGTTCCCTGCGCTGGCGATTGCGGGACTCGGCGGCATGCTGTTGATGAAAGACGAATTGAAGTCCTTCATCAGTTCGGGCCTGTTTATCGCCGGGATGCTGACCAGTGCGGCATTCGGGGTATTTCCTTACGTGTTGCCTTCTAACACGAACCAGGCATTCGGGCTGACGATCTACAATAGTGCCCCGGCGGAGTATGGGTTGATGATCGGGTTGGTTTGGTGGATTCCGGGGATGCTTCTGGCGCTCGGCTATACGGTGTTCATGTACCGCAGTTTTGCCGGGAAGGTGCGGCTGGAAGCGCCGGGATACGGCGGGCATTAGAGCGGTTGAGGGCCGCGCCTTGCGTGCGGCCCTCTAACCGAATCAGACACTAACGACAGGGCAGGGCGACTGCCGAATAATCGAATACGCATTAGCTCGCAGCCGTCCGAAAACGCCTGCGGCCGATCCGCGCCCGATCACCAGCAGATCGGCTTTGTGAACCGTGGCCAGATTGCAGACCACTTGAGCGGCATCGCCGGCCTGAAGCAGAATTTCCGAGTTGATTCCGAGCTTTGCCTGCATCCGCGAAATCTCGGCTTCCGCAGTCCCTGCGAAGTGCGTGGGCCACTCGGGATCGAAATAATCGGCTGTGCGCCCTTCGAGCGACGGATAAGCGTGGGCGGTCAGCATCTCGGCCCCGCAGCGATCGGCCATCTGCGATCCCCAACTCAGCGCTCGCAGGGCCTGAGTGGGACAAAGATCGACGGCCACCATGATCCGCCGGAACTTGATCTGATCGAATGACGGCGACTCTTCCAGATGCATGCCGGTCCAAACCGGGCACTCGGCGTCATGCAGCACTTTCGCCGTCACGGAACCGAGCAGGAAACGGCGGAACATCCCATACCCGTGCGTCGGCATGATGATCAAGTTGATCTGCCGCTCATGGGCAAACTCCACGATACGGCTAGCCGGATCCCCATCGAGAAGAAACCGGCCCACTCGATAGTCCTTCAGTTCCTCGGCGGCGAATGCCTCTAACTGCCGGCGCAACTCCGCCGTGCGGTCGACAGTTAAATCGCTGAGGACGGTTCCTCCCACGTCCAATGCACTGAGCTCATACGTGAGCGGAGTGCTGACGTGAACCAGCGAGATCTCGGTTACCGCCGGGTTGGCCAGCGCCTCGGCGTAGCGTACAGCGCCGAACGAGCGGTCGGAGAAATCAACTGGAAGTAGTATGCGGTCCAGCAATGACATGACCGCCTCCCTTACTAACTCGCGATCCGCGAGCTCGCCGTCCATCCGTTGTAGAGGAACATCCCGAGCAGCACGAGGGCGAACAGGAAGGCGATAACAGTGAGAATCTTGCCCCAGCGATCGATCACCTCCAGTTTCTTGTTGACGGTCTGCAGCGCGTTGATATCCGCGCCGACATGGATGATGTCGTCTTTGCGAACGAGAGAGCGGCGGTAAATAGCCAAAACCAGGACCACAGTCGCCAGCGCGGCCCAGGCAATCACTAAAGCAAGCATGTTCATAAGGTGGGATCCTCCCCAACGGAGTAAGGGCAAGTCCGGTACCACCTCTTGCGACAATCGAATCAGGAGCTTACGAAGGTGTGACCGCGATTGACCAGAGTGAAAAAACTAGGTTGGGTGAAATAACGCACTCATGGTATGATGAGGCAACGGTGAGAACTGAAACAATGCCTAATCTGGGCCTGGAATGGCAGAATTCACATCTCCTTGCGGCCGTATTCAATCAACTGTCAGATGCGTTGATCATCTATGATTCGAATCTTCGAATCAGTGGGGTGAACGAGGCAGCTGAGAAGCTTTTCGGCTTGAGCTCCGATGAGATGGTCGGGCGCGACTGCCGCGATGTCTTCAAATGTGGGGTCTGCGAGCCGGGCTGCGGTGTGCTAATCGGATTACAGCAGGCGCCGTCGGTCAGCCGAAGCACCGTGCGTCTGCACACCGATAATGGCCGGGAACGATTGGCCATTATCAGCACGACTCAGATCTACAGCGACAGCGGCGACCTGGAAGGCGCTGTCGCCACCATCCGGGACATTACGGATGAAGTAGCGCCGCAGCGGCGCGAGGTTCTGGCCGAGTCGAAGCTGATGCGCGATGTGTTGAACTTCACCAAGCGTGTGGCGGCAAGCGAAGCGGCCACCATTCTACTGGAAGGTGAGAATGGGACTGGTAAAGATCTGATTGCCAAGACCTTGCACTACGAGAGCATGCGCCGGGGCGAGGCCTTCATTGCCATCAACTGCGCGGCGATTCCCGACACTCTGCTGGAGAGCGAACTATTCGGCTACGAGAAGGGCGCGTTCACGGATGCGCGCGCGCAGAAGAGGGGAATCTTCGAACTGGCCGATAAGGGCACTTTGTTTCTCGACGAAATCGGCGAGATTCCGCTGATGCTGCAGGCCAAGCTGTTGCGGGTCTTGGAAGAGCAGTCGTTCCGGCGCTTGGGTGGGTTGAAGGACATCCAGTTGAACCTGCGGGTGATCGCGGCTACCAATCGCACTCTGCGCGATCAGGTGGCGGCCGGGCATTTCCGTCAGGATCTGTACTTCCGTCTCAACGTGATTCACATCACGATCCCTGCGTTGCGGGAACGGCGCGAGGACATTGTGCCGCTAGCTCGTTTCTTCGTAAAGCATTACAACGAGAAATTCAAGCGTCAGATTGAAGGCATCATGCCCGAAGCCGCGCACATGCTGATCGAGCACGACTGGCCCGGCAACGTCCGCGAACTGCGGAACGCGATCGAACGCGCGATGATCCTCGAGGAATCGCGGATGATCACGCCGGAGAGTCTTCCGATGTCGATCGCCGAGCATCCGATGGCTGTCGCGATGGCCGTGAACGCTCCCACATTGATGCCCGACAGCGGTATGTCACTGGCGGACCACGAGCGCCACTTGCTTGCGCAGGCGCTCGAAAAGTCGAACGGGAATCAGACGCAAGCCGCACGGCTCCTGCACATTACGCGGGATACCTTGCGGTACAAGATGAAGAAATTCAACTTGCGGTAGTTCGGTGTCGCCGGTTCATCGCAGCAGATGCTCCAGCCGGTGGAACTTCTTTGGCGGGATCAGGTGAAATCGGATTTCGAGCGACGTGTGACCGCGCAGTGCCGACTCGAAATCAGAGTCAGGCAATTCCGTTCCCGCGATGTCCAAGCGCCCATTCTGCACCCGGAACGGTAGCACCTTCCACTTCGCTGTCAGCGCGGCCGGAAGCGATCGGGCTACGCGCCGGGGCACGGCATCGGGTGTGATTTCGGCCAGCGGCAGGTTTTGCTGCAGGCTCAGCGCTTCGTACAGATCTTCTTCCGACAATTCGCCCATCGATACCAGGTGTTCCCCCAGCCGGACGCCCGGCGGTTGCGTTGCGAGCGCGTGCTCGAGAACTTCCGGCTCGATGTACCCGGAACCAGTGAGAATCTCGCCGATTCTGCGGCGCTCGCCGAGTAGCGCGGCACGGGACGGATAGGCATGCTCGGTCTTCACCCATACGAGTGGTTCACCTCGCAGACGCGCAAAGGCATACCGCCACAGGGCCTTGCACACGGCCGTCGAGTTGACATAGTTGGCGGCGACGGCGCGCACTGGCGACAGCAGACTGAAGAACACACCGTACACCCGGGCCGAACACCCCAGGCGGACCGCGCTTCTGACCATCTGGATGGCTAAGGTCGCGGCGAGCACCTGGCCGAGTTTTCCGGCAGGCGAGATGCGGGTCCACATCGCAGTGAGGATTCCGTAGCCGCAGATAACGTTCGTCAATAACGAGACGGGACTGCTGACCAGACTTTTGCGGTCGCGCCACAACCAGTAATACTGCCGCCAATCACCACCCCACCCGTTCCGCTCCCAGGCTTGCAGCGAGATGCCAATGGTCCATCGCGTTCGCTGGCGAATCGCGCTCCCGAGAGTACCGGGAAAGAACTCGCGCGTCGCGATCAGAGTTCCGCGGCGCGTGAGGGGCAGGAACAACTGGCGGAATCCGAGTCGATGCAACCGTAAACCGATCTCGTAATCCTCGACGAGCGACGCAGGTTCAAAGATGCGATTTGCAGACGCCGCGGCCAGCGCCTCCAGAGCGTCTCTCGAGTATGCGGTCCCGACCCCCGCCGATGGAACGAATCCGCCGAGGAAGTTGCGAACGGCAAGATCCCGCGTGTGGAACTCGGCAAAGTCGTCGCAGTAAATCCCATGAACCAGCCTGCGGATCGGCGTGGGCAAGGCCAACACCGGGATCTGAACGAAGCCGTAGCTGCCGATGAACCAGTTGACCCAGTGCAGCGAGTCGGGGTGGATGATGTCCTCGGCGTCCTGTATCAGAACGGCGTCGTGCCGGATACCCTGTTCTTCCTCATGGAGGAGCATGCGCTGATAGATCCAGTTCAAGTTATCGGCTTTGAACGTGGGGCCGTCGTGCGGACAGACAGCGATGTGGACATTGGGGAAGCGAGCTTCCGCGGCGCGCACGGCATCGAGCGTCGGACCGTCGTTGGGGTAGACGCCCACGAAGAAGTCGTAGGAGTTGTACCGGATGGCGGCGATGTTGTGAGCCAGCATGTCGCCGATCACCTGATGCTCCTGCCATAGAGGGACAAAGATGGCGATGCGCTTCCGGGGCGCCGAGGCGAGATCGTCGGTGCCGGGAAGCTGCACACGAGGCCGTTTGAATAGTGCGCGCCGTATGGCGAGCCACACCCAGACCGCATCGATGAACAGATCGTCGATTCCGCTCGCCAGGATGCAGACGCCCAGTGGCGACAGGAGCCAAAGGACGCATTGGTCGGCGAGGTCGCGAAGCCAAAGGACGTTGTGCCCCACGTCTGATAGTCGTGAACCGGTGATTTCTGTCTCAGTCCCATTTCGGGCGACAATCCAATCATGAGCTTGCGCCGGGTTATTTTAGTGCTCCTGTGTTTCGCCGCGATCGTGGGGGCGATTCTCGGAGCCGCGCGCGAACCTGGCGTTTTTCGATTCGCGATCATCGGGGATCGAACCGGCGAGGCGCAGCCCGGAGTCTACGAGGCGGTATGGCGCGAGGTGGATGCGTGGAAGCCGGACATGGTGATCAATGTCGGCGACACCATTCAGGGCGGCCACGATGCCACCGCCGAGCAGGAATGGCGCGCGCTGCAGCCGCTATTTGCGAAGTACCGGCGCTATCCGCTCTACTTCACGCCGGGCAACCACGACATCTGGTCGCCGCGGTCGCGCCAAATTTATGAGCGCTATACCCGGCGTCCCGCCCACTACGGATTCGATGCGGGCGGCGTCCACTTCACCGTGCTCGACAATAGCGAGACCGAAGGGTTGTCGGGCGATGAGATGAGTTTTCTTGCCCGCGACCTGGAGCAACACAAATCCACGCCGGTCAAGCTGGTGTTCTTCCACCGCCCGTTCTGGCTGATTTCCGCGATGATGGGCAGCGATTTTCCGCTACACCGCCTGGTGAAGCAGTACGGTGTGCAGTATGTGGTGAGCGGACATGCGCACCGATATGCGAGGTTTGTGCATGAGGGAGTGGTGTACCTGATGGTGGGGAGTTCCGGCGGGCACCTGCGCGGGACGGGATTCGATCAGGGTTGGTTCTTCCACCACGTACGGGCGACGGTTTCGGGAGGGTCGGTGAAGATGACCGTCCAGGAGGTTGCGGCACCGTACGGGAAGGGCCGATCGTTCACCGGGGAGGATTGGGGGAGCGGGCCGGTGATGCGCAGTTCGAAGTGATGGTGTTCGCGGCCGCGATCGGTCACCGTTCCGGTGGCGGAACTTCCCACGGAGGCCCCTTTGGGCTGTCATTCGCGTTCATCGGATGGGGCGCGGACCTGACGGTGGAACCGTTTCAGCGGCGGGCTCGTGCTCGATCACCAGGCCGCGTCCGGTGTCTGGCAATGAGGGAGTACGGCTGGGCCGGTGCGAGTTCGGGCGACGTTTTGGCGACCGTGTCTCACCGAGGCCCTGGTTGTCGGACGGGCTAATGGTCCCGAGCCAATGCGGGCCGGACGCGATCGAGTAGAGCCTGCATCTTATCCGCCTGCTTGGGGCGCGCGGCGCCCTTCACCAGCCATGTGTCGACAGCCTTCTGCAGGGCCGCGAGATCGAAGGGCTTGCTCAAGTAATCATCCATACCGGCGGCGAGGCAGCGTTCGCGATCGCCCATCATGGCGTTTGCGGTCAGCGCAAAGATGATGGTGTGACGGTCGCGGCCTTCGAGGCGCCGTATTTCCGAGGTCGCCTCAAAGCCGTCCATCTCCGGCATCTGGCAATCCATCAGCACAAGGTCGTATTGATTCGTGCGAACGGCCTCTACCGCCAGGCGCCCGTTGGTGACCACATCGGCGGCGAAGCCGACTTTGTCCAGCAGCCGGACCGCGACCTTCTGATTCATGAGATTGTCCTCGGCCACCAGAACCCTGCCGCGGATAGGGACTGCGCCGGTATGATTTGCGGCCGACGGCGCCGTGGACGTGGCGGCAGCGAAGACCCGAGGCTTGCGGACCATCGGGGCGGTCTCCTGCGGCGCGGGTGCCGGCAATGGAACCGACGGCGCGGTGCGGCGTTCGAATACCGCCGTCGCCCAAAACAGACTCCCTTGCCCGACCTCGCTCTCGACGCCGATGTCGCCGCCGAGCATGCCCACGAGTTGTTTCGAAATCGCCAGCCCGAGCCCCGTGCCTCCGTATTTGCGCGTCGTGGAGCCGTCGCCTTGCACGAAACTCTGGAAAAGCCGCGCCCGCTGCCCGGGGCCGATACCGATCCCGGTGTCCTTCACGAAAAACCGGAGCGTTACCGTGTCGTCGGTATCGCGCTCCACTTGCATGCGCAACGTTACCTCTCCGGAAGGCGTGAATTTGATGGCGTTGCCAAGCAGATTCGTCAGAACTTGGCGCAGGCGGCCGGGATCGCCACGCACCCACATCGGCGCCTCGGAATCCAGGCTATAGCTGAATTGCAATTGTTTCGCCCGTGCGTGCAGGGCGAACTCCCGGGCGAGATCCCGAACCAGCGTGGTTACATCGAAGTCCAAGCGCTCCAGGGCGAGCTTTCCGGCTTCGATCTTCGACAGGTCGAGAATGTCGTTGATAATGCCAAGCAGCGAGGATGACGAATTTCGGACCGACTCGGCGTAGTCGTGCTGCTCGGCGGTCAACGGTGTGTTTAGCAGGAAGTCGGTCATACCGATGATGCCGTTCATCGGAGTACGGATCTCATGGCTCATGTTGGCCAGGAACTGGCTCTTGAGCTTGGTGGCTTCGCGCGCGGTCGCGAGGGCATCCACCAGTTCTGTGTTCTTCTTGGCCAGTTCCGAGGCAAACCGTTCCAACTGCCGTTCGGCGATCTTGCGCGCGGTGATATCGCGAACGATGATGATCACTTCCCGGCGGCTGAGCGGGATGACGCGGGCTTCGAAGAATCGTTCGGCGTGGGCGCCTTGCGAGGAATATTCGACGTTGACCAGATTGTCGGTGTCGATCGCGTCGCGAACGGCTGTCTCCACTCGCTCACCCGCGGCCTCGGGCAGCACCAGGTGCAACCGCCGTCCTGAGCAGTCGGAACTCAACCCGAAACTGCCGGTAGATCGTGGCGTGTGGTAGTCGACCACGACGCCTTCAGCATCCACCCTGAGGAACAAGTCGGGAAACGCCTGGAAGATGGCCTTGAGTTCCGATGTAGTCTGGCGAACTTCCTCTTGTGTCCGCGTGGGTTCGGTCAGATCGAGCGTGGCGGCGCGCAAACCGCGAATGCCCCCGAACTGGTTGTGCAGGAGCGACTCATGCATGTCCAGCGTCAGGATTTGTCCATCGGGCCGCTGGTAGCGCCGCTCGTAATTCCCCAGGCTCCGCTCACCGGCCAACTTGTGTAGCGTGTCCTCGCGATAACGCGGCCCGACGGCCGGCGGTTCGAGTTCCCAACAGAACTTCCCGACAATTTCATGCTCGGGAACACCGCGCAACTCGACCTCCCGGGCATTTACGAATACGAACCTTCCCGATTCATCGAGTTCGTAGTACGCGATCGGCGACTGGTTCATCAACTTCCGCAGTTCCATTTCGGTACTGTGCAGGCGCAGAAACTGTTGCTTGGCGCTGACTTCCCGTTCGGCGCTCCGGCACCGGAGGAAGTAGTACACGGCCGCCACGGCGGCGCCGGCGAGGGCCACTATGAGGACTATCGTCATCCAGTCCACTTACCGTACGCTCCGATGAGGCGTCATTGCGTGTTGAAGCCGGTCGTAAGCGGCGTCTCCCCTATCATCCGTCATAATTTGTGGCGAAATGGATAAGGTGAATCCTTTACCCGAGCTTCGCGGATTACCAACAGGTACCAGTCTTACATCGCTTGCCATCGGCTGTCATCAGATCTTAGCAGGGCGGCGAAATGGAGCCGATCGCCTACTCAGGTTATCGGCAAAATATCGCGATTCTGTACGTCCAATCCCCGATTTGCTCTATCGGTGTTATCCTCCGGGAAAGGGTGGGTCCAATGCGTCGCTGGGTTCAGCTGGGATTCTGCGTCGCCGTTGCCGGTGTAGTCTGCGCGCAGCGCCCATTCCGGCAGTTGCCGGGAGTGGAATACACCAACTTCGAAACGCCTCTCGACTACCAGGAAAAAAACGAGTGGGCGTTTGCCCGCCTGATGTTCCCACCGGGCGAGAACGACGGGTACCGCGGGCGCTTCGACGGCGACTGGCGGCTCGGGCTGTCGCTCTGGACGCAGGACTATCCGCGCGCCGACCGCCACTTCTCCCGAGCCGTACGCCGTCTCAGCCGTATCCACGCCCGCTCCGTGGAACAACTCGTCAACCTGGAAGATGGCGACGAGGTGTTTAATTGGCCGTGGCTGTATGCGGTCCAGGTCGGCGAATGGGGCATCACCGCGGCTCAGGCGAAAGTGCTTCGCGAGTACCTGCTTCGCGGCGGATTCTTCATGGCGGACGACCTTCACGGGACCTATGAGTGGGAGGTCTTTGAGAAGAGCATGAAGCTCGTGTTTCCCGACCGGCCGATCGTGGATATCCCCAACGACGATCCAGCCTTTCACACGCTATACGATCTCGACGACCGGTTCCAGGTGCCGGGCCGCGCCCACTTGCGTCTGGGCTATAAGAACAACGGGATCGGCGACCACTGGCGAGCGATCTACGACGACCGGGGCCGGATCATGGTGGCGATCTCGTACAACTCCGACCTGGGCGATGCCTGGGAGTATGCCGACGACCCGGAATACCCGGAGAAGTTCTCGGATCTGGCGATAAGGGTGGGGATTAACTACATCGTTTATGCGATGACGCACTAGGACTAGGTCTTTGGTCAAGGTGTTACGAAAGCCCGCACTCGGGAGCCGCGTGACCCGCAGCATCGGGCGGCGCCGACGCGCCGATCCTGCTTGAAGGCGATCAGGCCCAACCGGGCCCGTGATCAACCCGGACGCCTCCGACATGGTCGCCGACTGCCGCCGCTCGGCTGCCCGCGTGGGCGCTGTCAAAGCGGTCCAGGCCGAATCTGCACTCGGCGCCTGCCAGTCAAAGATCCGGGATCTGGCGAATTTCTCACCCCGAACGTGGAAGTGGAGGTCGCACTGAAGTAGGGCCTTCCTGTCCGCTCGCAATCAGTCCTTGAAGGGATTCACGACGCGTACCGACCCATAACTCTGGCCGTGATTCAAATCCTCGGAGTAGACGGTGTGCACCCCCAAGGCCGTCGCCGCCCCGATGATCGCCGCATCCCAGTATGAGATCCCAAACTCCTCCGACATTTGGATGGCGATCCTGACTAATTGATGATCAACCGGTTGGCAGGGAAACGCCATCCACTCCTCGATCCACTCCAGCGCCTCGACTGGCGAAAGTGGCCGTGCCGCTTTCCTCACAACGGTCACAAAGAACTCCTGCAGCACCTGAGCCGATGTGCCGAAGTCCTCAACCGCAATCAGTGCAAGTGCACGTTTCCGTTTGTCCTCGTCGCTCCCCGTCCCCACTGCCGCATAAACCAGAATGTTCGTATCGAAGAACACGCTAGCGCGCATGCAGGTCTTCGCGACTCCACGTCCTCTCGCCGAGTTGCCCGTGCGACTTGTCACTCAGCTCCCGCAAACGCTCCCTGGCGCGCTTGGCGCGATTCTCGTGTCCCGCCAGATTTGTCAGGATTTCCCGCACGATTCCGTTGACGCTCGTCTCTCTTTCGGCGGCATACAGGCGGACGGCGCGCAGAACGTCGTCGTCGACGCTCAAAGTAATATTCGCCATGAACACAGTTTACGTGAAACTGTGCGGATTTGCCATCACCCCTCAAACGCACGAACCCCCGACCCCGTTCACAACTCGCAACTCTAACAAAATAAAACGCAAACGGCGATTCCGTTTGGAGGCCCTTGCGATAATGAAATTAGAGGTGCCCGATACGCCCCTCGCACCGGAAGCCGTCGCGCCTCCCATCCGAATCCCAGGAGACCCAAAATGACTTCCATCCGACCCGACTTCCAGACCGAGCCCAACTCCCACGCCGACCGCCGCCTCGCGGACCAAATCTGCAAATCGAACCCAATCGCGACACCTGCGGTCCTACAATAGGTAAATCCCGTCCCCCCACACCATGACTCCCGACAAGACACCAGTCTCCGAGCGCTTGCGCGATCTCTGGCCGGACATCAAGGAACTCGTCCGGCCCCGTCGCGGCATCCTCATCGCCGGCTTCTTCATCATGCTGGTGAATCGCATCGCGGGGCTCGTGCTTCCAGCGTCCACCAAGTACCTGATCGACGATGTCATCGGAAAAAAGCAGCAAGACCTCCTGCTCCCACTCGTTCTTACGGTCGTTCTCGCCACCATCATCCAGGGCGGAACTTCGTTCGCGCTCACCCAACTGCTGTCCAAAGCCGCGCAACGCCTCATCGCCGAACTGCGCCGAAAAGTCCAGGCCCACATCGGCCGCCTGCCGCTCCGGTTTTACGACGCGAACAAGACCGGCACGCTGGTGTCCCGCATCATGACCGACGTCGAAGGGATCCGCAATCTGATCGGGACCGGACTCGTCGATTTCGTCGGCGGCATCGTCAGCGCCTTGCTGGCACTCGTGTTCCTCCTCCGGATCAGCGCCTTGATGACCAGCGTTACGCTGCTGTTCATCGTGGTCTTCACCTTCGCCCTCCAGCGAGCCTTCCGGTCTATCCGGCCCATCTTCCGCGAACGGGGCAAGATCACCGCCGAAGTCACCGGGCGCCTCACCGAAACTCTCGGCGGAGTGCGGGTCGTGAAGGGTTACCACGCCGAATCGCAGGAAGAGGATGTCTTCACGGCCGGCGTCACTCGACTCCTTAACAACATCCTGAAGTCGCTCACCGCCACATCAGCGATGGGACTCTCGGCCAGCGTCCTGCTGGGCGTCGTTGGCGCCACGGTTATGTACATCGGAACACGCCAGATCTACGCGGGCTCCATCGGCACCGGCGATCTCGTCAGTTTCACGATGTTTATGGCGTTCCTGATCGCGCCCATTTCTCAAATCGTCAACATCGGCACCCAGATCACCGAAGCCCTGGCGGGACTGGAGCGCACTCGCGAAATCCTTCGCGAAAACCGCGAGCAGGACGATCCGGAACGCACCGTCGCGCTCGGTCCCATCGATGGCGACATCGTCTTCGACAACGTCAGTTTCCAATACGAAGCCGATAAACCCGTCCTCCGCGGCATCAGTTTCGAAACGAAGCCAGATACCGTCACGGCGTTGGTCGGACCCTCGGGTTCCGGCAAGTCCACCATCATCGGACTGGTGGCCGCGTTCTACAAACCGGTGGAAGGCATCGTGCGCGTGGATGGGGTCGACCTCTCCACCGTTCGCCTCGATTCGTATCGAACCCAAATCGGCGTGGTGCTGCAGGATACTTTTCTGTTCGATGGGTCGATCCGCGAAAACGTCGGATTCGCGCGGCCCGAAGCTACCGAAGCCCAGATTCTCGAAGCCTGCCGCATCGCTCGCGTCGACGAATTTGCCGAGCGGTTTGAAGCCCGCTACGACACCATCGTCGGGGAGCGCGGTGTCAAATTGTCCGGCGGCCAGCGCCAGCGCGTATCCATCGCCCGAGCCATTCTCGCCGACCCGCGAATCCTGATCTTGGACGAGGCGACATCGAGCCTGGACTCAGAAAGTGAAGCACTTATCCAGGAAGGGCTCAAGTACTTAATGAAGGGCCGGACGACGTTCGTTATAGCCCACCGGCTCTCCACCATCCGCCGCGCCAACCAGATACTGGTGGTGGAAGACGGGCAGATCATCGAACGCGGTGACCACGACCAACTCTACGCCGCCCACGGCCGCTATTGGGACCTCTACACGCGCCAGCACGGCGTCGAATCGAACCTGTTCCTGGCTCCTGGAGAAGGCGACCACATCCCCGACGGCGCCGCCGGCGGGCAAAATTCCGGAAACGAACCCAACGCCGTCACCCAAGCGGTGCGACTCATCACTGGCTGAAACACTGCCCAGCCGCTACTTGCTGTGGTAGCTTGTCCAGCAAGAAAACACGAGCTTAAGATCCGGAACACTGACACTAGACGTCCTGTTTTTGCATCTATGGTGGGGAGAGATGCGTACGGTGAACGACCAATTGAGGCACACATTTTGAAAATCCTCCGCGCAAGTGCGATTCTGGCGTTGCTTGGGATGCGGCTGCTGGCGGCTGACGCTGGCCAGGTTAGAAAAATCGAGGATCGCTTCCTGGCTCCCTGCTGCTGGCAAGAGAGCGTGGCCGTCCACAATTCAGAAATTGCCATCCAGATGCGAGCGGAAATTGCGAGCAGGGTCAGCAAGGGCCAAAGCGAAGAGCAGATTGTAGAGGCATATGTGGCCCGCTATGGCGAGCGGATCCTGCGGGAGCCACGGGGTTCCAAGCGCTGGTGGTTGATGCTGGTGCCGGTCGCATTTGTCCTCCTGGCAGCGGCTGGGTTGTTTGCTTTCCTTAGCCGGCAACGGCACAGGCCGGCCGTCGCACAAGCCGGCGGCGATCTACCGCCGTTGCCGGATTTCGAACTCGACTGAACACCCGTTACGCCGGCAAGTGAGAAAATACCCGCAGTATGCACACTCGACGGGACCTCCTGCGTACCGCACTTCTCGGCTCGGCCTGCGCCGCCACCAGCGCTCGGGCCGCTGACCTGAAGGACAAACTCGCCGCCGCCATGAACTCGCCAGTCCTGAAGACCGAACTGTTTCCGGCTCCGGTTCGCCTCGAATCGATCGATCTGTTGCGAGCCGGCACGCACTCCATCGTTCGCGTTCGCGCGGCCGGAGGAGCTACCGGCTACTCTGCCGCGCAACCATCGGTGATGGCTGCCACGTACCCCATCTTTCTACAGCGCGTCGCACCCATGTTCGCCGGACAGGACGCCCGCGAGTTAGAAACACTCCTCGATAAAGTCTATCTCGCGAACTCGAATTACAAGTGGCAGGGGCTGGCATTCTGGGTCTCGGTCGCCGCCATCGAGATAGCGATTCTCGACCTTCTTGGGGAGGTAGCCGGCAAGCCGATCGGCGATCTGATCGGTACTGTCGTCAGGCACGAGATCAAAGTCTACCGGGCTAGTGAAAAGCGCGGTAACTCGGCCGATGCGGAAATCGAATATTTGCAGCGGCTGGTCGCCGAAACCGGCGCGGAGGCGATAAAGTTCCGGCTCGGTGCCCGCATGCATTACGACGGCGCTTCCACCGCGCGCGACCTCCGGCTAATTCCCTTGACTCGAAAAACTTTCGGCCCGAAAATGACCATCTACGCCGACGCCAACGGTTCCTACGACGTGCCCATGGCTCTCCGCATCGGCAGGCTGATGGAAGAACAGAAGTTCCGCTTCTTCGAAGAACCCGTTCCGTTCGACTACTACGACGAAACCCGCGAGATCGCGGACAGGCTCCAGATCCCCATCGCGCTGGGCGAAGAGGAGATGAGTCTGCGAGGCTTCCGCCGGATCATCGAAACCGGCACGGCGCAAGTCATACAGCCGGACCTGTTGTACTTCGGCGGCATGATCCGATCGAGGAAAGTCGCCCGCATGGCGGAAGCCGCCGGACTGGAGTGCACGCCCCACATGTCCGGCGGCGGCCTGGGCTATTTGTATGTCGCCCACTTCGCATCGTGCGTTCCGAATGCGGGGCCGCATCAGGAGTACAAGGGCGACGACGAAGGGCTGCCGGCGACCTCCGCAACGTCGCCGCTGAAGAGCATCAACGGAGTGCTCAAAGTGCCCTCGGGACCAGGACTCGGAATCACCATCGATCCGGACCTTCTGAGGAAGGCCACCAGGGTGTCGTGAGTCGAAATACGGGCTGCGTCACCCAAACGGTGCGACTCATTACTGGCTAATTCGACACTGATTAATTCTATTGCACATGGCCGCGAAGAATCGTACAATATTCTGCGAGAGACGCGACCTTCACCACTGGGAGTTGTCTGATGGCCCGCATCTGGTTAGATGTCTACCAAGCCAAGCCCTTTGGCCTCATGGCAAAAAAGAAGGGAATGGCCACGCCCATTCCGCAATCAAGCGCAGTGAACATGGCTGCCCGGGCTGCGGCCGTCGTGGGAGCGAAGTTACCGCAAGTCAGCGCGGCGGCGGATGAAGCCGCGACGATCTTGAACCGCATCGTGAGCGAACTCGACGCGTATCATATGGTGGACAAGGATGACGGGCGCCGCATCGACGTGCGCATCCAGATGCTGAACGGAATCGAGAAACTGGCGCGCGATTATCTTCGTATCGTCAACAACCCCGAGGCAGCCAAGATCCATGGCATAAACAAGGGCGCCGGAGAGTCCATTGATCCGTTCGTCCGTGCGCTCGCGAAAAAGGCGGCAAACAAGGCCGAATATCTGAAGAAGCTAAAGCTGTTCCTTACCAGCCCGGACACCAAGCAGAAACATCTGAATCCGCAGCAACTCAGACACTTTGTGGTGCAGACGCAGCAGAAGACGGATGGCGGGAACTTCGGCCTGGTGCCGGGTGTGCGCATGGAAAAGGTGGACTTCCTGCACCGGAACTTTGAGTTCGCCCTTAACGACGACGGCACAGTGAATGCGCACAACCTGCTGGATCTGGCGTTCAGCGAGTGGATCGAGGAGGTGTCGAAAGGCACCACGGACACGCCGTTTTTCCTGTGGATGGAGAAGCACCCGGTTTGTACAGGGATTGGCGTGGATGACAACCCGCTCTCGGGAAACAAAGAACACAGCACGCAATATGGCAAGGGTCCGGTGGAGATCAACATATTGGTGCCCAACCACGGGTGCCTTGAGGCCTTGGCACTGGACGACGTTGGTGACGGAAAGGCCAAAACGTTCGATACACACCAGTTCGGGGCGCATTCAAAACTCCCGTATGCCGGCGCGTACGTATGGTCGAAGGAAGAGGTCATTTACTGCGGCCCACATGGCAAACTGCATCATTCGTCACTGAACCAGGGAAGCAAGGTCCGATGCGCCGGCATGATCCAAGTGGAAGCCGGGAAGGTGAAGATTGTGAACGCGGACAGCGGCCATTACAAGCCGTCTCTCCAGGCGCTGTACAACTTTGTGAAAGACCTCGACTTCCATTCCGTGCTCGCGCACGACGCCGCGGTCCAGATCTTCTGCTCGAACCGGCTCGCGCCCAAATGGAACTCTGTCAACGCACAGCGGTTCTTGGAAAAGCGAATTGTGGATCCGGCCTATTGGGAGCGCATCTTCACGGCACCGCCCGCCAGTATAGGGCCACCGCCACCCCCGCCCGCGTGGCATGCAGCGTCGTCAGCAGCAGCGGCGGCAGCGGCGGCTGTGCCACGGCCGATGATCGGCAGAAAGCCGTGAGGCGGCGGAATCCAGCCAGACTCTGCAGCTGAAGTCGGTCCTCCTTGACTCAACATCAGTCAACCCGGATCCTGGAGTTGATGAAACGCACGTACCGGACCTTGCTCGACATCCCGGAGGATCGCACCGCCAGGGATGCTCGGCTCGGGCGTTAATCCTGTCGTGCATTGAGCGCGAAGTTGGCCTCGAGACAGCGTCAAACCGGCGGCTCCAAGTTCCGTTGGTATTGGGAATTGATCCGCCTATCAATCCGACCCATGACGAGATCTTCGACCTGCTCTTCTCCTGATATAGGCGATTGGCTTGCGATCACCGTCGAGCGGCATGTTCTGAACCGTGCTGCCGTGGCATGGTGGAGCCGTGACCAATCGGATGCAATCGGATTCTGCCGCCTCACTCAACTTGGTCTTCTGCGGCATCTGACCAGTTCCGCCACCATGGGCGGCAAACCGCTGACCAATCGGGAGGCGTGGAAGGTGTATGAAACCCTCTATACTGATGCGCGAGTCCGGCTACTGCTGGACTGATCCTCGGCTCTGAATCGTCTCCCGGCTTTGCGGCCCCCGCCGAACCCTAGTACAATCAAACTTCCCGAATGCTCGACCTCAAGCCCCTCATCCGCGAGATCCCCGACTTTCCCAAGCCCGGCATCCTGTTCTACGACATCACCACCCTGCTCAAGGACGCCCCCGGACTCCGTGCCACCATCGACGCGCTCCGCCACCACTATGAGTCGGCCGCCATCGACGTCGTGGTCGGCATCGAAGCCCGCGGATTCATCTTCGCGCCCGCCGTCGCCTACTCGCTCAAAGCCGGATTCGTTCCCGTTCGCAAGCCCAAGAAACTGCCCGCGCCTGTGGAGCGGGTCGAGTATGCTCTCGAGTACGGAACCGACGTAGTCGAAATCCACCGTGACGCGATCCAACCCGGCCAGCGCGTGCTCATCGTCGACGATGTTCTCGCCACCGGAGGCACCGCCGCCGCAGTCGCACAACTCGTTCAGAAACTCGGAGGCACGGTCGCCGGACTCGCTTTCGTCATCGAACTCGACTTCCTCCACGGCCGCGCCAAACTCACCGGCCACGATATCTTCTCGCTCGTCCAATACTGATCGTTGCGATGCGCGAAGCCACCGTACAGTCGTTTGCTAAGATCAATCTCGATCTCCGCGTTCTTTACAAACGGCCCGACCAGTTCCACGAACTCCGCACCGTCTTTCAAACCATTTCGCTTGCCGACCGCATTCACATCCAAGTGGAACCCGCCCGCCGCACGAAACTCACTCTTGGCGGCAATCTGGACATCCCCGATAACCTGATCTTGCGCGCCGCCGAAGCTGTCTTGAAAGCCGCGCGCGTCCGCGCCGCCGTCCACTTCGAACTCGACAAACGCATCCCCATGGGTGCCGGACTCGGCGGTGGATCTAGCAACGCTGCCGCTATCCTGCTGGCTCTCCCGGTCCTCGCCGGCGCCGCCATCCCGTTCGAAAAACTCATCCAGATTGGAACCGCCCTCGGCAGCGACGTGCCGTTTTTCCTGTACGGCGGTACTGCGCTCGGCATCGGTCGCGGAACGGAATTGTACCCGCTGCCTTCCGTCCCGGCGCGATCTGGCCTCCTCATCGCACCCGCGATCCACGTCTCGACAGCGGACGCATATCGCGACCTTGGACGTACTACATTGACAAGTCCGGTAGCGGATGTTGATACTGTTACTTTCCAGTTGTTTGTCAGCGCATTGTGTGATCCGGCCGCTGGCAGGGACTGGGAATCGCTCTCGGCTAACGACTTCGAGGGAGCGGTTTTCCGGCGGCACCCTGCCCTACTCGCCATCAAGCGACGACTCGGCAGTACAGGGGCGCGCCCGGCATTGATGACCGGCAGCGGATCGGCCGTCTTCGGCCTGTTCGATTCCCGGAATCTGGTCCAGCAGGCGGCGCGTGAGTTGGCCGGAACTCTGCCCGCCGGAGCAAAAGCCGTTCGAATGACTCTCCTCACCCAACGCGCCTACCGCAACCGGTGGCGCAACCAGTTGGCCGGACACCTGTCCCCTGTAACCATATGGCCGCCGCGCAGCCGCTACCTAAAATCATGAGGTTCGAAAGACTGAAGCTCTTCTCGGGCAACGCCAATCCCGAGTTAGCCACCGAAATTAGCGCGTGTCTCAACTCGCCTCTCGGCGCAGCCACCGTCCGGACGTTTTCCGACGGTGAGATTCACCTGCAGGTGCAGGAGAATGTACGCGGCGCCGACGTGTTCGTCATTCAACCCACGTGCAGCCCCGTCGACCGCAACCTGATGGAATTGCTGCTCATGATGGATGCCCTCAAACGGGCCTCTGCACAAAGGATCACAGCAGTGCTACCCTATTATGGGTACGCTAGGCAGGATCGTAAGGATCGGCCCAGGATGCCGATCTCCGCGAAACTCATCGCGAGCCTGCTGGAAACAGCCGGTGCCAATCGGATTCTGGCGCTTGATCTGCACGCCGCTCAGATTCAAGGCTTCTTCGACGTTCCCGTCGATCACCTGTTTGCGACTCCGGTCATGATCGATTACTTCTCGCCCCTCAAGAGCGATAAGCTGACGGTTGTGTCTCCGGATGCAGGCGGTGTCGAACGGGCGCGTGCGTTCGCCAAGAGACTGGACGCCCCGCTGGCCATCATCGATAAGCGCCGCACCGACGTGAATATCGCGGAGGTGATGCATATTATCGGCGAGGTTGAGGATCAGCATTGCCTGGTGGTGGACGATCTCATCGACACTGCCGGCACGCTGGTGAAGGCCGCCGATGCACTGCTCGGGCAGGGCGCCAAAAGCGTCCGGGCTTGCGCCACCCATGCCGTGCTGTCGGGGCCGGCTTTGGAGCGTATCACGAATTCGCGGATCGAGGAGGTAGTTGTGACCAATTCGATCCCGCTAAGTGACGGTGCTAACGGGTGCGGGCGCATCCGGCAACTGTCCGTCGCGCCGTTGCTCGCGCAGGCCATTCGCTCGATTCACGAGGATGGCAGCGTGAGCACGTTGTTTGTTTGATTGGGAATACGAGAAGGATATGAAGAAGGACATTACCATTAACGCGGAACCGCGAGACACGCGCGGGAAGAATGAAGCCCGGCGCCTGCGCGTCCGCGGCCTGGCGCCGGCCATCGTCTATGGTGGCGGTAAGGATCCAGTGGCGGTTGCCGTCAGCCCCAAGGAAATTAACAAGATCCTCCACAGCGATGTCGGCTACAATACGATCTTTGACGTGAAAATCGGCGATCTGGAAACCACGCCGGTAATGGTGGTGGACTGGCAGAACGATCCGATCAAGGACAACCTCCTCCATGCCGATCTCAAGCGGATCGACATGAGCAAGCGGATCACGGTCACCGTCGCGGTCCACACACACAATGAACCGCGTGGCGTGAAGGAGCAGGGCGGCATCTTCGAGTCGGTCACTCGCGAAGTGGAGATCGAGTGTCTCCCGGACGAAATTCCGGGCGCTTTCGATGTCAACGTCCGGGAGTTGATGTTGGGCGATAATCTTCGCGCTTCCGAACTGCCTCTCACCGGCTCCATGAAACTGCTCACGCTTCCCGATACCGTCATCATGCACGTGGTCGCTCCGCGCGCCGTGGTCGAGGTACCGGTCGAAGGTGTCGCCGCCGTGGTTGAGCCCGAAGTGGTGAAGAAGGGCAAGAAGGAAGAAGAGGCGCCCGAAGAAAAGAAGAAGAAGTAACCAGACTGGTCACCGATGCCGGAGTATTCGCAGCTCATCGTGGGCCTGGGCAATCCCGGACCCGAGTACGCAAATACTCCGCACAACATCGGTTTCCTGGTGTTGGATGCGCTGGCCGCGGCGAATTTGGTGCGGATCACGCGCAGAGAGAATTCCGCGCTGGTGGGCTTGGGCAGTATCTCGGGAAAGCCCGTGGTGCTCGTCAAGCCTCAGACGTACATGAATCTGAGCGGCCCGTCCGTCAAAGGACTGCTGGCGCGATATGAAATGGAGCCGGCCCACCTCCTCCTGGTCTACGACGAACTCGATTTGCCGTGGACCGAGATGAGGATCAAGCCGAAGGGTTCAGCGGCCGGACACAACGGGGTCAAGAGCGTGATCTCGAGTCTGGGCACTAACGAATTTCCCCGGGTTCGCCTGGGGATCCATCCCGGACATGCTATCCGGAATGGAGCAGATTTTGTGTTGAGTCCGTTCAAGCGGAGCCAGCACAAAGAGTTGGAAGAGGTGGTGGATCGCGCGCGGTCTGCCGTCGAATCCATAATCGCCGAAGGCGTCGAAAAGGCCATGACGAGATTCAATCGTCGCGCTGGAGGCTTAAACGAAGAGGAAGAATGAGAGTCTACGAAGAGCTGTTTATCGTCCGACCGGACGCAACCGACGAGGAGATCGATCCTTTCATCGAGCAGATGAAAGGCGTCATCACTGCCGGCGGCGGAACGGTCGACAAAGCGGATAATTGGGGCGTTCGCCGTCTCGCTTACCGTGTCCAGAAACGCACCGAAGGT
>JBBQGE010000012.1:0-118101 GCA_038322675.1 Bryobacterales bacterium
GCCGTGCCCCCTCAACGCCATCTCCATCACCGGCGGAGAGCAGGCGCACCCGCGCGATTTCGGCCACACCGTCCCCAAACGCGACCTGCTGGCCGCCATCCACGTCGTGCTCGAAGAGGAGCAACTCCAGATCGCCGCCTCTCTCCCGGAAACCCGCCGCCTGGTCGAGGAACTCATGAACCTCCACCCCGGCCGCAACTCGCGTCACCACGACGACCTCGTCATCGCTCTCGGTCTCGCCCTCTGGCAGGCGCGCAGACCCGAAATCGGCTCCCAGCAAAAGAGGTTAATATGATCCGATTCGAGCGGATCTGTCTCAACCTTTGCGCGAACCCTCCGCGCCTTGATACCATTTCAATAGACCCAAAAGGCCGAAAGGAAGTGTCAGCAGTGAAGGACCCGAAGGATCCAAAAGGCTTTTCACGGCGCGGATTTCTGCGAGGCGTCGGCATCGGCAGCGGCGCGCTCACCACAGGTATCCTCCAAACCGAAGCAGATGCGGCGGAGACCTCCGGCGGCTCTCAGTTGAGCGGACCCGGAGAAGTCCCCATCACGCTTACCATCAACGGCAAAGCCATGAAAACATCGGTCGAACCGCGCATGACTTTGCTCGATACCCTGCGGAACAAACTCGACCACACCGCCGCCAAGCGCGTATGCGACCGCGGGACCTGCGGCGCGTGCACGGTCATTATGAATGGCAAGGTGGTCTATGCCTGCTC
Organism: Bryobacterales bacterium; assembly: GCA_038322675.1. Lineage (GTDB taxonomy): Bacteria > Acidobacteriota > Terriglobia > Bryobacterales > Bryobacteraceae > TMP-7. Next base: position 723 of record JBBQGE010000012.1, read on the forward strand.
CGTGCTCGCCATCGACGCACAGGGCAAACAGATTCAGACCCTTGAGGGTCTCTCTCAAAACGGCAAACCGCATCCGGTTTCCCAGGCCTTTCTCGATCACGACGCGCAACAGTGCGGATACTGCACGCCGGGCTTCGTCATGGCCACCAAGGATTTCCTCGATCACCATCCGCACCCAACCGAGGAACAGGTAAAACACGGTCTCGGTGGCAATTTCTGCCGCTGCGGTACCTACATGGGAATCCGCAAGGCCGCGCTGCAGGCCGCACAGGCCATGGGAGGAAAGAATGCCTGACTATAGCTGGCCGCCAATGGAAAAGCGGCGCGCGATCGGCAAGCCGGTCAAGCGCGCCGACGGACTCGCGAAATCAACCGGTAGAGCCAAGTTCCCGTCCGACCTCAACCCGCCAGGGCTGCTGTTCGGCTATCTCCTCACGTCGCCCCACGCCCACGCGCGCGTCACCAGTATCGATACCAGCGAAGCCGAAAAGCTGCCCGGAGTCACGGCCATCCGAGTCATCAACGGCGCGGGCAAGGAACTCCAGTGGGCCGGCCAGGAGATCGCATCCATCGCGGCAACCTCCGAGCCCGTTGCCCTCGATGCCGCCCGCAAAATCAAAATCGAATACGACATCCTGCCGCATATGGTCGATGAGCAGGATCTCAGCCAAGTCGGTAGCCGTGCAAAACCTGCCGGCGAAGTTACCACCGGCGATCCCGAAAAGGCCTTTCAGGAAGCCGATGTCGTGTGCGAGGGATCTTATGGAATCCCCGTCATCACGCATTGCTGTCTCGAATCGCACGGCCAGGTCGTCGAGTGGAAGGGGGACACCGTCAACTACTGGCCCTCCACCCAGAACGTCTCCGCTCTCGGCGCCGAACTCGCCCGCGCCATCAAAGTCCCCGTCACCCAGGTCCATACCGACATGCAGTACATGGGCGGCGGATTCGGCAGCAAATTCCCGTCCGACCTCTGGGGTAGCGAATGCGCTGAACTCTCCAAAGCCAGCGGCGGCCGCCCCGTCAAACTCTTCCTCGACCGCGCTCAGGAACTCAAAATCGCCGGAAACCGGCCGTCCGTATACGGCGACATCAAACTCGGCGCCAAGAAAGACGGCACCTTCACCGTCTGGCAGTCCAAGACCTGGGCCACCGGTGGAATGGGTGGCGGCAATCTCAATGCCGACCAGATGCCCTACGTCTTCCGCGGTGTTCCCAACCGGAAGATCAACCACACTGCGGTGTCGATCAACACCGGCAGCGCCCGCGCCTGGCGCGCTCCGAACAACCAGCAGTTGTCCTATATCACCTGCTCGGCGCTCGAGGATCTCGCAGCCAAATTGGACATGGACGCACTCGACTTCTTCCTCAAGAACGTCGACCTCACCTCGCGTCCGGAAGTCTACAAGTACCAACTCGAAAAAGCGGCCGAACTGATGGGCTGGAAGAAACTGGCTCATAAGCGTGGCGAAGGTGGCAGCGGTCACATGCGCCGCGGTCTCGGCATCGGCGTAAACATGTGGGGCGGCCTCGGCCACGATTCCACCTGCAGGGCCATCATCAATCCCGACGGGACCGTCGCCGTTGAACTCGGCTCCCAGGATCTGGGGGTCGGCACTCGCACCTGTATCGGACAGGTCGCAGCCGAGACTTTCGGACTGCCGGTCAGCGCCGTTACCGTCAACATCGGCAGAGACTCCTATCCGCCCTCCGGCGCATCCGGCGGTTCCACCACCATCGGCGGTGTCAGCGCATCCACCCGCAAGGCCACCGTCAACGCGCTCGCAAAACTGTTCGAAGTCGTCGCACCCGCGCTCGGCACCACTCCTGAGAACCTCGAAGCGGCGGATGGCCGCATTCAGGTCAAAGGTAACGGATCCAAGGGACTTGCCTGGAAAGCTGCGTGCGCCAAACTCGGCGTGAACAAGATCCAGGAGGAAGGCAAAAACGTGGGCCGTACCGCGCCACGCGAAGGCCTCATCTCCCAAGGCGCCGCCGGTGTCCAGATGGCGGACGTCTCCGTCGATATCGAAACCGGACGCGTCAAACTCAACAAGCTCGTCGCCGTCCAGGACTGCGGACTCGTCGTGAATCCCCGCCTCGCCGAAAGCCAGGTCTTCGGTGCCTGCATCATGAGCACCTGTGCCGCTCTCATGGAAGAGCGCGTCATGGATCAGCAGATCGGGCGTGTCCTGAACGCCGACATGGAATTCTATAAACTCTCCGGCATCGCCGACATCGGCGATATCGTCGTTCACCTCGATATCCGCCCGGAAATGGATAAGCGCGGTGTCATCGGCCTCGGCGAACCTCCGGCCATCGGCGGTATCGCCGCCATCGGCAACGCCGTCGCGAATGCTATCGGCGTTCGCGTACCCCAGGTTCCCGTAACTCCGGATAAGGTTCTCGGAGCCCTCGCAGGGAGGAAAGCGTAATGGAAGCCTTTGCATACGCCAGTCCGGCGACCCTCGCCGAGGCCGGTAAGCTCCTCGGCCCCGATGCCGAAGTGCTCGCGGGCGGCACGGACCTCATCAGCCTGATGAAGGACTATGTCCTCACCCCCAAAACCGTCGTCAACATCAAGAACATCCAGGAACTGCACGGCGTGGCAAAACACGGGTCGGGACTGCGCATCGGCGCCGTCGCCACTTTCGACGAACTGTCGATGAACCCGCAAATCCGCACCGAGTATCCGGCCATCCATACCGCCGTGCTCGGCATCACCAGCCCCCAGATTCGTAACATGGGCACGGCCGGCGGCGACCTCTGCCAGCGCCCCCGCTGCTGGTACTTCCGCACCGGCTATGGACTCCTCGCCATGCAAGATGGTAAGAGCCTTGTCCCCGGCGGTGAAAACAAATACCACGCGATCTTCGGCGGAGGACCGGCCTACTTCGTGTCGCCGTCCAGCCTCGGACCCGCGCTCATCGCTCTGGACGCGAAAGTCACGCTCGTCTCGCCCTCCGGCAAACGCACCGTCGATGCCTCGAAGTTCTTCGTCAACCCGAAGGACGAGAATACCCGCGAAGTCGATCTTCACCCGGACGAGATCCTCACCGAAATCGTCATCCCGTCTGCCGCGGGCATCAAGAACGCCACCTACGAAATCCGCGAGCGCGAAGCCATGGACTGGCCCCTCGCCGCCGCTTCCGTCGCTCTCAAAATGTCGGGGACGAAAATTTCTCAAGCTAAAGTGGTACTCGGACACGTTGCGCCTATACCGTGGGAAGCCGAAAAAGCCGAAGAGTATCTGAAGGGCAAGAGCATTGATGCGGCCACAGCCGAAGAAGCCGGTAAATTGGCCGTCGAAGATGCCCAACCCCTCAGCCAGAACGGTTACAAAGTGCAGTTGGCAAAAGTGGCGGTAAAACGCGCTCTCTTGGCGGCTGCCGGGAAGGCGTAGCAGTATGGAACGCTCATCGCTGGCGCGAATTGACGACGACCGTTGTCAAGATCTGCGGTGGAAAGGAATGTATGTCCTTAGCGAGGTGGACCCGAACGTCGGCCATTCCAACGATGGCCTGTTCTGGTGCCACCATACGGCGAACTGCATGGGTCCGGACGGTCAAATCGTTGACGATTACGAATGCAACGAGACTCGCTCCTGCTTCAGCGCACTATAGAGTTGTAAGAACATTGTTAAACTAACATTAGTTCCGTAACGCGGACCAGCCGGAATTCGTCCTACCGACGCGCAGGGATTGGAAAACGTGGATGCTCTTTTCCGTTGACGCCCACACAATTGGCTGTCATTTGACGGGCAATGAAGTTTATATTCGAAATCTGCTGAATGCGTACGACGCTCTGGATCCGGATGCCCGGTTCCTCACGTATGTCGCAAAGACCGACGCGGAACAGCACGTTCCGGAACGTTTCATCAAACGGTGGGTCTCGGATAATCCCTACCGTAGGCTAGGATATGATATCCCGGCGAGCCTCCGCCGCGATCGCCCGGACGTGCTGCACGTGCAATACACGGCACCTCTTTTCTGTTCTGTTCCCACCGTAGTCAGTGTTCACGATATCAGCTATCTTGAACACCCTGAGTACTTTAAGGCATTCCGTGCCATTCAGTTGCGGCACACCGTCAGGAAGTCCGTCCGGGCCGCGGCGAAAATCCTGACGCCCAGCGAGTTTTCACGCCACGCTGTCATGCGCGCCTACGGACTTTCCGAAGAGCGTGTTTCCGTAGTCCACAACGCGGTCTCTAGCGAGTTCCGCCCCGTTGATCGCAATCACGCCGTGAATTGGGTACGGCAAAACTTCGGGATCCCGGCACCGTTTGTCCTGACGGTCGGCGACCTCCAGCCCCGGAAAAATCATCTCGGGCTGATTCGCGCTTTCGAGGATCTCATCTGCAACTATCCGCAGTTGACGCACCACCTGGTGATGGTGGGCAAGGAGACATGGTTTGCGCCGACGGTGCGCCGCGCCGCGGAACGCTCGGCCGTATCGGACCGCATCCACTTCACCGGATGGGTCTCGGACTCGGATCTGACGCATTTCTACGGCGCCTGCGAACTGTTCGTCTTTCCTTCGTTCTACGAGGGATTCGGACTCCCGATCCTCGAAGCGATGGCTTGCGGACGCGCCGTCGCCTGCTCCAACAGTTCGGCAATGCCCGAAGTCGCCAACGCCGCCGGCTTGCTCTTCGATCCGAAGTCGACCAGCGAGATCACCCGGGCCATGCGCGACCTGCTGCTGGACTCGGAGTTGCGGCTCCGCATGGAGCGTCTCGGCAGCAAACGCGCCTCGCTGTTCACCTGGGCTCGCGCGGCCGGCGAGACCCTCGATGCCTACTACGAAGTCGCCGGCGCCAAACAGCGCCGCACCGTCGAAAGCCGGGCCCGCGTAGCGGCGGCGCCTCGGTGATGATGAATACGCTACTGATCACGGTCCTGGCGTTTGCCACCGCCGGCGGATTCCCCACCGACGAGCAACTCACGTACACCATCAAGTGGCCCAGCGGCCTGCCGCTCGGTGAAGCTACATTGCACACGGTCCGCACCAAGACCGAAGAGGGCGGCCGCATTGAAACGCGGTTCCACCTCGACGCCGCAGTCCCCGGATTCCAGGTCCTCGACGACTATCACGCCATCGCCGACATCAACTACTGCTCCATCGAACTCGAAAAGAAGTACCAGCACGGCAAGCGCTCCACCGACGAGATCACGACCTTCGACGCCAGTAAGCAGGTGGCCACCCGTAAGACCCGCCCCGACGGCGGCAAGTCCGATATCGCGATCCAGACCTGTGCCAAGGACGCGCTGACCTATGTGCAATACCTCCGCCGCGAACTCGAACAAGGTCGGCTGCCTCCCCACCAGGTCGTTTTGTTCGGCGCCGAGTACCGCGTCAGCGTCCAGTTCGTGGGCACCCAGTCCATCGTTGTCAGCGATCAGCGGATGGAAGCCGACCGCCTCAACGTCACCATCAAAGGCCCCTCGGCCAGCGTCAACGTCGAGGTCTACTTCGCCAAGGACAACGTCCGCACGCCCGTCATGATCCGCGTTCCGATGCAGCTTGCGACCTTCTCCATGGAGTTGACCCGCTAGCCCAATGCGGCTCGCGTTCTTCTCGCCCCTGCCGCCCGCCAAAAGCGGCACTGCCGACTACTCCGCCACCCTCCTCGAATCCCTGCGCCGCCTCGCCGAAGTCGATACGAACCCCGATCCATTTGACCCAACCCGCTACGACGGCTTCCTCTACCAGATCGGCAACAACCCGTATCACATCGAAGCCTACGAGATGGCGCTCCAACACGCCGGCATCGTCGTCCTCCACGAGGCGAACCTCCACCACCTCATCACCGACCTCACGATCCGTCGCAACGACTGGGACTCCTACCTCTCCGAAGTCGAATACAACGGCGGCCCCGAAGCTCTCGCCTACGCCCAGCGCTACGTCCGCACCCTCGAACGCGGCCCGGACTACGACGGCGTCCCCATGCTCCGCCGCCTTCTCGAACGCTCCCGCGGTGTCATCGTCCACAGCGACTGCGTCGCGGGCGAAGTCCGCAAAGCCGGATTCACCGGACCCATCGCCCGCATCTGGCACGGCGCCTGGCTTGAGGATGGCGACCGCCAAGGCACTCGCGAACGGCTCGGCGTCGATGAACTGAGCCCGCTCATCGGCGTCTTCGGATTCCTTAAGCCCTACAAGCGCATCGTCGAATCCCTCCGCGCCTTCCGCCGGCTGGTGAAACTCGAACCGCGCGCTCGTATGATCCTGGTCGGCGAGCCCCACCCCGAACTGCAGCTCGATTCCCTCATCGATTCGCTCCAACTCGCCCCCTACGTCCGCGTCATCGGCTTCGCGCCCATCGATCAGTTCAACGGCTACATCGCCGCCTGCGACATCGTGCTGAACCTGCGTTATCCCACCGTCGGCGAAAGCTCCGGCACGCTGCTGCGCGCACTCGGAATGGGCCGTGCCGTCATCGTGAGTGACGTCGGATCGTTCCACGAGTACCCCGATGACGTAGTCCTCAAAGTCCCCGTCGACGCGACCGAAGAGGACCACCTGTTCGAGTATCTGAACCTGCTCGTCTCCCGCCCTGAAGTGGCCCGCAAACTCGGCGCCACTGCTCGCGAATGGGTCCGCCGCGAATGCAGTTGGGGCGTCGTCGCGCGACAGTACGTCGACTTCGTGACTGGCACCGAGATGCCGCCGCGCCCCGCAGGGCCCGTTGAACAACCCGCCGTCACTTCCACTCCCGAGGAGCACGCCGCAGAGATCCGCACCTGGACCGAAACCGCCGCACGCCCGTACGTCGAGAGCCACATCACTCGCCTCGCCAGGACCCTCGCGATCACACCCTCAGGCACCGAGTCAGACCGCGTCCTAGAGATGGGTGCGTACATGCAAATCACTCCCGCCCTCCGCACCCAACTTGGATACGGCGAAGTTCGCGGCGCCTATTATGGTCCAGCCGGCAAACAAGAGCACAGGAAAATCCAGTCCGAATCGGGCGCCGAATTCGAATGCATTATCGACCTGTTCGACGCTGAAAAGGATCACTACCCCTATCCCGACGACTACTTCTCCACCGTGCTCTGCTGCGAGTTGATCGAACATCTGTTCGGCGATCCCATGCACCTGATGTGCGAAGTGAATCGCATCCTGCGTCCCGGCGGTCACCTCGTGCTGACCACTCCGAACATCGTCTCGCTCCGCGCCGTCGCCGGAGTGCTGCAAGGCTACCAGCCCGGGCTGTTTCCTTCCTACATCCGGCCTCGTGAAGACGGTCACGTGGACGCCCGCCACAATCGCGAATACACGCCCCGCGAGATCTCCGATCTCCTTCTCAATTCGGGATTCGAAGTCACGCTGCTCGACACCGGCCCGTTTCTCGATGAGCCTCATCCCGAGTTCGGTTGGGTGCAGCATCTGCTCGAGCGCTACATCCTCCCGGCGGATCATCGCGGCGACGGCATCTACGCAGTGGGACGCAAAACCGGCGCGGTGCGCGAGCGCTACCCCGCGTGGCTGTATAGTTAGCCCATGCGCGCCCGATATGATCAGGTCGAAGCCGAACCGCGCACCGGCGCGACCATCGCAGTCCGACTCACGATCGAGAACCGATCGCCGATTGCCTGGGATCCGTCCGAAGTCCACCTCGGCTGGCAGGTCTACGACCCCGACACGCACACCTTCATCACCGAAGGCGAGTGGATCCCCCTCGAAGAATCCATCGCACCCGGCGCGCGCCGCACCATCGAATCTCTGGTCACGATCCCCGAACAGGACGGCCCGTATCGCATCTATCTGTCCCCCATCCACGCCGATCGCGGCTGGTTCTACGCGGGCGGCGGACCGTTCATCGTGATCGATGCAGAGATACTAGGCGGCCATGTTGCTTCCGCCAAGGCGCGCGTCACCACACTCGGCAAACTGCGCCGCGAGAGCCTGCTGCGGGGCATTCCACGACTCTTCCGCCAGCCCGTCGAATCCATCTGGCGCAACCGCCGGCTCATCGAATCCATGGCGCGCCGCGACGTGATGGCGCGCTATCGCGGATCGTTCGGCGATGTCTTCTGGACCATCCTGAATCCGCTGCTGTTGATGGCCACCTACTTCTTTGTATTCGGCATCGTGCTGCGCACACGCTTCGGACCCGATGGCAGCCGCACCGGTTTCGCTCTGTACTTTCTCGCAGGCATGCTGCCATGGCTCGCGTTCGCCGAACCCGTGGGCCGGGCCGCCACCGTCGTGCTGGAGCATCGCAACTTCGTCAAGAAGCTGGTATTTCCGCTCGACACGCTGCCGGTGGTGCAGGTCCTCTCCGGATTCACCACCGAACTGTTCGCGATCGCGGTCTACATCGCCGGACTCTTGCTGCTTCGCGGATCGATGCCCGCGAGCGTGTTATGGTTGCCCGTCATCGTGATCCCGCAGATTCTGTTCACACTAGGTTTGTGCTGGATCCTCGCGGCTCTCGGCGCCTATGCCCGGGATCTCGGCCAGATCATGGGATTCCTGCTCACTCTCTGGTTCTTCATTACGCCCATCTGTTATCCCGAAGCCCAACTGCCCGAATCGGCTGTAGGAATCCTAAAGAAGAATCCATTGTTCGTAATGGTGCACGGATATCGAGCCGTATTTCTCGAAGGACACGCACCTGAGTTTTCGTCATTATGGAAGCTTTGGATTCTTGCGATAGTCACATTCTTACTCGGCCACGCCTGGTTCTACCGGCTGCGCCGTACGTTTGCCGACGTAATCTGAGATCGCGGCATCCGAATTGCACTACCCGAAGTTCACAGCCAAGTGGCAGACTGTAAGAAGAGGAGTTTCTTGTCGGTTATGGCGTTTTCAACTACTACTCGCAGCAGCACGATGGGCACCTCAGACCCGTTGCACTCATTTTTCACTCCCAACAACGTTGCGGTAATTGGCGCAACCGAGAACCCCGGCAGCGTGGGTCGTACCACCCTCTGGAACCTCATCAGCACGCCGTTCGGCGGCGCTGTGTTCCCGGTGAATCCGAAACGGTCGAGTGTGCTGGGCATCAAAGCGTATCCCGGAATCCTGCAGGTTCCCGAACCGGTGGACCTCGTCGTAGTGGTGACGCCCGCACCCAGCATTCCGCAGATTATTCATGATTGTGGACTGGCCGGCGTGAAAGCGGCGGTCGTGATTTCGGCCGGTTTCAAAGAACTAGGCGCTCCGGGAATCGAGCTCGAACGACAGTTGTTGGCCGAGGCGCGGCAGTTTGGTATTCGCATCATCGGCCCGAATTGCCTCGGCCTCATGAGCCCTCCGACGGGCGTGAATGCGACGTTCGCCCATGGCATGGCGCTGCCGGGTAACATTGGATTCATCAGCCAGAGCGGCGCTCTCTGCACGGGTGTTCTCGACTGGAGTTTTCAGAACCGCGTCGGTTTCAGCGCATTCGTCTCCACTGGCTCGATGATCGACGTCGACTGGGGCGATCTGATTCACTACCTCGGCCGCGACACGCGAACGCAAGCGATTCTGATTTACATGGAATCGATCGGCAACGCGCAGTCGTTCCTGTCAGCGGCGCGTGAAGTGGCGCTGTCGAAGCCGATCATCGTTATCAAGGCCGGACGAACGGCGGCCGGCGGGAAAGCGGCGGCGTCGCACACCGGCGCGCTCACCGGCAGCGACGACGTTCTGGATGCCGCATTCCGCCGCGTCGGTGTGCTGCGTGTCGATCGCATCTCCGATCTGTTCTACATGGCCGATGTCCTCGCCAAGCAGCCGCGTCCCAAGGGCCCACGCCTTACCATCGTGACCAATGCCGGCGGACCCGCTGTGCTTGCTACCGACTCACTGATTAGTTCGGGCGGCGAACTCGCCGATCTCGCGCCGGAAACGGTGGAGAAACTGAGCGCGATTCTTCCAATGCATTGGAGCCACGGCAATCCGATCGACATCCTTGGCGACGCGGGAGCGGACCGCTACGCGCAATCGCTCGAGATCGCTGCAAAGGATCCGAACAGCGATGGGATGCTGGTGGTTCTCACTCCGCAGGCGATGACCGACGCCACCAAGACGGCCGAAGCTCTGAAGCCGTACGCAAAACTCGGGGACAAGCCGGTGCTTGCGAGTTGGATGGGCGGTCCGGATGTGCAGGCAGGCGTCGATATTCTGAGCCACGCCGACATTCCCGTTTTTCCGTATCCCGATACGGCGGCCCGCATGTTCCAGTACATGTGGTCGTATACCTACAACCTGCGGGGCATCTATGAAACGCCGACCGCGACCGAGTCGGGCAATATCCACGGACATCGCATTGCGGAGGACTTGATCGCTGACGTTCACAGGGGCGGCCGCACGCTGCTGACCGAGTTCGAATCGAAAAACCTCCTGGCCGCGTACGGCATCCCGACGGTGGATACGCGTATCGCCGTAACGGCGGACGAGGCCGTGGAGAAGGCGCAGTCCATTGGGTTCCCGGTGGTGCTGAAGCTTTACTCGGAGACTATCACTCACAAGACCGACGTCGGCGGCGTGAAGTTGAATCTCGTTTCGGCGGATGCAGTCCGCGATGCGTTCGCCGATATCGAGAAGGGAGTCCGCGAGAAGGTTGGCGCGGAGCACTTCCAGGGCGTTACCGTACAGCCGATGGTGAAACTCAGCGGTGGTTACGAGATCATCATCGGTTCGAGCATCGACCCGCAGTTCGGGCCCGTGTTGTTGTTCGGATTGGGCGGCCAACTCGTCGAAGTATTCAAGGATCGTGCGCTCGCATTGCCTCCGCTGAACTCAACGCTGGCCCGGCGCATGATGGAGCAGACCCGCATTTACCGTGCGTTCAAGGGGGTCCGTGGCCGCACGCCGGTGGACGTCGCGGCGCTCGAACAACTGATGGTTCGCTTCAGCCAACTGGTAGTGGAGCAGCCGTGGATCAAGGAAATCGACATCAATCCTCTGCTTGCATCGCCGGACGGACTGCTGGCGCTGGATGCTCGCGTCGTGCTGCACGATCCGTCGCTGCGCCTCGAAGATCTTCCGAAGCCGGCGATTCGTCCGTACCCGTCGAAGTATTATGCCGAGTGGCAACTGGGAGACGGAACGCCGGTTATCATCCGTCCCATTCGTCCTGAAGACGAACCGCAAATGGTGAAGTTCCACGAGACGCTCTCGGACCGCAGCGTTTATCTGCGGTATCTGCACTCGATGAAACTGAGCCAGCGTGTAGCGCACGAGCGGCTGACACGCATCTGCTTCATCGACTACGATCGCGAGATCGCTCTTGTGGTGGAGCATAACAACCAGGAGACCGGCGAGCGCGAGATCCTCGCGGTGGGCCGTTTGCAGAAACTGAGTGGGACCAGCGGGGCTGAACTGGCCGTGCTGGTCAGCGACGCATGGCAGGCGAAGGGAATCGGACCTGAACTCGTGTCGCGACTGATTCAGATCGCCCGCGACGAAAAGCTGGATCGCATCCAGGCGGACGTTCTGGCCGATAACTCAGTAATGCAGCGGATTCTCTCAAAGAGCGGATTCAAGCTGCATCGCGAGATCGGCGATCCGACGATTGCGGCCGAATTCGTGATTTGACGTTTATGAGGGCTCGGGGTTCTAACTCCGAGCCCGCCCTAATTCGGAACTTCGCGCGAACCGGTCTGTAACTCGAAACGGAAATTCTCGCCCAGGTAGACTCGCTTCACCTCGGGGTCGTGGCCGAGCGCTTCGGGTGATCCGGCGCGGAAGATCCTGCCATCGTTGATGATGTAGGCGCGATCCGTCACGGCGAGCGTTTCCCGCACGTTGTGATCGGTGACAAGAATGCCGATTCCGGTCCGCTTCAATTCCAGAATAATGCTCTGCAACTCCAGCACCTGCTTCGGGTCGATGCCGGAGAATGGCTCGTCGAGCAGCAGAAAATGCGGCTCGATCACCAGCGACCGCGCGATTTCCACTCGCCGCCGCTCGCCGCCCGAGAGCGCATACCCTTTGTTATGCCGAACCGTGTCGAGGCCCAATTGATCGATCAGCCGGTTCATTCGGTCCTTGCGTTCGCGCCGCGATAACGGTAGCGTTTCCAGAATCGCCAGCAGATTATCCTCAACGCTTAACTTTCGAAATACCGAGGCTTCCTGCGGGAGATAGCTAACTCCGCGACGGGCCCGCTCGTACATGGGTAACTCGGTGATATCTTCGTCATCCAGCAGAACGCGGCCGGAGTCGGGAGTAATCAGCCCGACGATCATGTAGAACGACGTCGTTTTTCCGGCACCATTCGGCCCGAGCAATCCGACGACTTCGCCCTGGCGCACCCAGAGCGAGACGTCGTCCACGACCTTGCGGCCGCGATACGCCTTCGAGATCTCAGCGGTGCTCAAGGTTCGGCTGGTTGGCATTGATGGGGCTATTTGCGGTGGATTGTGCTTTCGGCGCGCTGGTTCTCCTGTCCGTTCACCAGCAGCCTGTCTTTACTAGCATAGTAGATCAGTTCGTCACCTTTCGTCGTGCCCTTCACGCTGTCGACGAACTGCGGCTTGCCGCCGGTCATCACCATCTTGTCTTCCGCGGCGTAGTATTCGGCGTGCTCCGAGGTGCCGGTGCGCGTCCGTCCCGGTGCGCTCTGCACCACCACGACGTTCCCATCGGCGACGGCGTGGTCCAGCGACGAATCGGAATCGGCGTCTTTGAGGAACGCCTTGATCTCGCGGGCTTTCACCGTCATGTTCGGCCGGATCAGAGTGGTGCCGCCCGTATAATGCGCCACGCGGTCCTCATCCACGTAAGTCATCTCAGGGGCCTTCACAATCGTGAAGACGGTCTGCTGCCGCGGAACCGGCTTGCCGTCCTTGTCCTTCTTGTCTTTATCGACGAACTGGCTGATGACGGATCCGGTGGCCTTCATCACTTCCTCGTCGCGATCGATGTCGATGCGGTCGGCCTGAATCCGATTCGGACCTTGCCACGCAACTGCGTTCCCCTCATAGCGGATTTTCAGGTTGTCATCCGACGAGGTCATCCGATTCGCTTTCGCCTGCATCGGGTCCGAATTGGAGAGCATGGCGGACGACTCGCCCTTCTTATCGGGCATCCGCGTGGATGTGACATGGCCATCGGCCGTGAAGTCGCTGGTGTTCTGATTGAGCACGATGCGATCGCCCGTGGTGCTTCCAGTCGGGTCGCTGACTCGCGCGCCGCCCGTCAGCGTAATGACGCTGGTCTTCTGATCGAGCGTGGCCCGATCGGCCTGAGCTTTCCGATCGCCTTCCTGGTACCGGAAATCCTTGTTCTGCTCGATCCGCGCCACCTGATTCGTCTTGGGGTCGAATTCGGCTTTGAACTCCGCACTCGACGTGAGCACGGGCGGCGACGGCTTGCCCTTCTTGGGAGGGTTCTCGGTGCGTGTCTGCACCTTCACGGCGCGGAACGACTGAATCTGGTTCTCCGGTCCATACGCGATCCAGAACCTGTCGCCCGACAGGTTGCGCTTCGGCTGATCCGGCGCGTTCGGAATGAAATCGAGGGATCCCGGCGCGTGCGTTTCGACGTTGGCGATCTCCTGGCCTCCGGGCCGCATATGCAGTTCGATAGCTTCGGACTTCAGGGTCCGCGTGGCAGGCGGCGGCGCTCCTGGCTTCGGCTTTGGATTCGAGTCCACGACCGCGTGGCCGAGCGCGAGCGCAGTCTCGAGCACGCTGGAGTCGCCATCTGACGCCATGGTCAGTTCGACCCGATCCGATTGCACATCCGTGCGTCCCGTCGGCGAAGTGGAAGTCAGCTTCGCATTGCGATCGCCATTGACCTTGCTCACCTGCCCGGCGTCGTTGAACTGCATGTCCAGGTGCCCGGCCGCATACTCCACCTTGCGCGCCGGCTCATCCTGCACGCCATGTGCGTCCTCGCTTTCCACCAGGCGAATCTCCCCATCCTCGAGCGTCACCCACGATTTGCCGCCTTCGACATGCGTTGTGCCGCGAGTCATACGAGCCCAGGGACTCATCGCGACCTTGCCTTCCTCTTCGAAGTAAACCAGGTCGGCGGTCTCTACTTTCATGGGCGGCTTCTTCGGACCGCGGCCGTTCCAGTTCAACTCGACGGCACTCTTCATGTGGAGTTGGTGATTGCGCGGATCATAGTCGGCGCCCACTGCTTTCCCGGTTCCGTTTTCAAATGTGAATGAGGCGGGCTGTTCAGTATAGGCTTTCCCGGTCTTGGTCTCGAAGTGAACGCCCGAGGAGACGATTTGGAGCAGCCGCGCCGACGGTTTATCGTCCGGACGCACGCCTCTGGTGATCTCCACCTCGCCCTCCGAGTACAACTCGCCGCTGGTTGTGTCGAATCGGGCTTTGGCGCTCTTGACCCGGTCGTAGGTGGCGCCGCAGTTGTGGAAAAAGTGGAGTTCGACGCCTTGTAACTCGACGGCCGCGGGCGCATCCACCTGCGCGAACTGGCGGGCGCTGACTTCGATGACGGGGCACGGTTCGCCATCTGGTCCGCGCAATTTGGCGTCGGCCTTGCGGTAGTGCCAGCCCTCCGCGGTGGCATCGACGCCGGATCGTAAGGGCTTAGGAGAAGCGGGAGCGTTCTGTCTCATCCGCACCAACCGGCTGTAGTAGGTAGATCCGACTGCTACAACGATGATGGAAATGGCGGCGAGGATCAGCCACCGGGCGCGGCGCATGGGGATTCCACTCCAGTCTACCGCACGCTCCAATTTATCCCGCACCCCTGCGTCCGAATCCTCCATGACGCATCATAATGTAGAGGGGACCAGAAACCCGCGAAGCGTTTCGTCCGCCATCTCATCAGGCATTCTCATGCGTCTTTTCCGAATTATCCCGTTGGTGGCGGTGTTACTGCCATTTGCGGGCTGTACTAAGCAGGAGCAGCCCTCCAAAAAAGGCGGTCAGAACGTGGCCGTCCCGGTAATGGTCGCCACGGTATCGCAGCGAACCATCCCCGTGCAAGTCCGTGCTATCGGCAACGTTGAGCCATTTTCCACGATCAATGTAAAGGCCGAGGTCGGCGGGCAGTTGCAGAAAGTGTCTTTTACCGAAGGCGATATGGTGCAGAAAGGGCAGCTTCTATTCCAGATCGATCCGAGGCCGCAGCAGGAAACGATCCGCCAGTTAGAGGCGAATCTGGCCAAGGACGCCGCGCAGGCGCACAACGCCGAGGCCGACGCCGCCCGGTATGCGGAGTTGTTCCGGCAGGGCGTGGTGGCCAAGCAGCAGTCCGACCAGTTGCAGGCACAGGCGGCGGCTTGGCAGGCGACTCTGGATGCGGACCGGGCCGCCATCGAGAACGCGCGGCTGCAGCTTCAGTACACGCAAATCCATTCGCCGATCACGGGCCGTACCGGCAATCTCATGGTGAAAGAGGGCAACGTCGTCAAGGCGAATGACGTTCCGCTGGTCACGATCAACCAAATTGAGCCCATTTACGTCACCTTTGCTGTGCCCGAGTCGGAACTGCCGCAAATCCGCCGGCGCTACTCGAGCAGTCTGCCGGTAGTGGCGACGCCGACTGGCGAGGCTCAGTCGTCTACCGGCAAGCTCAGCTTCATCGATAACTCGGTGGACCCGCAGACCGGCACCATCAAGCTGAAAGCCACGTTCACGAACAGTGACCATCGTCTCTGGCCGGGCCAGTTCGCCGACGTGCTGATGACCGTAGCCCAGCAACAGAACGCTGTGCTGGTGCCGTCGCAAGCGGTCCAGGCCGGTCAAAAAGGCCAGTACGTGTACGTTGTGAAGGACGACAACACCGCTGAGTACCGGACGGTCAGCGTCGGCCGTGCCGTTGGCGATGAACTCGCTGTCGGCGGTTTGGTGCCCGGAGAGCGGGTGATCACGGATGGCCAATCGAAGATCGTCCCTGGCACCAAGGTACAGGTGCTGAAGGGCGTAGTCCCGGATAACCAGCAGGCGAATTCGGGAGGGCAAGGCTGATGAATATTGCGGGATTCTTCATCCGGCGCGCCGTCACCACCACGCTGGTAATGTGCGGCATTCTCGCATTTGGGTTGATCAGCTATCAGTCGCTGCCCGTTAGCGACCTGCCCAACGTCGACTTTCCGACCATCGCGGTGAGCGCCGCGTTGCCCGGAGCGAGCCCGGAGACGATGGCCTCGAGCGTAGCGACTCCGCTGGAGCGGCAGTTCTCGACCATCGCGGGCGTCGATTCTATGACGTCCACCAGCTATCTGGGATCCGCCGCCATCACCATCCAATTCGCGCTCGATCGCAACATCGACGCGGCCGCGCAGGACGTCCAAGCGGCCATCGCCAAAGCGGCGCGACAGTTGCCGACGGGCATGCCGGCGCCCCCGTCGTATCAGAAGGTGAATCCGGCGGACCAGCCGGTTCTCTACGTCTCGCTGAACTCGGAGACGCTGCCGCTGTCCACGGTGAACGAGTTTGCGGATACAATTCTTGCGCAGCGAATTTCGACCATCAGCGGCGTGGCGCAGGTATCGATTTTCGGCGCTCAGAAGTACGCCGTCCGCATTCAACTCGACCCCGATGCGCTGGCCACACGCGGCATCGCCCTGAGCGATGTACAGTCGGCCGTTTCGCAGAGCAACGTCAATCTGCCCACCGGCACGCTGTATGGAGCGCACCAGGCCTTCACGGTTCAGGCGACGGGCCAACTGCTGACCGCCGACCGCTACCGGCCGATTATTGTTGCCTATCGCAACGGGAATCCAGTGCGGTTGGAGCAACTCGGGCGCGTCATCGACAGCGTGCAGGACGACAAGTCGGCGAGTTGGTTCAACGACACGCGGTCCGTAGTGCTGGCCATTCAGAAGCAGCCCGGCACGAATACGGTGGGCGTGGTAGACGCGGTGAAGGCGGTGCTGCCGTCGTTCCGCGCGCAGATGCCGGCGGCGATGAACCTGAACATTCTGTTCGATCGCTCCGAATCCATTCGCGACTCCATCAACGACGTGAAGATGACTCTCGGCATCACCATCGTCCTGGTGATCCTGGTGATCTTCTTCTTCCTGCGGAACGTCTCGGCAACCATCATCCCGAGCCTTGCGGTTCCGCTGTCGATTCTCGGCACATTCACCGCGATGTATATGGCTGGGTACACGCTGGACAATCTCTCGCTGATGGCTTTGACGCTATCGGTGGGCTTCGTGGTGGACGATGCGATTGTCATGCTGGAGAATATCGTGCGCCATCGTGAGATGGGCAAGAGCCGGATGGAAGCGGCGTTCGACGGGTCGTCGGAAATCGGATTCACGATTGTGTCGATGACCATTTCGCTTGCCGCGGTATTCATCCCGGTGCTGTTCATGGGCGGGATCATCGGACGCCTGCTGCACGAGTTCGCGGTAACCATCGGCATCGCGATTCTGATTTCCGGCTTTGTCTCGCTGACGTTGACGCCGATGTTGTGCAGCCGCTTTCTCAAGCACGAGGAATCGCATGGCCGGCTATTCCGGCTGTCGGAGAAGTTCTTCGACGGGCTGCTGAGCGTCTACGACTGGGGCTTGAAGCGTGTGCTGCGGTTCCGTTTGGCGACGCTGGCCGTATCCGTCGTGATTCTGATTGCCACTGGTTACCTCTTCGTGAAGATCCCCAAGGGCTTCATCCCGAACCAGGACACGGGCCAAATTTTCGGATTTACAGAAGCGGCGCAGGGTATCTCGTTTGAGTCGATGATGCAGCATCAGCAAGCAGTGGCCAAGGTGCTGCGCGACGATCCGAATATCGAAGGCGGCATGTCGTCCATCGGCGGATTCGGTCCGAACAACACCGGTCGTGTGTTCATGCACCTGAAGCCGCGCAGCGAACGCCAACTCGATGCCGACCAGATCATCCAGGAACTGCGCCCAAAACTCGCGAAGATTCCGGGCATCAGCGTGTTTCTGCAGAATCCGCCGCTGATTCGAATCGGCGGACAGTTGACCAAGAGTCTCTATCAGTTCACGCTGAGCGGCACGGACGTGAAGGAGTTGAACGAATGGGCTCCGAAAGTGGAAGCGAAACTGAACCAGAGTTCAATCCTGCAGGACGTCACTACCGACTTGCAACTCACGAATCCGGAAGTAACCGTCGACATCGATCGCGATCGGGCGTTGTCGATGGGAGTGTCGGCGGAGCAGATTGAGAGCACGCTGTACAGCGCATACAGCAACCGGCAAGTATCCACTATCTACACGCCGTCGAATCAATACTTCGTGATCATGGAGGTGCTGCCGAAGGATCAGCGCGATCCGAATCAGCTTTCGAAACTGTATGTGAAGTCGTCGAGCGGGACGATGGTGCCGTTGTCGGCAGTCGCGAATCTGCGGCGCACCGTAGGTCCGCTGACCGTGAACCATACCGGGCAATTGCCGTCGGTGACGGTATCGTTCAATGTGAAGCCGGGCATCGCGCTGGGCGACGCGGTGAACGAGATCAACCAGTCGATTTCCGAACTCCGCATGCCCATGACGATCCTGACGGGATTCCAGGGCAGCGCGCAGGCGTTCGAGGATTCGCTGCGAAGCCTGTGGGTGTTGCTGATCATCGCGGTGCTGGTGATCTACATGGTGCTGGGCATCCTGTATGAGAGCTTCATCCATCCGCTGACGATTTTGTCGGGTCTGCCATCGGCGGGATTCGGGGCGCTGGCAACACTAATGATCTTCCACATCGATCTGAGTCTGTATGCGTTCGTCGGTCTGATCATGTTGATCGGCATCGTGAAGAAGAACGCGATCATGATGATCGACTTCGCTCTCGATGCGCAGCGGAGGGGCGGTCTGGCTCCGGCAGATGCCATCTATCAGGGCTGTCTCATCCGTTTCCGCCCGATCATGATGACGACGGCGGCGGCGATGCTGGGCAGTTTGCCGATCGCGCTCGGATGGGGCGCGGGCGGCGAAGCCCGGCGTCCATTAGGTCTGGCCGTTGTCGGCGGGTTGCTGTTCTCGCAGTTGATTACGCTGTTTCTGACGCCGGTGATCTACATCTACATGGAAAATATCCAGCGCGGTGTTTCGGGTTGGTTGGATAAGCGGAAGCGCCGCGCGAAGACCGCAGAGTCCGCGGTTCGTCCGCAACAGCAGCCCGAACCCGTGGCGCAGTAGGGGAGGCGGGGCCGCGACCCGGTTGGACGCGGCCCGATCGCAGTTACTTCGCTTTGTTGAAGCGCTCTTCGATAGCCTTCCAGTTGACGATGTTCCACCACGCGTTCAGATACTCCGCGCGGCGGTTTTGATACTTCAGATAGTACGCGTGCTCCCAGACGTCGACGCCCATGATCGGCGTATGGCCTTCCATGACGGGATTGTCCTGGTTCGCCGTCGAAACGATTTCGAGCGCTCCGCCCTTCTTCACCAGCCAAGCCCAACCCGAACCGAAACGACCCATTCCGGCGGCGTTGAACTTCTCCTTGAAGTTGTCGAGGCTGTTGAAGGTGGAGTTGATGGCTTCGCCCAAATGCCCGCCCGGTGCGCCCCCTGCATTCGGCCCCATGATCTCCCAGAACATCGTGTGATTCATGTGGCCGCCGCCGTTATTGCGAACCGCCGTTCGAATGCTTTCCGGAACCGCGCTCAGGTTTGCGAGCAGTTCCTCGACGGACTTGTTCGCGAGATCCGGGGCGGAGTCGACCGCCTTGTTCAGGTTCGACACATACGCACCGTGATGCTTATCGTGATGAATTTCCATCGTCGTTTTGTCGATCGACGGTTCCAGCGCGTCTGCTGCATAGGGCAATGCTGGTAGTGTAAACGCCATTCTTTGTTCTCCTCCTGAGATTCTCTAAAGTCATCTCCCATTATCCTCCAGTAGCGGCACCTGCGACTGCCCGGCGGCGTGAATAGGAGAAGCGGGTCTTTTAACGATTGTAACTTCTACTGTAATTCTGAAACGACCCAGGATGATTTCACCGCGTAAAAACCGCGATTCGCCCCATTTCGCTAAAATCCTGCGATTCAAGGAAAAAAACTGATGTTACACTCGGCCAGTCACGGCTTCGGGGTGGGCTCGGACACCCGTATTTTCTGAATCAGAGAGGACCCAATATGAGACGGCTCATCGCCGGGGTATTGCTCAGTGCGCTGCTGGTCTTCGGCCAGGTGGCTGGCCGCATTTCAGGAACCATTGTGGATCAAACGGGTGCGGGAGTTCCGAACGCATCGGTGAGTCTGTTTCTTCCGGGCGGGAAGACCGCCGTTCTCACCACGAGTACGGGGACGGACGGCAATTTCACGATTCCGGCTGTCCGGCCGGACTTCTACGACCTGGTGGTGGAGGCGTCAGGGTTCAACAAGACGACGGTCACCGGGGTGAAGGTGGATCCTTCCATCGCGACGTCGCTGCCGCAGGTTCGTCTGGAAGTGGCGGCCACGACGCAATCCGTGGAAGTGCGGGAGACCGCGGCGGCTGTGAATACCGCGAGCGTGGAGATCTCGTCGACGGTCAGCCGCGTGCAAATCGACCACCTGCCGTTGCTGGACCGCCAGGTCAAGAATTTGTTCATCACGCAGCCGGGCGTGGTCAGCGCGCGAACCGCCACCACCATCAACGGTCTGCGTCCGAGTTATTCGAATCTGCTGTTGGACGGCGTGAATATTCAGGATTCCGTCCGTACCAATCCTCTCGATTATGTTCCGAACCGTCTGACCATCGGTCAGATTGCCGATCTCACCGTCGCGTCGGCGAACGTCAACCCGATTATCGGCGGAAATGCGAGCACCATCAGCCTCACTACGCCTTCCGGCGGCAACGAATTTCACGGCAACGCCTATTGGTACAACCGCAACAGCTATTTCGCGGCCAACGACTGGTTTAACAATCAAAGCGGAATCGACCGGCCTTTCCTCAATCTGAATCAGTTGGGAGGGTCGGTCGGCGGCCCGATCTGGAAAGACAAGCTTCTGTTCTATGCCAACTACGAAGCGTACCGCCTGCGAGAGACCACGCCCGAGACGCGGACGATTCTGACGCCAGAGGCGCGGCAGGGCATTCTCCGGTACCGCGATGCGAGCGGGACCGTCCGGAGTTTCGATCTGCTGGCTGACAACCAGTTAAAGATCGATCCGTTCGTCCAGCAATTGCTATCGCAGGTGCCGGCCACCGGCAATTTCTCCGGACTCGGCGATGGCCTGAATACCACGGGCTATTCGTTCAACGCCCGTAACAACACGACTCGGGATAATGTAACCGGAAAGCTCGATTATTATCTGTCGACGCGCCACGTGTTTTCCGGGAGTTATGTCTGGAACCGCGATATTCAGGACCGGCCGGACTCCGGCAGCTTCTATAGCGTCGAACCTCCGATCTATAACGACAATAACTCGAAGTTCCTGTCGGCCGGCTGGCGGTGGAATCCCGCGGCCACCATTACGAACGAATTGCGAGGCGGCTTCAACCGGTCGTACGGCACATTTCAGCGCCGTACGGATTTGCCGGACTTCTTCGTCGCCAATAATCTGAATAATCTGCCGTTGATCTTCGATTCGCCAGTCAACGAAACGCTCCCCGAGGATCGCACCACGAACACTTACAGCATTCAGGACAATGCGACCTGGGTGAAGGGACGGCATACGTTCCAGTTCGGATTTCAATCGACACTGTGGCGCACACAATTGTCAGGACTGCTCGGCATCGTGCCGGCCTACACACTCAGCGTCTTTTCGGCGGAGATTCCGTACGGTTACAACACGGGGGACATTCCCGGAGCTAACGCAACGGACACCTTTACCGCCAACGAGATGCTGGGAGCGCTGGGCGGACTCATCAGCAACGCGCAGCAGACATTCAATGTCACGAGCCGGACGTCGGGATTCGTCCACGGCGCTCCGCAACGCTCGACCCTCAACATGAATAATCACGCTCCGTACTTTCTGGACACCTGGAAGGTGCGCCGCAACTTGACGCTGATCCTCGGGCTTCGCTACGAGTATTTCAGTCCGGTGGACGAGCCCAACGGATTGGTGGTGGAACCACTGGGTTCGAACGTAACTGACTCGCTGCTGGGAAATCCGACCATCGACTTTGTGCCTGGCAGTCTGTATCACCGCGATCTGAGCAATTTCGCACCGTATGCGGGTTTTGCCTGGGATATTTTTGGAAACGGTAGGACTTCCCTTCGCGGAGGCTACGGTATCGCCTACGTCAACGACAACACCCTCAACAGCGTCTACAACACGTTTACCACGAACAACGGCCTTAGTACGCAGGTGGCGCTATCGAATCTGAACGATCGTGTCACTGGCGGTCTGCCCGCGATCGCGCAACCGGCGTTTCAACTGCCGACTACCTTGAAACAGCAGTTCGATCTAACGCCGAGTTCGGCTCCCGTGCAGGGTCTGGTGGATCCGAATCTCCGCACCCCGTACACCCAGCAATGGAATATCGGACTCGAACAGGAGTGGAAGGGATTCGTGATGGCAGCGCGGTACATCGGCAATAGCACGGTGGGCCAGTTCCGCCAGATCGACTATAACCAAATTAATCCTTTCCAGGGCACCTTCCTGCAGGATTTCAAGGCGGCGCGGAACAACGGATTCCTTTCTCAGGCAGCGACCGGCCGGTTCGACCCACGGTACAACGTGAATATTGCCGGCAGCCAGCCGCTTCCGTTCTTTAACTCGCTGCCGCGGGGCGCGCTGCTAACCAGCTCGAGTGTCGTCGGTCTGATTCAAACCGGCGAGATCGCGACTCTGGCTCAGAGTTATCAGCAAAACCAGATATTCCCGTACGCGGGCTTCAGCTACTTCCCGAATCCATACTCGCTGTACTCGAGTGTGTTATCCAATGTCGCGCGGTCGAATTACAACGGGGGCCAGTTTGAAGTCACCAAACGGATGGCGGGCGGGATGCAGTTACAGGCGAGTTATGTCTACAGCAAGGCTTTGAGCACGGCCTCGGCATTTCGAGGTCTGGAAGCGCAGTTGGACAACAACAATCGCTCGCTGGAACGGGCGCGCGCGCCGTACGATCTGACTCATTCGTTTAAGTTCAATCACTATGTTCCGCTGCCGTTCGGACCGGGGCGGCACTGGAATCCCGGCAGCGCGATGCTCAGCCGGGCTGTGGGTGGTTGGGCGGTCAGCGGATTCCTGATCCTGACGTCGGGGCAGCCGGTGTCGGTGTTGTCGAACCGCGGGACTTACAATCGCAGCGCGCGGTCGACAGGTGTGAACACGGCGAGCACGAGCGCCGGCGGCGATAGTCTTCGCGACGCCACGGGTCTGTTCAAGAACGGCAACGGCGTGTTCTGGATCGATCCTTCGCACATTGGTCCGGATGGCCGCGGTGTCGCACCCGACGGCCAGGCGCAGTTTGCGGGGCAGTTGTTCTACAACCCCGGCCCGGGCGAAGTCGGAAACCTGCAGCGCCGGTATCTGAACGGTCCATCGTTCAACAACTACAACTTCTCGATCCAGAAGAACACCCGGATCACGGAGCGCCAGAGCATCGAGTTCCGGGCCGACTTCTACAACCTGTTCAACCATCCGAACTTCTGGCCGAGCAGCGATCTTACCACCGGCGACCAGAACATCAACAGTACGAATTTCGGCCGCATCATTTCGATGACGTCGAGCACGGACGGCGTGAGTTCGCGCGTGATGCAGTTCGGCCTGTTCTACCGGTTCTAGACTACGCGGGCGTCCGGCTCCGTTGTTGGGGACGGGCGCCCTTTCTTATGACCGCCGATCAACTCGCCAGCACCACCACCGACCTCGGCCCCGCGGAATACCGCGACCCCACCAGAGCGGGCGCATCCGCGAAATCGTCCGGCGATGGCCTCGAAGTATCCACCACACGCCGCCAACCCTCGCCCTGAACCGTGAACTCCACCGGCTCCCAATAAGCGTTCACCATCACCTGCACATCGTCGATTACCCAGCCTACCGAGTGCGTGCCGATGTCGAACCAACGGACGCCGCCGTTCCAGAACGTGCTCGATGCAATGGCAGGGTGCGCTTTCCGGAAGGCAATCATGCGCTGGAAGAATCGAAACACGCCCGCGTTCTTCTCACGCAGATCCCAATCGAGCCAACTGATCTCGTTGTCCTGGTTGTACGGATTGTTATTGCCCTGCTGCGTGTTCATGAACTCGTCGCCCATAAGGAACATCGGCGTGCCGTTGGCGAGCATCAGCAGAGCGCAGAAATTCTTCACCTGGCGTTCGCGCAGAGCCTTCACTTCCGGCGGTACGTTGTCGTCCCCCTCCCAGCCGCAATTCCAGTTGAAATTATCGTCCGTGCCGTCAGCGTTGTGATTCCCATTCGCGAGATTTCGCTTCTGCTGATAACTCACCAGGTCGTACAGGCTGAAGCCGTCGTGCGAGCAGATGTAGTTGATGCTCTGGAAGGGCCGGTACCCGAGTTCGAGATCCTGCGGGAACAGATCGTCGCTACCGTACATGCGCTGCATCAGCGCGCCCACCATCCCGTTGTCGCTCTTGACGAATCGCCGCACGTCGTCGCGGAACTTTCCGTTCCATTGCAGCCATGTCATGCCGGGGAAATAGCGCCCGAGTTGGTATGTGCCCAGATCCCAGGCCTCGGCGATCAGGCGCACATCTTCGAAAATCGGATCGCTGCTGATGGCGCCGATCACCGGCGGGTCGTCGAGATTTATTGAGCCATCGTCATTGCGCGTGAAGATGGCCGCCAGGTCGAACCGGAACCCGTCAACGTGCATTTGCTCCGCCCAGAAGCGCATGCTGTCGAGGATCATCTTGCGAACCGCGCGATTGGCGCAGTGGAGGACATTGCCGGTGCCGGCGTCGTTGCGATAGCGCGATGGGTCCGACTCCAGCAGGTAGTAGGATGTGTTGTCGATGGCGCGGAAGGAGTAGGTCGGGCCGCTCGCATCGTTCTCGGTGGTGTGGTTGTACACGACGTCGAGCAGCACTTCGATACCGGCCTCATGGAGCGCCTTCACCATCCGCCGGAATTCGTCGAACTGGCCGCCGGGCGTGGGATCGCTGGCGTAGGCATGGTGCGGCGAAAAGAAGTTGAGGGGCATGTATCCCCAGTAGTTATTCTCGTCGGGATCGAACTGGAATACCGGCATCAGTTCCACCGCCGTAACGCCAAGCTCGAGCAGATACGGAATCTTCTCGATGACACCGGCGAACGTCCCGCGTTTGGCGGCCGCGACACCGGAGTTCTCACGCGCCGTGAGTCCCTTCACGTGCATCTCGTAGATGATGGTGTCGTGACCGTGGCGGGGGCACGTGTCGCCATCAAAATCGAACGGCGCGGCCTCCTGCAGGATTCCCAGCGGGGCGCGTCCGGCGTTGGATCCCGGTCCGATGGCCGCGAGCCGGCTGTGATTCGGAGGGAAGTAGACGGCTTTGGCGTACGGATCGAGGACGATCTTCTCGGGATCGAAGCGCTGCCCCGATCGAGGATCCTGCGGTCCATACACGCGGTAGGCGTAGTATCTGACCGGTTCGAGGCGGCTCGCCGGAAGGCGGCAGTGCCACACGCGACCCGTCTTATTGTGCGGGAAGCGGAACGGCTCCGTATCAATCGGATATAACGGGTCGTCGGCTGAATACAGCAGCAGCGTCACACCCGTCGCGTATTTGGAATACAGAGCGAAATTGTAGGCCTGCTCGTGCGGGATGTAGGTGACGCCGAGCGGAACGGGACTCCCTTCCACTGCGGACCATTCAGGCGCGATCATTGAGTGGCGCTAGAAGATGAAGCTGAGGCCGCCGCGCAACGCTCTGGGCGCGTTCGTCAGCAGCATCGTGCGGCCGTCGGTGCTGGTGACGGAGAGGTATCCCTGCTCCAGCAGATTCCGGAGTTCGGCGCTCGCCTCAAACCGCCCCGGAACTCCGGCCACCGATGGCAGTGGCTGCCGTACGATGATGTTCAATCCGGGCTCGGGGGTCAGCCGTTGTGTCAGGTACAGGTGCGAGGGCATCAGTGAGCGATAGTCCGCCCAGCCGTAGGAGGCCGAGATCCGAGTTCCCGAACCGGGCACTGTGCCGGCGACCCGAGCCGTCGCCCAGTTCCGCTCCTGGAGGTGGATCAACTTGCGGAGGGCATCCGCATCATCCGTGGTGAGAGTGCGGCCGGAAGTCGTCAGCGCGCCGCCGCGTCCATACGCGACCGAGATCTCGACACGATCGCCGACGTTCTGCGTGACCGACGCCACGTACCCCCAACGATTGAACCTACCGGTATTGAACACGGCGCTCTGCGAGCCGAGGTCCGGCAGCACGTCGCCGTCGAACAACTCGCCTGACCCCGCCAGTGTCACGGCACCATCCCTGACCCGCTCGTGGAAAACACCGGCGCTGTATTCGCGGCTGCCGGCCACCTTGCGATAGCCCAATTCGATATTCTCGGTCCGTTGCGCCGCCAGATGGTCGTTGCGCAGGGAAACTCGCGGGAGTGCGGCCAGCGCGCTCAGGTCCCGGTCCAGAGCCGCCGATTCGCGAAACTCCCGGCCGTCGCGTGAATGCTCCACCAGTTCGGTTGCGGTAGCGCCGTTCGAGTATCCGAGTTGCACAGAGCCTGCGTGCCCCATGTCGAATGTCAGCCGCGCGAACGGACTGAGCACGTTCAGCCGGTTCAGCAGACTCATCGATTCGGCCGACATGCCGTACTCGATGCGGATCCGGTCCGTGACGCCAAGTTCATCGTAGGTGCTGATCGCCATCGTCCGCAGACTAGGCGCGTCCTGCCCAAGTTGCGGCCCGAAACCGCCACGGGTGGGCAGATACACTTGGTGCATCGAAACCGTGAGTTCAGGAGTCCGCATGCCACCTGTGCTGCGCGTGAATTGGGTCCGGAAGCCGGCGGTCGGCATGCCGGTGTGGGCGCTGTATCCGAAGTTGCCGCTGATTTCGAACTGATTCGATCCGAACAGGCTGGTCGCAATGGCGAATGCGGTTCCAAGGTCGGGCTGGGCGGTGGTTCCCGCGAACGATGTCGCGTCGCCGGCCGATACCTTCACAATGCCGCGGGTTTCCGAGAAAACGTTGGTCCGGCTCTTGGCCACCTTGATCGAAGGTCCGAGGTCGGCATAGCGAAGGACAGGACGAGTGGATTGCGACGATCGCAAGACCCACTTCCAGTCGTCGCTCATCAGCGATCCCTTGATAGGAGACGAGGAGACGAATTCAATCGAACTCAGCATGCTCGCCATGTTGATGGTCAGCACGCTGTGGAAGCCGGGGCGAATGGCGATGTTGCGTTTGAACGCCGGGATGAAACTACTGAGGCTGACGCGGAGCGAATAGACGTCGGGCAGCAAGGAGTCGAAGCGAAACGATCCATCCTCGTTAGTCAGGACCTGGCGGATGGCGCGGTCGTAGCGGTTATAGAGGATCACCGTCGCGCCCATCTGGACGACGCCGGCCGTACTCTTCACATTGCCGCCAAGACTTCCCGAGAGCGGCAGCGGGGAAATTGCGGACGCACTGGCAGCGAGGCCCAACAGTAGAGCTGTTGCTCGCAGCATCGTCCCGGTTTTGCTCTGCTTCACAGTCAACGCCACTTTCACACCGCCAACTGCCCCCGGGGACACAAGCCCCAACACCTACTCCCTATGTTATCGTAAACGTCGCCGTGGGGGTGATGGTCTGGTTCCGCAGTTTGTCCACCACCTTCATACGCAGCGTGTACGACCCCGGTTCGAACGTATTCAACGGCAGCAGTTTCTCCACCGTCATCTGCGTGGCCGAACCCCGCAGCGCGCTTACATCCTCGGAATAATCAAACACCTTCTGGTTGGAACCGTTCTTCACGATTTCGTACTCAATGGTGCCGCTCGGTTTCCGCGTCGTCTCGTCCTGCTCGAAATTATACAGCTGCATGTAAATGCCGAGCTTCTCGTCGCGCTTGAATGTGTCGCCCATCCGCGGCCGGACCTTCGACGCGCCGATCACGAACGGACCCGTTCCAATACTCTTCGTCGGGACCTTCTCGATCTGGTCGGCCAGAATCAGAGAACTCGTCGCCAGTTGGTCGTCCTCGAATCGCGGTACATCCAACGCGGTTTCGTAGGTCGTCATGTTGCCGCCGGTAATGTCCTTGGCAACCACATTCAGCCGGTAGCGGCCGGGCGGCAGCGGTACTACCTTCTGATAGATCGACGACCCTTTGCTCGCTTGCTCCAGCATATCCGAGGGCACCTCGATGCTCACCACATCCTCAAACACGTTCACCGTGCGGCGCGACATCGAACTGATACGTGCATAGATGTTCACCACCGCCTTGGCGATCCCGTCTTTCTGAGAGAACTGCAGATCCTTGCGATCGAACTGCATCGTGATATTGCTGAAGATTGAGGTCGGCGTCACCGGGATGTAGTCGGTGCGGACCTTCATCGGCAGCGTGTTGTAGCGAATCGTCGAACTGACGGCCGCTTCCAGATCCTTGAACCTCACCTTCGGCGCGCGCTGCAGGGCCGCGAACTGCTCCAGACGCTCGAACTGGTTCATGCGGGCAGGCAGCGGCTGGTTGCCCGTTCCGAGGTGGGTGCCGTCCGTACGATTGAACCGGTCGTTTTTGCTGGCCATGCCCATCTGCTCCAGCATCGTCAGACCCGCGCCGGGCACATACAACAGCGCGTCTTTTTCGGACGGATCCATCGTCATGCGGTATTCGCCGGTCATGGTCGGATCCACGAACTCGATGTTGATATCGCTGCCGATTCCCTCGATCCAGCGATAACGCCACTTCTCAAACGGATAGGTGGACGTCGTCCCGCCGCCTTCTTCCATGGGGCGCTCGTAGGTGCCGCCGGAAGGATGCGATTCGATTTCGTCAGGAGGACCGAAGGTGATGTAGATGCGCCCGCGGTCGGTCTTCCAACCGGGGATTCCCGACGCGTAACGTTCGTTGGCGTAGGCGATGCGCCGGTAGTGCTCTTCCTTGAACTCGTTCTCTTCGGTATCCGGCGTGGGATCGCGGCGCAGCCAGAACTGCTCGATGAATTGCTGCTTTTCTTCGTCCGTGGACAGCCGTTTGAACGCCTGCCGCTCTTCGTCAGTGATGATATATCCGACGTCAACGTTCAACCACTGCTTGTACGGTCCCTCGAGTTCTTTCTTGAGCGCCTTCTCACGCCGCTTCCGTTCCTTATCCGACAGCGGCTTGGCGATGGTCTCGCGTTGTCCGGCTATCGCATCGGCCTTCTTGTCGGCTGCGAACGTCGCCTGCTGCGGAAGCAGCAGGGGATACGCGCAACAGAAGACGAACAGGGGCTTAAATCGCATACACTACTCCTGGGACCCTTCGGAACTGTTTCTAATTTTAGGGCGTCTTCGCATCGATGGTCAAGGCGTGCGGCGGAACTCCTTCAGATTGGGGACGTATTCCGGCCAGACCTGGTTTCGATGTGCAAGTTCCCTTCCAGCCGCTAACCGGCGGGCTGGGCGGTCGCACTCCGCTCCCACAACGCCTGAATAATCCGGCGCACATCCGGCTCCTCGGCAGCGCGGATCGGCACCAGTTTCAGTTCGATCGACAGTGGCGGGTGCACCACAGTGTTGCCCAGCAGGGCCACGGCGGCGTCCAGAGCGCCGATATGGACGTCGCGATTGGCGGGATCGGCGGCAATCCGGATGGCTGCGTTCCAGGCGAAATCCCGTGCCTTCGTCATGCTGAAGTTGATCAGCCGGTTGTCGGTCTTGAGCGCGACCGCGTTGAAGAGTTTCATCAACGGTGACACCGCCTCCATCGCACTCTCCACGCGGAAGGTTTCCTCCGCCAGCACGTTGTTGATCTGATTGAAGTCGCTTTGGAGAGCGCCGAGCGAAGCGCCCGGAGCCACCTCGGCGGCGGCAATCCCGAGATCCAGGTTGATATGGGCGTTCATGCCAGCCAGCAGATGCTGGATCGCGCACGGCGCCGGATCGGGAGCCACACGGAACGCCAGCATCCAACTTCGCGACGCCGTCCCGCCGGACCGGAACGCGTCGTAGGCATCCAGGTAACGCGACGCGAATATCACGTCCAGGCGCTCCATCCGCGGGCCGTCTTCAAAACGTCCGGCCGCGATGCCCTCCTTCACCCGCCGCGTCACCCGATGGTAGAGGGCGGCGAAGTAGCCGAGCCGGCTCGATTCACTGAAGCTGCGGTCGATGATGGAGTCGAGTGCGGCGAGGACCTGATCAATCGTTTCGAGGGCCACCGCCGCATGATAGCAGGGTTGAGCCTTACCGTCCCTCGTCCACCACCTCAATCGCATTCACCAGCGCGTAATTCTGCACCGGGGCGAACTGCAGCATCAGCTTTCCCTGCGCATTCGGAGTCAGATGGCGGAACGTTCGCGTGATCCCCCGCAGCGGACCGCCGGCTTCGGCGTACAGATCGAAATTCCGCATCAGCGCGATCCCGTTGAGGTACACGTCGAATATCCGCGAACCGGCGCCGCCTCCCCCGGTCCTCGCGGGTCCGAACCAGCTTTCGCAGAAGTAGAGCGTTACTGTGTAGTGGCTGTCCGCGGCCACCGGAATCGCGTACGAGAAGTTGCCGAACCGCTCATTCTGAAACAGTTCCGACTGGTCGCTGGCTTCCACGGGTTCATGCCTCTGCACCAGTTGTCCACCGCTGTAGTACCGGTCAGCGAGCCAGTCGCGGAATGGACTATCACGCGCAATAATCCGGACCGGCAGCATCCGGCCAGGTGTACCGGGAACCACTTCGATGGCGTTGACGAAAGGCTTCTCCTTCAGCGTCGGGCCGAATCTGAGATGCAGGAACCCGTCCGCCGCCGGATGCATATCCTTATAGACTTTGATATCCGCAACGTTGCCCCCGCCCGCGTCGGCGAGTGTGTCCCAGGCCACGAATAGCGGCGAACCGTTAGCACTGACGTTGAACACCCGGCTCGACTCGCCGCCGCCTGCGATGTTCCCCTCGCCGAACACCGTCTCGGCGAAGTGCAGTCGCAATTCGTACGTGCCCGGTTTCAACGGAATGTCGTACGAGAAGTCACCTTCTCGCCGGCCCAGGTAGAGCGCCGGATCCGAACTCCGCGCGATCGCCCGCAGAGGCGAGGCGACGACCGTGCCCCCGTCGAAGAACCGATCGGGTCCCCAGACGTTGCCCAGGTGATCGACATAGCGCGGCGAGTCGGAACCGGATACAATCCTCACTTCCGGACCCGGAAGAGGTGCGGCGGGAATATCGGTCCGGCTGGCTAGGCGGCCGGCGGCAGTCGACTCGGTGCGGTAGAGCGCGAGGGCAATGCCGGCGACTCCCACCACCGTCGTGATCGCCAAAATTCCAACCCACTTGGATGTGGATCTACTGTTGTCCGGCGCCGGCGGCAAGATGGCGGGCCGGACCGGCACCAGGTCCATCGGCCGCTCGGTGCGGACGAACTGGGGAACGTAGTTGCCGGGAGGAAGTTGAATCTTGATGGCGTGGGAGGCTCCGTCGCCGGCGTAGTATTCCTGCAGTTTCTTCCGCAGCCGGTGTGCTTCCACCCGAACGATGGAATCGCGCTTCTGATCGAATTCCGGTGGACGACCGAGCGCCTCCACCGCCACGTTGTACTCTTTGATCCGTTCTGAGGCGCCTTCAAACGTACGCTCGCAGACGTACTGAAGAAGCTGCGCCAGGTTTATCGACCGCGCGAACAGGCCGGACGACATGATCGTCTCCAGTTCCTGACGCTCCTCGCGGAAGTCGCGTTCATCCACCATGAGTTCCCCAGCTAATGCGAAGCAAGGCTTTCAGGCAGTATACCCCACTCCAGCCTGCCGTAACGGCTCACTCCGCGTCTGTTAACGGCCGACCGAAATCATTGTAACGTTATTGGAAATAAAGGAAGTACTTTCGTTAACCTCAAATGGTAGCTGGTTTATCCTTGGCACGGCCGCCCTTCAAGTAATATCTTTCTACTAGTCAATTCACCGAGTTGTAGTTCCAGGCTTCAGCTTGAGTTGAACTCTTTTTGAGGGGTGTCCATGTTGAAACACATAAGCCAATGGGTCGGGTTGTTCCTTTTGGCCGCTCTATCGACTGCTTCTGTCTTTGGGCAGGGCGTGACCGGTACCCTGACCGGAACGGTCCTCGACAATTCCCAGGCTGTCATCCCGAACGTGGCAGTGGTGGTCAAGAATGAGCAATCCGGCGACGTTCGCCGCACGGTGACAAACCAGGATGGGTATTTCACCGTCGCCGCTCTTCCGACCGGTTCCTATACGATCACAGTGGAAGCGCAAGGCTTTAAGAAGTATGAAACAACCGGCGTGACGTTCACGGGCGCCGAGAAGCGCAACGTCGATGTCGTGCTCGAGGTCGGCACCGCTACCGAGCAGGTGACCGTCCTCGCTGCCGCCGCGACCATCACACCGGTCGATTCCGGCGAAAAGTCCACCGTCATCACTACCAAGATGTTGCAGGACATCTCGGTGGTCGGCCGCAGCGCCGCCGAGTTCATTAAGATTATGCCCGGCATGGCGCAGACCGGTTCGGGCGTCGAGAACAAAGCCGGCTACAGCGGCGAAGTGATCGGCATCAACGGGAACGGCGAGGGTGGCAAGCAGAGCGCGCTCGGCAACTTCTCGGCCAACGGCACGCGTCCCGAGTCGATGGACATCACCGCCGACGGTTCGCACGTCTCCGATCCCGGCTGCAACTGCGCGACTCCGGTCAATCCGAACACGGACATGATCCAGGAGTTCAAGGTCCTCACCTCGAACTTCTCGGCCGAGAATTCGAAGGGCCCCATCGTTCTGAACTCGATCTCGAAATCCGGCGGCCGCGACTTCCACGGCACCGCATACCTGTATGCCCGCCACTTCTCGATGAACTCGAACGAGTGGCTGCTGAACAAAACCGGACAGAGCAGGCCCGAGAACAAGTACTTCTTCCCCGGCGGAAACATCGGCGGTCCGGTGCTGATCCCTGGAACCAACTTCAACAAAAATCGCGACAAGCTGTTCTTCTTCACCGGCTACGAATACTACAAGCAGACTCTCGACACTGGTGTTCTCCAGGCGTTTGTCCCGACGGACCAGATGTTCGCGGGCAACTTCAGCCCGGCCTACCTGGCGACGCTCGGCCCGAAGGTTCCGTCCGGAGTCAGCAGCAATGTGAACACCGATCAGTTCCCGGGTGGAATCGTTCCCACCAGCATGATGGATCGCGGCGGACTCGCGCTGGCCAAATTGTATCCGGCGCCGAACGTCGACGCGGCGGGCGCCGGCGCGGGCTTCAACTATGTGAAAGCTCTGGATGTCAGCCAGAACAGCTATCAGTGGATGAGCCGCGTGGATTACTCCATCAGCGACAACACGAAGCTGTTTGTCCGCTACAACCTGCAGAATGAATTGCAGCAGTTCCCGGTCGGCCTCTGGTGGCGCAACGCGGAGCAGGTCCCGTACCCCTCCAACATCAGTGCCAAGAACCAGTCGCAGTCTGTGTCGGCCAGTTTGACCAACGTGCTCAGCCCGACGCTGACCAACGAGTTTGTCGCCGGCTACACCTATATCGACTTCCCGAACACATTCGACGATCCGTCGAAGGTCAGCCGGTCGGCGGTAGGTTACCCTTACAAAGGTCTGTACAAGAACGGGCTAGACCAGATTCCGCAGGTCACCAGTTGGGCGAGCAGCGTGGCGACCATGCTGAACCCGTCGGGTTTTGAGCTTGGACCGGGCGGAAACAACCTGTTTGCGGCCAAGCATCTGCCCAGCTTCTCCGACAACGTGTCAAAAGTCTGGGGCACACATACCATGAAGTTCGGTATGTACTACGAGAAAATCATCAACGATCAGCCGTCGAGCAATAACTCCAACGATCAGATAGTATTTGCAAATTGGGGCAGTAACTCCTCGGGCAATGGCTATGCCGACTTGCTGCTGGGCCGCGCGGCGCAGTACAGCGGCAACAACTACAATATTCTGCACAACGAAGGGCTGAACATCATGGAGTTCTTCGCGCAGGATTCGTGGAAGATCAGCCGGCGCCTGACGCTCGAATACGGCGCGCGATTCCAGCACTTGGGTCAGTGGTACGACCGGCAGGGCGTCGGCTTTGCGGTGTTCGATCCGACCACTTACTCCAACGATCCGAAACTGCTCGGTACGTTCACAGGTCTGAAGTGGCATGCGCAGAATCCTGAGATTCCAAACTCCGGTTTCGGAACGCCGGCCTTGTTAGCGTCGCCCCGATTCGGCTTTGCCCTCGATGTGTTTGGTACGGGCAGCACGGTGCTGCGCGGCGGCTTCGGCATCTTCCGCTACCCGAACGCCCAGTTCACAGATCCTCTCGATCCGGCAGCGGGGGTTCGCGGCTACTGCGCGAATTCCTGCAACGGAGTGACGCTGGCCTCGGTGGATCAAATCCAGCCGGCGCTGACCCGCACCAGCATTACGGTGGCGGATCCGACCGATAACAAGTTCCCTATCACGTACAGCTACAGCTTCACCATTTCACAGAAGTTGCCGTGGAAGAGCCTGTTCGAAATCGCGTATGTCGGCAACAAGAGCGACAACCTGCTCAACAGCGGATTAGGCGCGCTGGACGTAATTCCGTACGGCACCCTTTCCAATTTCAGTACAGCGGACAGTGCCAATATTGACGATCTCCGGAAGTATCAAAACTACCAGGGCATCACGCTCCGGCAGCATAACCTGTATCAGAACTACAACGGCATTCAGTCGAGTTGGAACCGGCAATCGGGACGGAGCACGTTTACGGTCAACTACACCTTCTCCAAGGCGCTAGGTATCCGTGGCGGCGCCCAGGGCCAAACGGCCAACCAGATAGATATCCTGCAGAATTACGGCCCTCTGGCCTACGATCGGACGCATATCTTCAATGCGGCCTACTCGTTCGAAATGTCGAACTGGTACAAAGGTGCGCGGGTGATCGGCGGCCTCGTAAACGGTTGGCAGATCTCCGGCATCACGCAGCTACAGAGCGGAGTAAACCTGCAGGCGGCGGGCGTTGCAAATTTCAATGTCGCGGGTTCCTATAACGGGGTAGGCTTGACGGCTCGCAACGTTGCCGGCACTCCCGACGTGAGTCTGCAGCCTGTCATTACCTGCGATCCGCGCTCGAATCTCGGGGACGGGCAGTTTATCAATGGCAACTGTTTCGCGCCGCCGACGCCCGGCCATAACGGGTCGTACATCTTCCCGTACATCAAGGGTCCCGCGTTCTTCAATAGCGACCTTTCCTTGTTCAAGAACTTCCAGATGGGTGAGAACCGCAAGCTGCAGTTCCGGGCTTCGGCGTTCAACTTCATCAACCATCCGCTTAGGTCGTTCACCAACGGCGATCCGAACTTCACTTTGAACTTCGATGCGAACGGCAAGTTGTTGAATGATCGCTTCGGCTATGCCGACACGAAGTTCGGCCGCCGGGTGATTCAGTTGGCCATCAAGTACTACTTCTGACGCATCTCCTTACCTCAACACCGGGGGCACGGTTAACAGCCGCGCCCCCGGTTCCTTATACTGAAGTAATCCGCACCATGCTGTACCGGGCCGTTTTGCTTCTCGTTTCCGCCGGATTCGCTGCTGCCGCCCAGAATCCCCCGTCACCTCAACAGATCCTGGCCACCGCCATCGCCGATCATCAGGCCGGCCGTTATGACAAGGCGATCGGCGAATATCGCGAGGTGCTCGCCATTCGCGACAACGCGCAGGTGAGGTCGAATCTCGGAGCCGCGCTGGCTCACCTGGGCCGGCTTGAGGAGGCCATCGAGGAATACGAACGGTCCCTCAAGACCGATCCTCGCAATCCCGGCGCCAAGCTGAATCTGGGAATCGCCTACTACAAGATGTTGCGGATGAGCGATGCCATCGAACAGTTCAAACAGGTGCGCGTCCTTCAGCCTGATAACAAGAACGCGTTGATGCTACTCGCGGATTCCTATTTCCGATTGGGCGATTATCCCCACACCATCGAAACGCTGTCCCCCTACGAATCGGTGCTGAAGGATGACCGCGCCTTCGCGTACCTGCTCGGCACGGCGCTGATCCGCGATAAGCAGGTACCGCGCGGGCAGAAACTCGTCGACGAGATTCTTCGCAATCCCGATTCAGCCGAAGCCCGAATGCTGATGGGTACCGCCAAGTATCAGTCCAAGGATTTCGCCGGCGCCCTCGACGACTTCAAGCATGCCGTGGAAGCGAATCCAAAACTGCCCGGCGTGCAATCGTATTACGGAATGGCTCTGCTCTCCACCGGCGACGCCGCCGGAGCGACGCGAGCGTTTCACGACGCACTGACTCAGGATCCCAACGATTTCGAAGCCAACCTGAACGTCGGGTCGCTGCTCAAGATAGACCAGAAGAACGCCGAAGCGCTCCAGTATCTCAATCACGCTCTCGAGGTCCGGCCCGGCGATCCCGGAGTGCGCTATCAGATCGCCATCGTCCACCTGGCACAGGGACTGTTGGACCAGTCGGTGCAGGAACTCGAATCGCTGGTGAAGGATCACGATGATTTCGTGGAGGCGCACGTCTCACTGGCGACTGCATACTATCGCCTGAAACGAAAGGCGGATGGAGATCGTGAGCGCAACGTCGTTCTCAAGCTCAACGCCGAACGGCAGGCGCAGCAACCGGGAGTGAAGAATTGATTCGGGCCGTCGTGTTCCTGCTGGTGTCCGCGCTCGCTGCGTCCGCGCAGTCGCCGTTCGCGGCGGTTTCGGCAAAAGCCACCGCGGCGCGCGAGGCGAATGACATGGGCAAGGCCGTGGACTTGTACCGCGAGGCCGTAAAGCTCAAGCCCGATTGGAAAGAGGGCTGGTGGTATCTGGCGACGCTACTCTACGATGCCGACCTCTACCCAGACGCGCTCGACGCCTTCCGCCGGTTCAATCTGATCGAGAAGGACAGCGCTCCCGGACTCGTAATGGTCGGTCTCTGCGAATACCAGACTCACGAATATGAGCGGGCCCTGCTCCACCTGGAACATGGACGCCTGCTGGGCGTCGCAGCGAATCGCGAACTCGACAACGTCTCGCGATATCATCTGGCGCTCCTGTTCAGCCGCGATCAACAGTTCGAGCGCGCCAACGAACTCCTGGCCGCCTTCGCCCGCCTCGGGAACGATCGTAATTCGATAGTGGAGGCCGAGGGCATCGCGGGATTGCGGATGCCGATGCTCCCCAACGAGGTTCCGCCCGACAAGCGCGAGATCGTGATGATGGCCGGCCGCGCCATTCACGAAGGCAACGCCCGCCGGGTGGCCACCGCCAAGAAGGCTTTCGAGGACTTGATCGCGCGCTATCCGAATGCGCCGAACGTTCACTTCCTCTACGGTGGATTCCTGGTGATGAACGAGCCAGAGAAAGCGATTCCGGAACTGAAGCGCGAACTCGAAGTATCTCCGGAGCATGTGCCTGCCCGCGTGGTGCTTGCTCTCGAATATCTCAAGCGTGGCGATTCGAAATCGGCCCTGCCGTATGCGCGCGAGGCCGTGAAACTCGATGAGTCGTCGTTTGTGGCTCATAACGCCTATGGGCGAACGTTGGTGGAAGAAGGCGACCTGAACGCGGGGATCAAGGAATTGGAAATCGCCGCCAAAATGGCGCCTGATAGTCCGGAGACGCGATACGCTCTGGCCGGCGCCTACGCCAAAGCGGGCCGCAAAGAGGACGCCGCCCGTGAGCGTGCGGCATTTGTGAAGTTGAATGAGATTCGCGGCCATTAGCTGGGTACTTGCTTCGGTACTTGCGCAGGTGCCCGCGGCCGGCGCGGTTGGACGCCCCGTGGCGCCGGATGCAGTACTCGCGGGATCCGCTGCTTGCGCCGCTTGTCATCGGAAGCAGTTTGCGGCGTACCGGCAGACACCGATGGCGGCGGCGCTGATGAGCGGAACCGATTCTCCGTTTCTCAGCGGCAACCCTGAACTGACGATGAGCAACTCGGGCTACAGTTACACGATTCGCCGGCAGGGCAAGGACCTGAACTACACGGTCACCGATGGCAAGCAGAGTATCACTGCTCCCATCCACTGGGCCTTCGGACACGGGACCGTCGCGCAAACTTTCGCGCTAGAGCATGACGATCATTGGTACGAGAGCCGGGTCTCCTACTACTCGAAAATCAATGGGCTCGACCTCACCATGGGCGCCGCCAACACTACGCCCGCCAATATCGAAGAGGCCTTCGGACGCCGCATGGACGACGCCGACACGCGCCAGTGCTTCGGGTGTCACAGCACCGGCGGTCTGCGCGGGAACGAACTCGTGTTCGCCAAGATGACCGCGGGCGTGTGGTGCGAAAGCTGTCACGGCCCCGCAGCCGATCATGTCGCCAGGCAGACGCCGATGCCGAAGCTCTCGAAGCTGTCCACCGAAGAACTGTCCGACTTCTGCGGATCCTGTCATCGCACGTGGGCGCAGGTAGCCGGGTCGCCCCTGCGCGGCCCCAACAACGTTCGCTTCCAGCCCTATCGTCTGACCAACTCGAAATGCTACGACGCTGCCGACGCGCGCATCAGTTGCGTTGCCTGTCACGATCCGCACGCCGCCGTTGTCCGCGATTCCTCGTTCTACGATTCGAAGTGCCAGACCTGCCACGCCGCGGCGGACGCTAAACACTGCACCGTCGCGAAGGCGAACTGCAGTTCGTGCCACATGCCCAGGGTAGAACTTCCGGCCTCACACTTCGAATTCACCGACCACCAGATCCGTGTCGCACGAAAGGGCGACCCCTATCCCAACTAGCCATGAGATACGCCATCGCTCTGTTGCTCGCGTTCGCCGCTGCCGTTCCCGCGCAGGACAACGCCACTATCCGTACGGGTGCCAACGAAGTGCTGCTGGACATCGTGGTCCGCGACAAGAAGGGGCGGCCTGTTCGCGACCTGAAGCCCGAGGACATTCACATCACCGATGAAGGCGCGCCGCAGAAGATTCGCGGATTCCGCCTGGTGGACGGGCAGGCACCGCCCGCAACCCCCGAAGCCGGCGCCGCCGCCGATCCGAAACTTCAACAACTCGATCCCAACAAGCAGATCCGCCTGGTGACGCTCGTGTTCGACCAACTCGGCAACGACGCGCGGCGGATGTCCAGGCAGGCGGCGATGGATCTCATCAACGCGGGCCAGGAACAGAATCTGTTTTATTCGGTGTTCACCATCGATCAGAGGCTCAGCATCCTGCAGCAATTCACGAACGATAAGGAACTGCTGAAGCATGCGGTGGACCGTGCTACTTCAGGTGCCTACTCGTCGTTCCCGTCGCTGTCGGACAAGATCAAGGAGGTGCTCGAGGCGCAGTCGAAAGTGGACCCCTCCTCCGGCCTGGGCGTAAGTTCGAATTCCATGGGCGACAGTGCCGCGTCGGCCGCCATGGCGCAAATGCAGTTGAACATGCTCGACTTCGCGCAGTCCGCCTCGCGCGAGCAGCAGGGCCGGGCGCAGATCTTCTCGCTGATGGCGCTGGTGAAGGAGCAGACGCGCCTTCCGGGACGCAAGACGTTGATGTACTTTTCCGAGGGTCTGGCGGTGCCCGCGAGTCTGGACGAGTACAAGCAGCAGGTCATCGGCGACGCGAATCGCGCCAACGTCAGCATCTACGCGATTGATGCGCGCGGTCTCATTACGGAGCGCATGAACTCCGATTCCACCGATATGCTCGGGCAAGCCGCGAATTCGAGCATGCGGCAGGCAACGAATCCGAACGCGCCGGTCAGCCCCGACCAGGCCAAGATCTTCGACAAGGCCGAAGACGCCATCCGCGCCAATAAGCAGAACGCCCTGAACGACCTCGCCGAATCCACGGGCGGCTTCCTGATCGCCAACACCAACGATTTCCGCAAGCCCTTACGGCAGGTGGCCGAAGATGTGCGCTCGTATTATGCGGTGACCTACGCGCCGCAGATCGACGAGTTCGACGGAAGCTTCCGCAAGATCGCTGTGCATGTGGACCGCCCCGACGTGAAGGTGCAGGCGCGGTCGGGATACTTCGCGCTGCCATTCGTCCAGGGCGTTTCGTTGATGGCCTTCGAAGTACCGATGCTGAAGGCGCTGTCGACGAATCCGCTGCCCCGCGCGTTCGAGTATCATTCCGCGGCCATGCATTTCGCACCGGGCAAGTACGCGATCGCGTTCGAAGTGCCGCTCGAGAATGTCTCGTTCAGTGAGGTCAAGGAGAGCAATAGCTTCCACGGACACATCTCCGTGCTGGCCCTGCTGAAGAACGGACAGGGCAATGTGGTGAACAAATTCTCGCGCGACGTGCCGTTCAAAGTGCCCGCCGACAAACTAGAGATAACCCGGCGCGGCAATTTCAATACGATCCTGTACTTCGACGCTCCCCCCGGCCGCTATACGCTGGAGAGCGCCGTTCTCGATCGTGAGAACATGAAAACTTCGACGCGCAGAGCTGTCCTGATGGTGCCCCCGCCGGGCCCCGGCGTGAAGATGTCGAGCATCTCCGTCATCCGCCGCATGGAACCCGCGGCGCCGGACGACGATCCCGAAGATCCCATGCACTTCACCGGCGGTAAGGTGACTCCCAGCCTCAGCGGCGAAGTCAGCGGCGCCGTGTCGTTCTACTTCGTCGTCTACCCGGACGCGCACGCCGCCGAAAAACCGCAACTCACCATTCAATTCCTGAAGGACGGACAACCCGTGGCACAGGCCCAGCCCGAGTTGCCTCCGGCCGACGCCTATGGCCGCATCCCCTACGTCGCCAGTTCGTCCGCATTGCCCGCGGGCCAGTACGAGATTCGTGCCATCATCGCCCAAGGAAGTACGCGCGCCGAGGAGCACGCCTTCTTTACGGTTCAATGATGCAGTTTACGCGACGAGAGTTGTTTGCGCTGTTCGCCGCCGCGCCCCTGGTGCGAGCCGCCAGCGCCCCAATCTTCGAAGAAGTGCCGGCCTCCGCATCCGGCATCACCTGGAAGCACAACAATGCCATGTCGCCCAAGCACTGGCTGCCCGAGACCATCGGACCCGGCTGCGCCTTCCTCGACTACGATGGCGACGGCTGGATGGACATCCTGCTGGTGAACAGCGGTCCGTGCGACTTCTTCAAGCCGGAAAAACCCCTCCACCACGCGCTGTACAAGAACAATCGCGACGGCACGTTCACCGACGTCACGCTGAAGGCCGGCATTACCGCCGAGTTGTTCGGGCAAGGAGTGGCGGTCGGCGATTTCGATAACGATGGGCTGCCGGACATCTTCCTGACGGGATACGGCGCGCAGGTGCTGTATCGAAATAACGGCAACGGCACCTTCACCGACGTCACTGCGAAATCGGGCATTACGCGGCCCGACTGGTCGACCTCCGCTGTCTGGTTCGATTACGACAACGACGGCAAACTCGACCTGTTCATCTGCTCCTTCGTCGAGTACAGCGCCAAGTCGATTTCCTGCGGCGATAACAAACTCGGCCGCGCCTACTACTGCATTCCGCGCGTCTTCAACCCGACCGCCAGCGTGCTGTATCACAACAACGGAGACGGCACCTTCACCGAAGTCAGCAAGGGCACCGACATCGCGAAAGCGCTCGGAAAAGGGCTCGGCGTGGTGGCGACCGATGTCAACAACGACGGCCGGATGGACCTGTTCGTCTCCAACGACACGGTGCAGAATTTCCTGTTCATGAATCGCGGGGGAGGGAAGTGGGAAGAGACTGCGCTCGCCGCCGAAGTCGGGTTCAGCGACAACGGCCAGGCGCGATCCGGCATGGGCGTCGACGCCGCGGACATGGACGGCGACGGCTGGCAGGACCTGTTTGTCGCGAACGTCGATCAGGAGATGTTCTCGCTCTATCACAACAACCACAACGAGAGCTTCTCCGACGTCGCGCACAAGAACAACATCGCGCAATCCACACGCCTGCTCAGCGGTTGGGGTCTCAAGTTCTTCGATTACGATAACGACGGCACCGTCGACCTGATCCTCGCCAACGGCCATCCCGACGACATGATCGAGAACTACTCGCAGCAGGTGAAGTACAAGGAACCCTTGCTGCTGTTCCATAACGATGGCGCCACCATGCGCAACGTGAGCACCGAGGCAGGCGCCGCCTTCACGCGCCACTACCCGGCGCGCGGACTCGCCATCGGCGACTTCAACAACGACGGCCGCGTCGACGTCCTCATCGGCAACAACGGCGAGGCCCCCGTGCTGCTGAAGAA
Organism: Bryobacterales bacterium; assembly: GCA_038322675.1. GTDB lineage: Bacteria > Acidobacteriota > Terriglobia > Bryobacterales > Bryobacteraceae > TMP-7. The sequence continues at coordinate 42,710 of JBBQGE010000012.1, forward strand.
CAATGCCGGAGCGGACAACCACTGGATCGGACTCGCGCTCGCCGGCACCGCATGCAACCGGGACGCTGTCGGAGCGCGGGTCTCCTGGTCGACAGGCGGCAAGGTCCGTTCGCGCTACAAGAACAACGGCGGCAGTTTCCTCTCTTCGCATGATCCCCGCGAGGTGCTCGGACTCGGCGCCGCCACCAAACTCGACTACGTCGAAGTGCGCTGGCCCCTGCCGAGCAAACGCGTCGAGCGCTGGACGAATCTCGCCATCGACCGCTATCATTCGCTGAAAGAAGGTTCGGGCACCGAGCATCCACCCACATAAGGAGATCCCGTTGGACCAGACCCAAATCCTCGCCGCTGCCAACTTCGCCGCCGAACGCCACGCGTTTCAACGACGCAAGGGCGATCCAGCGGAACCGTACATCAACCATCTGCTCGAGGTCGCGTATCTTCTGGCCGAGTACTGCGACGGCTTCGAACCGGTCCTCGTCATCGGAGGCTTGCTCCACGACACGATCGAAGACGCAGGAGTGACCCGGAGCGAGATTGCCGGGCGATTCGGCGAAGAAGTGGCGGCGTTGGTAGAGGAGGTCACCGACGACAAGTCGCTGCCGAAGCATGTCCGGAAGTCGCTTCAGGTGGAACATGCGCCGCGCAAGTCGCCCCGCGCCCAGAATCTCAGCACTGCCGACAAGATCAGCAATATCCGGAGCACCCTTGCGAATCCGCCGTCGGATTGGAGCCACGAGAGGCGTCGCGAATATGTCGAATGGGCTCAGTGTATTGTGAATCAGTTCACGGATGTGGCGCCACGCCTGAAAGCGGAATTCGAACGAACCTGGGAGCGTTTCGCCGGTGCACAGGCGGCGCGCTGCTGAGAGTTAACGTTATTTGACGCAACCGAAAGGTCAAATTCAGCATTTACATAGGTGAGGGCGTGAGCCGTCCCGACCCTGGAAACATTGGGACGGGGCGTTATACTAGGGCGAGTGCGGATTCGGTTCGAGCCGTCTCGAGCGGCAGATCTTAGTGCGCGAAATCGGAAAAGAGGGCAGGGCGGATGGCATCCGGTTGGAAAGCAGTAACTGTGACAGGAGTTTTGCTGGCGTTCAGCGCGGTGGCGCAAACGCAGCAAGCGGGCAAGCGCACCCAGGAAGCGCCAGATAAGGCGGCAGCCTACTACCACTATTCGCTCGGCCATCTCTATGCCGAACTCGCTGCCTCCTACAACAACCGGGGCGACTACTTCAACAAAGCCATCGAGAACTATCGGGCGGCGTTGAAGGAGGATCCCGGCGCCACTTTCCTGAGCGAAGAACTCTCCGATCTCTACATCCAGTCGGGGCGCCTGCGTGAAGCCGTCACCGACGCCGAGGACATCCTCAAGCAGAATCCCAACGATCTGAATGCCCGGCGCATCCTTGCGCGTATCTACTCGCGACTCATCGGCGACAGCCAGGCGAATCGGATCGATGAGAACTTCGTCAAGAAGGCAATCGAACAATACCAGAAGATCACCGAGCAGGATCCCAAGGATACCGACTCGTGGCTGATGCTGGGCCGCCTCCAGAAACTCGCGCAGAACTCCATCGAGGCCGAGAAGGCGTACAAAAAAGTTCTCAACAACGATCCCAACAACGAGGACGCACTCACCGGTCTCGCCATGGTGTATGCCGATCTCGGCGACGCCAAGCAGGCTTCGGAGATGTTGAAGCGGGCCTCGGACAAGAATCCGAATGCTCGCAGTCTGGCTGCGCTGGCCAGCACGTATGAGCAGATGCGGGACTACGCTCTTGCCGCCGAGACTCTGCGCAAAGCCGTCGATCTCGCGCCTGCCAACGCCTCTGATCTGAAGCGCGCCATGGCGCGCGATCTGATGCTCGCCGATCGACTCGACGACGCACTCAAGGTCTATACGGAACTCGCGTCGGAAGATCCGAAGGACCCCGAAATCCAGCTCCGTCTATCGCAGATCTACCGCCAGAAGCGTGACTTCAAGCAGGCCCGCGCCGCCAGCGACAAGGCGAAGGAGCTGGATCCGAACAGCCTCGAGATCCGCTACAGCGACGTCAATCTGCTGGAAGCCGAAGGCAAGAATACGGAAGCGGTGAACCTTCTGAAGGACATCGTCGACTCCACCGTGAAGAAGACCTATTCGGCACCGGAGCGCGGCAATCGTGTTGTGCTGCTGGAGCGTCTCGGCTCCATGTACCGCGCCAACGAACAGTATCCGCAGGCCATCGAGACTTTCGGTCAAATCGCCGATGTCGATCCGGACATGGCACCGCGTGGGGCCGTCCAGATCGTCGAAACGTACCGCGCCGCCAAGAATCTGTCCAAGGCCGATGCCGAAGCGAAAGCCGCTATTGCCAAATACCCGGGTGATCGTCTGTTGCATAGCGTCTACGCCTCCGTCCTCGCCGACGAGGGAAAGACCGATGCCGCCGTCGCGGAGATTAAGAAACTGATCGCCGAAAAGAACGACCGCGACATGTGGGTGAATCTCGCCCAAGTCTACGACAAGGCGAAGAACTACCCCGAGATGGAAAAGGCCATCGACGAAGCCGACAAGCTGTCGAACTCGAAGGAAGACAAGGAGAGCATCAACTTCCTCCGCGGCGCGATGTTCGAGAAGCAGAAGAAGTACGAGCAGGCCGAAGCGGAATTCCGCAAGGTGCTCAGTTCGAACTCCGATAACGCCGCCGCCCTGAATTACCTCGGCTACATGTTTGCCGATCGTGGCGTCCATCTGCCGGAAGCCCTGGACATGATCACCAAGGCTCTCGATCTCGATCCTGGCAACGGCGCGTACCTCGACAGTCTGGGTTGGGTCTACTACCACATGGGCCGCTATCCCGAGGCCGAAACGCAGTTGCGCCTCGCGCTCGACAAGACTTCCCGCGATCCCACCGTCCACGACCACCTGGGCGACATCCTCTACAAGCAGGGCAAGATCAAGGACGCCATCGGCCAGTGGGAGGCTTCCCTGAAGGAATGGGAGACCACCCCGCCCGCCGATCGGGAACAGTCGGAGATGGCCACGGTGCAGAAGAAGTTGGAGGGTGCCCGGGTCCGCCTGGCGCAGGAAAGCTCCAACCTCACCGCGAAGCCGTAACTCACCGCGGGCACCCCTGCGCTCGACCTATGAAATTCGTACGGCTGGTATTGGTTGTCGTCGTATTCTGCTGCTCAGCTCTCGCGCAAACCTACTACACCTATATCGGGAGCACCAATTCCGACTCGGTCTTGATCGCTTGGGGCACCACCGATGGCGATAACACCATCGGCCGCAGTTCGCCATCCAAAGGTGAAGCCACCGTCGGCATTGATGGAAGAACGCCGACCACGCACCAGAATTGGATGGTCGTGGGTGGACTCAAACCCGACACCGAGTATCCCTACAAAGTCTCGCTGGCCGGCAAACAAATTGACGCCGGAACGGTTCGCACCTGGCCCGCTGCTTCGGACCGCCTGGTGTTCTTCGTTATCGGCGATTTCGGCAATGGGTCGCACCAGCAGTACGCAATTGCGGACGCCATGTGGAAGGAGTTCCAGAGGCGTAGCGCGGCGCACGATCCGGTGCGGTTTGTCCTCACCCTCGGCGACGATATTTACGGCGATCTAAAGACATTCATCTTCGGGTTCCGCCATACCGGCGACAGCGACTCCGACTGGGCCACCAAGTTCTTCCAGCCTTACGAAAACCTGCTGAAGCAGATTCCGTTCTATCCCACGCTAGGCAATCACGACGGCAATGAAACCGAGCACCGCGGCGACCTCACCACCTACCTCGATAACTTCTTCTTCCCCGGCGATAAGCCCGCGCGATGGTATGAATTTCAATACGCGAATCTCGCGCATTTCTTCGCACTGGACAGCACGCGCAATACGGAATCAGGCAGTCCCCGAGCCGCCTATTCCCCGGAGGGGCCACAGTTCCGATGGATGCGCCAGGTGATCCCGGCGGCAAACACGCCCTGGAAGATCGCCTATTATCACCACCCGGTTTTCAACGCGGGTCCGCGTCATGCGGCCGCTTATCAGGATCTAAAACACTGGGTGGACTTATTCGCAGAATCCGGCATGCAGGTGGTATTCAACGGCCACGAGCATAACTTCCAGTTCAGCAAGGTAAATCCTCGGTCCGGCGGCGTTCAATTCGTCACCAGCGGAGCCGGCGGCGAGTTACGAAAAGGCGATGTGCGGGGCAGCATGGATAAGGCGAATATCGAAGGCTGGGCGGCGGAGAATAACTTCCTTGTCGTGGAGATTCAAGGCAAGACCATGCACATCACGCCGGTGGGATTCGAACAGATCGTGGTAAAGAACGCCTCGGGCGGCGAGATCCCAATGCCGTTGGTGGTGACCGCTAAATAAGCAACTCCCCCGGATCACCTGCCGGGCAGCAGCGCACCGCGGATCGGACGCCAAACAACAAATTTCAGCACGCCTGCAAAATTCTCTTGGCGAAGCGTAACCTCGGGAGCCCCTGCCGTCGTTATACAGTTAATCCCCGTTACGACGGCGGGCGCTTCCACCCCTTTCACCCGAAAACGAGAAGCGCCCGCCTTACCTGCCTCAGTCGAGCATTCCCTCAAACAGCGGACTGCTCAAATACCTCTCGCCCGAGTCAGGCAGCACCACGACGATCGTCTTCCCCGCCATCCCCGGTTCCTTCGCCACTCGTACCGCCGCCGCCGCCGCCGCACCGCAACTGATCCCCGCCAGGATCCCCTCCTCACGCGCCAGCCGCCGCGCCATCTCAATCGACTCCTCGTTCGTCACCAACTCCACGCGATCCACCATCGACAGGTCCAGCGTATCGGGAATGAATCCCGCGCCGATCCCCTGAATCTTGTGTGGACCCGGCTTCATCGGCTCTCCCGCCAACACTTGCGTGATCACCGGACTGTTCGTGGGCTCTACCGCAATCGACGTGATCGGCTTGTGTTTCTCGTGCTTGATATATCGCGACACGCCCGTAAGTGTGCCGCCGGTGCCCACGCCCGATACCAGCACGTCGATCTCGCCGTTCGTGTCTTCCCAAATCTCCGGACCCGTCGTCTGGAAGTGGATCTCCGGATTCGCCGGATTCTTGAACTGCTGCATCAAAACGAACCGGTTTGGATCGGACGCCAGAATCTCCTCCGCCTTCCCGATGGCGCCCTTCATGCCCTGCGCGCCCTCGGTCAGAATCAGATTCGCCCCGAATGCTCGCAGCACCTTCCGCCGCTCCATCGACATCGTCTCCGGCATCGTCAGCGTGATGGGATACCCCCGCGCCGCCGCCACGAACGCCAGCGCGATCCCCGTATTGCCGCTGGTCGCCTCAATCAATTCCTTGCCGGGCTTCAGCACGCCCTTCTGTTCGGCATCCCAGATCATCGCCGCGCCGATGCGGCACTTCACCGAAAACGCCGGATTCCGCCCCTCGACCTTGGCGTACATCGTCACCGGCGCTCCCTCGGTAACCCGATTCAGACGAACCAGCGGGGTTCGCCCGATGCTCAATGAGTTGTCGTTGAATACCAATCTCGATCTCCTTTAACGAGTGTAGACGACCGCGTGCCGGTCAGATATCCCAGTTCGGGACGTACCGCGTTTGCCCTTCGCGCCAGTCCCGCACCACTTCCGCGATCGTGGTCCGGTCCACTACCTGCGATACGGCCTCGTCCACCTTGCGCCACACACCCCCGAATGGGTCCACTTCGTTCTTGCGCGCCGAACCGCGCGGACTCTTCCCGCCGTCGATGAACCGGATGATCTCGCCCACCATGATCGATTCCGGCGGACGCGCCAGCAGATACCCGCCCTCGGCGCCGCGCCGCGACTCGACGAATCCGCCCTGCTTCAGACCGGCCAGAATCAACTCCAGAAACTTCTGCGGGATCTTCTGACTCTTCGCGATTTCCGCGATCTTTACCGGTTCCTCCGTATCGCGCGAAGCAAGATCGAAGATGGCGTGCAGGGCATACTCGCCCTTGACTGAAATGTTCATCGGGATATAGGTGGCCGCGACTCGGCGGCCCGGCGCGCATGGCGCCCTCGCACTACTTGACGATTGTAGTTACCGGAGGCCCAACTGTCCAGCACTCCCGTCCGCGTAGTAGAATTCAACTTGAGCCGATCGAGTCACGTTGCCGTGACGGACCTGATCGCCACGCTTGCCCTCTCCGCCGTCGACGTACAACGGATCTGGGATGAAGCCTCGGGACCGGATGTCCCGCGGATGTTCCTTCGCGAACAGGAATTCACCGTGGCGCTCTCCATGTCCGCGTCTCGCGAAACCGGCTTCGAACTCAAGGCTCAGCCCGTGAACCTGCGATACACGCTTCGGCATACCCGCGCTCTCGCGGTTTCCAGTTCCATCAGGTTGCGCGTCGAACAGGTTCCGGCATCAGGAGGACCGATTGGCCGACGATAAACTCATCAATGATCTGAGCCGCGTTCCGAATATCATCGCCTCGCTGGGTCTCGCCATCGCCGAAGCGCAAAAACAATTCAACCTCGCATATGTGAATAGTCTGTCCGCTCTGGCTGACACGGCCGTAAAACTCGCGGGAGTCAACGGTCCCGCCGCCGGTGCCGATGGTGATGCGCTCCGAGCCCTGCTGCTGAGTCTCGCACCGACTCGCTACCAGTTCACCGAAACCGAACTCGTGGTCAAACTCGATTTGGCCCAGTCCTCCGACGTCTCGGGCCAGGTGGGCTTAGGCTTCGGATTCTCCGGCGTCGTGGTCAATTCCGCCTTCGCGGGCGGATATTCCTCCGATTATCGCGCCGCTGCCGAATGCCGCACGCAAATCCACGCCGTCCCTCCCGGCGATAATCAGAAACTCTTCGACGCTCTTCTCGATCGCGCGAAGACACTCGACGCCAACTCCGTCAAGCTGCCGGATCGCAGCACTCTCGACGCCAGCATCCTCCAAGCCGCGACGGATCTGGTGAAGAAACTCGCACCCGCCGCGCCCGCTGCGCCGGCCGCGCCTTCCACTCCCCCCACAACCAAATGACTCGCAAGAATCTCACCGAATTCGCAAAAAAGCTGAGCGATTTCCTCGATGTCGTTCAGCGCCAGATCAACGGCGGATTCGGCGACTTAAAAGACGACCAGGCGATCCCCGATAACGACCCGCGCCTGGCCGTCATCTACGGCATGTTTGCGAATCCCAAGGGCCCGCTCAATCAATTCCTGTATATGCTGGGCGGCCCCGGAGTCTCGCCGCATGGCACCACCGCCGATTTCGCCGGCTTACCCGCGGTCCCAACGGCCCCCGCCGGCAAAGCGGGCGTTCTATCCTTCGAGCAATTCCTCACCTCGGTCGGCGGTGCGATGCTCAACGCCCAGAAACAACTCGACGCAAAATCAGCCGAGTATCTCGCGCAAACCAGTTCACAACCACACATCGCGCCCACCGTCTTCCGCTTGCCGAAGCTAACTGCCGCCATGAAATTCGCGTTCGATAAAGTCGACGACCAGCGCATGAATCTCGTCTTCTACTCGAGCGGCAGTCAGGAATCCAGCCAGCACCAGCAGCAGATCGAATTCGATATCGTCTCCGCGCCTGCTCCTCTCGAATCGGTGGGCGAGTTACGCAAGAAAGCCCCCCGGCTCGATCTGATACTCGATCCCGCCGAGCGAGCCCGGGTCTTCGAAGCCGCCTCGGCTGCTAACCCGAAGCGCCCCACCTCGCGCCTGCCGGAATCGTTCCAACCCGACCGCGCCCTGCTGCTCCAGGCCCAACCCAACAGCTATCTCATCCTGTTCGCCGATCCGAAAGAGCCCGGCAACGTCGGTATGTGGCGCCTGACCCTCGACGCCGACGCCCCACCCGCGCTCGATGTCATCTACCGCTTCGACAAACAATTCTCGGAAGCCGAGACATCGTTCCAGGACTTAGTCAACCAACTCGCCGCCACACAAGCCGAATTCCTGGCGTTGCTACGTCCCTAACTCGCATACGCCTGCACTGGATTCTTCAGCACGCCGATCCCTTCGATATCCACTTCCACCGAATCGCCCGGCTTCATCTTCCGCGTCGCCCCCGGAGTCCCCGTGTAAATGACATCGCCCGGCAGCAGCGCGACATACTTGCTGATGAAGCTGACGATGGTCGGGCAATCGAACAACAGATCCGACGTCCGCTGCTTCTGCACGACATCGCCATTCAGCCGTGTCTGCAGTAACAAATCGCCGTAGTTCAGACCACGTGCCAGCACTGGACCCAGCGGACCAAACGTATCCGTACCCTTCGCCCTCCACCATTGCAGATCCTTCGACGGTCCGCCCTGCCAGTCGCGTTCCGACACGTCGTTTCCGCAGCAAACTCCAAAAATCCCCGCGCGCGCCTCGTCCAACGACACGTGTGAGAGCGGCTTGCCGATCACCAGCACCATCTCGCCCTCATAGTGCACGTTCTGCGCATCGCCCGGAATCACGATCGAGTCACCCGGATTCCGCAGGCACGTAATCGGCTTATAGAAAATCTCGGGACGCGATGGCGGCGTCTGGCTTCCCACGTGGCTCTTGTAATTCAATCCCACCGCCAGCACCTTCGACGGCACCACCGGCGTCAACAGCTTCACGTCTTTCAGTTGCTGCCGCCCGCCTGTTTTACGATAACTGCGGAACGGCTCCGCGCTGATGGGCTGAATCGAGTCCCCGTCTAGAATCCCGTACGAAATCGACGACCCCTTCTGGAATCGAACGAACCGTGTTACGTCGTTGTCCGCCGCCGCAGCCGCCCCCGCGCCCGCGACTAATGATCCGATCAGCAAGTCCCGCCGTGATGTCTGCATATTGCTACTGTTATACATCATGGACCGACGCAGTTTCCTCAACTTCGCCGCAGCCGGATTCGCGGCCTTTCAATCCGACGCCGTCCAGCGCGTGCAGGCTGCGGCTCAGACTGCCGGAACCCGTCCCGCCGATTCGCTCGCGCGCGACGAGGACTTCTGGTTCCAGGTCCGCCACGCCTTCACCGTCGATCGCAATATCATCAACCTCAACAACGGCGGCGTCAGTCCATCGCCCAAGGTCGTGATGGACACTGAAAAGCGCTACCTCGAAATCTCGAACATGGGCCCCGCGCACTTCATGTGGCGCATCATCGAACCCGAAGTAGAGGCCGTGCGTCGCCGCCTGGCTGAGTCCTTCGGCTGCGATCCCGAAGAGATGGCCATCACGCGCAACGCCAGTGAGGCTCTCGAAAACGTGCAGATGGGGCTCGACCTCAATCGCGGCGATGAAGTCCTCACCACCAATCAGGACTATCCGCGCATGATCACCACCTGGGAACAGCGCGCCCGCCGCGAGGGGATTGTCCTCAAACAGATCTCATTCCCCGTGCCGCCTCCCAATCTCGACGATCTCTACAACCGCATCGAACGCGCCGTCACTCCGCGCACCCGGGTCATCCACATCTGCCACATCACCAACCGCACCGGCCAGATTTTCCCCGTTCAGAAAATCAGCCGCATGGCGCACGCACGCGGCATCGAGGTCATTGTCGACGGCGCACACGCATTCGGCCAGTTCCCCTTCCGCCGCGACGATCTCGAGTGCGACTACTACGGCACCAGTCTCCACAAGTGGATCCTCGCGCCCGTCGGCACCGGATTCCTCTATGTCCGCAAAGAGAAAATCCCCAAAATCTGGCCGCTGATGGCTGCCCCGCCGAGTCTCGCGTCAAACATTCGCAAGTTCGAAGAGATCGGCACGCACCCAGCCTCACAGCGTTGCGCCATCACCGAAGCCCTCACGTTCCACGAGAGCATCGGCGTGGAGCGCAAGGCCGCGCGCCTGCGCTATCTCCGACAGCGCTGGTCACGCCGCCTCGGTCCGCTCCCCGGCGTCAAACTGCTCACCAGCGACGACCCCGAAATGTCCTGTGGCATCGGCTTCATCAGCATCGACGCCTTCGAGCCCGGCAAACTCGCCGACTATCTCTTGACCCGCCACGCCATCATGGCCACCCCCATCACCACCGGCGGCGAATACCGCGGACTCCGCATCACCCCCAACGTCTACACCACCCTCGAGGAGATCGACACCTTCTGCGATGTCATGGAAAAGCTGATCCGCCGCGGCCGCCTCGAGGCGTGAGCGACTCTTGAACGGCTCCAGTCGATCTAGTATTGAGAGGGAGTGCATCCATGCCACGTCATCTTGAACTACTGATCGAAGCTGCCCGCAGACGCGAGATCTCGCCCGAAGAATTGGAAGCGCAACGACGCAGTTTTGCTTACGGCAATACCCATTTCGAGAACGAGAGAATCACGCGCGAGACAGTCGATCGTGCTGCCGAGGCGCTGGATGCCGAACATGCGAAGAACGGACATCCAGCGAGACAGTAGGCCGGCATCCCACGAACTGTTCAAGGACCCTGAAGAAAAGGCCTACTTGGAGGCCAGGAATGACCTCCTTCAGTTTGATGAGGTCTTGCGCATCATCGATCACTCGAAGCATGACTTCCAGTTGCGGCCGAGTACGTTGCAAAAACTACAACGTCTTGCAATCCAGGATATTTACACATGCGCTGGAAACTACCGGACGGGTCCAGTGTGCATCGAGGGAACGACTCACCAGCCGCAGACGTCGCAGAACGTGTAGAAGAATTATGTGAGTACATACATGCGAACTGGCACAAGTCGGCGCTGCATCTTGCCGCCTACGTAATGTGGCGAGTGAACTGGATTCACCCATTTGCTGGCGGTAAGACTAAACGGGACGGTCACGATTCCCGAGCAAATTGTCGCAAACAGGCAACCCTATTACTCGGCTCTTGATTCTGCCGACGCTGCTTGGTCAGACGGCCGCATTGATGTCACCGTGATGGAACACCTTATCGAGCACATGCTCGCTTTGCAGTTGTCATCTGTTCTTGACGCTGCGGCAACGAAAGGCCCGACGAACCCAGATCCGACCCGGTGAGCGTCTTGTTGGCGCTACATTATAGCGATGTCCCGCCGACCGCTGAGCGCGTAATGAGGCGCTGAGTAACATCGGCCATGTCCGCAAAGAGAAGATCCCCAAGATCTGGCCGCCGGCATGCGGGTGCTCAAAATGGAACGTCCGCCGGGAGATGAGCGCACGGGTGGGGATTGATGCCTCTGGCATCAATCCGCGGTCCCCTGTTCGTGGCGTCACTCAGACAGGCTACGTACTTGGTCGCCTCTGTGATACGACCGCCGCCGTCTGCGAACACCAACGAATAGGGGAATCAGCCCTAGACCAACCAGGGCAAAGGCGGACGGCTCCGGAACATCGGCAATCCCTTCGGCTAACAGCGGATTTGGCGGAAACCCGAGGGAAGAGTGCATCGGAAGGTCCTCCGCCAGAAGTGCCGCAGCTCCTACAACCAGGCGCGCGTCGGGCGGGTTGACCAACTCGGACGCCGACAGCGCACGGAAATTACTGGACTGTCCCCTATACGGCGATGGATTCGCCCAGTCCCATGCAAACCCCCGCACGTAAGCCCAGTTCTGCTCATCGGCACTGACGATCACTAATCGCGTCTCGAAGTGTAGCTGAATCGAGGCTTGTGGGTTCTGGGGAAGATCCGAGAAAGCCATGATGTCCCGCGTCGGTATGTAATTGTACATTGGACACGCCTGGCCTTTTACATACGTCAGGCAAGGAGAGCTTACCTGCCAAGCAATCGGATCGTAGAACTTGCAGGTATCGACGCCGTTTTGGATGCAGTTTCCAGACGGCAACTGCTCGTCGTAGTACCACGGAAGACCATCCCGCCACCCACCGACCACGAAAGCGTTCCCACCCGGCTGGGGATCGACATAGGGAGTAGTTGCATTTCTGGGCGGAATCGGATCCGCCTGTACGATCTGATACCAGTTGAAGTGGGCACCCTGGCCAAGACAAGCCTCCGCGGTAGCGGACAGGCTCCCGTTCGCCGGATAAAAGAAAGCTGCTGCCGATCCATCCGGCCGGCCGCTAAATGTCAGGGTCCCGGCTACGTCACAGTCAATCCGGCCCGCCGTCAAAAGCGGAGCCAACATCAGAAAAAACAGGATAAGATGTCGCATTTTCAGTGGAACCTCAACTTACGGCGTTTCCCACACGGCGCATCCGTTTATACCCCACCAGGAAGGCGCAACCCATGACCAGCATGGACAGCGCGGATGGCTCCGGCACGTCTTCAAAGAATGGCGGTGGCTCTGGGGGTCCGCCGCCTTGCCGGTCACTCAGGATCAAGCGCCCGCCTCCAGTAAGTTCCCCCGCGGTCGTGAGTAATTGCACAACAACGGACTGCGCTGCGAGGTCTTGGGCCACATTGCCACCGACCACAGTCGTAACTGGAACGCCGAAGGCGCTTAGAAACGGGAGCTGCCCTGCCACCAGAACCGGCGCTGAAAGCACATTATTCAGGTAGAGCCCGCCGCCCAGGACGAACCGTGAATTCAGTTGATACGTGAAACTGACCGTAATTGTGCTGAAGACGTCCTGATTCAGGATGACTGACGCACTAGCGATCTCACCTGGTTGCAGCGGCCCCAGCGGCGTGTCTAGTGCAAAGATAGCTCCGGCGTTCGCCGGTATGCCGATGACCAGCAGAATCGCACAATAGCAGGTCAACCGGACAAGTGACATGGGTTTCAGTATACACCTCAAGTGCTTTACCACCTGGGTGCTCAAAGTACCATAAGTCATGCATCTATTAGACATCGTAGTTACCCTCAAAACTCGATCCGAATCGCCAACTGCACCCGGCGGGCTGTCTCGTTCAGAGGTGCTACCGCCGGAAAACCGGTATCGAAACCTTTCCTTCCGTATTGGCTGATCCCAAACGTCGCCGGGTTCAGGAAAAAGTTGCCGGGGTTGCTCAAGTTCGCGTGATTCAGCAGGTTGAAAGCATCTGCCCGAACGACGAACCTCGTCGACTCTCCGGCGAACGGCATGGCAAAAGTTCTGCTCAAGGCCACATCCACGTTATAAACCCCGGGACCCCGAAATGCGTTGCGGACGGAAGTCTGCCCGCTACCGAGTTTGGCGTTCCCGAAAGCCGCCCGGTTCAGGAGTCTGAGCCCGCCCGCGACAGCCTGCGCGGTAATCGTGGCCGAAGCTGGATCCAGAATGTCGACTCGCCCACCCGAACCGTAAATACTATACGGGAATCCACTCCGGAACGCCGCAATCTGAGAGAAGCGCCAGTTCGAAAGCGTTCGGCCGGCCCAGCCGCCCTGCCGGGCCGGCGACTCCCAGATCGAATAGAACACGACATTGTGCCGCTGGTCGAAATCCGAATTCCCGCGGTCGCCCTCGCTGTCGAACTGACGGTTGAAGCCGATGGGCGCCAGATTCAACGCCCCTGTCAGGTTGAATTGATCGCCTTCCAAGGGCTGGCTCTGGTTGTCGATCGAATGGCTCCAGGTGTAGTTGAATCGCAACTGCACGAACCGGGCCCGGTATCGAACGTTTGCGGTGAGCGCATGATAGTCGGAGAACCCCTGCGCCGACCGGTAGCGGATGTTGAACGGCAGAGCCGGGTTGATGATCACCGGCGACTGGATGGTGGGTGACCGGTTCACCAGGTCGGTGGTCAGAAGGTCGCGGCCTCGAGCTCCGAGAGCGTTCACTTCCAACGACACCTGCTGCGTGAACCGGTGCTGAATTCCGGTGAAGTAGTTATAGGACCGGCTGGTGGGGAACTGATCCGCGAATAGTGTGAATCGAGGCGCCGTGCTGGAGGCGAAAACGAACCCCTGGAGAACTGTCTCGATCGGCGCCAAGTAGTTTGTGGAAGCAGGTGGAAACGCGAACCACTGCGCCCTTGCCAAGTTGTTTTGGCTGGTAGTCTGCCACAAATTATCCAAGATGCGGTCGTGGAGAATACCGAATCCCGCGCGAACCACGGTATTGCCCCGGCCGGTTAGATCGAACGAAACCCCGACCCGAGGTTCCCAACTCAGCCCCGTTGCGTAGATCGTTTCGCTGCCAGCCGCACCCAGAGTGGCCGTCTTCAGGCCGTCGGCCAGTGTGGAGCCAGGACCCAAATTTATGCCGGGATCCTTGGTGCCGCCCGAATTCACGGGGCTGCCGAAGCGCTCCAAACGCAAACCGTAATTCAGAACCAGCCGCCGGGACACCCGGAACGTATCCTGCAAAAACAATGCGTAGTCCCGGGTTCTGTAGTTTCGGTAGAACGCTGGAATCGTGTCATGGCCCGCTACATAGGACCGGGATGCGCTATACAGGACCGGAGCGTCGCTACCAAAGTCTCGCAACCGGGAGAAAGTAAATTGGCCTGACTCTCCGCTGGCGAAGTATCCGTTTAGCCGCCGTTCCAGATAACTGGCGCCTGTCGTAATCACGTGTTTGCCTGTGGTCCAGATCAGGTTGTCGATGAACTGCAGGGATTTCGTGGCGTTTTTATAGTCGTACAGCGCCGGACTGCCAGGCAGATACGCATCCGCAGCCAACAGGTTTGGCACCTGCCGATCCCCGCGGTTCCAACGCAGATCGTTGATTCCAAAACCGGCCCTCGCCTCGTTCACCAAATGCTGCGTCACGTTGAAGGAGTGGGACAGCGCAATGGAATCCGGCGACTCACGCAATTCGCTTCCCAAGCCCGCGTAAGGACTCCAAACAAAATCGGGTTGCGAGATGCGAGCCAATGCCACTCGGCCAGTCAACCGGTGCCGTCCATCAGTCGTGGCATAATCGACTCGCTCCAGAGCCGTCTTTCGATGGATGATCACGGGCGCCGCGAGAGACAGGTCCGCGGTCATGCCGCCCGTAACTTCGTTGGCTATCGATGGATGATCTGACAGCAGTTTGTAAGCGACACTGCCCGGTTGTAGCGATGCGATAAAAGTCCCGGTCGGCAAACGGTATGTGATTGGGCTCTGCTCAGTCCGGCTGCCGGTGTAATCGTACAGGCTCGAGAAGAACAGATGCCTCCTCGCTAAAATCGGACCGCCAACCTGAAAGCCGAATTCGGCGATTTTGCCCGACGGCCGGTCCAGTCCCGCCGTATTGCGCTGGAAATCGTTGGCGTTCAGTAACGCGTTCTGGAGGTAACCGAACACACTGCCGTGGAACGACTCGCCTCCGGCCCTCGTCACCGCATTCGCGATGAAGCCGGTAGTGCCGCCGTATTGCGCCGAGTAGTTGTTGGCCGAAAAGCGGTATTCTTGCACCGCCTCCGGTGGGAGCGAAATGGTCGGACTCCCGGTCAACCGGTTGTTTGCCTCGACGCCATCCAGATAGTAGTTCGCCGACGATGGCCGCTGTCCGTTTACCACTAGCCCCAGGCTGCGTCCAGTTCCTGAATCGGAATTCGACGCCGGCATCAGGACCAGTCCCGCATAAATGTCGCGGCCCGCAAACGGCAGTTCCTCCACCATCGTGGGATCGATCACGGCTGAAAGTGTGGCCTCGAGGGTTCCGGCAATCGGCCGCCGGTTCTGCAACGTTGCACTCCTTGTGCCGTCCAGGTCGGGACCGAAGAAGTTTAGCACCTGACCCGATCCTGGAAGGAAGACGCTTCGATACGCACCGCGTTCCCAAACATCGTGCAACGGACGTAACTGGAAATTCATCTCGAGTGTTCCGGCCACCGGAAGCGTCAACTCCCGCACCTCCTGAGGTTGGTACTCGGCGGCTGAGGTGGTCAGCGTGTAGGTTCCCGGCGATAGCGCGGGCAGCGAGTACCGGCCATCGAACCCAGCGACCGCCGATCCGTTCATCCCGGTTTCGACGTGGTGCCAGCCGGCAATGCCCGCAACCGGCCTCCCACTTTCGGAATCCCGAATGACGCCCGTGATCAGACCCTGCGTCGACTGCGCCGAACACGCCGCGAGGACCACGCAGAACAGCCCGAGCGCGCGCCAGATCGTCATCGCCGGCCCTCCGATTTCCTACGAAGCCGCTTGCGCATGTCCCCATCAGTCGCGAAGGATTGCGCGGAACGGTACGCGGCATCGGCCTCCGCCTTCCGCCCGCGAGCCGCCTGCACGTCGCCGATGCGTTCCCACACTTCGGCGTTTTGCGGCGTTACTGTCCGCGCCTGTTCGAGTTGATCGAGGGCCTCGTCCAGCCGGTTGCTCTTCTCAAGCAGAGCCGCGAGCGACAGCCGCGCGGCAGCATAGGAAGGCTTCTGACGCAGAATCTCGCTATACTCGGCGATCGCTCCGGCAGCATCGGGGCTTTGCTCGAGCGCCCCTGCCAGACTAATCCGCGACGGCAGATAATCCGAATCCCGCCGCAGATTCTCCCGCCAGAGCCCGAGAGCCTCGGCTTGCTTTCCACGCTCCCCGAAGAGCAGCAATGCGAGATTCTGTCGCGCGGCGAGTAACCCGGGGTCCTTATTCAAAGCCTCACGGAAACTCCGCTCTGCCCGATCGGGTTTCCGCTCCACCACCGCTAGCGCACCCAGGCCGTTGTAGGCGTCCGCCATGGCAGGTTTGCGTTCGATGGCAGACTGATATGCGTTGCCGGCATCTTTTCGCAGGTTCAACCGCTGATACAACACCCCGAGATTGTAATAGAGATAAGCAAATTGAGGCGTGAGCCGGATGGCGTGTTGCAGACTCTTCTCAGCCGACCCGTAATCGCCCTTTTCGATGGATGCCAGTGCAAGGTTGTGCAGCGGATAAGTCCAGTGCGGCGCCCGCTGGATGGCATCATGGAAGGCGGCAACAGAACCTGGATACTTCGCCTGTTCCAGGTACGCGATGCCGAGCGCGTTGTAGGCATACGCCGCGTTCGGATCATACCGGATCGATTGTTCCAGCAAGTCCGCGGCCTCCGCGTAGCGTTTCGCGAACAGCGCCACCCGGCCCAGGCAGAACAGCAATCGAGCCTGCAGGTACAGCGACTCCGGCGTCAACCGGAGAGCGGCATCGAAGTACCGGGCGCCAGACTCGAAGTCCGACTGCCGTTGTGGAATCTCGTCGCCCTCCAAATACCGGAGCAGAACCTGCTGCCCGCGATTCTCGAGCGCGATTCGCAGTTGATTCTCTACATCCAGATATTCACGCGGCGTCAATTCGCTTGCCAGCGGCTTCAGGAAAGTGAACGCGCTATCGGCTGCATCCGGCAACACGCGGCCGGCCGCCAGCGCGTTTTGAAACCGCTCCAGATTCTGAGAGGCTGCGGTCTGTTGAGGCGGGGCCGCTGCGGCGAACAACTCGCGCCAGTGCGGCGACGTCAGTTCAGCTAGCGGAATTCCAGGTTTTCGTGTATCTGAGAGCGGAACGCTGGAACCAGCCGTTCCGAAATCGCGGGGATGCTGCTTATCACCGGTTGCCTCCGAGACCTCGCGCCGGACGTACTCGATGGTTTCATTGACGTCGACAATGCCGTCGCCGTTCTTGTCAGCGCCACCGTCGAGTGCTTTCAACAGGTAATAGCTGAAAGCGCCGTGCCCGCCTCCGAACTGAGGGCCCTCATGCGAAAGCTCTTTGGGGCGGCTTGCCATGAATCCCAGAATGTCGCCCTCGGCCTCGCCGAGCCGCTCCACTACCGCATTCACTGTCGTGCTGTGAATGGATCCGATGATCCCCGCCCGGCAGATATCGGCGAAAACGGCGACGCGCCCCACCTTCGCCAGCCCGCTCTGCATCAGATCCTGGATTTCCACCATCGGCATTGCGGTGGAACTCAAGTCCTGCGGATCGGCATCGTTCGTGACAATGAAAGCTCCCTTGCCGCTGGCCGTGTCGACGGTCCCATGAGCGGCCAGCAGGATGATGACGGAATCCGATTTTCCCACTTTTGCCTTCAGCAGCGACTGGAACGCGTTGCGAATCGCGGCGGTGGTGGCCTTCTCGTTCGTGAGCAGAGTGATCTGATCTTCCGGCACACCGCCTCCTCGGGGACTCCGCAGAAACTCGTGGAAGGTCCGCGCATCGGCATCGGCATACTGCAGCCAGTTCTCTTTGGGAATCTTCTGGTACTGCGAGATCCCGATTAGAAGGGCGTAGGTCTTACCCCCGGCTGCCGGTGGTGGCGCGGCGGCCGCCACGGCGATCGCCTCCTGAATCTCGAAGATCTTGCCCTTCATCCAGATGGCATCCGGGAACTCCGCGGACAGGCTCCGGTATTCCTCCAACGCATTTGCCGGCAGACTGTGCTTCTCGAACACGGCGGCCCTGGCGATCCGCGCCACGGCATCTTTCGGATCCTGAGCCAGTGCCGCGTCCAGGGGGGCCAGTTCCGCGGCTGTGGCCGAATCGAACTGATTGCGGGCCGCAGGCTTCGTTTCCGGCCCATTGTTCAGCGCCCGGACCATGCTCACTCCGTAGTGCTGCTGGCTTGCGTTGGCGACATGCAGGA
Organism: Bryobacterales bacterium; assembly: GCA_038322675.1. GTDB lineage: Bacteria > Acidobacteriota > Terriglobia > Bryobacterales > Bryobacteraceae > TMP-7. The sequence goes on from JBBQGE010000012.1 coordinate 60,999, forward strand.
CGGTAGGCAGAAAGCAGGAATCCGACTTCCGGACTTCGGCGATCTTGCCGGATCGGACCTTCAGTTGCGACGATTCGAGAAGCACCTCGCTGCCGCTGACGAGGCTTTGAATGGATTTGCCGGGGCAATACAGGAAGGTCGCGGCAGCCGGACCGGACTTCAGCACGTCCCCGGCGAATAGGACCTCGGCCGGCTTCGCCGCGAGCGGTGTTTGTGACCCAGCGGGCGTAATGGTGGCCCCCGCGGGGTTCAGGACCAACCCAACTGCGGTCTCCCGTTTGGCCTGCGCGAATAACGGCGCCGCAGTACTCAAGCAAGCCAGTGCGGCGAACGCGCAGCATCTTGCCGAATTCCGGGCGCAAACACTGAAGTACTGCACGATATCAGGGCTGAACACACCACCGGCCGAAGCCAGCCACTCGTTCGTATCAGGATAACCTAATCCGCGGCGCAATGTGGGCCGAAGGGGATTCAGATACTGCGCGCCGGTACTACGGGCTCCAGATCCGGAACGGGTCGCGAGCCCAAGAGCGTCCGTTGTATACTCGAACGATCAGAAATCTCCGGCCAGTTACTGAAAGGATTATCACTAGAACGTATGACATTCCAGGAAGTCCTCGACCGCATTTGGAGTGATGAAGCGCTCCGGCAGCGCCTCATCGCCGATCCCAAACCTGTCTTGAGAGAATTCGGACTGCAGATTCCGGATTCTAAGTCCGTACAGGTTCACGAGAATACACTAACGGTGTTGAACGTCGTCCTACCGGTGAAGCCGGATGGCGAGATGGAGTCATCCAACGATCCGGTCGGCAAGACGATTCAGCGCGCCTGGAGCGATCCTGATTTCAAAGCGCGCCTGCTTGCGGACCCGCGTGACGCTGCGGCGGAGATGGGGGTTCGGATACCGCTCGGCACCGAAGTCCAGATTTGGGAGAATACGCCTTCGGTCGAGCACATAATTCTTCCGCTGGATCCGGCGGCCAATGAACTCAGCGACGCCGATCTGGAAGCAGTCGCCGGCGGTGGCAGTTCGAAGGGCAGCCAGGGCCCCAGTTGCAACCCAGGGCTGTTGCAGGGCTTGCCGACCATGACCACATTCTCCCTTACGGGACAGGTCATTGAGTCGCCAATTGGTGCCATCGCCGGCAACCCAACTATCACTCCACAATCCGGCAAACACTGATTGATGAGTTTGGCACGTCAGGCCGAGGCGGGGCTCGCCTCGGTCGATCACTTGCTGTCACGGTGAGATTTCCGGAATCTATTGTTGTTCTTATTCGGTGTTGTATACTCGAAAAACCCCTGGGACTGGAAAGTGGGAAAAACCTAATGAGCATTTCAGTTCCTGGCACTGGTCTGGGACCAATGCGTGCCTTCTGACCAGTCGTAGGGTACTAGCTGTACTGACAAGTCGTTTAAGGAGAAACATATGACAGTTCAGGAAGCCCTCGACCGCGTTTGGAGTGATGAAGCGCTTCGCAAGCGTCTTCTCACTGATCCGAAACCTGTTTTAAAAGAATTCGGACTGCAAATTCCGGATTCTAAGTCTGTCCAGATTCACGAGAACACACCGGCGTTGATGAATGTCGTTCTCCCGGAAAAGCCGGCTGGGGACGTCCCGGCGTCCAACGATCCAATAGGCAAGACGATAGAGCGCGCCTGGAGCGATCCGAAATTTAAGGCCAAACTGTTGGCCGATCCGAAGGAAGCCGCCGCGGAGATGGGCGTGAAGGTGCCAGATGTGGTTGACCTGAAGGTCTGGGAAAACAGCGCGTCGGTTGAGCACATGGTGTTGCCGATGAATCCGGCGGTCACCGAACTCAGCGATGCGGACCTCGAAGCGGTTGCTGGCGGCGGACTATCGAAGGGCGCGCAGGTCGGCCTTGGTTGCGGCGTCGGCTCTGGTGTAGCGGCCGGATTGGGCGGAGCCTTGGCGTTCACGGCCATCGGAGCTGCGGTCGGCTTTGGGGTCGCGGCCGGTGTGGCCGGCACGGCATCGGCAGCCGGCGGCGCAGTAGCCAGCGGCGGCGGCAAGTGCTAATCGGCTGAGTGTGTCTCGGACTATGGCCGCAGGTCGTCATTCGGCGCACCTGTGGCCGTTGCCGATTTGTGGTGTATACTCGACAAACCCTGGGACTGTCGAGTGCTAACACATAATTAGAATTTCAGTTCCTGGCACTGGTCTGGGACCACTGTGTGCCTTCTGACCAGTCGTAGGGTACTAGATGTACTGACAAGTCGTTCAAGGAGAAAACATATGACAGTTCAGGAAGCCCTCGACCGCGTTTGGAGTGATGAAGCACTTCGCAAGCGTCTTCTCACTGATCCGAAACCTGTTTTAAAAGAATTCGGGCTGCAGATTCCGGATTCCAAGTCTGTCCAGATTCACGAAAACACTCCGGCGTTGATGAATGTCGTCCTCCCGGAAAAGCCGGCCGGTGACATGCCGGCGTCCAACGATCCAGTAGCCAAGACGGTCGAGCGCGCCTGGAGCGATCCGAAATTTAAGGCCAAACTGTTGGCTGATCCGAAGGAAGCCGCCGCGGAGATGGGCGTGAAGGTGCCAGATGCGGTTGACCTGAAGGTCTGGGAAAACAGCGCGTCGGTTGAGCACATGGTGTTGCCGATGAATCCGGCGGTCACCGAACTCAGCGATGCCGATCTGGAAGCAGTTGCGGGCGGCGGACTGTCGAAGGGCGGTCAGGTAGGTCTCGGTTGCGGGATCGCCTCTGGTGTAGCCGGCGGCCTGGGCGGAGCCCTGGCGTTCACGGCTATCGGAGCCGCGGTCGGCTTCGGTGTTGCGGCCGGTGTGGCCGGAACGGCATCGGCGGCCGGCGGAGCGGCAGCCAGCGGCGGCGGTAAGTGCTGATCGGCTGAGCGCGTCTCGAAACTATTGGCCGCAGGTCGTCGTCCGGCTTGCGGCCTTTTGATCTGCATTGATTTGTCCCTGGATCAACCGTGAATCGCCATTCCGACACTCCGAACAGCCTGGACGTAGCGCTGGTCAGTATGCCGTTCGGACCGCTATTCGCCCCGTCGATCGGAATCGGGCTGCTGAAAGCCGCCGCCACTAACTCCGGAATCAGCGCCAAAGACTTCTACTTCACGTTCCCCTTCGCCGAGCGAATCGGCACCCAGACTTATCTCCAGATCTCGAACGGCATTCACTCCACTTACGATCTTCTCGGGGAGTGGATTTTCGCCCCGTCGCTGTTCGGACCCGATGCGGACCGGGAACGCGGCTATCTCGACGACGTGCTGCGCGCCCGCTCCGGCACCGAAGATGCCCTCGACGCGGATGTGATCGACCGCATGGTCGCGCTTCGTAACCAGGAGGATTTCCTCGATTACTGCCTGCATCAAGTCCTGGACCAACGTCCCTCCATCGTCGGATTCACCAGCCTCTTCCAACAACAGGTCGCGAGTCTCGCACTGGCGAAGCGGATCAAGCAGGCAGCCCCTGAAATCAGCATCCTGATGGGCGGCGCCAATTGCGAAGGGCTGATGGGGATCGAGATTCTACGCCAGTTTCCCTTTGTCGATGCCGTCATCTCCGGTGAAGCCGATCTGGTGTTCGTCGACGTGATCCGCGCGATGCTGCGCAAGGAATCGCTCTCCGGGTTTCGAGGTGCGCACACACAGGAAAGCGTTCGTCGAACACTCGTCATGTCCAAACCGGAGAACGCGCCTCCAGTCACTGACATGGATGCGTTGCCGGTGCCCGACTACGACGGATTCTTCCAGCAATTCGAAACCAGCCGGCCCAATCTGACCACTGCCTACGTCCCGCACATCCTGTTCGAAACCGCGCGCGGCTGTTATTGGGGCAAGGTGGCGCATTGCACATTCTGCGGCTTGAATGGTTCCGGCATGGACTTTCGCAGCAAATCCGCTGCCCGGGCCCTCAACGAACTGCTGCAATTGACCGGTGCGTATCCGGGCTGTCCCGTGTCTGTCGTGGATAACATCCTGGACATGGGCTACTTCCATACCTTCATCCCCGAACTCGCCGCGCGCAAACTCGAACTCCAGATGTGTTACGAGGTGAAATCGAATCTGAAGAAGGATCAGGTACGGCTGTTGCGGGATGCCGGTATTCGCGCGATTCAACCGGGCATCGAGAGCCTTAGCACGCCCATCCTGACCCAGATGAAGAAGGGCTGTACACAGCTTCAGAACATCCAACTGTTGAAATGGTGCAAACAGTTCGGTGTTCGCGCGATCTGGAATATTCTGTGGGGATTTCCGGGCGAATCTCCCGATGAATATCAGCGGATGGCCGCAGTTTCCCGCCTGCTCACTCACCTCGATCCGCCCCAAGTGGCGTCATCGCTGCGTCTGGACCGCTTCAGCCCCTATTTCGATCATCCGGCCGAATACGGCGTGCAGAACGTTCGTCCCTATCCTAGCTACGGATATGTGTACCCGCTGGCGCCAGCCGCGGTTTCGAACCTGGCGTACTACTTCACTTTCGAATACGAAACTCCGCAGAATCCAGCCGCCTACACGCCTCCATTGAAAGCCGCCGTGGATCATTGGTGCGCACAGCGGGAGACCAGTGCGCTGTTCATGGCCGACCTCGGATCCGGTCTGCTGGTGTGGGATCTGCGTCCCCACGCCCGGCAACCGCTTCACGTCTTCGACTCCGAGGCGCGAGATCTCTACCTGGCCTGTGATTCCACTCAGGGCACCGCCTCATTGCGGCGAGCCATTGCGAAGCATCGGACGGACGCGCCTTCGCAGGAGGAGATCGACTCCACCATGGCTCCGTTCATTGAAGCGGAACTCATGGTTTCCGAGAGCCACTCGTATCTTTCGCTCGCCGTCTCCCTTGACGACTACCGGCCGCCGAAACAGATCCGGCAGCTTTTCTGCGATCTCGTTCGCGGCATTGGAGTGCCTCGCGCCGGCAAGTGGGTCATTGCGGATCCTGTTCGGGGCAGGAAGCTCGCACCAGTGCCAGCCTCGCTGCCTGATCGCTTCGCGTTGAGCGCCGGACACTTCAGCATTGATGATCACGGGGCAATTTGCGTCGATCTGGATGCGTTGGAGAGCATCGACTTGAACGCGCTGCGGTCGCAGTTCGCAGGGGTTCTGGCCTGATGCCTCCGGCAGCTCAAACCGCGTCCCATCTCCTGATTAACCCGCGTGTCGCCGCGATTGCCGCCCGTGCTCTGTCCCCCGGCGAGGCCACCAGCGAATTCTGCGATTCGCCCGGGCCGGCGGACATCGCGGCTGCCCAGCGCCTGGTGCTTCGATGGAAACGGCTTATCAATATCAGGTCAGGATCCGATGACGCTTTCGCCCGCCGCATGGATTTCCTGGGGCTCGATGAGCAAACGGCTCACCGGCGATTCCTTCCGCGAGCAGGCGAACCCGCCCCACCCGCCTGGGCCGTACTACTGGACGAAGCACTCCAATGCACCAGCGGCCAGATTGCGGCCGCGGCCAAACTGCAGCCTGCGTTGACGATTGAGGAGAGTGCACCGTCTGGAATCGAATCGTCCAGCCAACCAGCTTTCCCCGATTTTCTTGCGCCGTTCACCGCCTTGTACCTCAGCAGGATCAGCACCCGGCATTCGGACATACTCAGCGAGCAAGCGATCACACAATTGGCCCGATCCCTGTGCCGGAGACTCTCGCGAGCGTTCGCCAGGACTGCTTCGTATGAACTGAAACTCGCACGCGAGGGCGCCGAATTACGAGGCGCGACTCCCGAGCAGCGGTACCATGCCTTCTTCGCCGAAGATCTGGGGACCCCCTCAAAACGTCTGGCGATTTTCGAGAAGTACCCGGTGCTCGCGCGGCTGCTGTCGACGATCACCGCCCAGATGATCGACGTCACGGCCGAGACGGTCGCTCGCGTTTCGGCAGATCGGGATGAGATCCGGATGATTCTCGGCGGCGGCGCCGGCCGGGTTGCGAGTTGTCTGCCGTTCTTGTCGGATGTGCACGACGGCGGCCGGTCGGCGTGGTTCATCGAGTTTGAAGATGGCTTTCGTGTGATGTACAAACCGCGCAGCCATCGGGCCGACGTCGCCTATGCTGCGTTGACCGACTGGCTCAACCAGTGCGGCACGAACATCGATCTGAAAGCCGCCCGCGTGATTGCGAAGGATGGCTATGGGTGGAGCGAGTTCATCGAAGCGCGATCGTGCCGGTCGGAAACAGAAGTCGCCCGTTACTACCGGCGGCAGGGGGCGCACACCGCGCTCGTCTATTTCCTTTGCGGCCAGGATTTTCACGGTGAGAACTTCATCGCATCCGGCGAGTATCCGATCGCAATTGACCTGGAGGGTTTGCTCTCGCCCTCGCTCGCGGTGCCATCCCCGGAATTGGCTAGCCTGCCCCAATCGCTGCAGTCGCTCCAATTCACCGTTGCCGTCTCGCTGATGTTGCCGTACTGGCGCTTCGGCGATCTGGATCACCTGCTGTTCGTGGCTTCGGGTATCGGCGGATCCGGCGAGCGTCTCTGGCCAGTGAAGCAGCCGCACTGGATCGGATTGGATACGGACGCATTCGCTCTCGACTATCAGTTCGAGCATTTCGCGTTCGATACCAGTGTGCCCCATCTCGACGGCGTGAAGGCGGGCCTCGTGCCCCATCTGGACCAGGTGCAAGCCGGATTCGCCGAGACCTACAGAACTTTTCTCGCCAACCGAACCGAACTATTGGCGGACGGTTCTCCGCTGCACGCCTTTCAACACATCGAGAACAGACTCGTATTCCGCGAGACGCAGGATTACGCGAACCTCCTGTTCTGGACCACGGCGCCGGATCTTCTGGAAAGCGGCGGGGCTTACGACGTTGCCCTCGAGGTCCTGGCGGGCGACATTCCCGTATTCCAGAACGGCTCGTCGTACCCCGAGATGGTGGAGGAGGAGAAGCGCAGTCTGTGGGAGCGCGATATTCCGATCGCATACGGGCGCCCTTCGTCCACCACAATTTTGTTCCCGAGCGGCCAATCGTTCGGCCCCATTATTCCGTCCGGCGTGTTCGATCAGATGCTGCAGCGGCTCGCCGATGCGTCTGAGGCCAACCTGCAGTGGCAGAACTCGCTGATCAAAGCCCTGCTTCACATGGCCGACGACGACGCCCGCGCGCTCGTTGGCGCTCGAGACTCGAGTTCCGAGCCGGACGCCGAACTGAGAATCCGGGCCCGCGTCCTCGCCATGGCGGACGAGTTCGTTCGCACGGCAGTCCACCACACCGAAGGCGCCAGTTGGGTCTCCCTGACGCGGTTGGCCGGCGCCGGCGCACGAGTCCTCCCCGTTCAGTCCGATCCATGGACGCTTCGCGGCGCGGCTGGCGTCGCTCTTTTTCTGAGCAACGCCGCACGCGCGACTGGAGACCCGCGGTACGCCGGCTTGGCACGCGATGGGCTGCGATGCGCGAGTCACGCGCTCGACGAAATTCTGGCGGGGCCCTTTCGCAACCACGCCGGCGTTTCGGCCTACTTTGGCTCGTTCGCACTCGTGTATGCGCTGGGCGCCTGCGGAGTTCAACTCCAGGACGAAGGATTGATCCAGCAGGCCGTCGACCTGGCACTGAGCCACTCGAACGACCGGCTGGTGCGCGAACAAAACTCCGATTTTTTTACCGGCGTGGCAGGATCGCTGGCGGTCTTGAGTTTCGTTCACGGCCTGACCTGCGAGCCGCGGTTAGTGGAGATTGCGCACACCATCGCTGTGGAAGTGATCGATAAGTGCGCCGTCGAGGGTGGCCGCCAAGGCTGGCAGGTACCCGGATTCCGACGGCCGCTACTCGGCATGGCACATGGATCGGCGGGAATCTCGGCCGCGCTTCTGCTTCTGTTCCGGATGACCGGCGATCGCGCGTTTCTTGAGAGCGCGCAGGCGGGCATGCAGCATGAGCGCGATCATATCCACCCGGTGGAACGCCAATGGCCGAATCTCCAGGAAGATTCGGGGCGCGTTGCGTTCATGACCGGCTGGTGCGCTGGTGCGCCTGGAGTGGGACTTTCGAGATTGATCGCTCAGAGTGCGGCTGGATCGAATCCGGAGATCGAATCGGAAATCGACGATGCGGTGAATGCTACCCTTCGCCACCTGAACGGCCATGCTCATCATCTGTGCTGCGGCGAATCGGGACGCATCGCGTTTCTCAACCGCGCATCGCAGGCACTGCATCGCGACGATTTGAAGCGCGCCGCCATCGACGCTGCCGGCTGCATGTTGGATCAATTCGACCGGCACGGCTTCTGGCGGCTTCAGGAGTTCTCAGAGCGAATGGTCATGCCGGACATCCTAGGAGGCGCACCAGGTGTGGGACTCACAATGTTGTCGCTTTTCCAGCCCGGCTGCTCGGAGGTGCTGACACTCTCATGACACACACGACAACGGATCGAGTGCACGACATTCCCGTTCTCACGGATGAGGATTGCCGCGAGGTCCGTGCCAGGATCATGGACCTTCGTGACGCGTGGTTGAAGCGGAACGTGTACGTGCCGTTCTACACGCTCGGCGCCGCCAGTTACATCGACGCGGCACGCAGCGCGCCCGCCTATCACGAACTCGCGAAGAAATACAACCCGATTTTGGAAGAGAACTTCTCGGGACTCTATGACTCGGTCGCCCGAAAGCTGAGCGAGCGATTGCAGGCTCCGGTGGATTTCGCCCGTCATCTCGCGCTGCCGGGATTTCACATCTATCTGTCATCGAAGATCTTTGAGAAGCCGGTAGCTTCCATTCACTGCGACTCGCAATACGGCTTTCACGATTGGTCCGGGATGGAGGCCGATCTCAGCAATCCCATCTCATTCACGCTCTCCATTGCACTGCCGAAGCACGGCGGCGGGCTCAACACCTGGGATCTGACATTACCCGAGTTGGCCGGTCTGTCCCAGCAGGATATCGGCGATCTGACTCGGCGGCGTGAGCAAAGCTATCACGCTTATCGAACCGGATACCTCGCGCTGCATTCGGGTCACATCATGCATCAGGCCGCACCTGGCACGGACGTTCAACCGGAGGACGAACGGATTACCTTGCAGGGGCATGGAATACTCGCCGGCGGAGTCTGGCGGCTTTACTGGTAGAGGTCTTACGATGTTTTTCGATCCTTCTTTATTTCCGGCAACGGCGTTACTCGAATCGAACTGGTGCGGCATTCACGGCGAATTGGAGTGTCTTCCGGAGAGTAAGTTCATCCCGTGGAAAGAGACGTTTCTGTACTCAACCGGATGGGATGTATTTGGATTGTATGCGTTCGGAAAGCGAATCGAGGACCACTGCCGTGTATGTCCCGAAACCGCGCGCGTAGTTTCGCAGATTCCGGGCATCGTCACCGCCGGATTTTCGTCTTTAAAACCCGGCACCCACATCAAACCGCACTTCGGATACAACTACTCCTATTCCGCGGATGGGACCCTGGAACGTCAGGAGTTGAACTCCTCCGTGCTGCGCTGTCATCTGGCGCTGGTTGTACCGCCCGCATTAACGCCGATAGGCTGCGTGATACGTGTGGGCGAAGAACTCAGCAACTGGGAAGAAGGCAAGTGCCTGGTCTTTGACGACACCATGGAACACGAAGCTTGGAACCGGACAGAAGCCACTCGAGTGGTTTTAATCGTCGATTTTGTCCGGCCACAGGAGTAAATCAGATGTATTTCTCTCCAGAAGCCTTTCCATTTACGCGAATTCTCGAGGCCGGATGGGCCGATATTCGACGCGAACTCGAGGATCTTCATCAAGGCTCCTTTGTTCCGTGGCCCGAGCGCTTCCTCTATGGACAGGGCTGGGACGTGTTCGGCCTCTACGCGTTCGGGCGGAAGCTACAGCAGAACTGCGATCTCTGTCCGCAAACCACGCGACTGGTCGAGCAGGTGCCGGGTTTGACCACGGCCGGATTCTCGAGCCTCGCACCCGGCACTCACATTGCGCCGCATACCGGATACACCACCGCCGTCCTCCGCTGTCATCTCGGTCTGATTGTGCCGGAAGGCTGCAAAATGCGCGTTGGAAGCGAAGTCCGGCAGTGGGAGGAGGGGAAAACGCTGGTCTTTGACGACACCGTCGAGCACGAGGTGTGGCACAACGGCGACCGCCCGCGCATCATCCTGCTTCTCGATTTCCGAAAAACGGCCGAGCAGCCGGCCCAACGCCTCGTGCCGGAGGAGATCATCCATGCGGTGCGGCAGGCTGCTCCGGAGTAGAGTGCACACGAGTACTTCGAGTACCTTGACTTGAGTCTCTGCACGAGTACAATAATTTGAATCACCTGGGTTTCTGAATCTTGTATGGCAACGCCCGATCTCTTCGAATTTGAGCGTCTGAACGCCTTTAATGCTCCCGCGTTTGCCGGGTTCACCTACAAGGCGTATCAGAGAGTTCTGTACGGCTTGGGCGACTGGTCGCCGCAGGTCGCCGTCGGAGCTTTCGCCGATGGAGTGGCTGCCGGATTGGCACTGGGCGAAGTCACGCCGCGCAAATCGGCGGTTCTGTCTCTGTTCACCGGCGCCGGCTATCGCAACCGCGGCCTCGGCGCGACTCTCCTTCGCAAACTCGAACAGGAGATGATCGCCAAAGGCGCATCATCGGCCACTATCACGTACGTGACCGGCAAACCTTCCACCGCCGCGCTGGAACGCGTCATGGCGAAGTGCGAGTGGCCGGAGCCCTATCCGAAACACCTGGTTTGCACTTCGGATAAACGCATGTACCCGTGGATGGCGGAGTACAAACTGCCGCCCGAATTCGAAGTGTTCCGGTGGGCCGAAATCACGGACGAGGATCGCGCCTCGCTCCGGCGCAGTCAGGAAGTGGAAGGCTGGGTCCCGCCCGACTTGTGGCCCTTCGATTACGAAGAGACGATGGAGCCCGCCAATAGCGTAGGCGTTCGATACAAGGGACAGGTGGTTGGCTGGGTCATCACGCAGCCGAGAGAGCCGGACGCGGTGTGCTACTCCTGCAGTTACATGCGCCCGGACCTGCAGCGGCGCGGGCGTTTAGTCGCCGCCTACGCTGAGGCTGTCCGCCGTCAGGTGGAGTTCGCTCCCACCAAGCCCTTCGGAATCTGGATCGTCCCGTACAAACACAGACCGATGGCCGCTTTCGTACTCCGCCGCATGCGTCCGCACCTGATCACGCTAGAAGAGTTCCGCGAGTCGCGAAAGGAGTTCGCACAACCGGCGGCCGAGGACGCGGTCACCCAGGCCGTGGGAGGTGTCGCGTGACCGCAGCCCCCGTTCAGAATTGGATCTCTGAAATCGATCTGCTCAACGCCGGCGAATGTGTGCGAGTCCGTTCCGCGCTGGACGAGATGCGGACTCATTGGATCCAGCGGCATCCGGTCGTGCCGTTCTTTACGCTGGGCGCTTCCAACTATTTCGATATTTCGTTTAACCCGTTGCTGCCCTACTACCGTATGGCGGCTCGATTCAATCCCATTCTGCGCGAGCATCTGGGATGGCTGTACCAGCGCGTGGCCGAAAGGCTATCCGCTCATTTCGGCGAACCCGTCGAGTACCGTGAACAGTTGGCACTGCCGGGATTCCATATCCTGCTTGCGCACAAGATGTTTGAATCCGCCCAGGACTTCACGCATAAGGAATGGTTTCGGGCGAAGGGCAAGGAGGATGTCGTCGCGAACGCCATGCACTGCGATACAGCGCATCTGGTGGTCAACTGGGGCACTCTGGAAGGACTCGATCTCGAACATCCCATCTCTGTCACAGTCTCGATCGCGCTGCCGCAGTCGGGCGCCGGATTGAACTACTGGGACTTCGGTCTGGAGCGCACGAACGGACTCCCGCAACCCGAGATCCGCGACGTTCTGCTGTCGAACGAGAGGCATTATCATCCATACCGGATCGGCGGCATGACGGTGCATTCCGGATTGCGCTATCACCAGATGGCGGCGATGCACGATCTTCTACCGGACGACGAAAGAATCACACTGCAAGGACACGGCGTCCGGTGCAACGGCACCTGGCAGTTGTTCTGGTAATCGGGATGATGAAGCTGCACAAATTCGACGCGAGCGAAGCCCCACGCTACTCGAACCTGGTCTTCGCGTCGATGGCCGCCGCGCTGGTTAACGTCGCGCCGGACGGACCGGATATCGCCGTTGCCGCCACAGTCGACGATCGCCCGGCCGGGCTTGCATACGGCGCAATCGAAGATGGCGGCATTGCCCGTGTGCGATCCCTGTTCGTGCTGCCGGCTCTTCGCCGCCGGGGAATCGCGACGGCGCTTCTGGGCGCCATCGAGGCCGAATTCGAACGGCTCGGCTGTTCGCAGGTGCAACTCGCATATGTCACCGGCAGAGCGACTACCGCTGCGCTGGAGCGCGTAATGGAAAAAAGCGGCTGGGATGCTCCGGTCCCCAACAATCTGATCTGCCATCTCGATCAGCGCGTCCTTCAGTGGAACGGATACGACTCAACCGACGAATTCGATCGGGAAGCCTTTCAACTTTTCCAATGGACGGACCTGACTCCGGAGGATCGCGAATACATTCTTCGCACGCAAGCCGAGTCGCACTGGATTCCCGACGATCTGGTGCCCTTCCAGTACGAGGATGACTTCGAGCCCTTGAACAGTCTGGGCATCCGCTATCGCGGATTCCCCGTGGGCTGGATGATCACGCATCGCGTAGCACCGGACACCATTCGCTACACGTGCAGTTTCGTCCGCAAAGATCTGCAGCGGCAATGGCGGGTCGGCATGATTTACCGCGAAGCGTACCAGCGCCAATACGACGGCGGTGTCCCGTTCGTCATCTTCATGGTTCCCTATCAACACCGGCCCATGGTGAATTTCGTGAAAAGGCGATGGGGTGGAACATGCGCGAAGCTCACCGAAAGCCGGTCGTGCTCCAAGACACTGGCGGTCCGTGCGACTGCGGGGGTTGCCAGTGGGGATTAACACTGTGACTCGCATCGCGGCGCCTTCGGGCGAGGTGTTTGTTCGAGATTACCTTCGCAAACAGCAGCCGGTGATTCTCGAAGGACTCTTCGACGGCCAACCCATTGCCGACGTCCGCACCGAAGAGGCAGCGCGCGCTGCGTTCGGCTCGGTCCAGATCGCCGTCGACAATGAATATTTGAGCGGTATTCGCGAACGGCAGCAGAAGGACAGAGTGCAGTCGTCCGCCGGGATGATGACGATTGCCGGGTATCTCGATTATGTGCGCGAGCATCCTGGAACGCGCCGTATGTGCTCGGAGAAGCCGACGCCGCCCGAGGTCATCCAGACCTTCAAACTTCCGCCCTACGACAACTACGAAGATGCCGTTACCTCGGTGTTTGTCGGCAACGAAGGCAACTTCGCCCACATGCACTTCGATGGCGATTACCGGCATGTCATGTTCTATCAGGTGTTCGGCACCAAGCGGTTCATTCTGGTTCCACCCTCGGAGGGCCGCAAACTGCATGCGATCGGCAACAACGCGTTGTGGTGCCTCGAGCACTTCAGCGAGGCGGATAAGCGAAGCTTCCTCGACTTCGTGAACGGATACGAGTGCACTATCCAGGCCGGCGAGGCGCTCTACATGCCGGCCGCCATCTGGCACTACGTCGAGTACACTACCACGGGCATGTCGTATAACATTCGCTTCGGCCGGAATCGCTATACCCGGTTCTTCGCGAATGCTTTCCACATGAATACGTCGCTCCAGATGATTGCCTGGAAGATGGTGGACGCGAGCGTCGCGGGCGAGAAATACGCTGAGGTATTTGGCCGCCTCACATCGACCTACAAAAAGGCGTACGGGAGCGCGAAAGAGAAGCGCCTGGCACTGCAGGCCGTTTTCGATCGCATTCGCGACGAGTTATATCCGGAATCCGCGGCTGGCGATTACGCGATTTCGGACGATCTTCCGTTAGCTGAAATCTACGAGCAGGGCGCCGAGCGATTGTACTCGGCTGTTCCGGGTCTGGGCCGGGCATAGCGAGTTAATGATGCTTCAACAGGTCGCGAGTCTCCGTAAACTGCTTCGGGAACCGCCGGTACCCGTGCTATCGCGTTTGAGCGGCCTGGATGATGCGGAACTCGAAGACCGTCTACGGATGGTGGCCCATCTCAAACGCTTTCTCGAACGCTACTGCGCCGATTCGGATTTCCGTCAGCGTCTGGATGTCGACATTCAGTCCACGCTCGATTCCCTCGGCCTCCTCGTGGATGCGGCGGACGCTCGCGCCGTCATCGAGATCAACCAGGGCCGCCCCGTGGAATGGACCCGTAATCTCCATCGGTTCCGCGACTTCATGCTGGAATGCCAGGGCGGGCTCGAATACGGTGAACTGGCGGCATCCAGCACGAATGCGCAGTTCCGGGCGTGGCGGCAACGGCAGATCGCGCGTCTCCGCTTCGATTTCTCACGCTACGGTGACGGCATCGTTCGTCCCGCCGCCGCATTGGAACTGAGCAAGGGCTGCACCGTCGGCTGCTGGTTCTGCGCCATCTCGGCCGAACGCTTCGGCGGAAACATCGAATACGAGTCGGGCCGCGAACTTTGGCGCGATACTCTTCAGCAGTTATCCGCGGTCCTTGGACCGGCGGTGGCCTCTTCGGTCTGCTACTGGGCAACCGATCCCTTCGATAACCCCAATTACGAACGCTTCGCTTTGGATCTTCACGAAATCTCCGGCGAGTTTCCGGCCACCACAACGGCGCTTCCGTTGGCGTCGCCCCAGCGGACGAGAGCGCTGCTCGAACTGTCGCAGGCGCACGGGTGCCGGCTGAATCGATTCTCCGTCTTGACGCGCGGCATGCTGAACCGGCTGCACCGGGAGTTTACGGCCGAAGAACTGGTGCTGGTCGAACTGGTGCTGCAGCAGCCCGACGCGCTCGTTTTCACTAGTTTCCCAAGTACCGCTCGGGCTGCAAAAGTCCGGGCGGGACGGGTACTGGAACAAGCGAAACCGGAGAAACTCGGTGCGCAACAGGTGGTTTCGGGTACCATCGCATGCATCGTAGGCTTCCTCATCAATATGGTGGAGCACACGGTTCAACTCGTCAGCCCTTGCACGGCGAATAAGGAATGGCCGCTGGGATACCGCATTCACGCGAGTGACACCTTCATGGATGGATGGGATTTGCGAAAACGCCTGGAGCAGATGATTGGCGAACATGCGCCGGAGAGGATACCGCCGCAGCGGCGAGTAGGACTGAATCGAGGCATCACGTACTCCCCTCTTCACGACGGCTTCCGGTTGTCGACACCGCTGCACGCCGTCGAGTTCCGGGGCGGCAGCACCGATCGAGTGCTGGGTGACCTGATCCATTCTGGCGGCCGCTCGGCGGTCGAGATCACGGCCGAACTCGAAGCGAACGGCTCATCCGCGCAGCAGGCCGTCGAGGCCTTGAATGCTGTTTTCTCCTCCGGTGCGATTTCGGATGGAGTCACCAATCTGTCGAGCATCGATTTGCCGGTGCAGCCGAAGCGATCGACTGGAGTAGCCACGGGGCTGATCACGACCGCTCTGCTGTTGGCGCTGTCGATCCCCGGTGCCGGCCAAACGACGCAATCGCAGAGCGCCGCTTCCGCAACTCCGCCGCAGGAGCAAACGATCGGCATTGCCTCCAGTCTGAGCTTGCCGGCTTTCATCGCTCCTGTTCTGCTGCAGAATCTGCCCTCGACGACTGCCCCCGCAGCGCGGCCGGAGCAGACTCTCAGTATGACCAGCGCCGGCCCACTGATTCTGGCGGCTTCGATCCCGCCCTTCCCGGCAACGAACCTGACCCCGACGACTGGCCCCGAAGCGACGGCGGAATCGGCCCCCAGTATCACCGACGCTTACCTGAATCCCCCGGCTTTCATCGCTCCTGTTCTGCTGCAGAACCTGCCCTCGCCGAGTGCCCCCGCAAAGCGGCCGGAGCAGACTCTCAGTATGACCAACGCAGGCCCACTCATTCTGGCTCCGGCAACGAACCTGCCCTCGACGACTGCGACGGCGGAATCGGCCCTCGACATTGCCGGCCGAACTCAGGCGAGTTTGCCGGGTTCCGCTCCCCAGCCGAGTTCCGTCGTGGCTCAGAATCTGCCCTCGTTTACCGTACCGGTCGTGGCCCAGAATCTCCCTTCCCCCGCGGCTCCTCCCACCCGGACGATCGGCATCGTGGAAGCCGGTCAAATCGCCATCGACCACAACCCGATCCTGCAGATCCAGAAACAACAGGTGAATTTCAGTCAGGGCTCTCTTCTGGTGGAACAGGGCATTTTCGATCTGAATCTGGGCGTAACGGCCAACCAGGGCCGAAACTATAGCGCCCTCACCAAGAGCGCCTCCCAATCGGCGCTGCAAGCCGGCATCGACACTGGGTCGCAGAACGCGAACACGACGAATTCCAACCTGAGCGCCGGAAAGCTGTTCCGTTCCGGCATTTCCGTTTCGCCCGTGCTCCGCCTGGTTCGCTCGACCGATAACCTGACGAACCAGACCGGGCTCAATAACTCGACGATGGGCGTGCAGGTAGTGCTGCCGTTACTCCGCAACCGCGGCCGCGCTGTTGTTGCCGCCCGCGAAACATCGGCGATCTTGGAATTGAATGCATCTGGCTACGATCTCAGCCAAACCGCCTCTCAACTCCTCTCTGGTGTCGCGATCTCATACTGGAACTACCTCGGCGCCCTGCAGAGCCTCGAGATCTTCCGCAGTTCCGAGCAGCGCGGCCAGACCCTTCTGGACAACGTTCGCGCACTGGCGACAGCCGACATCATTCCCCGTATCGAGATCGACAACGCGGTGGCCAATCTTGCGTCGCGCACCGCTACTCGCATCAGCGCCGAACAGAATGCCGTTGTGGCTCAGCAACAGTTGGCGATCGCAATGGGTCTCGATGCTTCGGAAGTGATGGACCTGCCGCCTCCCGGCGATCCCTTCCCGGATGGCACCACGGCGCCGCTGTTGCCGACCGACGTCGAGAAGCTGCGGCAATATATCCAGACGGCGCTGTCCCGCCGCGCGGATTATCTGGCCGCGAAAACGCGCAGCCAGGAAGCGCGCGTTCTGCTCGGCGCAGCGCATAACCAGCTCAAACCGCAAATCGACTTCGTTGGCAATATCGGCTACAGCGGACTGCAGGAGACCACACGCGTCGACAAGTATCTATCGTCGTCGTTCCAGAACATCTATGGTCCGAGTGTCGTCGGAGGCATTGAGTATCACTTTCCGCTGCAGAACCGCACGGCGCGAGGCCAGGTAATCCAATCGGAGGCGTCGCTCCAGCAGCAGGATCTGCGTGTCACCGACATCGCGCGAAACGTCGCGTCTAACGTCATCACAGCCGCTACCGGACTGAACAACAGCGTGCTGCAGTTGAACCAGGCCAGGGAAGCGTCCGCCTCGTTCCGGGCCGCGCTCGACGGCGAACGCGAGAGATTGCGTCTGGGCGCGGGTTCGGTACTCGATGTCCTGCAGACCGAGGATCGCTATATCAATTCCACGGTGAATGAAGTCAGCGCCAAGGTGGCTTACGCGATTGCAATCGCCAATTTCCGCCTGGCCACGGGAACGTATCTGCAGCCGGATCAGCCCGTGCAATCCGTCGCCAGGGAGGCTTTCTATGTCCCCATCGTTCCGTAAATTTCTCCGGAGTACCCTATGAAACGCGAGTTATTCCGTAGCGTGTCGCTGGCCCGGATGTCGTCCCCGGACCAGCTTGATCAGCTTCTCAGGGTGACGACCTCCAAGTCGTGGATCGCCTTGCTTGCCATCGGCATCATCCTGACGACCGCCGTTG
Source organism: Bryobacterales bacterium (assembly GCA_038322675.1). GTDB lineage: Bacteria > Acidobacteriota > Terriglobia > Bryobacterales > Bryobacteraceae > TMP-7. Next base: position 78,704 of record JBBQGE010000012.1, read on the forward strand.
TCTGGGGCTTTGAGGGTCGCCTCGCCACCAAGACGGATGGCAAAGGCGTGGTGGTCCGCGCCGGGAATCTGTTATCGGTGGGCACGTTGGCCAGCGGCCAGGTGATGAACGTCTCGGTAAAAACCGGCGACTCCATACGGGCCGGAGAACTGATCGCCGTCGTCGGCCAACCCTCGCTCGCCGAGAAGATCCGCGCAGCCGAAGCGCAACTTTCCGACGCCGAGAAGGAACGCGATCGCCAGAGCGTCGTCCGGACCGACGGCACGAAACTCGAGATGGAATCGCTGAATCGCCAGCGAGGCACCATCGATCAGCAGATCGCCACTCTGCAGCAGCAGATCAAGGATATCGGCGAACAAATTCCGGTGCACGAGGAATTATATGCGAAGGGTCTGGTCACCAAACAGCAGTTGCTGGCATTGCGCGAGCGCCGTTCGGGACTCGAGAACAACATTGCCCAACTACGCACGCAACAGGTGCAGTTGAATTCGAGTGAGTTCAAGGTGGAGAACGCAACCCGGCAGTCCGCGGTCGATTACGACTCCAGAATCATCGAGCTTCAGCGTAACCTCAAGCTGCTTCGCGACGAACTCGCGCTGAACTCGAACGTCTACACGCCGTATTCAGGACAGGTGATCGAAATTCAAGTCTCAGCGGGATCTCTGGTTGGACCCGGAACCACCATCCTGACGATTCAGCCGGAGGAGGAGGAAATGGAAGTCGTTGCCTACGTGTCGGCAATGAAGGCGAAAGAAGTCAAACCGGGCATGACCGCTGAGATCATCCCGTCCTCAGTCCGCGTGGAAGAATTCGGCTTCATCCGCGGCACGGTGCGAAGTGTGGCCGAGTATCCTTCAACGGACGCCGCCGTGATGCGCGTCTTTCAGAACAACTCGCTGGCGCAGGCTCTCACAGGCGGTGGACCGATGAACGAAGTCCGAGTCCAACTGATCAAGAACCCCCACACGCCGAGCGGCTATCAATGGTCGTCGAAGAATGGGGCACCAGTGAAGATCACGCCGGCCACTCTGTGTTCCGTGCAGATCATCACTCGTGAGCAGCCGCCCATCACAATGGTGTTCCCTTACGTGAAGAGCAAACTCGGGGTCTATTGATGTCGGCTGCCACCATTACTGCGCCTGTTCCGGCCAGTTCGCCGGCAAAGCGGCGGACGCGAGCACGCGTTCGCACCCCCACTGTTCTGCAGATGGAAGCCGTGGAATGCGGAGCTGCTGCACTCGCCATCATCCTCGGGCACTACGGGCGATTCGTCCCGCTGGAAGAACTGCGCCTGGCCTGCGGCGTCTCCCGCGATGGCAGTAAGGCCAGCAACGTGGTTAAGGCGGCCCGCACGTTCGGGATGCTGGCGAAAGGCTATAAGAAGGAACCCGATGATCTGCGCAGCCTTCCGCTGCCCTTGATCGTCTTCTGGAACTTCAATCATTTCCTTGTCGTGGAAGGATTCCGCGGCGACAAGGTTTATTTGAACGATCCCGCCATCGGTCCACGCTCAGTGACCGCCGACGAGTTTGACCAGGGCTTCACCGGTGTTGCGCTGGTGTTTGAAAAGGGGCCGAACTTCCAGCGTGGCGGTGAGAAAGCATCGCTTTGGAAGTCGTTGGAGAAGCGTCTTCCCGGAAGCCGTCTCTCTATCATCTTCCTGATGCTGGCAACGCTGGGACTGGTAGTCCCCGGATTGGTCGCGCCGATCTTCAGCAAGATCTTCATCGACAACTTTCTCGTCGGCGGGATGACGACGTGGTTGAAGCCGCTGATGCTGGCGATGGGCATCACGGTCCTGGTGCAAGCGACGCTGACGTACCTTCAGCAGAACGCCTTGGCACGCCTGGAGATGAAACTCGCGCTCGCGTCCTCGAGCCGGTTCTTCTGGCACGTGCTCCGGCTGCCGATCGAGTTCTTTGCGCAGCGGTTCGCCGGCGAGATCGCCGGCCGTGTCGAAATTAACGACCAGGTGGCCACGCTCCTGTCGGGAAGTCTCGCCACCAACATGGTGAACATCATCATGATCGGCTTTTACGCCGTTCTGATGTTCCAATACAGTGTTCTCCTGACGTCGGTGGGCATCGCAATCGCAGCGGCAAACCTGCTGGCACTGCAGTACGTCTCGCGCAAACGCAAAGACGAAAACCGCAGGCTGCTGCAGGAAAAAGGGAAGTTCCTGGGCACGTCCATGACCGGACTGCAGATTCTGGAGACGCTGAAGTCCACCGGCGCGGAGTCGGGCTTTTTTGCGCGCTGGGGCGGCTATCAGGCCAAGGTCGTCAACGCCGAACAGCAACTCGGCGCCTCGTCGCAGCTGCTTTCCACGGTGCCGCAATTGCTCGGCGCAATTAACATGACTGCAGTGCTCTGCCTCGGCGGACTCACCGTCATTGACGGCGCGCTGACCATGGGCATGCTGATCGCCTTCCAGACACTCATGGGCAGTTTCACCGATCCGGTGAACAAGCTCGTGGATCTCGGCAGCCGCCTGCAGGAAATAGAGGGCGGGCTCGTCCGTCTGGACGACGTGTTGAAGTATCCCGTCGATCCGCAGGTCGATCGCGATTCCTCCAGTCGCTTCGGCGAGAACATGCTCGCCTCCAAACTCGAAGGCGACGTGGAAATCAGGGATGTCGCCTTCGGGTACAGCCGGCTGGAGCCGCCATTAATTAAGAACTTCAATCTCACGCTGAAGCCCGGCCAGCGGGTAGCACTCGTGGGCGCTTCCGGCAGTGGTAAATCCACGATGTCGAAACTCGTCTCGGGCCTGTACGAGCCGTGGGAAGGCGAGGTGCTCTTCGACGGCCGAAGACGCGATCAGATCCCCCGCTATCTGCTGAACAACTCCATTGCTTTGGTGGATCAGGACATCTCGCTATTCGAAGGCACCATTCGCGAAAACCTGACGATGTGGGATTCCACCATCGAGGAGCGGGAAGTGATTCAGGCCGCCAAAGACGCGTGCATCCATGACGACATTTCGAACCGGCAGGGCGGCTACGACTACAAGATCGAAGAGGGCGGACGCAATCTGAGCGGTGGTCAGAGGCAGCGTCTGGAACTCGCCCGCGCCCTGGTGATGAATCCTCGCATTCTGATCCTGGATGAGGCCACCAGCGCCCTGGACCCGCGCACCGAAAAATTGGTAGACGATAACCTGCGTCGGCGCGGATGCACACTGTTGATCGTCGCCCACCGGCTCAGCACGATTCGCGATGCCGACGAGATCATCGTCATGCAGTTCGGCCGCATCGTGCAGCGGGGGACTCACGACGACATGATCAAGGTCCCGGGACCCTATCAGTCCCTGATCAAAGCGGGTTAATGCACAGCGAGCGATCAACATGAGTACAGTTCCAGTTAGTGCGGAGTGGTTCGGTGGTCCCGCCGTCGAGGTTGGCGGGAATGATCCGATCTTCCTGAACAACCCGGATTCGGTTTGGGTTGTGCTAGCGGGTCACGTAGACCTGTTCATGGTGCGCCTTCGCGATGGACAGGAACTCGGGGCGCGCACCCATGTCGCACGCATTCACGAACATCAGGCGTTCTTCGGAATGACGACGCGTGCTGTCACCGATGACTGGACCGTCGTCGGCCAGGCCGCGCCCGAGACTCGGATTGTCGAGACCACTCGGGATAACCTCCTTACAACGCAGTCCGAAGCCGGTATTGCCCTGCTGGAAGAATGGCTGGTAGCGCTCTCCACTTCCGCCGCGGGCGACGTGGAGCCCAAGTATTACCTGCCCGTGGATGCCGGCACCACGATCGATGTCCCGAAAGATCCGAAGCCCCTGATCTCCCGTCAGGGCGTGGTGTGGGTCCGGCACCTGGTAGGCGCGGCGATGTTCCTGGGGAACCCGCAATTGCCTCAGGTCGACGGCAACTGCTATTTTCCACTCGCGCATCCCGGCTGGCTCGAGGAGCAGCCGCTCAATCGCCTGATAGCTACCTCCACGGAAAAGGCTCTGGCGCTGGATGGCGGATGGGACGGGCTGGACGCGTTCCATCGCGTGGTATTCACCGCCCTGGTTCTGAATCATCAGGCGGCGGAGGAAAAGGAGCGGCAGCGGCTCCTTATCAAGCAAAAGGGCGAGGACACGCGGCTGGACATGTCCCTGCGTCAACTCGCCGTTCCGCTGCAGACCCGCGGTGCCCAACGGAAAATGCTGCTGCAGGACTCCGCCCACCCGCTGTTGGGCGCCTGCCAGGCGATTGGCATCGTGCAGGGAATCACCTTCCGGCCTAGCCCGGAAATGACACGGGGCATCCCGATGAAGGATCCGGTGGCTTCGGTCTGCCGTGCTTCCGGCGTCCGTCATCGTCGGGTGGTGCTGGACGAATCCTGGTACAAACGCGAAGGTCCGCCGCTGCTGGTCTATCGCGAATCCGACAAACAGCCCTTCGCTATGCTCCCGAAAAAGGGCCGTGGCTATGACGCGTACGATCCAGTGGAGGGGGCTCGGCTCCGCGTGGATGAGGAGTTCCTGACCGGTCTGGAGCCGTTCGCGTACACGTTCTATCGCCCATTTCCACCCAAAGCGGTGAAGGTGAAAGACCTGCTTTTGTTTGGCCTGTTCGGCTCCTGGCGGGATGCGTTCCTCATTCTTGCAATGGGCATTCTGAGCGGTCTTCTCGGAATGGCGACTCCCATTCTGACGGGGACCATCTTCGACACGATCATCCCGGGAGCCCAACGGCAGAGACTCCTCGAAATGGCCGTTTTCCTCGGCTCGGCCTCCCTGGCATCCGTAATGTTCGGACTCACGCGCGGATTCGCCGTCCTGCGGCTGGAGGGGAAGATGGAGGCGTCGGTGCAAGCCGCCGTCTGGGACCGCCTGCTGGGCCTCCCCGTTCCGTTTTTCCGGCAGTTCACAGCGGGCGATCTCGCTATGCGCGGACTGGCCGTCACCACCATGCGCCAGATCCTGACCGGGTCCGCGATGTCGTCGATCTTCTCAGGCATCTTCTCGGTTTTCAATTTCGCCCTGCTGTTCTACTACAGCCCGCGTATGGCGATACTGGCTACCGGACTCACTATCGTGGCCCTGCTGGTCACCGTCATCTGTTCCTGGATCCAATTGAAAGGGCAGCGCGAGATCACGGAACTCCGCGGCAAAATCACGGGCATGGTGCTCCAGTTCATCATGGGCATCGCGAAATTCCGCGTGTCCGGCACGGAGAATCGCGCATTCGTCTCGTGGGCAGCCGCGTTCGGACGATCGAAACTGCTCTCCCTGCGTGCACGCAAGGCCAGTAACTGGCTCACGGTATTCAACAGCGTGTTCCCGCTGGCTAGTTCCATCGCGATCTTCTACATGATGGCCTTCATGATGTCGAAGCCTGGCGCAACGCCGCTGACTACCGGCGAGTTCCTGGCATTCAATGCCGCCTACGGACAATTCGTAGGCTCCATGCTGCAGTTGACCTCGGTCTTTATCACGCTGCTGGCCATCATTCCCATGTACGAGCGCGCCAAGCCGATTCTCACCGCGCTGCCCGAAAACGATTCCTCCAAGCCGATGGCGGGCGAGTTGTCCGGAAGCATCGAGATCAGCCACGTGTGCTTCCGGTACAAAGAGGACGGCCCGCTGGTGTTGAAGGACATTTCGGTTCGAATCAGACCCGGCGAATTCGTGGCCTTCGTGGGTCCTTCGGGATCCGGCAAGTCGACTGTCTTCCGCCTGCTGCTCGGTTTCGAAACACCGGAATCGGGGACGGTCTACGTTGACGGTCAGGAGTTGTCGAGCCTCGACATTCAGAGCGTGCGGCAGCAGATGGGCGTCGTCATGCAGAACTCGACCGTATTCAGCGGCGACATCTACAACAATATCGTCTGCTCGGCGCCGTACACCATCGACGAGGCCTGGGAGGCGGCGAAGCTGGCCGGATTCCAAAAGGATCTGGAGGCGATGCCGATGGGCATGCACACCATCATCGGCGACGGCGGCGCGGGATTGTCCGGCGGGCAGCGGCAGCGGCTGATGATTGCCCGGGCCATTGTCGGCAAGCCTCGCATTCTGCTGTTCGACGAAGCCACCAGCGCGCTGGACAATCACACGCAGTCCATCGTCAGCCGCAGCCTCGAGCAACTGAAGTCGACGCGAGTGGTGATCGCCCATCGCCTGACGACTATCATGAATGCGGACCGGATCTTCGTCATCGAAAATGGCAATCTGGTCCAGACCGGAACCTACGCGGAACTAATGGAGCAGCCCGGACCCTTCGCGGAACTCGCGAAACGGCAGCTCACGTAGCTGGGTCGATCGCACGCGCATAGCACAAGAGGAGGGTGAGTGAGAAAGTCTCTGATCCTGTTAGGAATTCTGGACGATTCGGACCTGGAGTGGACGCTCCGGGCGGGCCATAAGCGCGGCGTCCCGGCCGGGACGCACATCGTCGTCGAGCGGCAGCCGTTGGAATCGATCTTCATCGTCCTGAGCGGTTCGTTTGCCGTACAGATAGGCCGCAACAATCAACGCGTCGCCCGTCTGCTGGCGGGCGACATTGTCGGTGAGATGTCGTTCGTCGATGCGCGCCCTCCTTCGGCCACTGTGGTCGCGGACGAAGATTCGTGGGTACTCGAAATCCCGAAGAGTGAAGTCCACATGCGCCTCATCGATGAACCTGGTTTTGCCGGAAGGTTCTACCGTGCCGTGGCTGTGTTCCTGTCAGCCAGGCTCCGCGACACCGACACTCATTTAGGGTACGGCAAAGTGCAACTGGCCGAGGACCAAGACGACATGGACGAGATCCCGGAAGACATCCTCGACAATCTCGCCATTGCCGGCAAGCGGTTTACCATCATGCAGGAGCGGGCGCGCTCCGCTGGAGGGGCATGACGGCAGTCCGCGTGAGTGGTTGCATCATTACACAGGATGCGCCGGAATTACTCGAGCAATGCCTGACCGACATGGAGTTTGCCGACGAAATCATCGTCGTGGACGGCGGTCCGGGCGAGGCCGTTCGATCCGTCGCCTCGGGATGTCCCAAAGCCGTTTACATCGCGCACCCCTGGCCCGGTAATTACAGCACCCAACGCAACGTGTACCTCCAGGCCGCCCGGGGCGACTGGATTTTCAGCATGGATACCGACGAGCGTCTCCCCCACGGCTTCGGCGAAAATCTCGACGAATGGCTTCGCCGGCAAGACGTCGACGGATTCTGTTTTCCACGCCTCTGGCGTACCGGCGGCAATCAGTTCGTGCTTTCACCCTGGCATTATCCCGACTTCAACCTGCGCCTGTTCCGTAACCGGCCCGGACTGATCTATCGCGACGGACCGGAGAACGCGGTGCATCACATGATGGATGGTCTGAGTAGCCGGATCGCATTCCTTCAATCACCAGTGATTTTGCACGATTGCCTTATCCACGACGATAGACGCGCGCGCGAAGAAAAGATCCGCCACTACGATTCCATCTCGTCGAACCAGAGCGGGACACGATACTCCGCGTTCTACCTCTTCGAGGACCATCCACACGACATCTGCGAAGTTAGCCAGCGGCCCGAAATCGCCTCGCTCTCTTGGATCGGACCGCTGAAGCCGTACCTTTCGGCATGAGTCCCGCGGCACGCGAAATCGAGTGTGCGGGCCGCCGGCGGAAGTTCTATCTGTTCGCGACTCCCATCGGCGAGATCGTCACCACTCAGGTTCTCACCGGCAGAAGCTATCCGCTCCTGCCGTTTCTCGGAGGCGTCCGGACCATCATCGACGCCGGCGCGAATATCGGAGCATCGGCAGTCTATTTCGCCCTGAACTATCCACAAGCACGCGTATTCGCCTTCGAACCCGATCCCGAGAGTTATCGCGTGCTGCAGATGAATACCGCCGATCTTCCCTCCGTCTCCGCGTTCAACGTCGGCTTAGGCGACCGCGATACACGTTCCGAGTTGTACATCGGATCCATCGACCGCTCCACCAATTCACTCGGCAGCAGCTCTCTGAATTCCACCTTGAGCGTGGTCGTGGAACTCCGCGAGGCCGCGGCGCTGTTGGACAGCCTCGCTCCCGGCTCGATCGACATCCTCAAACTCGACGCCGAGGGGAGCGAAGTCCCGATTCTGCGTGCGCTGGCAATGAGGCTGCCGTGCATTCGGATAATCTATCTCGAATACCACGACGAAGCCGCCCGTCGCGAAATCGACGCGCTGCTCGCTCCCACCCATGCGCTGTTTCAGGGAGTCATTCACTCCGTGCATCGCGGCGAGTTGGTGTATGTTCCGCACAACGAAGTGCCGGCGCCTGTTGCAGCGCTCCGCATCCCAACGCCGTAGGTCGCGCCGTCACCCCTGCCACAGCGCGGCACCCGGCGGACACCACGAGCAATTCCCAAATTCCACCAGATTCCCACCGAACCGCTCCCGAATCCGGCGCAGCGCCGCCGCCACTCCACCGCTGCTCGTGTTGTCGAAGTAGGCCTTGCCTGCCGATGCCACCAGCAGCGGATGCAGAATCTCAAACTCCGCCATCACCCGCGCCTCGGAGTGCCCTCCGTCCACAAACGCAAAATCGACGCGCGCACCTTCAGCAGCCAAACGCTCCAGGAATCGCACGCTATCGTCGATTGAAAACGTAATCGACTCGCGCACGCCCGCCTTCCCGGCATTCTCCTCGGCCTGCCGGACCACGGCGCCGTCGATATCCACCGTCAGCACCCGGCCACCCCTGCCCGCATCCGTGAGCGCCTGCGCCATCAGAATGGTGGAGAATCCCAGATTCGTCCCCGTCTCCACCACCACCGGATCCGGACGGCTGACGCTGCACAGCAACGAATAATAGAGCAGGTTCCATGCGGGATACCCCATCGAGAGCCCCGTTTCCCGAACCGCCGACGCCAGATCGCGCGAACGGGCATCCGTCTCGGCGACAAATTCGTTCGGAATCAATCGGCGGTCATAATGGAAACGGCGCATCACCTGAGCGGCGGGAATCTGCGCGAGTTCTTCGGGGGGTATCAAACATTCTCCATTCGGGGTGTTTCGTCTGCCGTGACCGCGGGAGCACTTAGCGGAACCGTGTAGACATTGAGCGGCAGGGTTCGTCCCCGCACTTGCACCGACGACACCAGGACTGCCGCCGACGGATCTTCCATATCCTCCCTGGTGTTTTCGCTAAACAACAGGCACTGCTTCAATTCCTTGTTCAAGCTCTCGATTCGCGAGGCCAGGTTGACGGTGTTGCCCAACGCCGTATACTCGATCTTCTCGCTCGAGCCGATGTTGCCCAACACAACCGGGCCGGTATGGATGCCGGCTCCCGTCTGAAATGCCGTCTTCGCCTGAACCATTGCGGCACCGCATCGTACGGCCCGGTCGCTATGCTTCCCCGGAACAGTATCGGACTCCGAAAAGATAGCGAGAATGCCGTCGCCGATGAACTTGTTGACGTGGCCTCCATGTTGAAGAATGATCCGCACCATGACAGCGAAGTAGTTGTTCAATAACTCGACGATCACCGCCGGGTCCTTCGTTTCGCAGAACGCGGTAAACCCTCTGATGTCTGAGAACAGGACCGTAACCACCTCGCGTCTTCCCGACAACGTGATCTTCTGGGCACTCTCTAGACTCGCCGCCACTTGCTTGCCCACAAACACCCGCACGGCCTGGTGGAAGAGGTTGCCCCGCTTCTCCGCCGTAAGAAAGCGGTAGCTGAGCGCAAACGGGACACAGATCAAACTGCTGAGTTGAATCGCTCCGGAAGGAAATAGCACGTCGTGGTTAAAGGCAGTCTGCGAAATGAAGCCGGTAACGATCATCACCGCCAGCAAGTAAATGGCGGCTCGTGAAAACGGAAGGAAGACCAGGAGAGCGGAAGCGATCAAAGCGGCACTCGCCACCATGCCGATCTGTACAGGACGCGGCAAATCGGGCAGGAATTCGTGCGTGAGCAGAGTATGCACCGTATTGGCATGGATCTCAACACCCGCGCTCGACCAGCGTTCCCCCTGAAATCGCGTAAAGAACGGCGTGGGATGCCGGTCCGAAACCGCGTCCACTCCCACCAGAACAGCCGCGCCTTTCACCCAGTTCTCGATCTTCCGCCGGTCGCCGGCACGGGCAGCCGCGAGAAAATCCGAGAAGGAGATTCGCGGAAACGTCCCCGGCGGGCCCGCGTAGTTGATCCGCATGCGCCGCTCTTCCATCGGCACGCGAACACCGTTTAGAGTCAGGGACCCCTGACCATACACCGCATCCGAGCCGGTGAATTTCTCTGCCACCCTCAGTGCGAGGCTCCGCCGCAGCACGGTTTCGCCACCCTCCTGCTCGGTTGCGAATAACTCCTGTTCCCGTACAAAATCATCCGGGTCGATCGTGAGGTTCACGAACGCCGAAAGCCCTAAAGCCGATGCCAGGATGTTCACCGGTACGGGCCAATCCTTCTGCCGGCCCGTGAACGATGGAGCATATCCGCACACCACCGGCATCACGGGAGCGGTCTCGGCAACGGCGGCGGCAAGGGTCTCATCGAATCCGGGCTGCCACTTCGCCACCGGCACCGCGAACGCGATGTCGAGACCCAGCACCTTCGCCCCGCCGGCCGCCGCGGCCCGAATCACCTCCGCGTAATACGGATGCCAGAACAATTGAACGTCCGGAATCGCGTCGTAAGACTTCTGGTCAATCACCACCAGCACGACGTTCGGGGTGGCTCGCGTACCCCGAAACAGGAAGTGCAGATCCAGCGTCTTCAGATGCACGATCTGCGCAAAACGCGTCTGCGCCAGCAGGCCCAGAATCGACAGCGTGAGGGCGGTAATCGCGACACAGACGAACGCACTTCGAACCGGCTTGGAGAGTCTGGGGCCATTACTGCTCACGCGTTCATCCGTTATAGCACGGCCGTGCCGGCGGGAGAGCGGTTACTGCGCTTCGCCGTCGACGGGCAGTGGGACCGAAGCCGCATCGCGCGCGCATCTTCTCGCGGTGTAGCGGCAGTTGTTTGCTCAAGTGGCCGGTTCGCCTGGTTCGCGATCTGCTGGGGCGCATTGCTGCACACTCGGTGAGCCGACTGGACGAACTGTTGCCGCATCATTGGAAGCCGCTGGCTGTCTCGCAGACGAACTGACTACCTCATTGTTGAATGCCGCCGAGATCGTTGGGAAGGCGGTTCATAAGCCGCTTGCGCATAAAGTATCTGCTCATCGTGGATAATCACTGGGTGGACGGAAAGGTCAAGCAGCGCGTCCTGCTTCGCCTCGGCCGCCTCGATGAGTTGCTGGCGAGCGGCCGGCTCGACTCGCTGATCCAGTCGCTGGGACGGTTCTCGGAAAAACTCGCAGTTCTTGGTGCCCATGCACGCGGCGACGGCATCACCACGCGCAGCGCCAGGGTCGGACCGGCCCTGATCTTCCAACGACTCTGGCAGGCCTCCTCGATCGACCAAGTCCTGACGGCCTTACTCGAAGGCCGGCGCTTTGAGTTTTCCGTCGAGCGGGCCATCTTCCTGACTGTTCTGCATCACCTCTTCGCGCCCGGCAGCGACCGTGCCGCCGAGAAGTGGAAGGATGACTACGCCATCGAAGGCGCCGGTAGTCTGGACTTACACCAACTCTACCGGGCCATGGCCTGGCTGGGAGAGGTCCTTCCGAAAGCCCAGCAGGACGGCGCTACGCCTTTCGCTCCCCGCACCAACAAGGATCTTATCGAGGAAGAGTTGTTCGCACGGCGTCGGGATCTGTTTTCCGATTTGGACATCGTGTTTTTCGACACCACGTCGATCTACTTCGAGGGCGAAGGAGGCAAGACCATCGGCCGGCGCGGGCACTCGAAAGATCATCGTCCCGATCTGAAGCAGATGGTGGTGGGCATAGTGCTGGACCAGAACGGCAATCCAGTCTGCAGTGAACTCTGGCCGGGCAACACAGCCGACGTGAAGGGTCTGGTTCCCATCGTGGGTCGGTTGAAGAGCCGGTTCGGAATCGGATCGGTCTGCATTGTTGCCGACCGGGGGATGATCAGCGCAGAGACCTTGGCGGAAGTGGAGCTGCGGAAGTGGCAATACATCCTGGGGGTGCGCATGAGGAGTTCGACGGAAGCCAAGGCGGTGGTGGCGCGCGCCGGCCGCTATGCGGAAGTGCATCCCAAGAGTGACGACCGCGACGATCCCTTGCCGCTGAAGGTGAAAGAAGTGTGGGTCGAGGATGCGCGCCGGTATGGGGTGTGCGTGAACGAGGATCAAGCCAAGAAGGACGGCCACGACCGCGAAGCCGTGGTGGCCTCGCTGCGCGACGCGTTGGGCAAGGGAGACAAGTCGCTGGTGAGCAATAAAGGGTATCGCAAATACCTACGTACGGGAGGCAAACAGCTCGCCGTTGACGAGGACAAAATCCGGGAGGAAGCGCGCTACGACGGCAAGTGGGTGCTGACGACAAATACGGATCTCCCGGCGCGCGAGGTAGCGCTGAAGTAGAAGCAACTGTGGATGGTGGAGGATGTCTTCCGCTCGATGAAATCGCTGTTGGATACCCGGCCGATCTTTCACAAGTGCGACGAAACGATTCGCGGGCACGTGTTCTGCTCGTTCTTGGCGCTACTGTTGCGTCAGGAACTGGAAGAGCGTCTGGCGCGCAAGGAGTGGAAGTTGGAATGGGCCGACTGGATTCCGCTTGCCCCGCTCAAGCATGCTGATATAAGTGCGGTCAAAGCCACACCGTTCAGCCAGCTTTTCTTGGGACAACCCAAGCTGCTCGCGTCGTGATCTGATTGCGCCGCCTAAGGGAAGCAGAGACTCCGGCATTACGGTCCATTTCACGCTTGATGACGACAAAACATCTACGGACAATGTGTCACACATGATCTGAAAAGCGCGGCGGCAATCCGTGCGACAATCAGTTTCCCCAGGACGCTGCGGAGCAGCGCCCCTAGCAGATAAATCGGGCTTCTTGTGAGGTCAGCGCGTGGTTGACCACGTCGATCAGGAGAAACGCTTACTTATTCTGGCGGCGGTCCATTCTAAGGACACAAGTCCCGAAATGGGCGTCCGCGGAATCGTGCATCGTCTCGGGTATCGCTACCGGCTGCACGTCAAGGCACTGCCCGGCTGCCCGGATCTGGTTTTCCCTTCGCGACGCAGAGTCATCTTCGTGCATGGATGCTTCTGGCATCGTCACCCGAAATGCCGTTATTCTACGTCGCCAAAGACGTGCGAGGAATTCTGGCAAGCGAAGTTTGTTTCCAACGTGGCGCGTGACCGCCGCGCCAGACGAGAGCTGAAGCGGATGGATTGGGCGGTGCTGACGGTGTGGGCATGCGAACTCAAGAAACCCAACAAACTGACGGAGCGGTTGAATGAGTTTCTCTCGGACCGGCATCAAGCAAAGCGGACCTAAAGATGCCGGATCGTCAGATCACGATGCGCTTGACCTCGTCGAGCGAAATCTCATCCTGTCGCCGGTCGTAAAGCTTCGTAGTGCGCGGTGATGCCGGTCGCCCGGAAGGTATGGTTTCCGATCCGCGTCTCGATGCCGGTGCCGCGCATCCGCCGCTGGATCATCCGATAGGCGTCCTGCTGCCACATTTCCTTGCCCGTGAGCTCGCCGGTCTTGCCGGCCGCCGTCAGGAACAAAGGCGTGTCGGGATCTCCCACGATGCCGGCGGCGGCGATGTATTCATCGAGGTACTGCTCCAGATTGTAGTGACAAGGAACTTCATGCTCCTTGCCACCTTTTTCGTGCAGCCGGACCCAGCCGCCGGACTACGCATCACCCCCAACGTCTACACCAGCCTCGGGGAGATCCACACCTTCTGCGACGTCATGGAAAAGCTGATCCGCCGCGGCCGTCTCGAGGCGTGAGCGACTCTTGAACGGCTATCAGCGAAGACATGGAGCGAGTCCACATGACAGAAGCGGAAGTGGTCAGGGACTTCGCGTTGGTGCTCGAGAAACTAAGGCAAGGTGCCGAGGTAGTGGTCGAGCAGAATCACCGGCCCGTCGCCGTGATTAAGCCCGTGAAAGGTCCCGGTAGAATGCTTTCCCAGTGCCTTGCTCTGGCCGAGGCACATGGGTCTACAGCGATCTTGGATGACTCGTTCGGTAGGGACCTGGAAGAGATCATCGAGAGCCGTCGGGAGTCGCTGGACGCCTCGCGATGGGATTGATCCTGGATTCCAGCGTTCTGATCGCCGCCGAGCGCAAGGGTAGACTGTTGCGCAATTGCTGAAAGAGGTTATCGACGCGCAAGGTGACCAGGAGAGTGCGCTTTCTGCTGTCGCGTTGGTCGAGTTAGTACATGGGATTCATCGCGCCGACACACCACAACGCCGCGCCGAAAGAGAGGCGTTAATTCTGGAGTTATTGAGTGATGTCCCCGTCTATCCGTTTACGCACCAAGCGGCATTCCTGGCCGGCCGGATCGACGGCGAACAACAGCGCCGGGCATCAAGATTCCGTTTCAGGATCTGCTGATCCGAGCGACTGCGATACATCTCGGATACGCAGTGGTGACCGGGAATCCGCGCCACTTCCGGATGATTCCCGGCCTGGTCGTCCAGCAACTCGAAACCCCCCACCCCAACTCAATCCGGCACCGGACGCGAAGCCTCAATCCGAACCCACAACATAAAAACCACAATCGCCAGATTCGTCAGAAACAGTCCCCACCGAAGCGGCCCCGGATGCACCAGAATCTCGTAAATCTCCCACGGCAGGTAAATGGCGCCCGATAGCAGCGCGAACCATTCGGCCCACACCCGCGCGTTCCACAACCCATACGCCTCCACGAATCGCACCGTCGAATAGATCACCGACGCCGCCGCGATCGCCCACAGTTTCGCATCCGTCACCGTGTCGGCCGCATGCACCAGCGCCCGCGAGAAGTGGCCCTCCGGACTCAGATGCAAAGCCGACAGCAAGTGCTCCGCCAGTTCCGCAGCATCCTTGTGCAACAGCAGCAACAGACCTAGCCCTGCTGTCAGCGCGGCCGCTCCCTTCAACGCCTCTACCGTCGCGATGGACCGTAACGCCGCGCGATGCGGATGCGGATCGATGGCCTGCGGCGGTGGGCGATGTTTGTGAACCGATTCCGGCACTAACGTCGAGCTTACCTGTAATCGGGGCGTCTCTGCAGGATGGCTAAACATGGACGGCATGCGATAATCGGGGGAACTGAAGCGTCGCGGTTCCAACAGCACGTCAGCGCCGTTGCCGCGTAGGAACGGGTGAGTCCATGAGCGCGGAACAGAATCCTCTTACCGAGACCGATCCCGCCCTCCGTCCCGGTGTCGGGGACGAGACCACCGACGCGTTCGATCTCTCCTCCGTGCCCGTCGAAGCCGCCATCCCGCTCGAAAACTACCGCGTCATCCGCAAAATCGGCGAAGGCGGCATGGGTGTCGTGTACGAAGCCGAGCAGCAGAGCCCCCGCCGCCGCGTCGCGCTGAAAATCATTCGCGGCGGCCCTCTCGCCGGCGAACGCGCGGAACGCTTGTTCCAACGCGAAATCCAGGCGCTCGCCCGGCTCAAACATCCCGGTATCGCCTCCATTTACGAATCGGGCACCACCGCCTCCGGCCAATACTACTTCTCCATGGAACTGGTGAACGGCCAGAACCTGGACGCCTACCTCCGCGACCAACCCACCGGCGGCGATCCCATTCGCGTCCGCCTCGCCATCTTTCTCCGCATCGCCGCCGCTGTCAATTACGCCCATCAGCGCGGCGTCATCCACCGCGATCTCAAGCCGTCAAACGTCCTCGTCTCCGACAAGGAAGTCACCAGCGCCACGCTCACCACCTTTGAGGACGTGAACGAAATCAAAGTCCTCGACTTCGGCCTCGCCCGCATCACCGACCCCGGCGAGGACGGCGCCGACATGTCGCTCAGCACCAGCATCGTCGGCACCACGCTCTTCATGAGTCCCGAACAGGTGCGCGGAAATCCAGACGAGATCGACCTCCGCACCGACATCTACTCGCTCGGCGTCATTCTCTACTGGATGATCTCGGGACGCGTGCCCTGCGAGGTCGCCCGCATCCCCATGCCGGAGGCCGCACGCATCATCTGCGAGGATCCCCCGAAGCCGCTCACCACCAGCCTGACGAAGTCCGGCAAAATCGATCCCGATCTCAAGACCATCGTCTTTACCGCCCTCGAGAAGAGTCCCACGCGGCGGTATCAGAGCGTCGCCGCGCTGGCGGAAGACATTCGCCGTTTCCTCTCCGATCAGCCGATCATCGCGCGGCCCCCCAGCACGCTTTATCACCTGCAAAAACTCGTGATGCGGCATCGCGCCGCGGCGGTATTCTCCGTCGTCTTGCTGTTCGTCGTTCTGGCATCCAGCATCGGCATGTTCATCCAGGCCCGGCGTATCCAGCGCGAGGCCGAAACCTCCCGGCGAGTTTCGCAATTCCTTGTCGACATCTTTCGCGGGAACGACCCGGAGCAGTCGCCAGGACGAGTCCCGACGGTCCGCGAAGTCCTCGAAGACGGCAAGCGCCGCGCCAGTCTGGAGTTGAGCGGCGAACCTGGCATCCAGTCGCAGTTGGAATACACCATCGGCACCGTCTATCGCAGCCTCGGTTCGTACCAGGATGCCCTGGCCATGCTGCAGGCCAGCCTCGACAAACGGAAGCGCGTCAACGGTGAATCCAGTTTCGAAGCGGGCGAAGTCTATCTCGCGCTCGGCGATGTGCAGCGCTTGTTAGGCCACTATCCCGAGGCCCGCAAGGACGCCGATGCAGCCGTCCGTATCTACCGCGACCGCCTGGGCAACGGCGACGCGCGAACCGCCGACGCCATCAACGGACTCGCCCTCATCCTGGCCGATTCCAATCAGTTCGAGCAGGCCGGCGACTTATATCGCGAAGCTATCCAGATCCTGGAGCGCACCAAAGGTCCCGAGAGCATCGAGATATCCACGGTCCTCCATAACTACTCCATTCTGAACCGCCGCCGCGGCGATCTCGGTGCAGCCGAGGATCTCACTCGCCGCGCCCTCGCCATTCGCCGCAAAACCTACCCCGGCGGGCATCCCTGGCTGGCTAACTCCATCCAGCAACTCGGCACTATTCTGGCCGCCCGAGGGAATTATCGGCAGTCCGAACAGCTAACTCGTGAAGCTCTCGAAATGCGCCGGAAGTTATTCGGCCCAAATAGCCAACCTGTCGTCAGTTCGCTCGCTGAGTTAGCCAGTGTTCTGATCGACGAAGGCAAACCACAGGAGTCGGAGGACTTGTATAAGACGATTCTCGAACTGGATCGTAAGCGCCTCGGCCCCAATCACCCGACCGTCGCCATCGACCTGAATAATCTGGCCTCGGCTGTCGAGGCGCAACAGCGCTTCCCCGAAGCCGAGAACCTCTATCGCGACTCCTACGAAATTCGGCTGAAGGTTTTCGGTGAAAATAGCCCCCAGGTCGGGCGCGTCCTGAACAACCTGGCTCGTACCATCGCCGCCGAAGGCCGCATACCCGAGGCGGAGAAACTGTACCAGCAGAGCATCGCCATCAAAATGCGCGTTCAGGGCGAGCATAATTTCGACACCGCCGAGACGAAGGTCTATCTCGCCCGGCTGTATGCGGCACACGGCAAAACGCGCGAAGCGGACGGTCTCTTCCGCACCGGCGTGGACGACATGATCGCGAAGCTGCCCACGAACCCGCGTACCGGCCGTGCCATCCTCGCCCGCGCCCAATTCTACGAGAACACCGATCGCCGCAGGGACGCCGATGCCGGCTACCGCCAGGCCATCGGAATCCTCGAAAGCGTCCTGCCGGCAAAGGATCCGGCGATCGCCAAAGCCACCGAGAGCTACGCCAAATTCCGTGAAACAGACGGTCACAAGTTGGGAAAATAAATCTCCCCATATCTAACTCTCTATCCCACAACCACCTACAGCCCAACGCATCCCGCTGAACCCCCGCCGCTCGCACGCACCCCCGCTACGCTGAAGACGAAATGAACAGCTTCGCGAATCCCGTCCTCCGTCATGAGGACCAATCCGCCTTCGATCGCCTGCTCGAAAGCTACAATTCCGAATTCAATCCCACCACCACCCACGAAGAATTTCTCGTCGATCAACTCGCGCAGTCCCGCTGGCGTCTCGACCGCGCACGTACCCTCGAAGCTCTTGCCCTCGACCAGATCGCCGCTGCTGCCGAATCTGACGAAACGAACCCAAACTGCCGGATCCTCGCGCATCTCGGCCCCAACGCGCTCACCACTCTGAACCGCTGGGCCACTGCGGCCGAGAAATCGTACTACCGCGCTCATCGCGAACTCACGCACGCCCGCTCGCGCGAAAAACGAAACGAAGCCAATGACGCACAAGTCTGGCTGAAACAGCGGCTTGAAGCGTTCCGCACGCCCGCCGCCGCCCCCGCACCCGCCCCTGTACAAAACGAACCCAAACCGGCGGCCGCCCAACAGCGGAAGCACGTGTCCCGCCAGGAACGCCGCCGCCAGCGGGCCATGGCAGCGGCCTGATCGCGCGTGAAAGATCCCGGGTCTTCGCCGTCCCCACCCCAACGGCCAGCACGGTGAGCGCAAGCCGCCGGCACCCAACACCCGCAGTGCCAAGAGACTTCGATAGGATGTTCAGATCATGAACCGCCGCCAATTCATCGGCACTGCCGCGCTTGCACAAGTGACAGGCCACGCCGCCGACACGAAGGAATCCAACGAACCGCCGCACATGAAACTCGGCACCCAGCACGCGCCCACCGACGACGCACTGCGCACGTTCGCGGCCCTCGGCATCACCCACATGTGCTCCGATCTCCCCTCGCGCACGCTCGACGAGAAATGGTCGATCGAAGGACTCACCCGCCTCCGCGAGCACGTCGATTCGTTCGGCATCAAACTCGTCATGGTTCCGCTGCCGATGAGTTCGTCCTACATCACCAAGGCAGAGATGCCCGATATCATGCTCGGCCGCAGCCCTGAGCGCGACCGCCAGATCGATCAGGTCTGTCAAATGATCCGCAACGCCGCCGCCGCGGGCATCCCCGCGCTAAAGTACAACATGACCATCCTCGGCGTCGTGCGAAACGAACCCACCCCGGGCCGCGGCGGATCGCGCATCAGCACGTTCGACTACGCAACCTTGAAGCAGGAGCCGCCGCTCACCGAAGCCGGCAAGGTCACCGCCGAAATGATGTGGGACCGCATCACCTATTTCCTGAAGCGCGTCATCCCCGTCGCCAACGAGTACAAGATCCGCATGGCCTGCCACCCGCACGATCCCGGCATGCCGCGCCCGCAGGGCTTCCGCGGCGTCGACCGCGTCCTCGGCAGCGTCGCCGGACTCGAGCGCTTCCTCTCCATCGAAGAGAGCCCCTATCACGGGCTCAACTTCTGCCAGGGCACTGTTTCAGAAATGCTCGAAGACCCGCGCCGCGAGATCGTTGATGTAATCCACCGGTTCGGCTCCCGCAAGAAAATCTTCAATGTGCATTTTCGGAACATTCATGGGCATTTTCTGAAATTCCAGGAAACGTTCCCCGACGATGGCGATGTCGACATGATCGAAGCCATCCGCGCTTATAAGTCGGTTGGCTACGACGGAATGCTAATGCCCGACCATGTCCCGAAAATCGAGGGCGACACCGGCGGCCGTCAGGCCTTCGCGTTCGCCTTTGGCTACATACGCGCGCTCATCCAGTCGGTCTACCACGCGTGAAATCGAAGCTCCCAGCCAATCGAGCAGCATCGAGTTGAACTCGGCGGGTTTCTCCATCATCAGGAAGTGACCGGTGCCGGGAATGCGCTTCAGTTCAGCTCTCGGGAAGCGCGTACGCAGAGACGCCTCCGTGGCCCACGCGCTCTTGGCCGACGCGATCTCGAGCATCGGGACATCGATGTGATCGGCGTGCCAGAAATCAGGCGCAAACATGGAGGCCATCGCGCCCGCCGCCACCGAATCCGGTGCGCCCATCATGGTGTGCCGGATGTGCTCGCGAGCCTCGGCCGGCGTGGCATCGGAGAACATCGAGTCGATCATCTTGGCACGCACGGCTTTGCCATTCTCTCCACCGATGCTGGCGACATAACCTTTCATGTTCGCGACCGTCGCTGCATCCAAAAACGCCGCATCGACGGCGACGATAGCCCGCACATCGTCCGGATACAGGCGCGCGAACGCGAGCATAACCGCGCCTCCCATGCTGTGGCCGATCAGCACCGACCGCTTCACATGCGTTTTATCCGCGACGGCTTTCACCGCGCGTGCGAATCGCTCCATCGAGTAATCGGGCGCCGGGTCGCTTTGCCCATGGCCTGGTAGATCGAGTGCGATTACCCGATACCGCTCGGCGAGCGCCGGAACATTCGCGCTCCAGAATGTTTCATCGCAAGTCCACCCGTGAATCAGGATCAGCGCCTGCTTGCCCTTTCCCGAATCGGTGTAGTGGATCTTGGCCCCATCCAGTTTGGCCGTCCCTGCGAAGAGGGCGGCCGAGGTAAGCGCAGCGGCGAGCAATCGGATCATGCAAGCTATTTTACTTGCGCTGGCGGCTGTCCACGATGGCACCAAAAGATCGCATCCGCAGTTCCGCGGCGCTCAACCCCGCGCGCTCGACATCCGACTCCACCAGCGCGCCGCAGGCGAGGCCGCGCAGGAAGAAGTTCACCAGCCCTTGTCCCGATGCGGCATCGTCGAACGTGCTGCCGTGCAGAGTCGCCTGCGCGGAAGCTTCGATGAAGTTGCGCAAACGTCCGGCGGCGACTTCCAGTCCTTCGATGAAGAACGCATACACCGCCGCGTAGCGCGATGGGAGTTGTGCCGGATGCAGATCCCAACCCTGATAGAACCCGTGATGCAGCGACCGCCGGACGTCGTCGTAATGGATCCGCAGCGCCTGCTGCGCCGGAACCGAAGGCGCGCGATCCGGCGGAAGCGGGATGGTCTTAGTGGGCCCGTCGGAGAGGAACACTCCCGTGCCCGCGGCCGCCACTTGCATCATGTGCCGCGCGAAATCGCACGCAGGATGCGACAGGCTTTGATGGAAACTGATGATGCCGAGCGCCGAAGTATAGTCGTACGGTCCGAAATGCAGACCGCGGCATCGCCCGCCGGCTGCATGAATGAGCACCGGAATCAGGCAGACGCCGCGGGAATCGACGATGGCTTGCGGAGTCTCGATCAGTAACTCGATTCGGATATTGCGCGCCGTCTCATCGAAATCACGGAGCAGGTCATCGAGCGCTGTCACCTCGGCAGTGCGGGTCACTTTCGGCAGCGTGACCACGAATCCCGGCGGCAACTTCCCGGCCCGGCTCAGAAACAGTTCCAGCGTGCGCCTGGCGCGATCGGCCGGTGCCCCAGCGAGGGGCTTGATTCGAATTCCGCAGAACGGCGGCAGCCGGGCGTGCCGGAAGTGATCCGCCGCCGCGGCCGCGTCCCGATCCTCTTCCTCGCTGCTGTGATATCCATAGCCGTCCTCGAAGTCGATCCGGTAATCCTCGATCGGTTCGGACTCGAGTTTCGCCGCGATGCGTGGATAGATTTGCTCCGCAATCTCTGAGTTCATCCCCGTAATGGCCGAGAGCGCCGCCGCATCGGGAATGTATGCGCCGAGCGCATCGCGCGCAATGGCCCCGAGTTTCGCGATGGTATCCGGCTTGAAGCGTTGTGCGCCTCCATAGACGACATGGACGGGCTGGCGATCTTCGGTCATCGTACGCATGTTAGCCTGAAACTTACAGAATGCGGTACATTCCAGGGACGCACTTTGTTCGCAACCTGGTAGAGCGGCGCGCTTTGCTCTATCAACTGGTCCGCCGCGACTTCCAGCAGCGATTCGTCGGGTCGGCGGCAGGCTGGCTCTGGGGCGTTGTGCATCCGTTGGTGCTGTTGCTGAGTTGGACTTTCGTGTTTCGGATTTGCCTCCGAATTCCGCTGCCGGAGGGCAGTCTTACCCAGAATTATCCGCTGTTTCTGTTCTGCGGTTTTCTTCCCTGGCTCTTGTTTCAGGAGACAGTGCAGCGCTCGGCCTCGTCGTTGCTCGATCATTCGAATCTGATCACGAAGACGATGTTTCCGGCCGAAGTAGTGCCCGTTTCGATTTTCCTGTCGTCGCTGATCCACCACTTGATCGCCTTGGTTCTGGCGATGGGTGCGGTGCTGATCATCGCCGGCCACCTGAGCCCGATGATCCTGTTCCTGCCGCTCTACATGTTTCTAGTGGGACTGCTGGGCGTAGGTCTCGGCTGGATCGTCTCCAGTCTCCACGTCTACATTCGTGACACGGCGCAGGTGCTCACCGTCGTGTTGACGCTCTGGTTCTGGGTAACTCCCATCTTCATTTCCGAAAAGCAGGTGCCCGCGAAATTCCGCTGGCTGATCACTCTCAACCCGCTGTCTTTCGTGGTGCGCGCGTATCGCGAGCGCCTGCTCAGCCCGCAATGGCCGAACTTCGCCGAGCTGGAAATCTTCGCAGCCTATGCGCTCGTAGTCTTCGTCATCGGCGGCCTGTTCTTCCGCCAGTTAAAGCGCGGATTCGCCGACGTGCTCTAACTCAGTACGGTATTGGCGGAACCCGATCATCATTCGGATCGGCCCACCGGTCATTCGGAATAATCGGCGCCCATCCCGGCCGCAAAGGATCCTGATCATACGCGTAATTCCCAAGACGCCGGTATAACTCGGCATACTCGGCCACCTTGTCCCGATCTAACTTCACTCCCAGTCCCGGCCCGGTAGGCACGGCAATGGCTCCGTTCTCGTAGGGCAGTAATCCGCCTTCGATAACATCGTCAGTTAGATGGTGGTAATGAGCATCGGCCGCGAACGACAAATTCGGGATAACTGCCCCGAGGTGCAGCATCGTCGCGAGTTGCACTCCTAACTCGCCCGATGAGTGCACAGCCACGCCGATCTGAAAGGTCTCGCACACCCCAGCCGCCTTGACGCACGGCCGGATGCCGCCCCAAAACGTCGTGTCGAGCAGAATGACATCCACCGCCGTGTCGAGAATATTAGCGGCCAGTTGCTCGAATCCTACCACCACCGTATTCGTCGCCAGCGGCACGCGCACCATCTCGCGGACACGGCGCATCCCGTGCATGCCGTACACGGGATCCTCGAGATAGTCGTTGCGAAGCCCTTCGATGCCCTGGCCGAATCGAATCGCCTGCTCGGTGGACCATACGGCGTTGCAGTCGTATCGGATCCGGTCGTCGGGGAACTCGGCGGCCACGGCGCGGTACACGTCGAGTTCGTAATCGGGATGGAAGACGCCGGCCTTCACCTTGTGTGTGGTGAATCCGTACTTGCGCTTGAGCGCGTGCGCGTTGGCCAGCACCTGGTCGATGGTTCGGACTTCGCCTTCGCCCGTCTTCGGATTCGCATAGCGGAAGAACAAATAGGACGCGAACGGCACACGGTCGCGCAGGCGGCCCCCGAGAATCTCCGAAACGGGCACGCCCCAGGCTTGTCCCAGGATGTCGAGGCAGGCGAACTCGAGCGCAGCCAGAATCTGGGTCCGGTTGTTATACAGAGACGCGGTCGGGTTCGCGATCAGAAACCGCATCTCTTCCAGACGCGCTGGTTCGTGCCCAACCAGGTAACCCTTCATCGCGCGGAATTGCGCTTCGGCGGATTCGCCGCCGCCGCCCATCTCGCCGAGGCCTATGATGCCGTTGTCGGTTTCGACCTCGACAAGCGTGCGGACAAATCGTCCCCAGTGGCAGCCGTTGGCATGGCGGAGCGGAGCTTCCAGCGGGACCGTGACGGTAGTAGCTCTGATGTCGGTGATCTTCATATAGAATTGGGAGCGGAACAAATCACAATATCAGGTGGCGCCTTCTGCAGTCTTCGCAAACTTCTCCCGCTCTCAGCAATCGCCCGATTCCGAACCTGCGCTGGACCGTGTGTGCTCTGCTGTTCTTCGCGACAACGATCAATTACATCGATCGGCAGATCTTCAGCATCCTTGCACCGGATTTGCAGCGGACGTTTCAGTGGACTGAAGTCGAATACGGCTATATCATCACCGCGTTCCAGGCTGCCTATGCGTTCGGGTTAGTGTTCGCCGGCCGGATGATGGACCGGTTCGGAACACGGCGAGGATACTCGCTGGTGATCGTGTTGTGGAGTCTGGCTGCGATGGCGCACGCATTGGCGAGTTCGGCTTTTGGATTTGGGGCCGCACGATTCGCGCTCGGATTGAGCGAGGCCGGCAATTTTCCCGCGGCCATCAAGACGGTCTCAGAATGGTTTCCGAAAACGGAGCGCGCGCTGGCTACCGGTATCTTCAACGCGGGCGCCAATATCGGAGCCGTTGTGGCTCCGGCCGTGGTTCCGTTCATCGCGCTGCGGTATGGCTGGCGCTGGTCGTTCATCTTCACGGGCGCGCTGGGATTCATCTGGCTGGTGGCGTGGCTCCTGATGTACCGCCGCCCGCGTGAGCACCCCCGGTTGTCCGCCGCCGAACTCGCGTACATCGAAAGCGATCCTCCTGAGTCGGTCGAGCAGATTCCGTGGCGCGCGATTCTGCCGCTGAAACAGACGTGGGCTTTTGCAATCGGGAAGTTCCTCACCGATCCGGTGTGGTGGTTCTACCTGTTCTGGCTGCCGAAGTTCCTGAATACGAAATACGGTCTGACCCTCGACAAGATCGGGCCGCCCCTGATCATCGTGTACCTGGCCGCGGACGTCGGCAGCGTCGGCGGCGGATGGTTGTCGTCGGCGCTCTTGAAACATGGCTGGACCGTGAACCACGCGCGAAAGACGGCGATGCTCACCTGTGCGCTGGCGGTCGTGCCGATAATGTTTGCCAGTCGCGCCTCATCGTTATGGGTGGCGGTATTGCTATTGAGCATCGCGACGGGTGCGCATCAGGGATGGTCGGCGAATCTGTATACAATCGTCTCGGACACATTCCCGCGCCGGGCCGTCGGATCCGTGATCGGCTTCGGCGGCACTGCTGGGGCGATCGGCGGAATGGTGGTGGCCACCGCATCCGGCTTCATACTCGAATGGACCGGCAGTTACATGCCGCTGTTCATCATGGCCGGCAGCATGTACCTGATCGCACTGGCATTCATCCACCTGCTTCTGCCAAGGATGTCGCCCGCGCGGCTGTAATTAACTCGCTGACTTCTTCAGCACGACATCGGCACTCCACTCGCCGCCTTCCGACGAGATGGTGGCCTTTATTTCATCGCCCGCCACTTTGCCCTTGATGTAGAGTTTTACGGGTTGACCTTCCCACTCGGAATCGATGGTGAGGGAAATGTCGTCGCCCTTCAACTCTCCTTTCGAGATGGGACGGGGTTCGCCATTCGGGCCGGACATTGAGCCGCCGATATGGTCGCCGTCCGCTTTGAGTTGCAGTACCACGTCGCGGTTACTATCGGACATTTGCCCGGTCCATTTGCCGGAAATGTCGGCACCCCAGGCGAGAGTCGCGACGACAGCGCTGAGCAGGATTCGCTTGATCATGACGGGTTAAGCGTATCACGGCTCGGGAATTCTTACATGGGTGTGATTGCGAGCGAGTTGCGGTAAGTCCAGGCCGCGCCACTTGGCGCAGCCTGTACAGTTAATCCGTCGGATTCACGCTTGATTTGCGAGAAGTTGCGAGAGCCGTTCCACTACTAGGAACGCATCTGCGACATACAGCACGTCGGTCTTGCCGCGCGCCCAACCGCAATTTGCGTCCAGATTAACGGCGCGACGCTCCTTAATGAAGCGCCAGCCGACTACGTGTGGCTCCTCGCCGTGGCAACACGTGGCGAGTCCCTTCTGATGCCGCGGAGTAGCTCCTGTTTGTCCGACTTGATTGAGATGCGAAAGAAACGGCAACACACTCTGGCCCTCCCCACTCAGATCCACGAGTGACTTACTCGACCCCAGCGAAGCTTGCGCATCCGTAATAAATCGCAAAATTAACTCGGCTGCTCGCTCGGGATGTGCGGCTCCGTCTTTCTGCTTCTTAGTCCAACCTGCTCCCGCTACAAACAACAACGACGCATCCGGGCGGATGGTCTGCTGATCGGACTTCGGCGATTGCGTTCCTTCCACTCGCGTGCGAAGCGCCGGAAGTTCAACAGCAATGTTCTCGAACGTGGGCACGTCATCAGTGGCCGCGTACGGAGAACCGCCGCCCTCCACCAGCAGGAACCATGGACGCTGCGTCCGTTCGAGAACGGCTTCCATCCGCTGCCGGTAATGCCACCGGCTAACTTTCCAATCAGAAGCGATAGAGCCGATATGGGTGTCGATCGCCGCGCCAACACGCTGCGCGACGCCGGGCAGACACCGTGCCATCCGCGATGTATGCGGCGCGATGACGATGGTCGCACCAGAGGCTCGGACGAGCGCTTGGGCTGCGGCGGCATCCGTCGAGTATCGAGATTGTGCGAACGCATCACCCGTGACGGCTAGGAATCGAGTGGCGCCGCAGTCACGGATGTGCGCTCCCGATGCGGCGGGCCCGACGATTCCGCAGACGAGCGTTCCCTCCAACCCGCGCGCCAAGTCGAGCGCTTCGAGCGCGGCTTTGGCCAGCGATCCATCGGGCTCTGTGTGTACCAGCAGGAGTATGGTTTCCATTACGACCTCACCCACGCTGCGAGTTCCTGCGCGATTTCTTCAATGGGCATGTCCTTCACGATGCGCGTGTCGCGCTGCTGCTTCGGAAGCGTGACACTGGCGAAGGTCACGCCCGACGCCAGTTGCACTGGTTTCGCTTTCTGCAGCGACGGCATGATGGTCCGCATGTTCTGCATGCCGACTTGCGGATTATTCGATGGCTCACCGAGATTGCCAGTGGCCCATCCGAGCACCGCGGGAGGACCGTCGCAGATGCTGATCTGATGCCGGCCGCCCTCGACCCGCTCGAGGATGTGGAGCGATCCGTCGTCGCCGATCGTCAGTTCGTCGACGCCCTGAAATTGCTCAATAACTCCGAGGCGCTCGCCCACCATCTGCATCGTAGATCCCGCGCCGCGCGACGCGGATTCCCAGCCGCCGAATAGCAGCAGCCGCGAACGGTCGAGTCCGGCGATGCCTTCGATAGCTTGCGCGAGGGCCGCCGCGACAGCCGTCGAGTCGGTGAAACCGCCGCCCGGCCCATCGAGCGCAACTAACTCAAGCGGCACCCGCTGGGCGATAGTCATCATTACCTGCTGAAGCTTGGCCTTCGGTGCGAGACTCACCAGCCAGACTCTCGTGCCGGGGATTTTGCGCGCGAGATTCGCCGCTTCATACAGCGCGTGCGCCGCCCACGGATCGAGAATGGCAGGCAGCATCATCTCGTTCTTCAGCGCCGGACCGTTTGGACCCGTAACGGGTTCGAGCGTCTGCAGCGGGTCCGGCACAATGCCGCCGCAGACTACAACGTGATAGGGATTTGTCATCTCTCAGTTTTCCGCCGAATGCAGACCTCCGGCGCCGGCGTGGAATGCGATATTGGTGTGCCCGGCTGCATCGACGGGCTCGACGCAATTCCACAGACAGGCGCCGCAGTGGATGCATTTTTCACGATCGAAGTCCGGCACGTTACCGCCGTCTTTATTGGGCGCGATCGCTTCACCTGAACAGATCTCAACGCATACCTGCGTGAGGCACGCTTCGCATAACTCGCGGCGCAGGAACTCGACGTGATCCTCAAATCCTAGCGTCGCCTGCACCTTGCCGCCGATCAACAGCGCGTCCTGATGCGAGACGAGTAACTGCCCGTCGAAGGGAATCGGCGGCCATCCCGCACGGTCCATCAGACGATCGTGGAGCGGCACTCCATCGGCATTCGCTTGCTCACGGATAGCATCTATCTCAGCGCGCGGAATGCGATCGGCGAAATACTCCTCGACGGTTCCCAGCCGGCAGAAAGTCGGCTTTGCATTTTGATGGACAACGATGTTGCCCTTGGTAACTCCCGCGAGTCCCATGCCGAGCATCCCGGTGACGAAGCCGTGTTGAAAGCCATCGCGAGCGTGTTCGGCGATGCGGCCTTCCTCCTCCACCCAACTGGCACGCCGCCGCGCGACATATGTCCGCTCGAGATTATTGCGGGTAAACGGCGCCTTTTCGCGGAGCAGTTCGGTGACGGCTTCGGCGAGTTGGATGCCGGTGGTCCAGGCTTCATCGACGCCGGACCCGGTCAACACATTCGTGCTGCCGGAACCTTCGCCGATGCGTGCGTAGCCGTGACCCACCAGGAACGGCTCACCGCGTTTGCCCGATTCCATCAGCGACTTCGCTCCCCAACTGCGCAGCCGGCCGCCCTTCACGTACCTTTCGAAGTATGGATGCTGGATGAAGTGCTGCAGGTAGCGGTACGAGGTGCGCACGGGATTATCGAACCACGACGGCACGAAGATACCAGCGGAAGCGAGGCGATCGGGATGGACGTAGAAGAATCCGAAGATCTCGGGTTCGGGATAGCCCATCGTGTGAAAGACGGTGCCGGGTGCGAGATCGACGCCTTCGGGCAACCCGATCAGCATCTTCGAGCCGACGGCCCACTCGTTGCGTTCGAACCCAAGGGGTGTTCCGAGCACTTCATCGATGCGGCGGCCGACCGGGCCGAAAGGTCCGTCGCCGACCACGGTCAGTTTGGCGCGAATGTCCATGCCCGGCATGCCGCCCTGATCCGCGAGCCGAACACCGACCACCGATTCGTTTTCGATGAGCGGTTCAGCGATGGGCATGCCCGGCCAGATCTGCACGGTGCCGGTCATCATCAGTTGCTCGCTCACCCATTGATTGAACTGGCCGATGGACATGACGAGTCCGCCAGTTTTGAGGAGGAATTCGGGAGTCCAGGGCAATTCGACGGCGTGGAGTCCGACGGGCGAGGCGTGACGGACGGCGAAGTCGAGGGCCTTCACCGATGCGCCGCGGCGGCTCGCGCCGGTGGGATCGAGAAGGTAGAGCACGTTCTCGGTGGCGACGGTGGTGGCCATTGGAATCTGCGAGACATCGAGATTCGGGAACGATGAGCGGATGCCGCGCGCGCGAGTGACGACGCCGGAGACCCCGAATCCGACGCCGTCGGCGCGCTCGTAACACAGCACCTGCGGTGGAATCGCGAACTCCTGCAGGCACGGTGCAAGGGTGGTAAGAAACCCGCCCATTGCCGGACCGAATCCAGCACAAACGATATCGACTTCCATCCAAGGTCGGTCGGTCATCTTCGACTCCTTATGCCGGGTAATCGAGAGCGGCCGGTATCATGATTTTCGTAAGCGCTTCGGCCGCGCGATCCTTGGCGAGTTGCGATCCCGTGAGGCAACCGTCGAGTTTCGTGCGGAGGCGTGCAAACTGATCGGCGCCATGAAACTTCGCACAGGGGCCGGCCTTGAAGGGATGCGCTCCGTCGGCGTCTACTACGTCGAAGGCTACGCTCGACATGCCCGGGATCAGGCTTTCGAGCGTGATGAGTTCGTCGGTATGATAGCAGCCGGCGTGATTCGGATCGTCCCAGGACGGATGGCGATTGTAGCCGAATACGAGTTCAGCGCAGATACGGCCGACTTCGCCGGCAGCGCGCGAGGTTTGCACATGGCAGAGGTCGGTGAAGAACTGCAGAGTGCCTTCCAGACCCTCGGCGACAACGGGGTTGGCGGGGCCTTTCGCTTCGAGTTCCAGCACGTCGAAAATCAGCGACCGGGTGGCGAGCAGCCAGCACAGCGCATCGGCCAGCGGGAACGTCACGCCCTGTCGCGTGCTGTGATAGAGCACATCGCCCTCGGCATCTTTCGCGACTTGCAGATGCTCGGCCGTCCACAGCCAAATCTGCATGGCTGTGGCGAGCGCGCAGGCTCCGGTGCCGGGGCGCCGCGATGCGATCTCGCGCAGTTCGCCGATCCATTCGCGGAATTGCGCGAGGAACACTTCGTTCACCATGGTGACGGAGAGTTGACGGCGCTGGACGGCCTCGGGACCTTCGTAGGTAGCTTCGAGTTGCGAGTCCATCCACTTATGGCCGAGGAATCCGGGGCAGTCCTCGGTGATGCCGTAGCCGCCCATCAGGCTGACGGCTTCGCGCATGGTGTTGGCGCCGTTGCCGGTGTTCCAGAGTTTGCAGGCAGGGCAGTAGACGTTGGCGAGCGAATCGAGCAGGACGAATTTGACCAGCGGGTCGGCGTCGAGTTCGGCGAGCCGTGCTTCATTGCGGCGGCCCGGCGATTCGCGCTTCAGCGCGAGATACTCGACGGCGTCTTTCTGCACGCGGCGAATGGCCTTGAATGCCGCCGTGCCGCCGGCGACGCCGCGTTCGGCGAGGATACGGTCCTTCTCTTTCTCCATCGGATCGAGTTCGTCGAACATGCGCGCGGCGGTGAATCCGAGCGATGCGCTGGCTTCCCCGGTGGACCAGACTTGAATTAAGCGATGGATCGCATCCTGCTTCTGCTGCAGGCCGAGTTCGTATCGCGGTGAACCGGGGTGGACGGCGCCGCTGCCGCGGAAGCGATCGCGTTGATAGCGGATCAGCGGTTCGACGGCGCTGAGGAGTTTGGCCGAAGTCATAAGTCCGACGGTGACGCGTGTGCGGCGGAACACGGCCTCGATGACTTCGCTATGAGTGTAGTTCGGAATGATAACTCCGTTCTTGACGGAGTAACCTCCAACAATGCGGCTGGCCGGAACGCGGAGGCGGAAGACAGGATCGCAGGTGGACGAGAGCTGGTGGACGAGTTTGCGGGTCGGAGTGCCGCGATCGAAGAGGCCGGGATCAGTCTCTTCGAGGATGACCATGCAGGTGCCCTTGATGCGAGGGTCGCCGGAGTCGACGGCGGCGGTGACGAAATTCGCGAAGCCCATGTTGGTGATGAAGCGGCCGCGCTTGTCGACATCGAGGATGGGCTCTTCGCCTTCGTTCCATTCGGCGATGGTGATGCGGCCGGCGAGGAGTCCGGTCTCGACACCGACGTAAGGAAGTGGTTCGGTGAGGCAGAAGGCGCCGCGCCAAGGTTCGGAGTCGCCGCCCGGGACGCATCGCGACATATAGTAGTTGCGCTGCTCTTCGGTGCCGCGTTCGTGAATCGGGGCGAGGGCGAGGCAGCCTGCGAGGCTACCGGTGGCAGCGCCGGCGTCGACCCAGGCGAGTTCGAAGGCGGTCAACGCGAGGGCGAGATTCTTGGGACCTTCGATGTAGCCGCCGTGCTCCGGGTTCATGAAGATGCTGGTGATGCCGGCGGAGTCGAATTCCTGAAGCAGTTGCGACTTTTCGGCGGTCCACTCGTGAGTGTTACGGGCGCCGTTAGCGACCAGGCGGGCGATGGGTCCGCGGGCCACGGCGCGCGCCGACTGCACGAGCATCTGCAGATCCATTCGATCCGAAAAACGCCACATGATTTGCCGGACGTCGTCGCCGGGCAGAGTCTGAATGGATTCGACGGGGCGCTTAAGCGCTGTAGTCGCCATGACGGAGTCTCCTCTTGCGGACCTATAGATTGGAGCAATCCGTCTGCCACGGCTAAGTTATTGGCGGGAGGAGACCTTGGCGTTTAGGATTAGGTGAAACCGCTCCGGATATCTGGTAATGGGTCATTTCCACCAGCGCCGTGGGACCGCCGGAGCGTGGCCGAATTGACCCACTTTGCGGGTTTGGTCAGGTTTCGCCACCGTCGAGACCCACTACCGCGAGTCCGGCCACGACCAATCCGGTCGCCACCAATTTCGCTACGAGAACCCAACGTTGGAAGTCCTCCCGGAACCACGATGGCCGCAGTCGCGTGATGGCGAATGCACCGAGGAAGATCACGATATAGCGGACTCCGGAGATGGATTCGACCAGTGCGGGATTGGCACGACTGACCGCGAACACCACGAGAAACGATCCGACACCCGCGATGAAACGGTTGACCATGTACCAGAGTTTGCTTTTTGGTGTTGCCACTTCCGACCCGCGGAGAATCTGATGGCGCCAGGACGGAGGGATTAGTAAGGCAAATGATCCGAGCGCGGTTCCGAGCGTGAAGAATACGTATCCACTTACGAAGTTAGTCGCATTAAAGGTGAGTTTCTGGAGAATATTGGTCATCCCGAAGGCGGTCGACGCAATCAGAATCCTCGGCAGGATCTGCTTGAGCGGTTGCCGCTCGGCGAAGAACATCACGAAGCCGCCGAGAGTCATCAGCGCGAAGCCGAACAGGCTGTCTCCGGCGGGTTGATGAAGAAAAGGGATGGCCAGAAGCGCCGTGGCGACGGGCGCAAAGCCTCCCATGACGGCTAACTCCTCGGAGGCTTCGCCGGATTTTAGAGCGGAGTAATAAAAATAGGAGGCAATTAGATCCAGCACGCCGGCGGCAAATGCCATCCCGGCATATCTCCATGGCGGCATGGTGAATCCGAAGGGGATCAGCATTAATCCGAAAATGCTGATTGCGCCGAGCCAGAAGACGTACGATAGAAGGTCCTGGGTGCCTCTCCGTTTGAGTAGTACCTTGTCCCAGACGAGCGAGATTCCGATGAGCCCGTGCGCGATGATGGCGACGAGCATGCCGTTGAGGAATACGCTTTTGAAGAAGTCCACTGTGTGTTAGCGGGGGAAATCCTTGCGACCGGTACCTACGATAGTCGGATGCTGGGGGAAACAGATGCTTTCCAGATGTCACCGTTGCCCGGCGCGTGAGAGTATGGGGATCTGCGATGGCTCCTGTGAGTTCTGGCTGGCGTCCCGTGATCTGGCTGGGGTGCGTAGCGCTCCTGACTGCGATTGCGGGCGAGGCGGCGCGGAGCATCAGCGGCCCGCTATTGAAGCAACTCGGGGCATCGGCAGTGGCTGTCAGCGTGGTGGCCGGCGCGGGGGAGTTGCTCGGTTATACGCTGCGGCTGGGCGCGGGATTCCTGGCCGACCGGCGGGGAGGCGCATGGCGATTGCTGCTGGCCGGCAGTGTCCTGGGAATCTCGGCGGTTCCCTTGTTGGCCGTTGCGGCGGAATGGCGACTGGCGGCGGGATTGTATCTGATGGAGCGAATTGGACGCGCTGTTCGGACGCCCGCGCGAGATGTGCTGCTGGCGTCGGCATCCGATCAGATTGGTCACGGTCCGGGCTTTGGACTGCACCGCCTGCTGGATCAAACGGGCGCGGTGATTGGGCCGCTGATCATCGCGGCGCTGTTCACGCCGGCGTCGGGCTATCGGAACGCGCTGCTGGTGGTGTTCGTGCCGTCGGCGATCGGCATTGCAGTGTTACTGCGGGCGCGGCACATTTATCCAGATCTGGGTAAGCCGCTGACGGAGACGCCGTCGAAGGGAAGTCTGGGAGCGCGATTCTGGATGCTGTGCGCGGCGGCGGGACTGCTGGCGGCAGGCACGGCGGACTTCGCGTTGATCTCGTTTCACCTGGCGAAACAGGCGAATGAAGGGTTGAGCGGCATCGCGCTGCTGTATGCGATGGCGATGGCGGTGGAAGGCGTCGCGGCGATGGTGCTCGGGTTCGTGTTAGAGCGAGTGGGTGCGCTGGCGCTGTTGTTCACGATCGCGATGTCGTCGGTGGGAGGTGTCCTGTTGTTCGCGGTGCCGGTGTTGCCGGTGGTGGGCGTCGCGGTATGGAGTGCGGGGATGGGAGGGCAGTACGCATTGCTGCGGGCATTGGTGCCGGGCCGTGTGCCGGCGGGAGCACGGGGCGCGGCTTTCGGGTGGTTCAATACCGTGTTCGGGGTGTGCTGGTTTGCGGGGAGCGTGGCGATGGGTCTGCTGTATTCGGTGGATGCGCGGTGGGTGGCGTGGTTCGCGGTGGCGGCGCAGTTGGCGGCGGCGCCGGTGGTGTTGTGGGGGTGGCGTGCGGGTCGGGTGCGCAGTTAGGGCGCTGGGGCGCAGGGTCAGAGATGACCTTTTAGGCGGCCCTCCGTTTCGGACAGCCCGCCGATCTCGGACGCACAGTTCGACCGGATCCGGCACTATATCGAGGCGAACTTGGTCAACGCGGGCCTGGTTGTGGAGGCAGGCCGCCTGAAAGGCGGTTGCGGGCAGTTAGCGCGCTGGTGCTATGCGTGGTTCGTCCACACTCTCGCACGTTACTCCGAGTAACTCCGCGATTGATTTCTGGCGGTATTCGAAGATTCTGAGTAATTGCCGGCGCACCATGATGGTGTGGGCGATGCGGCCGAGGGGTCCGAGTGGCAGTGAGTAGCGGACGCGGTCCGAGATGAGCGTGCCGTTGTCGTGCGGCTCGAAGCCGTGATAGTGGTGCCAGTAGCTGTAGGGTCCGCGCACTTGTTCATCGACGAATGAATGCGGCGGATCGTAGGCGGAGATGATGGAAGTCCAACCCATTGGCAGGCCGTTCCAGTGGATCGTGTAATCGATGTGGAGTCCGAGGCGCATCTCGATGGCGTCGTCGCTCCGGATCTCAAAGCGGAGCCAGGGCGGCGTGATGCGGGCGAGGTTGCGCGGATCCTCTAATGCTCGATAGACCTCGGCGATCGGCAGAGGCGCCCACAGGCGGCAGGTCAGTTCGTGCAGCGAGGTGCCAGGGGAGGAGGCGTGCCCCCCAGGCGCAGTAGATTGAGTCTGGCGTTGAAGTGGCATGGATCGATTCTGAGAGCTCGCTGGAAGTCCTGCTGTGCAGCGTCTGTCTGCCCTAACGACTGCAGTGCGACCCCGCGATTGTTGAGCGCATCGGGATTGCCCGGCGACAGAGCCAGTGCGCGGCCGAATGCAGCGAGTGCCTCGGCGGGGCGTCCGGCTTCCAGCAGGACCTTCCCTTGCTCGGATGCGACGGCAGGATCGGCGGGCGCAATACTTTGTGCTTCGGCGAGCAACTGGAGAGCTCGCGCGGGTTCGACGGCTCGGGCGAGTTGGAGGCGGGGACGGGCTTTGCCGGGCGCGTGTGCCAGTGCTTCGGTCCAGAGCGATCGCTCGGTTTGCCAGACTAGGGAGTAGCGGATCGAGATACCGATGAGGAGGGCGGCTATGATGGCCAACCAGCGGGTTTGCCAGCGCGCCACCAGCATCGCTGCGCAGGGAGCGAGGGCGATTAGGGGGAGATACACGCGGCGGTCCGCAGCGAGGTCGGCGGCGGGGAAGATGGAGGAACTCGGGGCGAGGAGGACGAGTCCGGCGAGGAACCAGAATCCGGCGAGACGGCCTTTGAACCAGCGGAGTGCGATGGCAATGGCGAAGGCAATCGCGGCCCAGGCAAGGGCGCGAGCCAACGGACCGGCGGTGATTTCGGGATCGACGGTGAAGCCCCACGGCACGATCAGCAGCGACAGGTAGCGTAGGATGGCGACGCCCTGGAAGGACAGGTACTCGAGCGGCGACACGCCGGCACTGGCCGCGATGCCGGATCCTTGAATTTTGGTGGCTGCCCAGAGCACGTGGAGCCCGGCGGCGAGCGAGAGTAGCAGCATCGCCGCGATGGGCGCGAGTTGGCGGCGGAGGCGGGGTCCGGTGAGCCAGAGTCCCAGGAGCAGGGCGGGGAAGGCGACGCATTCCTCTTTGGCGAGTAATGCCGCGGCGAAGATGGTGGCGGCGATCCACGGGCGGTCGCGCAGCCAGTACCAGAGCGACGCGAGGCAGAGCAGCGTACACAGGATGGTGCCGCGAGCAAATACGTAGGCGATGGGTTCGGTGGCGATCGGGTGGATGGCGAACAGCATGGCCGCGACGAACGCGATGCGCGGGGCAAGCAGGAGTCGGAGAACTGCGAGGAGCAGCACTGAGGCCGCGATGTGCAGCAGGAGGTTCACGACGTGGTAGCCCACCGGATTCGCGCCGCCGAGTTGGTAGTTCAGCCAGAAGGTGAAGTAGGTGAGTGGGCGCGTCTGGACCGGCCGCCAGACCTCCCATGCTCCGGAAGGCGAGGTGATGGCGGGGTCGGAGAACAGGGCGTAGTCGTCGAAGTGGAACGATGCGGCAACCGTGAGCCCGAAAGCGCACGAGGCGGCCGCCACTAGCAGGAGCGTCTGGCGCAAATGCTATTATGAGGGTTCTTTTTGGCCAACGTGACGCCTCCCCGCCTTGTACCGAAACCGAAAACCGCGGCCGCCCGCAAGCAGCGCCTTCAGCGGATCCTGGCA
Organism: Bryobacterales bacterium; assembly: GCA_038322675.1. Taxonomy (GTDB): domain Bacteria; phylum Acidobacteriota; class Terriglobia; order Bryobacterales; family Bryobacteraceae; genus TMP-7. Next base: position 114,621 of record JBBQGE010000012.1, read on the forward strand.
GCGCTCGACGAGTTGTATCCGAACGCGACGTGCGCGCTGCATCATCGCAACGCCTGGGAGTTGCTGGTGGCGACGATCCTCTCGGCCCAGTGCACCGATAAGCGCGTGAACGAGGTGACTCCGGGGTTGTTCGAGAAGTATCCGACGATTGAGGACTTCGCCCATGCCAGCCAGGACGAACTGGCCAACGACATCCGGTCCACGGGATTCTTCAACAACAAGGCGAAATCGGTGATTGGGGCGGCGCGCAAGATACTGGAGGACTTCGGCGGCGAGGTCCCACGCACGATGGAGGAACTTCTGACCGTCCCTGGGGCGGCTCGAAAGACATCGAACGTCGTACTGGGTACCGCGTTCGGCATCGCCGTCGGCGTGGTGGTGGATACGCACGTCCAGCGCATCAGCAACCGGCTGGATCTGACGAAGAATCAGGACCCGGTGAAGATCGAGCAGGATCTGGTGAAGATCCTGCCCGAGGACCGGTGGATTCTGTTCTCACATCAGGTGATCCACTTTGGCCGGAACATCTGCATCGCGCGCAAGCCGAAGTGCGACGAGTGCCCGCTGGATCCGGTGTGCTATTCGAAGGACAAGACCCTCGCTTAAGCAACCGCTTGCTGACGCGCGCGGCTCAGTAGAACTAAGGCGCTCCGGGGCTCGATTCCAGCGCGAGGATGTGTTCCACCTGGTGATCGATGTAGAGGCGTTGGAATTCGGACCGGAACACCCTCTCCACCGATTGCACGGTCGCCATCCGGATCCGAATCACTTCGTTCATGGCCATGGCTCGATCGACATCCTCGAGCGGGGAATCTTCGGTCAGCGAGATCTGATGCTCGGCGGCCTGCACGCAGAGTTTCGCGAGTTCGTGATACCACCGCGCCAACTCGAAGGCATGATCTGCGGCGGAGACAGTAATAGTAGCTTGTTCCATTGTTTCGTGCTTCTCCGAAGCGGCGCCGCGCTGTGCGGCGATACCGCCTACGAAATTCTTATCGGTTGAGAATTACGATTCTACACGGTCTGGAGAGTTCAGGTGAGGGTCAGCGCGAAAGTTCGGTGCGGATCAGGAAGCTGATCTCGAAGCGGAGGAAATAGCTCTTGCCACGGTCGGGGTAGAAGTCGCCGGCCGTCATGTGCTCATAGACGACGTGCGCTTTCCAGTTGTCGTTGACGCGGACGTCTCCGCGGGCCTGAAACAACTCGCCGCGGGTGCTACGCAAGGCTGCGACATGGTAGTAGGTGGTCCGCAGGGCGAGGCGCTTGGCTGGGCTCCATCCGGCCTCTATCTGCGGCATGAGGGCGTTGGTCAAATACCCGACTCCCTTTTCCGAAGCCATGCTGTAGAGCAGCAGATCGCCCCACCGGGCGCCTCGTGAGAACAGCGGATCCCAGGTCTCGATGCGCCGGGTTTTGGGATCGTCGCCGGAGAACGCCGTGTAGCCGGCGAGCAGATAGGGGCATCCGCGGCGGTCGAAGGTGCGCTTGGCGTTGGCGTATCCGGCCCAGGCGGCAATCGGGATGTTGCCGTCGTACTGATGTCCGGCCTCACGTGCCCACTCGGCTGAAACGGCCCAGGCTTTGGCGGGCTGGAAAACGGCGCGCGCTCCCCAGGTATGCACGGCGCGATCGGGCTGAAATTGCGGATTCGTGGAGGCGCGGCGATCGCCGGTTTCGGTCTTGTAGAAGTAGTAGCCCTCCACTTGGGATGTGCGAGTGAGGGGATGTGTCACGTACACGCCGGCGGCCTTGTCGTCCCATTCGGTGAGCCCGCGATGCTGGTTGTTGAGGCGCGGGAGGAAGCGGTCGCGGGCGGGGTCGAAGATCGCGAGGAACTCGACGGTGGAGCGGCCGGCGCGCCACGCCAGATCGGCGGCATTCAGGTAGGCCGTGCGGGAGCCGTCGCAGGGGGTTGCGTCGGACAGGATGAATCCGTCGCCGCGCTGGATGTCCTGACGGCCGATCCGCAGGGACAGCTTCGGGGTGAACAGGTGCTTCAGGTCGAGATATAGCGCTTCGAAGGCAATCTCGTCGGCGATCAGGTCAGTCCCAATTTTCTTGTTGGTTTCCGAAACCAGACCGGCGTAGACGGTGAGATTCGACCCGGCGGGAACGGATGCCCACACGCGGCTACGGAAGCGAATCTGGTTGCGCTGGTCGTCTTTCGAATCGGAATGATCGGACAGATTGTTCCAGTTTTCGTTGCGAATGCGCTGTTCGAAGCCGATCTGCACGGCATTCTCGGCCGTCCAGGCGATCGCAGGGAGGCAGATGAGAATCAGGAGCCGGTAGCTCAAATCCTAGAATATCAGAGATGCGGGTGCGAAACTCCCAATCGTGGCGAGCCTACAATGAAATGATGGAGCCGCCGGATGTGGAGCGCGCACCTGAGGAACTGACGCAGGTCCGGCTGAAACGGCTGGGCGAAGGCGTCGGGAAAGTGGTGTATGCGTCCGAGCACTGGGTGGTGCGGCGCGAACGGTCGCCGTCGGAGATCGTGGCGCTGATCCTCATCTGGAAAGGCCTTCGAAAGATCGCGCATGTGCTGCCGCGAGGTATCGGCGATCGCCTGCTGAGCCGTCCGTCGCGGCTGATTCGCTTCCTTCGCTTCGTGATGCAGGCGGTGATGCGTGTGCTGCCGCGAGGCTGGTGGATGGTGACGCATTCTTTCGAAATGTTTCGTACGTACCGCAAGCGCGACATCCGCGGAGAACGTCTGGCTGAAACGTATCTGACCGGCACGCCGCTGGTTCCGCGGCGAATCCGGTTTCCTGTGACGCGCGTGCGTGTCGCCGGGTGGCCGGGTTGGCTGAGCGTGACGGAAGCCACCGAGCGTGTGGAGGCGACGCTTCATCAGCGGCTGGTGGACCTGGCGCGCGAAGGCCATAACGATGCCGTCGAGGAATGGCTCGACCGGTTTCTCGCGCTACGCCAGGCGGGGTGGCAGCGCGGCCTGTTCTCGGTGGATTCGCATCTGAAGAATTTCGGGGTGAGCGGCGATCGCGTGGTGCTGTTGGACCCCGGGGGACTCACCGACCGGTGGGCCGATATCGAAAGCCGTCTCGACTTCGAAGAGGTGGTGTCCGAGCCGCATATTCAACTTGGGCTGGGGAGTGTTCTGGGCGCGCGGCCGGAGATCGCGGAGCGGTTCAACGTGCAGTGGAAGGAACTGGTGAGCCGGGAGGGCGTTCGGCGGAACTGGCCGGATGTCCGGGCCGTGCCGTAGAATTTGGAGGATCGGCAATTTGATTCAGATGTATCAGCCGGTGTAGTGTTGACACTTGCAAGCGGCACGACGTGGGGTGGCCTATCAGGCCGCGGACCCGCTTTCGAGCGGGTCCAGCCGGCTAAAAGCCGGCTGCGAGCAGGATTGCCCGCCCCACTCTGGTACTAATTGCCGTGGTCGCGGCCGAAGTTCGGCTTCTTCGATGGGCCGTCGATCTTGATGCGCAAGTAGGTACCGGCGCCGTGCTTGGAGAAG
>JBBQGE010000013.1:0-116375 GCA_038322675.1 Bryobacterales bacterium
CACACCGCTCAGTCCAAGTGATTCTATTGACGGATGGCCTCCAACCGGACCAAATGTCAGCGAAAGATGTCGTCGATGCTCTCCAGTGGTTCGCCAACGACGATTAGCGGTTCGGTAACATTTCTAATTGAGGCAACACGACCCGGAGATCTAATTGTCGCTGAACACCCCTCCCTGACGGTCGCGGCTCGGTAACGATTCTACTGAGCCGCACGCGTCAGCAAGCGATTGTCCGGTCCTTTCGACTACAGATGGAACCTGTATCGCAGTTGGAGGTAGATCTGCCGCGGCTCTGCGTAGTGCGTTCCGCCAAAGGTCTCGCTGTTATCGAGAAGGAACCGGCGATTCGCGGCATTCAACGCGGTGACCGACAGCGTCAGGTTCTCCGAAATCGATTTCCCCACCGTTAAATCGAAGGTGGTGTGACCCGGCAGATGAGCGGGCACGTCGCTCCCACCGTCGGTGAACCCGGATCCGTAATAGACATTGCCGCCTGCATACACCCGCCCGGGAAGGTTCACATCGAACCCAGCGTGCAGCGTGTGGGTCTGATCGTGGTCCAACAGGAAATATCCGCTTTCGGGCGCCGAAAAATCGGTGAGACCTCCGGTGATCTCGCCCGTGGCCTTCGCGTGCGCGTACGCATAGGTGACGTAGACATCGCCACGGTGTGCGATTCGCGGCGAGCGCAGGCTCACTTCCCAGCCGTATAGCTTGGCGTTCGAAATTGTAAGTGGGAAAAAGATATTCGAGTCACCGATGGAGTTATGGTCGAAGTAATTGCTCGCCCGCTGATGATAATTGTTCACATCCAGCGCCCAGCCACTGAAGGGTACCGTAATTCCGAACTGGTGCTCCTGACCTCGCTCCCCGAGCAGCGAGACAAAGCCGAGTCCCTCGGAAACAGCGTATTCGAGCAGGGGCCCGGCGACCGTCGATAGAGGCGGCGCCTGGTAATACTTGCCCCAAAATCCTCGGAGCACCCAATTCAAATACGGGATCCGGATGGCGGCGCCCAGACGTGGGCTGGCTGCGTTCTCCGAGATGGTTCCGCTGAAGTGAGTAAGGCGCGCTCCGCCGGTCAGCGTGAGCCACGAGGTGGCTTTGAACTGATCTTCGAGAAACAGCGCTTCCAGATGACCCGTCGTGATCTGATCCTGCACCACAGCGAAGCCGGAGCCGTCGTTTGCCGTGAGATTGACGGACTCATCGTCATGCTGGCCGAATCCGTAAAGCCCAATGCTCGCGTTGTGCTGCTTCGTCACCGCGCTGAAAGCGACCTGCGCACCGGCATACTGCGAACTCCGGTGTTGAATCGTGCTGATGGGCATCGCTTCCGGATCGCCATCGTAGTTGGCACGGTTGTAGTGATAGAACGGCGAAACCGTAAGCAGCACGCCCGGTTGGAATGAGTGGACCCACGAGAGACTCGCGAAGCCGTCGCGCTCGCGTTCCACGTCGCGCGCGATTTCTTCGCTGCCCGGGTCATAGGGGATCTGATAATCGTCACGCCGGACCGAAGTGACGAACCGGAGTTGGTTGTCCGCATCACGGTTGTAAATCAAGGTACCCATCCCCCCCAATCCCCAAACGCGATCGTGCCTGACGGCCGGCCCTGGAGTCTCCAGTCCATAGTCGCTGCGATTCCCGTTCACACTGGCGAAGTAGGCGAATTTCTCGGTGTGGTCGCCAAAATTCAATTGGTTGTTGGTCTGATGAAACGTGCCATAGGTGGTGAATAACTCCGCCTCGCCATTTCGCTCGAAGCCCGATCTGGGGACAACGTTGAACACCGCGTAGGTGCGGTCGCCGTAGGCCGACGAGTAGCCGCCTCGCTGCACTTCCAGATAATCGATGTCCTTGGGATCGATCTGCGGACCGACATTGCTGGCGATATTCGTATTCGGAATGGGCACTCCATCGATGGCCCAGGTTACCTGGTGTCCGCCGCGCACGTGTAACTGGTCGTGTGTAATCCACGAGCCGGGCACGTAATTCGTGATCGCGGCGAAGCTGTTACTCAGATCAGCGCCGGGGGTCATCGCGATCTCCTCTCGAGTCACGACAGTGGCGGGAGTCATCTGCTCCGGGTTGACCGTGAGGGCATTCTCAGAGACCGTGACCTGCTCGGCCTGTGTTCCGATCTTGAGTTGGAAGTGGAGCACATGAGCGCTGCCCGACGTCACGAGGATCTCCTGAATACCCGGCGCGAAACCCAGCTTCACCACTGTTATGAGGTATTCGCCGACCGGGACGGCTGCCGTCTCGAAAATGCCGCCGGAGTTCGTGGTGAGTTTTTGCGCGAAGTCGGAACTGGCCGATTTCACCAGCACTTCCGCATTGGGAATCGGCCGGTGATCGGGATCGTGCACGACTCCGCGCACGGTGCCGATTACGGCAGCCGAGAGAATGGCCGGGAACAGTATCCCGGCGATGGCAACTGCTTTCATGGATCCCCCTTTGTAATCGCTACGCTTCAGCAGAAGCGAGCAGGGGGTCCACGTTTCTGAGCGGCACGGCTATACGAGATACGAAAAGTGGCGTCGGCCTCGGGACACACGGCCGGATGACTGACGACGCCCGCGATAATGGACTGATAAGCGCCGATCGGAGTGGCGGCGGCCATGGGAGCCATCGCGGGCGGGCGCGGAAAGGCGCAGCACCGGGCATAGACGCCAGGGCCTTTCGTCTGCTTCGCCATCATGCTGCAGTGGTGTGTCCCCGCGCGGCGGCAGCATGCGGGCAGCGTCGATTCGGAGTCGGAGGCGAACGCAGCCGGGCCGATGAGTGAAATACAAAACAAGCCCAACAGCAGCAGTGCCAGAATCCGGCGCACGCCCGAGTATAACTCGGTGAGCCGGCTTTGTTCAAAGTTACAAAAACAAGCGGACCAGGCCGGATACTGCTACAGTGAGGTACCATGTCTGCCAATACCGGAGATAAAGCCCGGCACAATCGGATCCACAAACGCAAAGCCGTTCAGCGTGCCGCGATGCGGAAGAAGCGCGCCGAGGCTGCTGAGAAAGCCGCACCCGCCACCGAATAGATACCTACAAGATCCGCGGCTCAGCCGAGAAGAGTCTGGGATCGAAATGGAACGTACGGGGCTCGGTCCAAAGCAGCGACTCATAATCGGTGCGATTGGGATTGAGCAGCACATTGGACTCTTCGCTGATGATCACTGAGGATACGCGAACAGCCAACTGCGTCCCTTCGCGAATCCAGTTGTCTCGCGTAGCCTGGCAAGCGCTGATGCTGAATGGAACCGCTTCGCTAAGCACGTCCGGAACAAACGGCAACTTTGCTTTGGACCAGACGTAGTCACGCGGCAACTGGCTCTTGTTCAAGGTGCACCAGAATTTCCAGGCAAGCCAGCGAGAGGTGCTCCGCAGTGTAGAGCATTGGAGTGCCGATCGGATTCCATCGACCACCTGCGACCATTGCGCCGCGGTAGTCTCCCGCAGCTCGCTTACCGCGGTGCATTCGATAGATTGTCATTCGGGGTTACGAAAAGACGCCGTAATCGATTCGGATCAAAACCTCCAGGACGCAGCGTTGCTCCGCAGGATTGCCACTCTGCACGAGTTCTTCCGGCGCCCGACCGCCAAAGATATCGCGAGGCGTCTGCATCCAGCTACGGGCTTTTGGTTCATCGCCGAAAATTTCGAGAGCACGATTCCAGATGGCGTTAGCGTTCGGATGCTCAAGTTCTTCGGCCAATTGCTCCGCCGATGCCGGCGACGGTCCATGCAGGCTTGCCATAGGTCTAGCTTACCCTGTTAGATCAGTTCGATAGCACGAACGACACTGCCACCGGTGCGATTACCTGTGTGGGCACACCATTGAGAAGTGTCGGCTGATAGCGATAGCGGCGTACCGCCTCGATGGCCGCAGGTATCAGCAGCGGGTGACCGGTAATCAGCGTCAGATTCTCGACATCGCCGCCGGGGCCGATCATGGCGTCGAATCGTACAGAGCCTTGGATTCGTGCCTGTTTCGCTTCGGGTGGGTAAACTGCTTCCGGCTTTAATACCAGCTTCGACGCCTGCACCTCTGCTGAAACCCGAATGGCGGTGTGCAGTCCGGATGGATCAGTGTGCACCTCGGCGGCCTGCGGCGATTCAGCCGCAGCCTGGTTCATGAACTGCCGATAGTCGGGTATCAGCGGCATCGGGCCGCGCAGTTCGACATTATCGGGGGCTATCTCCCGGGCACGCGCCATTAGCGACGCCGCCAATTCAAAGGCCCACGGGTCGCCGTTGGGGTTGCGCGCCGCGGGCGTTCGCGGGAACAGGTTCGGCAGCGCCACTCCGGCGCCCGCCAGCACGAACGGGTTGCGGCTGCGATTCAACTCCGTCCGCGCGCGTTCACCCAACGTTCCCAGGATGTCCACCGCATACAAAAATCCGAGGTTGGCGCCCAGTTTCTGGTCGTTCGGATTCGCTTCCACCGCGCGACTCAGCAGTTGTTCGGCCTCGTCGGGATGCTCTCGATGGAGGAATCGCACAGCGTTCAGCGTTACCTCGGAGTTGCTTGGAAACTGATCCACAGCGCGGAGCCAGGCAGCGCGCACCGCGCCGTGATCCGCGGCGTTCGCGGCGGGCACATACGTCAAATCGGTAGAGGATTTTGGATCGGATGGGAAGTGCTCAACCACATATAGGATGTGGCTCAACCGCTGCGGCGCCGACGGGCCGTAAGCCGATAACAACTGAAGCCGTGCGTCCAGATCGTCGGGATGCGCCTGCACCTGGGCTTCGAGTTGTGCAATTTCAGCGGGGCGGCGCGGCGGTTCCGCCGAGATCGCAGCGTGAATGACGTCCTGCGCCCACATCGACGCAGACGCCAACACCAGCAGCGCCGCGAATCGCACGTCAGACCTTCTCGCCGATGGTTTCGAAGATGTGCCGCATGCACGCGTGCGACGCTGGAATGTTCACAGCGGGACCCTTCAGCGTGTGCGTCTCGAGACCGAATCGGCCGGTGTACCCGTCCTTTTGCATAGCCTCGAAAATGGCGCCCCAGTCGATCTTGTTGCCCGGCCCGATCAACCCTTCCGCCTTCATCTGCACGTTGCCGATTTTGTCCTTCGGCAGATTCTTATAGCTCCGCGGATAGATGTTGCTCTCGAACTTCATTGCATTCTGCGGATCCCAGTTCAGCCCGACACCCTGACCTTTAAACTGCGCGAAGAATGCCGCCACTTCGCCGCTGGTGGCAATGTTGGTCGACATCTCGTTCTCCAGCAGAATCCGGCAGCCCGCTTGGTGCGCCACCTCGCCCATCTGGCTCAGCACGTCCACGATCTGCGGCATCAACTGGCCAGGTTCGGCAACGCGCCAGAATGCGAACGATCGCACGTCGTTCACGCCAAGCGCATGGGCAGCATCGAGCACACGCTTGAGATCATCGATCCGGTCGCGATACATGCTCTCCGGCGTCAGCCCCATCCGCTTGTACGCCATCTCGTAGAACGTTTCCTTGTCCACCGGCTGCGTACCGGGCAGCGTGAACTTGAGCATCGCGCTATTCAGGAACGAAACGCGCAAGCCATGATCCGAGAGCTTCGCGCGAGCTTCCTTCAACTCGGCTTCGGGAAGACGGTCGTACATCTGGCCGTGCTCGGTTCGCAGTTCCACCCAACTCAGCTTGTATTGCCTTGCGAATTCGATGGCGCTGTCGAGATTGCGGGCCACCTCATCGGTGAGTACGGCGAATCGGGAATGGTCCAGCTTGCGCGGGGCGGCGAGCGCGAGACCGGCGGCGGAAAACGCAGCCATCAGTTCGCGGCGGGTCATACGGTTAATGGTGCAGCCTCCAGAATGTCTTCTTCCACGGCGCCGAACTTTTCGAAATTCTTGCGGAATCGCGAGCTGAGCTCGGCGGCAGCCTGGTCATAAGCGGCCTTATCGTCCCACATCGCGCGCGCATCCAGCAGTTGCGCCGGCACGTCCGGTACTTCCGTGGGAACCAGGACCTGGAACACAGGATGTGGCTTCACGGACACATCATCGAGTTTACCCTCGATGGCCGCGTCCACCATCATCCGCGTATACGGCAGATTCATGCGTTCGCCCACGCCGTAGCGGCCACCTACCCACCCGGTATTCACGAGATAGCAGGTTACGTCGTGTCTGCGCAGTTTCTCGCCTAGCATCTTCGCGTACACCTGCGGATGCCGCGGCAGGAAGGGCTCGCCGAAGCACGCGCTGAACGTCGCCACCGGCTCATTGCCCAAGCCGCGCTCGGTGCCCGCCACTTTCGCGGTGTAACCGCTGAGGAAGTGATACATGGCCTGTTCGGGCGTCAGTCGCGAGATGGGCGGCAGAACACCGAACGCATCGGCCGTGAGAAACAGCACGTAGGCAGGATGGCCGCCGCGCCCGGGAATGACAGCGTTGTCGATGAAATCCACCGGATAGGCGGCCCGAGTATTCTCGGTAATTGCGTCTGAATCGAAGTCGAGTGCCCGCGTATCCGGATCGATTACGACGTTCTCCAGCACCGTGCCGAAGCGGATCGCGTTCCAGATCTGCGGCTCTTTCTCCTTCGACAGGCGAATGCACTTGGCATAGCAACCGCCCTCGAAGTTGAAGACGCCGCTCGGACTCCAGCCATGCTCGTCGTCGCCAATCAGATAGCGACTGGGGTCGGCGGACAGCGTCGTCTTGCCTGTACCGGAGAGTCCGAAGAACAGGGCGACGCGACTATCGTGTCCGATGTTCGCCGAACAGTGCATCGGCAGAACGTCGTGGAACGGCAGCAGATGATTCAGAACCGTGAAGATGGATTTCTTCATCTCGCCGGCGTATTCCGTACCGGCGATCACCACCACCCTGCGTTTGAAATTGACGGCGATGCAGGTGTTCGAACGGGTGCCGTCCACCGCGGGATCGACGCGAAATTCGGGAGCGAAAAACACCGTGAATTTGGGCACCTGCTCCACTCTTTGCTCTTCGTCCACGCGAATGAATAACTGGCGGGCGAACAGGCTATGCCATGCCCGCTGCGTAATGGCGCGGATGGGCATTCCGAACCGCGGGTCGGCACCGGCGAAGCAATCCTGAACGAAGACTTCCCTGTCCTGCCAGAACTCGAGCATGCGCCCGTAGAGGGCGTCGAATTGCGCCTCGCTCATCGGCTGATTTACGGGTCCCCAATGGACCGTGTGCGCGGTGCCCTCTTCACGAACGATGTATTTGTCTTTCGGGGACCGCCCGGTAAACTGTCCCGTTTGGACGACGAATGCCCCGTCGCCGGCCAGGATGCCTTCCTGCCTCTCCATCGCCTGCTCATACAATTGAGCAGGGTCAAGATTCCAGTAGGCAGTTTCCAGGTTCGTCAGACCGTGTTCGGTAAGACCATAGCGGCTCGGGCGGTTGCCAACATTGTGCATAGGTGGGGCACAAAACGAATAACACCCCAGTCTATCATGGTAGATATGGGGTTCCGCCTGGTCTCGATGCTGCTGCTGCTGTCCTCGGCGGCGGTGCCTCAGGTCATCGAATTTGAGTCTGGCGGGCTTCGTTATCAGACACTTACGAAGAACGGCCTAACGGTGATGGTGGCGGCCCTGCAGGCCCATGTACGCGAGTACTCGATTCTGCAAGTGGCCATCTCCAACGGCTCGTCGATTTCATGGACAGTGAAACCGGCCGATTTCACATTCCACCGGCCTGACGGTGTTGTCGTGCAGGCGACACCGGCGGCTTTCGTCGTGAACTCGCTGATCGAGAAGGCATCCCGAGGCGATGTGATCAAACTGGTGAACGCCTACGAATCGGGACTGTACGGGTTGCAGCGATTCAAATCGACTAACGGTTATGAGCAGCGGCGGCAGGCGGCGTTTGCGGAGGTGCAGTCCACCAAGATCAAGGCGGCCGCAGCCGCATCGGCCATCGCATTCGTTCCTACGAAATTGATGCCAGGCCAATCCACTGACGGGGCTCTGTTCCTGCCCACTCAGGGCAAACCGCTCGGGCCGGGACACCTCACCGTGACAGCCGCCGGCGAAGTGTTCGATTTCACGCCGGAGACTCTGCAGCCGTAGTGCCCGTACTCCTCAGTTGTGAATCGGTATCGAAGACCTACGGCGCGAAGCCGCTGTTCGAGAACCTGTCGATTGCCATTTCCGACGGCGAACGACTCGGCATCATCGGCCCGAATGGCAGCGGAAAGTCGACGCTGCTGGAAATTCTCTCGGGTCTCAAGGAACCGGATTCCGGAACAGTCAGCATCCGCAAATTGACGCGAATCGGTTATGTTCCGCAGGTGTCCGCCTTCGCCGAAAATGTCACGGTCCGATCGGTCTTGGAAGAGGCTGCCTCCACCGTGCCGGTCGACGAGCATGAGCGCGAGGCGATGGTGGCAGGCGCGATCGGACGCGCGGGATTCGCTAACGGCGATGCGGAAGCCTCCTCGCTTTCAGGCGGGTGGAAGAAGCGGCTCGCGATTGCGTTCGCGCTGGTGCAATCGCCCGACGTTCTGTTGCTGGACGAGCCGACGAATCATCTCGATCTTGAAGGCATTCTCTGGCTGGAGCGTCTGCTGACCGGTGCGCGCTTTGCATCCATCGTCATCAGCCACGACCGCTATTTTCTGGATAACGTCGCGACGCATATGGCGGAGATCAACCGCGTGTATCCCGAGGGCATGTTCTACGTGCGGGGGAATTACGCCGATTTTCTCGAAAAGAAGGAGGACCTGCTGCACGCGCAGTCGCAGCGGCAGGATGCCCTGGAGAATCGCGTGCGCCGCGAAGTGGAGTGGCTGCGCCGCGGTCCCAAGGCTCGCACGGGCAAGAGCCGGGCGCGAATCCAAAGTGCCGGGCGTCTGATCGGCGAACTCGGCGACATCAACTCCCGCACCCGGACCGCGACCGCCGACATCGATTTCACAGGGTCGGATCGCAGGACGAAGAAACTCCTGGTGGCCGAGAATCTGGCGATGAGCCTCGGCGGCCGAACGCTGTTTCGAGATCTGAACGTGACGCTCAAACCCGGCATGCGACTGGGCCTTGTGGGTCCGAACGGCAGCGGCAAGACGACCCTGCTGCGGCTGTTCGCCGGCGAGTTGACTCCGGACGGCGGCACCATCGAACGCGCCGATGCCCTGCAGATGGTGATGTTCGAACAGGATCGCGATGTTTTGGATCCGGCGGTGACGCTGCGGCGGGCGCTGGCTCCGGAAGGCGACTCGGTGTTGTTTCGCGACCGGCCGATCCATGTAGCGGGATGGGCGCGGCGGTTCCTGTTTCAGAACGAGCAATTGGAACAGCCGGTGGGCGCGCTGTCGGGCGGCGAGCGTGCGCGTGTGCTGATCGCACGTTTGATGCTGCGTCCCGCCGATCTGCTGCTGCTCGACGAACCCACGAATGATCTGGATATTCCGACGCTCGAGTTATTGGAAGAGAATCTAATGGAGTTCAGCGGTGCGCTGGTGCTGGTGACGCACGACCGGTACATGCTGGACCGGGTGTCGACAATGGTGCTCGGATTGGATGGCGAGGGCGGAGCGCAGGTCTACGCCGACTACTCGCAATGGGAGCAGGACCGGCAGTGGCGGGGCAAGACAAAGAGCGAGGCGGAACCGGCGAAAGCGGATCGCGCGGCGGACACATTGTCACCGGCGAAGAAGAAGTTGTCCTACATGGAGCAGCGCGAGTGGGACAGCATTGAGGAGCGAATTCTGGAAGCAGAGGCGTCACTGGAGCAGTATCAATCCGCGTTGCAGGATCCGCAGGTTGCATCGGACGGCGAGCAACTGCAGCGCACCTACGAACAGATGCAGACGGCCCAGGCACGCGTGGATGAACTATACGAGCGATGGGCGGAATTGGAGAGCAAGCGCGGATGAATCGGGTGGACCTGCACACGCATACGACGGAATCGGATGGAACGTTCACGCCGCGTGAGTTGGTGGAGGCTGCGGCCGAGGCCGGGCTGAAGACGCTCGCCATCACCGATCACGACACCTTTTCCGCATTCGATCTGGCGGCGCCGCTGGCGGAGAAACTCGGAGTGCGGCTGGTTCGCGGCATCGAAGTGACGACGAAGGAGGGACCGCGCAATGTGCATCTGCTCGGGTACTTCTTCGCGGGACCGGCGGGCGCGAGGTTCGACTCGTGGCTCGAACATCAGTTGCAGGGGCGTCGCGAACGGAACGAGCGGCTCGCGGCACGCCTGCGCGAGATCGGGTTGAACGTAGAAGTCGCGGAAGCCGAGAAGTACGGGCGGCGGTTGACGGGACGTCCGCACTTCGCGCGCGTGCTGGTAGACAAGGGGTACGTGCACACCGTGCGCGAGGCGTTCGACCGGTACATCGGCGAATCGGGAGACGCGTATGTGGAGCGCGAGGCCCCGGGCGTCGAGACTGCGGTTTCCGAAATTCGTGCGGCGGGAGGAATCGTGTCGCTGGCGCACCCCATCCGCTTGATGGCTCCGAGTCCGGAAGCCGAAGAGAAGTTGATCGCCGGATTCGTCGAGGCGGGACTGCCCGCCATCGAGGCCTTTCATTCGGATCATGGGGCTTCGGATGTAGAGCGCTATTTGGCCATCGCTGCGAAGTATGAACTGGCCGTGAGCGGCGGATCCGACTTCCACGGCACGCATCGAGTGGGTGTGGAACTTGGGCGGATCAATGGTGGGCGGGAGATTCCGGAATGGATCTTGCCGGCTCTGGAAGAACGGTCCCACTGACTTCGCCCGACTGGATTCGATCGCCAGGCTTGAAGTCGATCCGAACATAAGCCAGCCCAACTGTTTTTAGCCTCGCCGGCGAGTACACGGCCGACGTGACTTCAGCGGCAACCTTCCCATCGCTCTGCAGCTTTGTGCCTGGCGCGGGTAGTTGGTCCGTATCGAGTTCAAATGGCAGCAGACGGCGATGAATCTGAGCACGCGACCGGACGCGCTCGACGATCTCTTGTCCCAGATAGCAGCCCTTGTTGAAGTGCAACGCGTGCGGCTGATTGGCCTCCTGCGACAGGTAGCGCTCCGATAGATCTTCGCCGTAGCGAGGTTTGCCGTTCTCGATGCGCACGATCCGCGCAGCCTCCGCATCAGCTTCGACGGCACCGGCCCGCTCGAGTTTCGCGATGACGGCCTCGCGATCGGCGATTGGCACGAAAAGAAAGAATCCCGGCTGGCCTGTGAAACTGAATGGCACCGCATCCGGAAAGCCGGGCGCCAACTCCGTCGATTTCGGACCTTCCACGGCGATGGTGGCCAACTGCTCCGTGACATCCTCGAGCGTCACGTCGTCGGCGATGATGAATTTGTCGAGGTGCTCATAGACCTTCTCACGTACTTCGGGCTCTGTGTCGAGCAGGAAATCGTCTTCACGGCAGAGGATGTTGACGTCGGCCAGAATGCGGCCCTGCGCGCTGAGGAAGTACGCGTAACAGGTGTCGCCCGGCTTCATCTGTTGCACGTGATTCGTCGTCATCGCGTGCAGCAGGCGCGCGCGATCCTCTCCCAGTACGCGGATCTTGCCGCGACTCGACAGGTCGATCCAGGCGGCGGAATTGCGGAGTGCGTCGTAACCATTCATGATAATTTGACGGCGGAAGCGGCCAGCGAGATCCATCGGAGGTACGCCGAAATCGCGATCACCACGGATGCCGAGATCATGAGGATCCGCAGCGAACGCACGAACTTCGGCGTCGCCTCCTCGCGGCGGACCGCCAGAACCAGCGCCGCGAACACGTGTAGAGCCAGCAGGAATTTGATGCCGAACCACATGTGGTAGCCCGGTGGATAGCTCGGTTTCGTCAGGAAATTATACAGGCCGGATAAGAACGCCGTGGCAATCGCGGTGTAGATGGTGGTCCGGAAAACGGGCTTGAATACCGATCGCGTGCGAAGGACATAGTAGGCGCTGCCGACCAGGATGACGATCGATGTGATATGAACCCAGCGCATACACACACCGAGCACCATGCGAACAGTGGGGTCCATCTCTACATCTTACGTGGTCAGGCGAGAATGCCTACACCCACCGGAGGCAAGAAGAGCAGAGGGGTAGAAATCTGCGAGAATATAGTCCGAATGTCTCACGAGTTTTCCCTCGAACCTCGAACGGTGGCGGCGGTTGAAACGGCACTTCGGAGGATCGTCACGCCAATACCAGTGCCCGAGTCGCTGCCAACACTCGAACGGTTGCGCCGGATCGAACCCGTCTCGATGCAAGGCCAAGCGCCCGTCGTCTGGAATCGCGCGGAAGGATTTCAGGTTTACGACGCGTTTGGCAACTGCTGGATCGACTGGTCGTCAGGCGTTCTCGTCACGAACGCCGGTCACGGACGCCGTGAAATCATCGACGCCATCGTCGCGCAGGCGCAATCGGGGTTACTGCACAATTACTGCTTCCCCAGCGACATCCGCTCGCGCCTCGTAGAACGCCTATCCGGCCTTCTGCCGGAGCCTCTGAAGAAAGTGTTCCTGTTGACGACGGGGTCGGAAACCGTGGAGTGCGCCATCAAGTTGTGTCGCACACACGGGGTCCGCGCCGGCGGCCGCGGCAAGCACGTGATCGTGTCGTTCGACAAGGCATTCCACGGTCGCACAATGGGAGCTCAGCAGGCAGGCGGCATTCCGTCGCTGAAGGAGTGGATCGTCAATCTCGATAAGGGATTTGTTCAGGTTCCGTTCCCCGACGGCTTTCGCACGTCCGACACGTCGTTCGATTCCTTTCAGAAGTCGCTGGCCGAAGCAGGCATCGCCGCGCCGAATGTTGCGGGCGTGATCCTGGAAACCTATCAGGGTGGCAGTGCCGCGTTCGCACCCGTCGAGTTCATGCAGCAACTCCGGCGCTGGACACTGGGGCACAAGACGGTGTTGGTGTGCGATGAAGTGCAGGCCGGTTTCGGGCGCACGGGGACCATGTGGGGCTTCGAGCATTACGACATCGTGCCCGACCTGGTGACGCTCGGCAAAGGTATCTCGAGCTCGCTGCCGATCTCGGCCGTGGCAGGACCGGAGAGCATCATGGATCTGCATCCTCCAGGTTCGATGACGTCGACCCACACGGGCAATCCGATCTGCTGCGCCGCGGCACTCGCGTCCATCGACATCATCGAGAAGGAAGATCTGGTGACCCGTTCGCGATACATGGGCGAACGGCTGCATCAGCGCCTGCGCGACCTGCAGCGCCGCTTCCCGCAAATCGGATCCATCGACGGAAAAGGACTCGTCGCCGGACTCGCGTGTGTGCGGCCGCACTCGAAAGATCCAGATGCCGACCTCGCCTGGAACATCGTGCGAACTTGCTTCGAGAAAGGCGTCCTCATGTTCACGCCTGTGGGATTCGGCGGTGCGACGGTGAAAATCGCGCCTCCGCTCAACATCACATCGGAAGCCATTGACGAAAGCTGTGGCGTGCTGGAAGAAGCTTTCGCCGAATCGCTGCAGCCGGCACGGGCACTGGCTGGATGAGCGCACCCGATGTCGCTCTGATTGGCGCGGGCATGATTGCCCATGATCAGATTCTGCCCTCGCTGTATCAACTGCAGCGGCTGGGCACCATCGGCGGCATCGCTGTCTGCGCACGCCGCGCGGAAACGCTCGACGCGCTGGAGCAGAATCAGCAGATCCGTCGCGCATTTCCGGGTCACGCGTTCCTGCGCGTGCTGGAGCCCTATACGGACATGCTCGCGAAGATGTCGCCGCGCAGTATCGCGATGGTCGCGCTGCCGGATCAACTGCACTTCGATGCAGTGATGATGGCGTTGCGCGCGGGTCATCATGTGATGGTGGTGAAGCCGCTGGTGTTGAAGGCGTCGGAATCGGTGGAGATCGAAATCGAAGCGCGCGTTCGCGGGCTGGTGGTCGGCATCGAGTATCACAAGCGCTTCGACGATCGCAGCCTTGTCGCGCGACTGCGATACCGCGAGGGCCGGTTTGGCGAGTTCCGTCTCGGCACGGCCTGTCTGCTCGAAAAGTGGTATTACCGCCATTCAAATTTTCAGAACTGGTGCACGACGGAGAACTCGGACGCATTCACGTATATCGGCTGCCACTATGTCGATTTGGTGGCGTTCATCACCGGTCTGCGGCCGGAGCGCGTGAGCGTGTACGGAATTCGCGACCGGTTTCCCAATGGGAACGAGGGGTTCCTGTGGACCGATGCGCGGGTGATCTGGTCGAATGGCGCGTGCCTGAACGTGCAGAATGCGCTCGGGTTTCCAGATGGCGCGCCGGGGACGAACATCCAGGGGATCACGATGTACTGCGCGGGCGAGAACGGCGGCGCGTGGCTCGAGCACTCGGACCAATATCGCGGCCTGAAGTACGCCTACGTGGATGGCACCTATGCCGAGCCGAGCACCGATTACTTCCAGTACGTCGATTTGGGCGGGAACGGGCTTACGCCCATCGGCTACGGATTCCGCTCGATTCAGGCAATTGTCGAGGCCTGCCGGCGCGGTCATGTCGAGGGCGATGTCATTGCGACCCCCGCGAATAGCCGCTACAACGAACTCGTCATCGAGGCTGCGCGCCTCTCGATCCTGAACGATGGACGCGAGGCGGCCATCGATTACGAGGCGAATCGCGCGGAGTTGCGATGAACGATGACGAGGTCCGGCAATTCCTCGAAGACAACGGCTATCCACCGCATGTGATCGAGGGCGGCCGCGACTACCTGCTGAAACGCTACCGCGAGTTCGTCGATGAGGTAGCGCGCGGTTACGAATACGGGCTGCATGAGTATCGCCACGATCTCGACCTGCGTGCGGTGATCGCGCAATTGGATCTGAACGGCGAAGTGGCTGAAGAGGATCAACTGTTCGCCGCGATGCTGGTAGACACGGATCAGCGGGTGTGGGAAAGCATGCCCGGCGATCCGTTCTGGGACTTCGGCTATCCGCACAATGCACGAGGCCGGTTGCGGCGCGATCTTACGACGGCAGGACTTGCTCAAGCACAGGATCGTAGTTAACGCGCCGCTTCTGCTCGTACGACAGATTCGACAGGTGCGAAACCACGACGCTGCGATGCCCTTTATACACGTCGGCGTTCGGCAGTTTGCGAGTCCGCATGCAGTCGAGGAAATTCGCGACGTGATCGATCGTCTGGTCGTGATCGGCTTTGACGACGATGGGCTGCGCTCCGCGCTCGTGTGACACGTACTGATAGCCGCCGCGGTCGATGAGCAGGCGCCCTTCGGTACCGTAGAACTCCTGCGCCGCACCCGATGCGCCGGGCGCCAGCGTACAGTCGAAGGTCGCATTCATGTCTTCCGGATATTCGATCGCCACGTTGATGGTGTCGGGCGCGGTCCGGCCATCCTTGATCAGATAAACGCCGCCGGCCATCTGCGCCGAGATCGGATCGTCGTGCCCAGTGAACATGTGAACGACGTCGATCCAATGCGTGAACAAATCCGTCACGAGGCCGCCGCCGAAATCGAGGAACGCGCGGAAGTAGAGATACTGCCGTGCATCCCAATCGCGCCAGCGCACCCGGCCCAGGAACCGGTCCCAATCGAGATTCGACGGGCACGTTCGCATACTCTCGGGCACCTTCATTTCGTGAGGACCGTTGTTGTGCCACCACGTGCGCGCCATCGTGATCTTGCCGAGTTTGCCGGCATCCACGATCTCCGTCTTCGCCTGCAGGTAAGTCAAGCCGGAACGCTGCTGCATGCCAACCTGGCAGATGCGATCGTTCACCCGCGCCGCGCGAATGATGAGCGGACCCTCCTCGATGGTGCGCGTCAGCGGCTTCTCGACGTAGACGTCCTTCTTCGCGTTCAGCGCGTCGATGGCGCACTGGGTGTGCCAGTGATCCGGCGTCGCCACCAGCACCGCGTCGAGTTCGCTCATCTCGAGCATCTTGCGATGATCCTTGAAGCCCTTCGCGCCGGGGGCCTTGGTCAGCGCGCGATCCACGCGGTCGCCGAACACGTCGCAGACGCCCTTCACGTCCACTTGCGAGTTTTTCTGGAACAGTCCCATGACGTACGAGCCGCGCCCGCCTACGCCAATAACGCCGAGGTTCACGCGATCGTTTGCGCCGAGCACGCGCGAGTAGGAAGCCGCAGCCATCGCCGTGGCCGAAGTGATGAGAGTGCGACGTGTAGTCATAGAGACACTAGCATACACCCCGTAGAATGGTGGTTTGAGTACCGAGATTCACGTGATCGGCGCGGGACTCGCTGGATGCGAGGCGGCTTGGCAGATCGCAAGCGCCAGGGTTCGCGCGGTGTTATACGAGATGCGTCCCATCCGGGTGACGCCCGCGCACAAGACCGACCGGCTGGCCGAACTGGTGTGTTCGAATTCGCTAAAGAGCGAGACTCGCGATACCGCGCCGTGGCTTCTGAAGGAGGAACTGCGCCGGTTCGACTCCCTGCTGCTGCGGGCGGCGGCAACTGCGCGAGTCCCCGGCGGCCAGGCGCTGACGGTCGATCGAACGGTGTTTGCGGAGCAGATCGAAAACGCCATCGAGAGCCATCCACTCATCGAATTGCGTCGTGAAGAGGTGACGGAAGTGCCGCGGGGCGAGGTGGTGGTGATCGCGAGCGGTCCGCTCACCAGCGATGCATTGGCCGCCGATATCGCGCGGATCACCGGAGCGGATCGTCTCTACTTCTACGACGCCATCAGCCCGATCGTCGATGCGCACACGGTGGACATGTCCATTGCGTTCCGTGCCTCGCGCTACGGCAAGTCGATAGACAACTCCGACGATTACATCAACTGTCCGATGAATCGCGATGAGTATGAGCGCTTCCTGCAGGCGGTGCTGACTGCGGAGTCGGTGCCCTTTCACATCGACGCCGACCGGCCGTGCTTCTTCGAAGCTTGCCTGCCGATTGAAGAACTCGCGCGGCGCGGTCCGGAGACGCTGCGATTCGGTCCCATGAAGCCGATGGGCCTGGTCGATCCTCGTACCGGTCGCCGCCCGTGGGCCGTGGTCCAACTCCGTCAGGAGAACGCGCGCGCCGACAGCTACAACCTCGTGGGATTTCAAAACCATCTGCGATTCCCCGAGCAGAAGCGCGTGTTCCGAATGATCCCGGGACTGGAGCAGGCCGAGTTTCACCGCTACGGCCAGATTCATCGCAACACCTACATCAACTCGCCCGCGCTGCTCACGCCGACGCTCCAGTTGCGTTCGAACCCGGAGGTGTTTTTCGCCGGCCAGATCTCGGGCGTGGAAGGATACGTCGAGTCGATCGCAACCGGCTTGTTAGCGGGCCGGTATGCCGCCGCGCTCGTCGATGGCGAACCCCTGAATCCAATGCCGCGCGCGACCGCACTCGGGTCGTTGTGCCATTACATCTCGGCCGCCGATGCCGCCAATTACCAGCCCGCGAATATCACATTCGATCTGCTCCCGGCCCTTGATGACTCGGCCCGCGAGCAGTTCCGGCACGATAAGAAGGCTCGGCATGCCGAGATCTGCCGCCGTGCTATCGAGGCTCTGGATGCATACTTGTTAGTGCATGTCTGAGCTGCGCGGTCATATCGAAGGATTCCTGGCCGAACTCGCGCTGCGCAATTCGTCGGAGCACACCCTGCGGAATTATCGGATGGATCTGGAAGAGTTCCTCGGGTACTTCACGCCGCCCGAATCCGATCCGCCGGCGCCTCGCGACATCGACGTGCTGGCCATTCGAGAGTGGCTGGGGCACTTGTACGAAAAGAAACTCAGCCCGGTGACGATCCGTCGCAAGATGGCCGCCGTCCGGTCGCTGTTCAAATTAATGCTGAAGCGCGGGCTGGTGGATATCAATCCCGCCAAGTTAGTCCGCACGCCGAAACTCCCGAAGACTATACCGCGCGTGTTGACCGCCGAGAAAGCGAACAACCTGGTGGACGGCGTCGCACGCGACCAGTTCGACAAGCCGTTCCCGGAGCGCGATCTGCTGATCTTCGAACTGCTGTACGGCTGCGGATTGCGCGTCAGTGAACTGGTGGGGCTGAACCTCAACGACATCGATTACACGGAACGCTGGCTGCGAGTCCGCGGCAAGGGCAAGAAGGAGCGCCAGGTGCCCTTCGGAGGGAAAGCGAAGGCGGCACTCGACCGGTATTTGCCGGTGCGATCGCCGGCGCGCCCGGACGAGCCTGCTCTGCTGCTGAATCATAGGCGGCAGCGGCTCGGCGACGATTCGGTGCGGGTGATTGTGCGTTGGTATGCGCGGATTCTGTTGGGTGAACACGAGCATCCGCACGGACTGCGGCACGCGTTCGCCACGCATCTGCTGTCCGACGGTGCCGACCTCCGCGCGATTCAGGAGCTGCTGGGACATTCGCGGCTATCCACCACGCAGAAGTACACGCAGGTTTCCCTCGCCGACCTCATGGCCGTGTATGATCGTACACATCCAAAGGCATGAAACTCGCACTCGTACTCGCAGCCGTTGCCACGCTCGCCGCTAGCGCGCAACGCAAACAGGGCAGCCCGCTCGATCATCTCCCGTCCGGAACCAGGCTGGTGACGCACTTCGGCGAGCGTGCCGACATCGCGCCGGATAATCATCACGTCGCTTTCATGGCGAAGAGCTTCGGCGACGCGTTCATTGTCGATCTCGATACGGGCATCATCCGATGCCTCACTTGCAACGTGCCAGGAGCCGCGTTTTTGCGGGTGATGCATCTCTCTACCGGCGATTACCTGCTGATCGGTCCGGAGAAGTTCACCGACATTCACACCAGCCGCTCGCGCGACAACGAACTGTGGTTCCTCTCGCGCGAGCACGGTGCGAAGCCAGTGAAGTTGAATCAGAAGATGAGCGAGGGTGCCGCCATCTCGAAGAAGTCGCGCAAGATCGCGTTCTCGGAAACCAGCGGTCAGAATCCGGAATTGGCAAAGGGCGCGTCGCGGCTGATCGTCGTGGAAGTCGAGACCGGCGCGCAACCGCGAATAACAAATCGCAAGGTGGTGTACGAGAGTCCCGACGACAACTGCACCATCGAGCCGCAGGACTTCTACGACAACGATTCGAAGATGACCTTCACCTGCTATCAGCGAGGCGGCTTGGCCAAGGTCATGTCGCTGGATTTTGCGAGCGGCGCCGTCACTGACATGTCGAAAGCGCCGGGAACCTACAACGAAGTGGA
This sequence comes from Bryobacterales bacterium, assembly GCA_038322675.1. Classification (GTDB taxonomy): domain Bacteria; phylum Acidobacteriota; class Terriglobia; order Bryobacterales; family Bryobacteraceae; genus TMP-7. The sequence goes on from JBBQGE010000013.1 coordinate 19,070, forward strand.
AGGCATCTTTCCCGATGGCAAACACACGTGCGTGGAAGGCGACCGGCAGGTAGCTACGCTGGGCGGCGATCACGGGTTCCGCAACATCGACATCTGGAAACTGGCGCTCGACGGCACAGGCAAGGATTTTCAGCGTCTCACGCACTTCAACGACTACGAGGGTTGGAAAGCATCGAATCCTGTCGTGTCCACAGACGGCCGTTTCATGGCGTTCCAGGCGGCGCACACCGGTGATGAGGCCGGCGTCGGCTACGGGATTCTGGTGATGAAGCTGAAGTGATTCAGAGCAACTTCTCGATCAGCCTCCGCGACGCGTCAACGATCGCGCCATAGACCAGGTGGGCGGCGAGGGCATTCATGTGAACCTGCGCCGGATACTCGGTGGGCGCCTTCGACAGCCCGAGTGCAGGGACCGCCGCCTCGTCCGCCAAAGCCCACAGTCCCGCTCCGAACAGGAGTCCGCCACCGGCCGCGAGTCCTGGCATCGACTTCGCCATGGCTCCGTACAGCGCTCCATTGAAGGCGCCGAAACCGTAGTGCACGGCGGGTCCCGCAGTCTTCTTCTCGGACTCGGTCAGTTGGTGATCAAACACGGTTGTCGAGACGGCTTCCGCTACCTTCACGGTGGCCGGTTCATCACCGCCGCCGCCCCCAGAGTTACCGCCGCTTTCCACTCTGCTTAACGCCGCCTGGAACCGGTTCATTGCCCACGAGGCGAGCAATCCACCTAAAGCTCCTGCCACCAATCCACGCGCGATGCGATGCTTGTGCCGCATACGTGATAGACGCTACGGCAGCGAAGTGGTGACTACCCCAGCGACGGCAGCGTCGAATCGTGTATCAGTGCCGTCAGGCGCCTGTGCCATGCAACGTCGCGCCACATTCCCACGAACTGTGGCCCGCAGAAGTTGCTGGTTGCCATCGCCGCCCAACGGCCCGTCGCCGCCGCACTGCGCACTCCCGTCTCGCAGAGATCCTTCAGCCAGTCCCACTCGAGCATGGGCCAGTCCTTGTAATCCACCAGGCTCCAACACTCCGTCGTGATCAACGGTTTCCTGCTCGCAGCACCCCAATCCGCCAGGATGTCCACACCGTACTTCAGCCGCGACTTCCAGTAGTCCGGCTTCGTTTCGTACAGCGCCTTGGCCTTCAGCGCGATATTGTCGTACCCCTTCGAATCGAACCGCTCGTAGTTGTAGCCTACCTGCTTATAGAAGTCGGAGAACGAAGTCATCCACAGGTGCGGCTCCAGAAAATCGAGGAAGCTGACGTCCTGCCGTTTCCACGTGTCCAGTTCGCTGGTGAACGAAAACGTGTAGTCGAATTCGGGATAGGCGGGCCGCACCACCGCGATGGCGTCGCGCATCCACCGGGTGCCCTCGGGAGTTTCGCGGCGCACATCTCCGCGCAGGAACGGCGCCCACACCTGCAGGGGGAACTCGTTGCAGAGGTCGACATACAGAATGTTCTCGCGCAACTTCGCGTCGATGGTCCCCAGCGCCTGCTTCCACACCTCTCCGAGGTCCTGTGGCGTGTGGATGTTCATGCGCGTGTTGTCGAGATCCTGCCGGAACCACGTCGATAATCCGACGGCCAGTCCTCGTTCCGCGCACTTCGCGATAAACGCGTTCAGATGCGGTTGCACACGCACCCGGCACCGTGCCGGAGCGCCCCACACCTGAACCGACCACTCGGGCAGAAGTTCCCATTCGCGATCCGGCGCCGCCGCCAGCAGGTGCGGATACGCGTCGATCCGAACTGCGTCGTACCCGCGCGCCTTCAACTCATCGAGCGCAACGTCCGGATTCTCGTAACCCGCTCCGGGCCAGCGCCGTTCCAGCCACGAGAAATCCCACATCGTGATGGCCAGCGGACGGCGAATGTGCCGCGCAAGACTTCGTTGCGCCGCGGGTTGCGCAAACAACAGCCCCGGCGCCGCCGCGAGAATCTGCCGCCGGGAATAATTCGACGTATTCAAGATGCCTGCCTCCGAAATGATGATATTCCGATTCGCGGGTCCGGGGGGCGTACAATAAGGATTCCATGACGGCCCGTGTATTCGTAACTCTTAAGCCCACCGTTCTCGATCCGCAGGGCGCGACTATTTGCTCCGCGCTGGTGGGATTGGGACATCAGTCGATTGCTTCCGTGCGGCAGGGCAAGTATTTCGATATCGGCTTGACCGACGGAGTCAATCGCGAAGAAGCGGCGAAAGAGCTTGAGCAGATCTCCCGCGAAATTCTCTCGAATCCAGTCATCGAAGAGTTCCGCATTGAACTAGTCGACTGACTCACAGTCTTTAACTGCAGCACTAAAGTTTCTCGGCGAACCTCTCGACTTAACTGAATAACAGTATGTGCGGAATAGTCGGTTACATCGGACAACGAAACGCGGTGCCCATCATTCTGGATGGTCTGCGCCGGCTGGAATATCGCGGGTACGATTCGGCTGGTCTGGCCGTTTTGGACGATCATGAAGCGCTGTCGGTGCGCCGCGCCTCCGGAAAGCTTCGCAATCTGGAAGACTGCGTTCGCATGAATCCCGTCGATGGTCTCTGCGGCATCGGCCACACCCGTTGGGCGACGCACGGCCGGCCCACCGAAGAGAATGCGCACCCGCACCGCGACTGCACCGGCGACATCGTCGTGGTTCATAACGGAATTGTCGAGAATTACCTGGTGCTGAAACACCAGTTGCAGGCCGAAGGTCACCGGTTCATCACGGAAACCGACACCGAGATCATCGCGCACCTGATCGAGAAGTACTTCGAAGACCGCCTGGAAGACGCCGTCCGCCAGGCGATTCACGATCTCACCGGCGTGTTCGCGCTCGCCGTCATTTCGCGCCGCGACCCGCACAAGATCGTGGCCGCGCGCTCCGGACCGCCGGTCGTTGTGGGTTTAGGCGATGGCGAGTATTTCGTGGCCTCCGATGTTCCCGCCATCCTGAGCCATACGCGAGACATGTTCTTCCTCGCCGACGGTGACATGGCGATTCTCACGCCGGAGGGCGTCCATCTGACCGACCTCAATGGCCGCGCCGTAAAACGCCAGGTCTCGCACATCCTGTGGGATCCGATCATGGCGGAGAAAGGCGGCTACAAGCACTTCATGCTCAAAGAGATTTTTGAGCAGCCGAGGGCCGTCCGCGATACCATGCTGGGCCGCGTGGGGCAGGAGTCCGGGCGCGTGTTTCTGGAAGAGATGGACATCACGGAGAAGGATTTCCGGGCGTTCACCTCGGTCCGGATTATCGCGTGCGGAACCAGTTGGCATGCGGCGCTCGCGGGCAAGTTCATGATCGAGAAACTCGCGCGCATCCCCGTAGAGGTGGATTACGGAAGCGAGTTCCGGTATCGCGATCCGATCGTCGACAAGCAGACGTTGACCGTTGTCATTTCGCAGTCGGGCGAGACTGCCGATACGCTGGCGGCACAGCGCGAGGCGAAACAGAAGGGCTCGAAAACGCTCGCGATCTGCAACGTGATCGGCTCGATGATTACGCGCGAAGCGGCCGGCGTGTTGATGACGCACGCGGGTCCTGAAATCGGCGTGGCATCCACCAAGGCGTTCACCTGCCAACTGACGGCGCTCTTCATCCTTGCGCTTTATCTGGCGCAGGTTCGGGAGAAGGTGACGCCGGAGCAATCGCGCGCGCTGGTGCAGGAACTGGTTCGGATTCCCGGCAAGTTGGAAGCGGTGTTGAGTCACGACGCGAATTATGACGAAATGGTGAAGCGGTTGTTCCGGGCGTCGGACTTTTTGTATCTGGGCCGCGGAATTCACTTCCCGATCGCGCTGGAAGGCGCGCTGAAGCTGAAGGAAATCTCGTACATCCACGCCGAGGGCTATCCCGCGGGCGAGATGAAGCACGGCCCGAATGCGCTTATCGACGGCAATCTGCCCGTCGTGGTGCTGGCGACGCGCGACCCGCTCAGCGCGGAGAGCCGCGTCCGCTACGAAAAGACGCTGTCGAACATTCAGGAAGTGAAAGCGCGCGAGGGCATCGTAATCGCCGTCGCGTCGGAAGGCGACGATGAAGTTACGGGCATGGCCGACCACGTCATCCGTATTCCACCCACTGACGAGCTGCTGCTGCCGATTTTGGAAGTCGTGCCGATGCAGTTACTCGCTTATCACATAGCAGTCCGCCGCGGTTGCGACGTCGATCAGCCCCGCAATCTCGCTAAGAGTGTGACAGTAGAATAAATCAGATAACCCCGTCTGAAACACCCACTCGGATTTGCTAAAATAGGGAGAAAGCTTTCATAAGGAGACCCGCATGGCAATCAAAGTTGGCATCAACGGCTTTGGCCGCATCGGCCGCAATGTCGTTCGTGCCGGATTGCAGAATCCCGAAATTGAATTCGTCGCGGCGAATGACCTAACGGACACGAAAACGCTCGCGCACTTGTTGAAGTACGACTCGATTCTTGGCCCGTTGCACGCCGAAGTGACCTCGGATGCCGATTCGATCACCATCAACGGCAAGAAGATCAAGATCTTCGCTATCAAGGATCCTGCCCTGATCGACTGGCCGAGTGTTGGCGCTCAGATCGTCGTGGAATCGACGGGCCGTTTCACCGACGCCACCGAGGCAGCGAAGCATCTGCGCGGCACGGTGAAGAAGGTCATCATCAGCGCTCCCGCGAAGAATGAAGACATCACCATCGTGCTCGGCGTCAACGACAACATGTACGATCCGGCCAAGCACAACGTGATTTCGAATGCGTCGTGCACCACGAATTGTCTGGCGCCAGTAGTGAAAGTGCTGCAGGAAAAGTTCGGCATCGAGAAAGGCTCGATGACCACCATCCACAGCTACACCAACGATCAGAACGTGCTCGACTTCCCGCACAAGGATCTTCGACGCGCTCGCGCCGCTGCCCTCAACATGATCCCGACCACCACCGGCGCCGCCAAGGCCATCGGTCTGGTGATGCCGGAACTCAAGGGCAAACTCGACGGTTATTCGATGCGCGTCCCCACGCCGAACGTCTCCGCCGTCGATCTCGTGGCGGTGTTGAAGAAGGACGCCACTACCGAGGAAGTGAATGCCGCGTTGAAGGAAGCCTCCGAGACCAGTTTGAAGGGCATTCTCGGGTACACCGAAGATCCAGTGGTGTCCACCGATATGCTGCACAACCCGAACAGCTCGATCGTCGACAGCCAGATGACCAAGGTGCTCGGCGGGAACCTGCTGAAAATTCTGGCCTGGTACGACAACGAATGGGGCTACTCCATGCGCGTTGTCGATCTCATCCAGTTCCTCGCGAAAAAAGGTCTTTAACCACAGAAGCGGCCTCGGCCGCCTCACCTCATTCAAAAGGCCGGATCCCGCGTGATCCGGCCTATTTCTTTCCCCACGCCCATCGACTACCATGGGTCGAAATGCGCAAATTTCTCATCATCGCTGCCATCGTCGTAGGCGGACTTGCGGCCATCGCCGCCGCTATTCTGCTGCTGGTGGATGTCGATCAGTTCCGCGAACCGATTCGCGCTCAGATGGAGAAGCGCCTCCACCGGCCAGTCACCATCGGGCATCTCGGTTTGAAACTGATTCCGTTGTCGATCCGAGTGAACGACGTCGCTATCGCCGAGGCGCCGCAGTTCGCCTCGAAGGCGCCGTTTGCAACGGCTGAGCAGGTCTATGTTCGCGTCGGTTTGCTGACGCTGTTGAAGCGCCAGGTGAATGTCGAGTCGCTCCGTGTGGTGCGGCCGTCCATCGAACTGATCCGCGACGAGAATGGTGTGTGGAACGCATCCACCATCGGCGGGCCTTCCACCCCAACGGGCGACTCGAACTCCGCGGCGCCCAGCATCGCCGCACTCGATATCGAGGACGGGCGCGTCGCCATCACCGACCGGCAGCAGCATCGTCCGCGCGCCGTCTACGACCACATCGACCTCGCGCTCCGCGACTACGCGCCCGGGCACAAGTTCTCAGCCGAAGCGAACGTGCACCTTCCTGGCGGAGGCAAGCAGACCATCGCCGCGCACATTCAGGCGGAGACTCCCACCGCTGGTGCGAGCCTGATGGCGAAAGGCGTCGACGGCGATGTCACCCTCGATTCCGTGTCGATGTCCGGACTGCAGGCATTCCTTGGCACCACTCCGAGCCAGGCGGCAAAGGCGGTGCTGAACGGTAAGGCCGAGTTTCAAAGCCGCGGATCCGTCACGACGGGCAAAGGCAGCGTTGCCATTTCAGAGCCGCGTCTGAAGGATCCTGCGCATCTTGATTTCGAAATGCGAAACGACGCCGGGAACGGACTGCTGACGGTCTCACCCATCACCCTGAAACTCGGCGGCCTCAACGTCAAGGGAAATGCCGCGGTGCACACGCGCGAGACACCGGCCGCCCTCAATGCGCAGTTCCAGACCACCAATGCCTCGCTCGCGGACCTGCTGCAGCTTGCCGATGCCTTCGGTGCCTCGGCCGGGATCACCGGCTCCGGAACCCTGTCGCTAACCGCCCGGCTGACTGGGACCACCGAGGCTCCCGTGTACGATGCCGACGGATCCCTCCACGACGCGAAACTCACGGTACCGTCGATGCGCCCGCCGTTCGAGATATCGAATGTGAACCTGAGGGTCTCGAAGGATCGGGCAAGTTTCGAGAACGTCGCCGCTGCGCTGGGGTCATCGCACGTGAAGGGAAGTCTCTCGGTCAACAACTTCGCCCATCCTGACCTCGTGTTCAATGCCGACATCGACAAGCTCGATGTCGCCGAATTGCAGCAGGCGATCGTTCCGGCCGATCCAGCGAAACCGGAGGCGAAGTCCACTCCGCTGAACGGCAGCGGCACCCTCTCCGCCAGATCGATCGTGTACAACCAACTCGCGCTGACCGATGTGCGCGCCACGTGCCGGCTCGACAATGGAGTGCTCCACCTCGACCCGTTCACGGCCAAGCTTTTCGGGGGCGACGAGAGCGGCAGTATTGTGCTGGATACGCGCCAGCCCGAGACCGGCTACGACGTCCGCGCAAAGCTCAACAAAGTGGATGCCAATCGGTTGCTCGCCGCCACGACGTCGGTCCACAAGGTCCTGTTCGGCAACCTGTCGGCCGATGTCGACGTCCATGCGAAACCGCGTGCCGGACAGGATCCAGCGAGTGCGTTGAACGGCACTGTCCGTATGCAACTGACCAATGGGAAACTTGCCGGCGTACAGTTGCTGAACGAGATGGCAAGCCTGGCCAAATTCCTGGGCTACGCCCGCCGCAATGAGTCGTTCACCAATATCGTGAAACTCGCGGGCACGCTCAATATCCAGAATGGCGTTGCCACGACGAACGATCTCGCGATGGCATTCGACGGCGGATCGCTGACGGCTTCCGGTACGGCGGGACTCGCCGATCAGAAACTCAACATGCACGTCACCACCGTACTCGCGAAGGGTCTGAGCCAGCAGGCAGGCGGATCGAAGATCGGCGGCTTCATGTCCACGGCACTCGCCAACTCCAAGGGCGAACTCGTGATTCCGGCGCTCGTGTCGGGTACTTTCGACAAGCCGCGATTCGAGCCGGACCCCGCCCGCATCGCCAAGATGAAACTCGAAGGGCTACTTCCCACGAGTGGCAATGCAGCGGAGTCAATACAGGGGATTCTCGGCGCGATCGCCGGCGCCAGGAAGGACGATACTTCGAACGCTTCCCAATCCCAGACGCCGAAGAAAGCAAAGTCGATCTTCGATGTTATCGATTCTTTGCGGAAGAAGAGCGATCAAAAATAAGCCGGCATAGCGGCGCGGCTGGTGAGTCCTGCGCAGGCTCGCGCAGCGTACAAGTTACAGCGGTCTCCCACGCCGGCTCGGCTTCGCGCTCAACACGCGGCGGGTCCACCTGATGCGAACCCGGACGCGAACCAGGACGCGACATCGGGCCCATCGGCGCGGGCGACCACTCCACTGGGCGCGCGCCTAACATCTCTGAAACACCATTACTCCACGACTTGGCGTGATGAAACAACCGGTAAAAGCGATGGCGGCAATTCCGGCAGCGGTATGGACTCAAGCAGAAGGCCCGCAGCGCATAGTCGGCAACGCCGGATATAGTCGAGGGCCGCACATTGTTCCATCCGCAACGAGGGCATGTAAGGGTCATAACCAGTTCCACGATTAGTGTAGAAGCTGCTTAGTGCCGGTGCCCATAGTCGCTTAGTTCAAATTGTTCTGGTACCTACAGGACTCGGCGGACTGTTACTCGAAAGCAACAAGTCCTGTGCCGAATGTGATAGTACCTGGTGCCTACTGCTGCATCTCGCGGATGATCGCTTCGGTGAACTCCGCCGTAGAGGCTCTCCCGCCGACGTCGCCCGGCAGGTGCTCGCTCTTGACGTAAACCCGCTCAATCGCCCCCTGCATCTTCTGCGCTGCTTCGCGCTCGTTCAAGTGGATCAGCATCATCACGGCCGACAGCATTAACGCCGTAGGATTCGCGATGCCCTGTCCGGCGATGTCCGGCGCGCTTCCGTGGACGGCCTCGAAAACGGCGTGCTGCTCGCCGATGTTGGCACCAGGCACGATACCCAGTCCGCCGACCAGGCCCGCCGCCAGATCCGAAACGATATCGCCGTAGAGATTCGGCATCAGCAGCAGATCGAATCGGTCCGGATGCATCACTAGTTGCATCGATGCGTTGTCGACGATCAGTTCCTTGTATTCGATCTCGGGGTACTCCATTGCGATCTCGCGCGCGCACCGCAGGAACAGACCGTCGCTTTGCTTCATGATGTTCGCTTTGTGAACCGCCGTCACCTTCTTCCGGCCGTTCTTCCGCGCGTACTCGAACGCATACTTCGAGATCCGTATGGAGGCGGTCCGCGTGATGACCTTGAGGCTGGTGACAACATCCTTCACGACTTCGTGCTCCAGGCCGGCGTAGAGATCTTCGGTGTTCTCGCGAAAGATGATCAAATCGATTTTGACGTCCTGATAGCGGGTCTTGACGCCCGGGAGCGTACGGACCGGCCGCACATTCGCGTACAGGTCGAGAGCCTTGCGGAGCGCCACGTTGACGCTTTGAAAGCCGCCGGCGATCGGCGTAGTGACAGGGCCCTTCAGCCCGACCCTGGTCTTATGCAGAGCCGCGATGATCTCCGGCGGCAGCACTTCGTTGCGCCGCAAGATGACTTCTTCGTTCAATTCGTAGCGCTGCCAGTTAATCTTCACGCCAGTGGCGTCGACGGCACGCTGTGTGGCAGCCGTGACTTCCGGACCGATTCCGTCGCCGGGAATGAGGGTAACGTCGTAACTCACGTACACCATTGTAGGCTGCGTCCCGCGTGGGAGAATGAAGGGTCTATGGCAACGTTCGAACGCGCTCTGCTGAGTGTCACCGACAAGACTGGCATCGTCGAGTTCGCCCGCGGACTCACCGCCCTCGGTATCGAAATCATCTCTACGGGCGGCACGTACCGAGTTCTGACGGAGGCAGGCATCTCCGTTCGCGAGGTAGCGACGGTAACGGGATTTCCCGAGATGCTCGACGGACGCGTGAAGACGATCCATCCAAAGATCGCCGGCGGAATCCTCGCCATGCGTTCCAAGCCCCACCACATGCGGGCCATCGAGGAGCACGGAATCCCGCGCATCGATATCGTGGTGGTCAACCTGTATCAGTTCGAACGCGTCGCGGCGAGTGAGGACGCCAGCGTGTCCGAGTTGATCGAGAACATTGACATTGGCGGGCCCACGATGATCCGCGCCGCGGCCAAGAATTACCAGGACGTCGCTGTCATCGTCTCTCCCGAGGATTACAATCCCGTACTGAACGAATTGCGGACCACGAAGACTCTGGCCTTCGGTACGCGATGGGATCTCGCCAAGAAAGCTTTCGCCACCACCGCGCAATACGACCGCGCGATTACGTCGAGGCTTGCGCGCATTGTCGTCGAGCGGGAGGAGTTCAACGACGAAGCGCCCAACGTGCCGTTTCTACTCGATATTCATGCGGAGCAATCGCTGCCGCTCCGGTATGGCGAGAATCCGCACCAGTACGCCGCTCTGTATTCCGCTAAGCGCGGTGGTATCGCGCAGAGCGAGCAGTTGCACGGCAAGGAACTCTCGTACAACAACCTGGTGGATCTGGACGCGGCCTGGCAGTTGATTCAGGAATTCGAGGATCCGGCCGCCGCGGTTATCAAACACACCAACCCCTGCGGATGCGCACAGCGCGACTCGCTCGCCGAGAGTTATCGGCGTGCGTTCGAAGCGGACCCGGTGTCGGCGTTCGGAGCGGTGCTTGCGTTCAACCGAATAGTGGACGCGGAGACCGCAACGGAAATCGCGAAGACGTTCGTTGAGGCGATCGCCGCGCCGGGCTTCTCCGACGATGCGCTCAGGATCCTCAAGACGAAGAAGAATCTGCGTCTGCTGAGGGTGCCGCCGCTTGCGCGGGAAGAACTCGTGGTGAAGTCGATCTCCGGCGGGTACCTGGCGCAGACCGCGGATACGCACCGGCTGACGCGCGAGCAGGCGATCGTGAAAACCCACCGTACGCCGAGCGAGGAAGAGTGGAAGGCGATGTTATTCGGCTGGAAAGTGGTGAAGCATGTGAAGTCGAATGCGATCGTGTACGCGCGTCCCGGGCAATTGATCAGCGCCGGAGCGGGTCAGATGAGCCGGGTGGATGCGGTGAAGGTGGGCGCGATGAAAGCAGTGCTGCCGATTGAGGGATCGGTGATGGCATCCGACGCGTTCTTTCCATTCCCGGATGGCGTGGAAGAAGCGGCGCGGCGCGGCGTGTCGGCCGTGATCCAGCCCGGCGGATCGGTGCGCGACGATGAAGTGATCAAAGTCGCGGACCAACTGGGACTCGCGATGGTGTTCACGCAGATACGCCACTTCCGGCACTAACCGGCGTCTCGTGTGGTGTCCGGCATACCGCTTGCAAGTGCAAATAGTTACCGCAGACGCCGCACCAACCTTAGCCGGCCAATCCCGGAACGCCGCCGAGAGACTTCGCGTGCCGGACCGCGCGTAGGATGGCCTGCGACACCGCTTCGGCTGCGGCCACGCCGATGGCATCCACCGTCGCTTTCCCTGTCCCGACGGACAGCGCCACCACCAAGTCTCCATCCGACATCATGTTCACCGGCGAGATGGTGCGCGCCATCCCGAGCGATGCTAACTGCGCAACCTTGCGCGCCTCCACCTTGGTCAGCGCGGCATTCGTCGCAACGGCCACCAGCGTCGTGTTCTGATTCGGAAATCCTGCCGGTGTGCCTCCCATTACCAGCGCCGCCGCGTCGACAAATTCCATCGAATCCGGCGACTTCCGCGCACCGGCAACGGCCCTTCCCGTCGCTGGGTCGACGACATTGCCAACGGCGTTCACCGCCGCCAGAGCCGACACCAGAACACCCGAAAACGGCCCCTCCAGCGGCACAGTCGCCGACCCGAGTCCAGACTTCATCGCGTTCCGCATCCCGAGCACCTTGCCCACCGTCGCGCCGGTTCCCGCACCGACGGCGCCCTCCACCACCGCGCCGGCGTTTGCCGCACCCGCGGCCGTCTCGCCCATTTCACGCGTGGGACGTACTGTCGATTTCCCGATTCCCAAGTCGTACAGGATGGCGCCGAACACCAACGGCACACGTGCATGGCCCGTGTTGAACCCGATCCCCTTGTGCTCCAGCCAGCGCCGCACGCCTGACGCCGCTTCCAATCCGAAGGCACTGCCGCCTGCGAATACCACCGCGTGAATTCGATCCGTCACGTGCATCGGGTCCAGGAGGTTCAACTCCTCCGTGCCGGTTGCGGACCCTCGCACGTCCACTCCGGCAACCGCGCCCTGCTCGCATAGAATCGCCGTGCAACCGGTGATCGCTTCGTAATCGGAGGCGTGGCCAACCAGAATACCGGGAATGTCTGTCAGGCCCTTCATTGGCAGGGAAAAAACAAGAAACTCGCAGCCCGTATGGTAGCATCAACAACGTGGGAGAGAGGGCTTGCTCGAATTCTTGAAGGCGCCCGTACAGTCGTTTCAGGAGTTCGTCCTGCTTAGCGGCAGTACACTTCGAAGCGTCTTTCGAACGCCGCATTACACCGAAGATATCGTCATGCAGATGGACATCATCGGCGTGGGGAGTCTTCCGGTGGTGATCATGACGGGGTTCTTTACCGGCGCGGTGATGGGGCTCCAGATGTCTCGCGCGCTGGCGATGTATGGCGCGACGGGCCAGATCGGCCAGATTGTGGCCATCACGCTGGTCCGCGAATTAGGACCTGTACTCACAGCGCTCATGATCGCGGGACGTAACGGTTCCGGTATTGCGAGTGAACTCGGCAGCATGAAGGTGACCGAGCAGATCGACGCGATGCGCGCTCTCGGTACGGACCCTGTTCAAAAACTCGTCGCTCCTCGCGTCATCGCCACTGCGGTGGTTCTGCCGCTGCTGACCATCATCGCCGACTTCATGGGCATCCTTGGGGGATTCGTGGTTGCGCTGATGCTTCTGCAAATCACCGCAAGCCAGTATTGGACCACCGCTTGGCGGGCGCTGGCCTTCAACGACCTGGCGCAGGGCCTGCTGAAGCCGTTCGCGTTCGCCCTGGTGATTTCGCTGGTTGGGTGCTTCTACGGCATCGGTACGCGCGGAGGCACGCAAGGGGTTGGCCGCGCCACAACGCAGGCGGTAGTGGTGGCATCCATCTGGATCATCGTAATCACGTTCTTCATTGGCCGCATTTTTGTGAATCTGTAGATGGCGAATGGCACCCAGTCCCGGCAACCGGCGTCGGACCCGGTGATTCTCCGATTCGAAGATGTCACCATGCGCTTCGATTCAGAGACGGCGCTGGATTCGGTGTCGTTCGAGTTGCGGGCAGGCGAAACACGAGTGCTGATGGGCGCTGCGGGAAGCGGCAAAACGGTGCTGCTGAAGTGCGCGCTCGGACTGCTGCGTCCAGGCTCCGGCCGCATCACGCTATTCGATCAGGACATCACGCGCATGTCCGAACAGGATCTGTTTGATCTCCGCAGCCGTGTAGGCATCCTGTTTCAAGAGGGCGGGCTGTTCGACTCGCTGACCATCGAGGAGAACGTCTCGTACCCGCTGCTCAATCAGCGCGCGCGCAAGACCCCGAATTACGCTGAAACGGAGAAGCAAGTTGTGGATACGCTGCGCTTCGTGGAACTCGAACACACACTGCAACAGTTCCCCAGCGAGTTATCGGGCGGCATGCGCCGCCGCGTCGGAATCGCTCGTGCCGTTGTCACCGAACCCAAACTCGTGCTCTACGACTCGCCCACCGCCGGACTGGACCCAATCACGGCGAACACCATCATGGCGCTGATCGTCAAAGAGCGTGACACTCGCAACGCAGCGGCGATCATGGCCACTCACCGTTACCAGGATGGGCAATTGTTGGCGAATTTTCGCTACAATCCCGGAAGTGGCCAGTTGCAACGAATTGCGGTCAACGGGGACGGGAGTTCGACCACGCAGTTCATGGTCATGTGCGACGGCCGACTGGTATTTGAGGGGACTCAACCCGAACTCGAGGCCTCCCGTGATCCTTATCTCTCGAAATTCGTGCTGAAACGCTGATATGCCACAAAAGAGCAAAACACGGTGGGCGAAACTCCGGGTAGGAGTGATGGCGATTGTCGCACTCGCAATTGTCGGCTTTCTCATTTTCCTGCTCACCGGTTCGCAACACCCTTTCGCATCGCGAAGCACACTGTACACCTACTTGGAAGACTCCGGCGCGATGACGGAGAACTCGGCCGTGCGGCTCAACGGAATCGTCGTCGGGAAAGTGAGCAAGATTGCCCTGTCCGGTTCCAATGACCCCTCCAAGGTGGTTAAGATGACCATGGACATCGAAGACCGATACCTCGGCCAGATTCCTATCGATTCGCGAGCCGCTATCGGCGCCGAAAATCTACTCGGCACGAAGTATGTGAACGTCCACAAAGGGGCGTCGAAGCAAACGGTGAAGCCGGGTGACACTATCCCAGCCCTCAACACTGCCGATTTCAACGACATCATCGAGCAGGGCAACAGTCTGCTGTCTCAACTGCAAAGCATCCTGAAGCGCGTGGACGCCGTTGTCGGGCAAATAGAACTCGGCAAGGGCAGCATCGGCAAGCTGCTGGTGGACGAAGAGCTGTACGACCGTCTGATCGGTACTGTCGCGGAAGTTCAAAAACTAACGGCTGCATTGAACTCGAACAAAGGGACCATCGGAAAGCTGGTTTACAGCGACGAGTTGTATACGGATGTGCGCGGATCGGTGTCCCGCGTGAACACGCTGCTCGATGGACTGCAGCAGGGTCAGGGCACTGCGGGCAAATTGCTGAAGGATCCGGCCATGTACGACAACGCGAACAAGGCCGTCCTCGACATCCGCCGTATGCTCGCCGATTTGCAGGCCGGCAAGGGCACCGCGGGCAAACTGCTGACCAGCGATCAACTGCACAACCAGATTTCGCAGACGATCGGCAAGATCGACGTGCTGCTCGAAAAGGTCAATTCGGGGCAGGGCACAATCGGGCAGTTGCTGGTGAACCCAGCGCTTTACGATTCCCTGAATGGCACCACGCGCGAATTGCACGGGCTGTTGAAGGACTTCCGTGCGAATCCGAAGAAGTTCCTGCGAATCAAACTGGCCCTGTTTTGAGGCGGCTGATCGTCAACGCCGACGATTTCGGATTCACGCGCGACGTCAACTCGGGGATCATAGAGGCGCACCGGCGCGGGATCCTGACCGCGACCACGCTGATGGCGAACGGCAGCGCATTCGACGATGCGGTGCGATGGTCGCGCGAGGCACCGGAACTCGATGTGGGCTGCCACCTGGTGCTCGTCGGCGGGCAGTCGCTTATCGACGGTCGCCACTATCCGAACTCTGTCCCGCGATTGATTCGCGCAATCCTCAGCCGCGACATTCGGCCCTACGACGAATTGCGCGCGCAGATTCTGAGAATCACGGGCACCGGCATTCGCCCCTCGCACCTCGACACGCACAAACACACGCATCTTTTCCCGCCCGTTCTGGAGGCCGTGGCGCGGCTGAGTGAGGAGTTTGGGATTCCGTGGGTAAGGCGGCCGTTCGACATCCCCATCCGACCGCAAGGCACTCCCGTCGCGACGCGACTGATCAGCCGGTCGCTGCAGGTGGTGCGGCGGCGCGTACACCGCACGCTAGGGCGTCGTCACTGCCGCACGACAGACCACTTCGCCGGATTCCAGATGACGGGCCGCCTGGATGCCGAGCGCGTGATCGCGCTGATTCGCGCGCTGCCGGAGGGTCTGACGGAATTCATGACGCATCCCGGCCACCATGGGCCGGAGTTGGAATCGGCCCGTACACGCCTCAAGGCCAGCCGGCAGCAAGAGCTTGAAGCGCTGACGGATCCGCGGGTGCGGCGTGCGCTCGATGAGTCGGGAGTCGAGTTGACGCGATATTCCGTTGTAAGTTAGAAGCGGTCACCCCGTGTCGTCGTCCGGATGCGGCACAGGTAGGAATCGGCCGTCATGTAGAGCGTGGATCCGTCGTCGCCCCAAGGCGCAGTTGGCGGTTCGCTGGCCGGTATCGATGCGGCCGAGGAGTTCGCCGTTGGGGGAAAATATGTGGATTCCGCCAGGACCGGCCGCGAACAGATTCCCTTGCGCATCCACCTTCATCCCATCCGGAAGACCGGGCATCGTGTCGACATTCTTGGTGACGTCGTAGAAACGCGGCCCTTGCCGAGGGTGCCATCCGCATTCACAGGGAACGCCATCCAGATCGCGCGTTGCGGGTCCGATTGCGCAACATACAGGGTCTTCTCGTCCGGTGAGAACGCGATCCCGTTGGGACGGGTCATCTCCTGCGTCAACACGGTGAGTTTGCCGTCCGGCGTCAGGCGATACACGCCATAGAAGTCGAGCTCGCGGCGAGGATCATCGGCGTTCTTGGGGAGTCCGTAGGGCGGGTCGGTGAAGTAGAGGTCGCCGTTCGACCGGTAGCAGAGGTCGTTCGGACTGTTCAGCCGCTTGCCCTCGAAGTTGTCCGCGAGCGTGCGCTTGCCGCCGTCCTTTTCGAGACGCGAGATGCGGCGGTCACCGTGCTCGCAAAAGACGACGCGGCCTTGCGAATCGACGGTGAGCCCGTTGCTGCCGGGTTCGTGGCCGTAGTCGGTAACGCCTGTGAAGCCCGACGGCTTCATGAACAACGACACGCCGTCGGCCTCCTTCCATTTCATGACTGAGTTGCGTGGGATATCGGAGAACAGCAGCTACCCGCCGTCCTTGATCCAGAGCGGACCTTCGGCCCAGGAGATGCCGGACGCGAGCACCTCGATAACGGCGTCTTTGGGAATCAGCTTGTCGATGCGCGGATCCAGCCGGACCACGTGGCCGAGCATGGGGCGAACGGCGGGACTCTGGGCAACGGCGATCGCAATCAGAAGAAGAAAAGAAGCGGCAGCGCAGACACGGAGCATCCAGATATTGTATCCACTCTCGTCAAGTGTGCTATCCGTATACTTTGAAACCCGTACAGTTGAAGATCGATCACCGCGAGCTGGCGCCGGGAACCGTGGTGCTGAGCTTGACCGGGCGCCTGATGCTGGGACCTGAGGGACAGGAGGTGGAGCGTGCAGTGGCGGACCTTCTGTCACAGGGATATTGTCGAATCATTTTCGACATGTCGGGAGTAACGCACATCGACAGCACGGGCATCGGCCGGTGCATTTCCAGTTTGAATCGAGTCTCGCAGATGGGGGGCAAACTGCACATGGCCGGAGCGACCGGCCAGGTGCGGGATAGTTTTCATGTAACGAGACTCGACCGGGTATTCCGGTTCTTTGACGATGTGGGCGCGGCCCAGGCGGCACTCGGGTAACCTACTCGTCCCCCGTGCGATGCATGGAGAACGCTGTGTTCTGGGGCTCCGACATCCACCGGCGGACCCCTTCGGGATTCAACTTCAGTTGGACTACGGTCGCTTCGTTTGGTTCGATGGTGGTAACCAGAAGACGGCAGTCCTTGCCCTCCGCCCGCATGTAAACCAGCACCGACTCCTCGCTTCCGTGCCGGTGCGACCGCACCCTCACGAACGGCGTCCAACCCGATCCGACGACGCTGCGAATCCGCTCCTGCAGATGCTCGCTGCTGCCGCGTAACGACAGATTCTCGAATACCGCGAGATCCATGTGCTGCGTCCCCGCGGGCCGGGCCACGAAAAGGAACGCGTTCACGAGTCCGAACAGCGGAATCCGGGTAGGACGCGCCCGGAATTCGTCGGAAAGCGATTGCACGATGTCGCCGAATTCCCGATCGACGGCCGAGGCCGGTGGGATCGCGAACAATCCGCATGCCAGAACAATGGCCAAGCGTCGCATGTTACTCGTCCTTCTTTTCCGCTTTCGAAGCGGCGTTGACGCCGTCCATTTTGGGCAGTCCGAAACGGCCGCCCAGATCGCGCAGATCTTCCGGGCGGATATTCCCGACGATGTTGACGATGGTCAATTCCTTTGGCTCGCTGGCAATGACGGTGAGCCCGGTGATCTGGCCCCCCTCGGTCTTGATGTAGACCTCGGCGTTGTCGCCGGCCTTGCGGCTGCGGACACTCGCAACGCGCGCCCATGTGGGACCCGTTAGTTGCGACCGGATGGCTTCGATGTCGGCGGGTGAATACTCGCCGGCGTTCTCGAATTGAAAACTGCGGACATAGATGCCTTTCAACCCGCTCACCAGGCGCTTCGCATGCGCTTCATCCGGCTCCTTATCGGAAAGAAAGCGGCTTGCGAGTTGCAGCATGGAAGAGTCCAGCGTGACATCCACTACCTCATCGGCCTTGGCCGCGAGCTTCTCGAGACTCGCGGGAAATTTGATGTCCTGCGCGAAGGCCGGCAGCAGGCACACCAATCCTATCAGTGCGTATCGCATACGTTCACTCCTTCCGCTCCTTTTGCGGATTAATCCTGTTCGATGGATTCGATTCGCTTTTCGATCTTGTGCAGTTGACTGCTGGTGATGCGCAGCGCGAGTTGGAGTTGCGCCTTCGCGGCCTCACCCGCAATGCGCTCCTGCCGTTCGTGCTGCCAGGCGATTCCGCCCGATAGAAGCAGCGTGGCCAGTGCGGCCGTCGCCCATCGAATGGGGTACGCACTGCCGAACCAGGACGTGCTCCGCCGTTCCGGCTGCCGGGCCACCGCTCGAAGCACTTTCTCTTCGAACCATGGCGGCGCCTCTTGACGCGCCAGCGCCTGTTGTAGTTGCCGCTCCAGATCGTCCATCACCGTACTTCTCCTGAACTCCTGCCAAGTTTCTCGCGAAGCAGAGCCAGCGATCGCTGCAAATGGCTCTTCACCGTTCGAACCGGCATTCCTAACACTTTCGAAATCTCTTCCGGCATCATCTCTTCCTGATACCGAAGCACCATCACCGTTCGTGGATGTTCCGGCAAGGTCGCGATCAGCGCGCGCAACTTCCGGTTCAACAAAACATCCGCGGGCTCACCGGAAACCGATGGTTCCGGCACGTCGTCCAGCGCCACACCGCCGTGCGTCTTGCGCCGGCGCGCATAGTCGATGGAGCGGTGCGTGGTCACCCGCCTCAACCAGAAACGCACATGATCGTCCGACTCCAGATCGGCCAATTTCCTGTACAGTTCCATGAACACATCCTGCGCCACTTCTTCCGCGGCGGCACGGTCGTGAAGGAGGTTCAATGCCAGGCTGAACACCATCGACTGGTGCTGCCGGACAAGGCCGGCGAATCCGGCACTCGCGACGGGTTCGATCGCTATCTCCTGACCCGTCATCGTCTCCATCCCCTTCCATTAATGAATACGGAGCGCTGCGTCGAAGAGTACGCAGATTTGTCAAAACCCGATGGCTGCGCCGCCGTCCACTGGAAGCACGACACCGTTGACGTAGGACGCGGCGGGTGAGCAGAGATAAACGGCGGCCCATCCGATGTCATCGGGCTGGCCAAATCGGGCCATCGGCGTCCGCTGCAGGATTCGGGCCTTTCGCGGCGGATCGTTATCGAGCGCTGTGTGAAGCATCGGCGTTTCGATCCAGCCGGGGGCGATGGCGTTGACGCGGACTCCGGAGGGCGCGAGTTCGATCGCGAGGCTGCGGACCAGGCCCAGATACGCGGACTTTGCCGTCGAATAGGCGATGACGTTGGGCATCCCGAACAATGACGTCATCGACGCCATGAACAGGATGTTCCCATGCCCGCGCTCCATCATGCCGGGCGCGATGGCTTTCGAGAGTCCAAAAGCGGCGGTGACGTGGGTGTCCATCACGGAACGGAACTCGGCCTCGGAGGTATCCACCGCGGGTTTCTTCAGATGGGTACCGGCGTTGTTGACCAGGATGGTGGGCGCGCCGTCGCGCTGCGTGATGCGGGAGATGAGATCGGGTGCGGCGCCTACGTCCGTCACGTCGTGAGGGAAGTAAGAGGCGGAGGAGCCGAGTTTGGACGAGGCGTTTTGGAGGATGTCCTCACGGCGGCCGACCAGCACGACACGGGCGCCGGCCGCGACTAAGGCGCGCGCGATGCCGAGTCCGAGTCCCGTGCCGCCGCCGGTGATCACGGCGAGTTCGCCGTCGAGCGAGAAAGCCTGGGGGAAGTCCATGAGCTTCCAGATTATCGCGCCGGCGTGTCGATTAGAGCGCGGTCAGGTAAGTGGTGTATGGCTGACTTGCGAACCCGTGGCCGCCGCTTTCCGTTTTGTGCAGCGGCAACTCTCGTACCCATCCGCCCATGTCGGGACCGGGCGCGGGAAGACCGGCGCGCATCCGCCACGGCTTCAGCAGACTATCCTCGTTCAGTCTCATCACAACGGACTGTGTTTGCTCGAATTGTGTCTGCGCCCGCCCGGGCATCAATTCGACGCCGCAGTAGCCGAATCCCTGAAGGGGAACGGATTCTTGAGCTATACACCTTGAGCTATACACCTCTTGACAGACGCCGGACTTTATCGATAAAGTAGGCGCCGATACCCGAGAAATCAGGAGGCTGGCCTGAACACCCAAAGCGCATTCCGCCTGGCAGAGGATGCGGTGGACCCGAATCGCGTACCCGTCAGAACCCTCTACACTGGAGCCGGCATTCCGGCCATCGGGCTCGGAACATTTGGTTCCGACCATGTTTCCGCGGACGAAGTCGCCGAGGCCGTGCGTGGAGCCGCGATGGCCGGCTACCGCCTTTTCGACTGCGCTTCCGTCTACATGAATGAGCACAGAATCGGCGCGGCCTTCGCCGAACTGTTCGCCGCGGGGCTCAAGCGCGAGGAAGTGTGGATCACGTCGAAGCTGTGGAACGACAAGCACTCCGAACAGGACGTGATCCCGGCATGCCGTCAGTCGATTGCCGATCTCGAAGCCGGCTATCTCGACTGCTATCTCGTGCATTGGCCTTTCCCGAATTTCCACCCGCCCGGTTGCTCGGTGGATTCCCGCAGTCCGGAAGCAAAGCCGTACCTGCATGAGAACTTCATGAAGACGTGGCGCCAGATGGAGGCGCTGGTCGACTCTGGCCTGGTGCGGCACATTGGCACGTCGAACATGACCATCCCGAAGTTGAAATTGCTGCTACGCGACGCCCGGATCCGGCCCGCGGTGAACGAAATGGAACTGCATCCGCATTTGCAGCAGCCCGAACTTTTCGAGTTTGTCCGCGCCAACGGAATTCAGCCCATCGGTTACTGTCCATTAGGCTCTCCGAACCGGCCTGAGCGCGATCGCACACCAGAGGATACATCGCCCATAGCGGATCCTGTCATCGTGAA
Source organism: Bryobacterales bacterium (assembly GCA_038322675.1). Classification (GTDB taxonomy): domain Bacteria; phylum Acidobacteriota; class Terriglobia; order Bryobacterales; family Bryobacteraceae; genus TMP-7. The sequence continues at coordinate 39,808 of JBBQGE010000013.1, forward strand.
AATCGCCGAACGGCTGGGAGTATCGCCCGCGATCGTCTGCTTGAAATGGGCGATTCAACGCGGCCAGATACCGATTCCATTTTCGGCGAAAAGACGGAATTACCTGGCGAATCTTCAGGCCGCCGTCACCGATCCCCTGACGGATGAATTTATACGCGCCATCGCCGGCTTAGACCGGAACACGCGGTTGATCAAGGGTCAGGTGTTCCTTTGGAAAGAGGATCAGACTTGGGAAGATCTTTGGGACCTGGACGGCGAGATCACGCCTCCATAAGGAGTTACGAATGCAGAAAATGATTGGTGCATTTTTGCCGGGCGACAGCACGACCATCCTGCGGGAAGTGCCGGTTCCTGAGCCCGGGCACGGCGAGGTGCTGATTCGTATGAAGGCCTCGACCATCTGCGGATCGGATATTCGGTGCATTTATCACGAGCACTTAGGAAAAGGGCCGGAGGGCTACCAGGGCGTTATCGCGGGACACGAACCGGCTGGGCAGATTGTCGAAACCGGCCCCGGATGCCGGCGCTTTCGCTCCGGAGACCGTGTCATCGTCTATCACATCTCCGGCTGCGGAGTTTGTAACGACTGCCGGCGCGGATACATGATTTCGTGCACCAGCGAGAAATACCGGCGCGCTTACGGATGGCAGCGGGACGGCGGAATGGCCGGCTATCTGCTGGCCGAAGAGAAAGACCTGATTCTGCTTCCAGACGAACTGACGTATGCGGACGGCGCGCAGGTAGCATGCGGCTTTGGAACTGTGTACGAAGGTCTGATGAAGATCGGGATCAGCGGTACGGACGCGGTTCTGATTACAGGTCTGGGCCCGGTCGGTTTGGCCACTGGTGCGCTGTGCCGGAAACTCGGGGCTGAGAAGATCATCGGCATCGACGTCATTCGGGAGCGCCTCCAACTCGCCACCGAGTTAGGCGTGTGCGATGTCGCTTTGCCGGCGGGACCCGAAAACGTTGCGCAAGTCCGCGATCTGACAGACGGCGCGGGGGTCGAGCGCGCCATCGACTGCTCGGCGAACGCGGCTGCGCGTGCGACGGCGATCCGAGCAACGCGGAAATGGGGGAAGATTGTGATGCTCGGCGAGGGCGGCACCGTCGAGTTCAATCCTTCCCCCGATATCATCCACGATCAGAAGACGATTTATGGATCGTGGGTGACTTCCACCTGGCTGATGGAAGAACTGGTGGAGCGATTAGTCCGCTGGAATCTGCACCCGGCGGACCTGGTAACTCACCGGTTCGAACTGGACCGGGTGAGTGATGCTTATTCTTTGATGGCTTCCGGAAAATGCGGGAAAGTAGCAGTCTGTTTTGACGAGGAGTTAGCGGGCGGGGCGCAGGCCGCATCAGGAGTGAACCAATGACGATGACACGTAGAAGCGCGATGAAACTCGCGACGGCAGGGGCGGCGGCTGCGCGGTTCGCCGGCGGCCAGACGGCTCCACAGATTGCTCCGGGTCCGTTTCAGGGAACCCGCGAGTCGTTGAAGACTTATCGCGCGCCGGAATGGTTCCGCGACGCGAAATTCGGCATCTGGGCGCACTGGGGTCCGCAATCCGCGCCGCAGTACGGCGATTGGTACGCCCGTAACATGTACATCCAGGGCCACAAGCAGTACAAGTACCACGTCGAGAAATACGGGCATCCGACTAAGTTCGGCTTCAAGGACATAATCCCCACCTGGAAAGCCGAGAAATTCGATCCCGAACATCTCATGTCGCTGTACAAGAAAGCCGGCGCGAAATACTTCGTGAGCATGGGCGTCCACCACGATAACTTCGATCTCTGGAATTCGAAGTTAAACAAGTGGAATGCCGTGAATATGGGGCCGAAGAAGGACATCGTCGGACTCTGGCGAAAGGAGGCGTTGAAGAACGGACTGCGATTCGGAGTCAGCGAGCACCTGGCCGTGAGTTATCACTGGTTCCAGACCAGCCACGGCTCCGACAAAGAAGGCGAATTCAAGGGCATTCCCTATGACGGCGCCGACCCGAAGTACGCCAGCCTGTATCACGAGACACACGAAACTCCGAAGAATCCGTGGGACCCCACTGGTGTTCCGCTGAAATGGAAACAGCACTATTTTGCCCGCATCAAAGACCTGATTGACCACTACCAACCCGACCTGATGTACACCGACGGTCCTGTTTTCTTCGAAGAGTGGGGACTCGGTCTGATGGCGCATCACTACAACCAGGTCGCAAAGAGGAGCGGCGGCAAAATCGACGCGGTGTGGGCGAATAAGGGCCGCAACGACTGTGTGAACGGCACCTGCGTGCTCGATCTCGAACGCGGTGTTGTGGATCACATCTGGGCCGACGCCTGGCAGACGGACACCTGCATCGGCCACTGGCACTACGACAAAGAGGCGACTTATAAGACGCCGAAAATCATCGTCGACATGTTAGTCGATATTGTCAGCCGGAATGGCAACCTGCTCTTGAATTTTCCGCTGCCGTCCAATGGCATGCTGGACCCCGAAGAATTGAAAGTGCTGTCGGCCATCACAGACTGGATGAGCGTCAACAGCGAGGGGATCTACAGCACCCGGCCCTGGAAGATCAACGGCGACGGTCCCGCCTTGGCGGTAGCCGCCGCGGCACGACTGGGCGGATCGGAGCATCATCAGGCGGGCGCTTTCAACGAGAGAGACCGCAAGCCTCTTACCGCCGCTGACATCCGGTTCACCAGCAAGGGCGATACGCTCTACGCATTCGCGATGGGCCGGCCGGAGGGACAAGTGAGCATCCCGATCCTCGCTCCGGGCGGACAGCATGGCGTCGGCACCATTCGCAATGTCGAACTACTCGGCGCGCCCGGCAAACTCGAGTGGACACAGAATGCCGGCGGACTCACAGTGCGAATGCCGTCCCAGGTGCCATCCGAGCATGCGATAGCATTGAAGATCGCCGGCGCCTGACCTTCCGCGCCGCACAGCGAGTGACACTCAATGAGCCAACAAAAGAAGACGATGTTCGTGACGGCCGACGGCAGGAACGTGATGTTCACGTTCATTCTGTTAACGACGCTGTTCCTGCTTTGGGGTTTCGTGAACGGAATGATCGACGTCATGGACAAACACTTCCAGGACGAACTGGGACTCACGAAGGCGCAGTCCGCGTGGGTCCAGTTCGCGCACTATCTCGGTTACTTCCTCATGTCGCTGCCCGCCGGCTGGCTGGCCGTGAAGTTGGGCTACAAGGGCGGCATCATCGTGGGACTACTGATTGTCGCCGTCGGGGGACTCTGGTTCATACCAGCCACTCACATCAACGAATTGGTGCGCGCCGGCTCGGTTTCCGTCAACACCGGATTTGTCGCTTTCCTGGCGGGCGTCTGCATCATGGCGACCGGGCTCACGTTCCTGGAGACGATCGCGAATCCCTACACGACGGTGCTGGGCGATAGCCGGTTCGCGGCAGCCCGCATCAACCTCGCGCAGTCGTGCAATGGAGTCGGTTGGATTCTCGGACCCATCGTCGGCAGCATGTTCTTCTACTCGACCGACGCATCGGGCCGCAGCACCGGCAGCCAGACGCTGTTCATCCCATATGTCGGCGTCGCGGCGATTGTCATCGTGTTAGCCGTGATTTTCTACTTCTCGAGCGTGCCGGACATTAAGACCGAAGACGATTATCACCTCGACGACGCCACGCCTGGCGTATCTCGATCCATCTGGTCCCATCCGCACTTTGTGCTCGCCGTAGCTGCGCAATTCTTTTATGTGGCCGCGCAGGCGGGAATTTTCAGCTTTTTCATCAATTACATGACTTCGGAGCTCCCAGCGATTCCCCGGTCGTGGAATGCCTCGCTAACGCAGGCGTCCCAGGGTGCCGGCTTTCTTCAAGGCTGGCTCAGCGGATGGGTTCACGAGGCCGGCGGCGTGTTGCGACTCAGCGATAAGGGAGCGGCAAATCTGGTCTCGCTGGGTCTGATCTGTTTCCTTGTTGGGCGGTTCACCGGCTCGGGATTACTCAAGCGATTCTCCGCCCACAAGCTGCTCGCTTTCTACGCTGTGATGAATGTCCTGATGACATTCCTGGTGTTCTGCAAACTCGGCTGGGTATCCGTGATTTGCGTATTTTTGACTTACTTCTTCATGTCCATCATGTTCCCGACTATCTTCGCGCTGGGCATTTTCGGACTGGGTAGCCGGGCGAAGCGAGCTTCGTCCTTCATCGTGATGGCCATCATGGGCGGTGCGATTCTTCCCAAACTGATGGGATGGGTTGCGGACACTTGGGATATGTCGCGCGGCTTCATCGTCCCGATGTTCTGCTTCGCTTTCGTGGCCTACTACGGTTTTCGATGGCCGCGGTTCAGCAACAGCGAGTCCCTGCAAGGGAAGGTCGCCGTCGGGACGCACTAACCTGACATGCCGGTTCGGATGAAGGATATCGCCCGCGATCTGGGGGTGTCGGTGGTGACTATCTCCAAGGTGCTCCGGAACCATAGCGACATCGGCGAAGAGACCCGGCAGCGCGTGCTGAATCGCATGAAGGAGTTGAATTATCAGCCCAACTACACCGCGCGTGCGCTGGTTACCGGCCGGACAATGTGCGTGGGCCTGGTGGTTCCGGATCTCGTTCACCCCTTCTTTGCCGAGGTTGCGAAATGGCTCTCAGCTTGTTTGCGCGAGCAGGGCTATGGACTGCTGATCGCTTCCTCCGATGAGAATCCCGAAGTGGAGCGCGATGAAGTGAATCAGATGCTCGCGCGGCGCGTGGACGCGATCGTCATTGCTTCGGCGCAGACATCCGTCGATACATTCCGGGAGATAGAACAGCGAAAGACACCGTACGTCCTGATTGACCGCCGTTACTCCGGCCTCGACGCGAGTTTCGTCGGCACAGACGACGAACTCATCGGGCAACTCGCAACCGAACATCTGATGTCGGTGGGATGCCGCCGCGTCGCGCACATCCGCGGTCCCGAGATCAGTACCGGCGCCGGCCGCTACGCCGGTTACCGGCGGACTCTGCAGCGGCACGGATTGCCCGAGCAAGTGGTCACCGAAAAATCCAGCGACGCCGCGGGCGATGTCAGCGGATTCGATGCTATGCAGACGCTGCTCAGTGCCGATCCTCGTCCCGACGGTGTCTTCTGCTACAACGACCCCAGCGCGATGGGAGCTATGCGGGCAATTCTCGAGTCAGGTCTGCGTGTGCCGGACGATGTCGCCGTCATCGGTTGCGGTAACGTGCTATACGCCCAATTCCTGCGGGTGCCGCTCTCCTCTATCGATCAGTGCAGCGGCGGCCTGGGACACGAAGCAGGCAGACTCGCGCTCTCGCTCATTGCGGCGAAGGTTCCCGTGCCGCCTCGGACCATCCTGCTGGAGCCCAAGGTAGTGCCGCGGGAATCGACTCTCGGCCGCCGCCTACGATAGCTTCTTGCGCGCGAACGGCACGGCATACGCCGCGGGCGGATTGTGTGCCCTCGCGGCCGCAGCTTTCCGATACAACTCCATCGCCTCGTCTTTCTTCCCGAGCTTTTCGTACGTCTGGGCCAGCAGTACCTGGATGAACGGATCGTTCTGATTCGCCTGCTGCAGATCGGACAGCGCTTTCTGATAATCGCCCAGATAGAAGGCCACGTAGCCGGTAAGGTATGGAAGGAAGGCCGATTGCTGCCGCCGGGACTGGCTCATTCGCTCCAGCGCCGATTTCGCCGCCACGACGTGCTTGTCAGCCTCGGCGCGATTGCCGCGGCGAGCCGCCAGACGCGCCAGCGCGTGCTCCAGACGGAAATCCCACAGCGCCTTCCGATCCTCCGAAATTCCCGGCTCCGCCACGCCAAGTTGATGACCCTTGCGATACCACTCCGCGGCACGATCCACTTCGCCCGCATCGATGCAGACCCGAGCCGCTTCGTCGGCCATCTCGCCCTGCTGGTAGAAAGCATTCGCAGGCTCGTCGGTCTCTCGAGTCTTCCAGTAGTCGATCACCTTCTGTTCGTATTCGATAGTCTTCGGACAATTGCCATCGAACGCCCAGGACATCGCCATCGCGCGCTGGGCGTTGGCCTTCGCCTGGGGGTTGCCGGCAGAGTCGATCGATTCCTGCAGCATGCGGCGGGCCTCGGCGCCCTTACCCTGCAGATCCAGTTGGAAGGCTTCCCGGTTCTGACCCGCCGGAGGCTGGGCCGACAACAGGGTCGTGAAGCCAATAAAAAGGACGATCCGATGCGGCGAGATCATTGCCGTATCGTACCAGCTACGACAACCGGCCAGAGCTGGATTCGTTCGGCTGCCACAGAACTTCCGAGGCCTTCAGCGTATGGCTGACCCAGCGGCTCCACACGAACAACGCGTCGCTGAGACGGTTTAGGTATCCGATGGCCTCCGGCGCGACCTCGTCACGCCGGGCGAGCGCTACCAGTAACCGTTCCGCGCGCCGGCAGATGGTCCGGCAAACATGCAGTTCTGCGTTTAGCCTGGTGCCGCCCGGCAGCACGAACGACCGCAGCGGTCCCAGCACGGCATTCGCCTCATCTATTTCGGATTCGAGTTGGCAGATCTCCACCGCCGTCACCCGCGGTTGCTGAGCGTGCACGTCAGCCGGAAGCGTTGCGAGGATGGACCCGAGATTGAACAACTCGTGTTGAATCCGCAGCAGAATTGCGTCCAGGCCGCGAAGCGAATCGTGATCGGCCGCCGTGGCGCGGGCCAGCCCGATGAACGCGTTCAATTCGTCCACTGTTCCGTAGCATTCGATGCGCAATTCGTCCTTGGAAACCCGCTGGCCGCCGACCAGACCCGTCTGGCCTGCGTCTCCCGTGCGGGTATAGATACGGTTCAGAGCCAGCCGCGGTTCGTGAAAGGTTCGATGGTCCACCAGAATTTCCTTAGACCTATTGTACTTTCCCGGCCGTTCTCATCTGTAATACGCCCATCACGCTAGAGAGATCTCCCGTTGCGGAGCCACCATGATTGTGGTGAAGTTGTATTGAACGAACAGGATTCAACTATGCGCCGCTGTACCCGTTTCTTGCTGATACCGTTACTGTTACTGGCCGTCGCCTGCAACACCGATCCACGTGTTGCCAGCCACCGGCTGCTGGAGAACGGCAACAAGTTCTACAACAAGGATAAGTTCAAGGAAGCGTCGATCATGTACCGGCGCGCAATCGGCAAAGATGCGAAAAACGGCGAGGCCTATTACCGATTAGGGCTTACTGCCCTGAAGCTCGGCTCTCTTGGCGATGCTGCTTCCGCGCTGCGGCGTGCGGTCGATCTGCAGCCCAACAACGCCGATGCGGCCACGAAACTCGCGGAGATTTACTGGCTGGCCTACGTCAGGCAGGGCATGACGACGAAGCAGTTCGTACCCGAGATCAACGAACTCGCCGAGGCGCTGCTGAAACGGGATCCAAAATCGTTCGACGGGCTGCGGCTCAAGGGATACCTGGCGCTCTCGGATCGGAATGTACCGGCGGCCCTGGAGAAGTTCGAGGCAGCCAATGCCGTGAAACCGCACGATCCGCAGTTGTCGTTGGTGCTGGCAGCCACTCTGGCGCAGTCAAACCGGGTGGATGACGCAGTGAAAATCTGCACCGATATCATCGCACGCAGTCCGAAGTTCGCACCGATGTACGACTATCTGGTCACGCTGTACGTGCAGCAGAAGCGGCTGGACGAAGCCGAAAAACTACTACAGGCCAAAGTAGCGAACAATCCGTACGCCGAGAACTTCCGCGTGCAACTCGCATTGTTCTACTTCTTCCTGCGCCGTCCTGCCGACATGGACAAAGCGCTGCAAGGGATTCTGGCGGACAAGAAGAACTTCCCGACCGGGCATCTGACGGTGGGCCGGTTTTACGCCGGACCCCGTATTCGCGACTATGATCGGGCCCGGCGCGAATTCGAAGCCGGCCTGCGGGAGGATTCTGCGAACAAAGCACAGTATCAGAACTCGATCGTGGAACTGCTATCAGCGCAGGGCAAATACCAGGATGCAATGCAGAAGGTGGACGAGGTTCTGAAGGAGGATCCGAAGAATTCGGTCGCCGTGGAGCTCCGTTCCGCCCTCGCGGTGCAGTCCGGCGACCAGCAAATGATCAGCAAGGCGGTGCTCGATCTGCAATCGCTGGTTTCGCAGAATACAACGAATCCAGTGCTGCAGTTACAGCTCGGCCGGGCATTGATGGCAAAGGGTCAGATTGATGAGGCTCGCACGCATTTGGAAGAGGCGATCCGGCTCCGGCCAAACCTCACGCCCGCCAAACTCTTGCTGGCTCAAATCTTCAGTCAGAAGGGCGACCACACACGCGCGCTCCAACTGGCGGACGAGGCTATCAAGGAACAGCCCGCGAATATCGGCGCCCACCTGATGCGAACCACTGCTCTGCTGGGAATCGGCGACCGGACGCATGCCAAGGAAGAACTGGCCGCCATCCTGAAGGCGTTCCCCAACTCGACCGATGCGAAATACCAGCTCGGCTACATCAATTTCACTGAGAAGAACTACAAAGAGGCTCTGTCCATCTTCAACGAGATGCTGCAATCAAACCCCGGCGACTTTCGGGGAATGGTTGGGGTGGTGGAAACCGAAGTGGCGGCAGGCGATTACACCGGCGCGCTTCAGAAGATCAACGACGCTCTCGCCAAGGATCCCAAGCGCCAGGATTTGCGGGTGGCACTCGGAAATGTTCTCGCGCGATCGGGCAAGTACGACGAAGCCATCCAGCAATTCCAGATGCTGGTCAGCGCCAATCCGAAATCGTCGGATCTCGAGACCAAGCTAGCGGAGGCCTACCGTCTGAAAGGCGACTTCAACGCTGCCGTGGATCACTTCCGCAAGGCGACAACACTCGCGCCGAACAACATCGTGCCGCTGCTCCGCGTTGCGCAACTGCTGGATGGGGTGGGCCGCCGCGCCGAAGCGAAGCCTGTTTACGATCAGATCTTACGCCTCGATCCGTACAACGTCGTGGCGTTGAACAATCTCGCCTTCATCAAGGCCGAAGAGGGATCCGATCTCGATCAGGCTCTCGCCTATGCACAGCGTGCCAAGCAGAAGGTTCCCAACGACGCGAACATCTCCGACACGCTCGGCTGGATCTATATCAAAAAGAATCTGAGCGACGATGCCGTCCGCGTTTTCAAGGATCTCGTCGAGAAGCAGCCGAATAATCCGACGTATCGCTACCACCTGGCAATGGCGTTATTCCAGAAGGGTGACAGACCCAGCGCCAAGCAGGAGTGCGAGGCGGCTCTGCGCGTCAGTCCGAGCAAAGACGAGCAGGCGAAGATCAAAGAACTGATTGCGAAGATCGGCTAAACGGAAGTGACAGGCGCAGCCCGAACCTCCGATCGATCTGGTATGCCGGCCGCGGCGCCGTATGTCGTTCCGTTCGGAGTCTTCCTTCTGCTGCTCGCGCTGCAGAACTATATTCCGCTGCCGCAGACCGTCGAGTTCGCCCTCCGCATTGCGATCCTGGCCGGCGTCATCTGGTATTTCTCAAGGAGCGTTCTCGACCTGCGCGTGACGAATCCCGTCGGGACGGTCGCCGTGGGACTGGGCGTGTTCCTGCTTTGGATCGCACCGGACGTCCTGTTTCCCGGATACCGGCATCTCTGGCTGTTCGACAACCCCATAGTCGGTTCAGTGCACTCTTCGATGAAGTCGGTTGACAGCCCTATCGCGCTCGCACTGCGGTCGGCGCGCGCCATTCTCATCGTGCCAATCGTCGAAGAGTTGTTCTGGCGCGGCTGGCTGCTCCGATGGCTGATCGACGCCGATTTCGAGAAGGTGCCGCTCGGCAGGTACGCCATGCGTTCGTTCTGGATTGTCGCATTCCTGTTCGCCAGCGAGCACGGTCCCTACTGGGACGTCGGTCTGATGGCCGGCATCGTCTACAATCTATGGATGTACCGTACCAAGCGACTCGGCGACTTGATCTGGGCTCACGCGATCACGAATGCCGCGCTGTGCGGTTACGTCATTTACACCGGGAAGTGGGAATACTGGCTTTGACAACGCATGACGCCGCGGCAATGCCCGGCCTTGAAGTGCTGAATGCGTCACTGGATGCATCGCACACACGTGTAGCCCTGTTTGATTTTGACGGAACTCTTTCGCTGGTCCGTTCCGGATGGATGGACGTGATGGTTCCGATGATGGTCGAGATTCTGGCGGATTGCCATTCGGGTGAAAGCCACCAGGATCTGCGGGGCATCGTCGAAGACTTCGTCTGGCGCCTGACGGGTCAGGAGACTGTGTACCAGACGATCGAACTCGCCGCACAGGTCGAGCGGCGGGGAGGCACAGCGAAGGATCCACTCGATTATAAGCGGATGTACCTCGATCGCCTGTGGACGCGGATCCGCTCGCGGGTGGAGGCACTTCGGTCGGGGACAGCGGCGCCGGACGATTATCTTGTGCCCGGATCGCGGCGTCTGCTCGAAACTCTGCGGGACCGCGGCATGACTCTCTACCTGGCCAGCGGGACCGACGAAGAGTACATGAAGGACGAGGCCCGCCTGCTGGACGTCGAGCGTTACTTCGACGGAGGCGTCTACGGCGCCCTCGACGACTACAAGAGTTTCTCGAAGGGCATTCTGATCCGGCGCATCCTCGATTCCGCGCAGTTCCGCGGCGAGGAGTTCCTCGCATTCGGCGACGGATACGTGGAGATCGAGGAAGTGAAGAAGGTCGGCGGCATCGCTGTCGGCGCGGCTACCGAAGAACCCGAGTGCCGCCGGATCGACGCCTGGAAACGCGCGCGATTGATCGGCGTTGGAGCGGATCTCATCGTGGCGAATTACCTGGATCACGACGCTCTCATCAGCACGCTCTTCCCCCGGGATCATGCCAAGTAAGTACGGGATCTTCGACCGGTCGCGACTGGCGATCAAGCCACTCAGCGAACGCAGCAACGATTTACAACTCCGCAACTGGTTGGGCCTTGAGGACCCGGCTCCCGAATTCTCGCATCCCGATCTGCCGGCCCTCGCAGCACGACTGGAGGGCGCCCGCACGGCGAACGCTGCCCGCATCCTCATGATGGGCGCGCACGTGCTCCGGGGAGGCGTGAATCGCCATATCATCGACCTGATGGAGCGCGGTTTCATCAGCCACATCGCGATGAACGGTGCCGGCGCGATTCACGATTATGAACTGGCCCGGATCGGCGCTACCACCGAGAGTGTCGCGCGCTATGTCGCGAGCGGCGAGTTCGGACTGTGGGCCGAGACCGGCGATCTGAACGACATCATTCGGGAGGCAGCGCACCTCGAACTCGGGCTCGGCGAGAACGTCGGCCGCCGCATCGCCAAAAGCGACTATCCCTATCGGGACCTGAGCGTGTTTGCGGCCGGCTATCGATTGTCGATTCCCATCACCGTGCACGTGGGCATCGGCTACGACATTCTGCATGAGCATCCGAATTGCGACGGCTCGGCACTCGGCGCGGCGAGCTACCGCGATTTCCTGATCTTCGCGAAGACTGTTGAACAGTTGGAGGGTGGCGTTCTGCTCAACTTCGGATCGGCTATCATGGGTCCCGAAGTGTATCTCAAGGCGCTCGCCATGGCGCGGAACGTGGCCCACCAGGAGGGCCGCACCATCCGCCACTTCACCACCGCGGTCTTCGACATCTCGCCGATTCACGGCGACTACCGTAAAGAGCTGCCGAAATCCGATCCCGGGTACTATTTCCGGCCGCATAAGACGATACTGGTGCGGACCATCGCCGACGGCGGCGAGAGCTTCTATATTCGCGGCGAGCATCGCGCCACGATGCCGGCGCTGCGGTCGGCCCTGTTGAAATCATGACCGTCACCGACATACTCGATCAGATTGCGCAGAAGTCCGTACTGGTGCTGGGCGATATCTGTCTCGACCGCTGGTGCCGCTACGATCCCACGTTGTCCGAACCGTCGCGAGAGACCGGGATCCCCAGAACTGCGGTGGTTGCGACCGAGTTGAGCCCGGGAGCCGCCGGCACGATCGCCGGCAATCTGACCGCCCTGCTGACCAAGCAAGTCGCCGTGCTGGGCGTCATCGGCAACGACGGGTTCGGCGTGGAGTTGGAGCGCGCGCTCATGGCCCGCGAGATTTCTCCCGAACTGGTGGTGAAATCGGCGGAAGTGCCGACGTTCACGTACACGAAGCTGATCAACGCGCATACCGGAGAGGAAGATCGGCCGCGCGTGGATTTCATCAACCCTCGCGAAATGCCGGAAGAGGTCCAGCGCGACGTGATCGCTCATTTGCGCGCATTCTGGTCGGCCTTTGACATCGTGCTGGTTTGCGACCAGGCGGAAACGAACCACGGGGGCGTCGTCACACCGCGCGTTCGAGAAGCGCTGTGCGATTTGGCTGCGTCGGATCGGGATCGAGTCGTGTGGGTGGACTCCCGAATGCGCGCGGAGCAATTCCGGCACACCGTATTGAAGTGCAATCTCCGGGAAGCCCGTGAGGCTTCCGAACGCGCATTTGGCGACTACGATCCAGAGAGGCTTCGGCAAGCAACAGGCTCGCCCTTGTTGGTGGTAACGGACGGTTCGAACGGCGCCTACTACCGGACTGAGGCGAGCGAAGGCCGTGTCCCCACCAAGGCCGTGGACCATCCCGTGGACATCTGCGGCGCCGGGGACAGCTTTTCCGCGGGCGCCGCACTCGCTTTGTCTATCACGAAATCGCCGGAAGAAGCTCTGCGATTTGGCAACATGGTGTCGTCCATCACTATCATGAAGAAGGGCACCGGGATCGCGACACCGGTCGAGGTGCTTCAAACAGCGAGCACTTGGCCCATATGAGAACACTTGCGATCGACATCGGCGGATCTAAATTGTCCATGGCCGCGTTTAATGGCGAGCGGATGGAACAGAGCATGTCGCGTCCCAACGAGCGCGAACTCGGACGCGAGTGGATGATGGCGCAAATTGAGAGCGTGGTTCGCGAGTGGTCGCGCGGTTACGCGTTCAGCCGTTGCGGCATTGGTTTCGGAGGACCTGTCGACTTCCCTTCGCAGACGGTGGCACTGTCGACCCATGTCGGTGGCTGGAAGGACTTTCCCTTAGTGGCGCGTATGCACGAACTGCTGCAGGTGCCGGTCATCATGGACAACGATGCGAATGTCGGCGGACTCGGCGAAGCATTGTACGGCGCTGGACGCGGGGCTCGGCCGTTGTTCTACATGACGCTGTCCACCGGTATCGGCGGCGGCATTGTGACCCAAAACGGCATCTATCGCGGCGCCAACTCGTACGCTGGTGAGATCGGCCACTTAACCATCCGGCCCGGTGGTCCCGAATGCCTGTGCGGTTCGTACGGTTGCTATGAGCGAATGTGTTGCGGGTTGTGGCTGGAGCGCGATTATGGGCGTCCCGCACATGAGTTGATGGACGATCCCGATTTCGTTCAGAAGTATGTGGTGGATCTGGCGATGGGATTGAAGGCCGCGATCATGCTGCTGAATCCCGCGCGGATTGTTATCGGAGGCGGTATCGCGAAGTCGGGCGAGAAGCTGTTCGGGCCGCTCCGCGAGGAGTTAGGCCGGCAGATCACAGCCTGGTCGCGGGCCAGAATCGATGTCGTTCCCGCCGAATTGGGCGACGACAGCGTCCTGTACGGAGCGCTCGCGCTGGCCAAAGGGGAATAGGATCTTATGTCTTTTTCAGAAAACTACCGGCAGCAAGTGATTCAGACGCTGCAGGGACTCGAACTCGAGAAGGTGGAACAGGCGATTCAGGTGTTCAAGGACGCGCTAGCCTCGGACCGGCATATCTTCGTTTGCGGGAATGGCGGCAGCGCATCCACCGCATCGCACTTCGTCTGCGACATCGTCAAGGGCGCGTCGTATCAGAGGGACTCACGGTTCCGTATCATGGCCCTCACGGACAACATGGCCACGATCACGGCCTACTCCAACGACGTCGGGTACGACTGCGTGTTCGAAGAGCAGTTGAAGAACTTTGCCCAACCGGGTGACGTGCTCCTGGCGCTCAGCGGGTCGGGCAATTCGCCAAACGTCGTGAATGCGATGAAGTACGCGCGGGAGAAAGGTCTGAAGACGATCGCACTCACTGGCCGGGACGGCGGCAAACTCGGACCGCTGGCGGAACTGAATATTCAGGCATCCGTTCCACACATGGGCCGTATCGAGGACGCGCACATGGTGGTGTGCCACATGATCGGCTACTACTTCATGGAAGGCGGGTGCGCGACAAAAGCCGAGTGACGCCGGCTCTAGGTCGTACCCATCGAAGACATTTCGGGAAAGTTCCTTCGAAACACGCGGCACCAGTTCCCGCTAACACAATAACGTGACTGCCGCGGGACCCACGAAAACGCTCAATTCCTCGAGACGCCCAGCGGCGTTGTTTCATGCTCCGTCATGGCGGGCCCGCCATGAGAGTTCCGGTGAGTGCAGTTCGCTTGAAGTTGTTGACATTTCGTGCCTGGCACTTCAAGCCCACCGCAAAAGTTCCTTGCCGAATGGTAGGCTGAATGTTGTTCAGGTCGAGAATATCTCGGATTGCCCCCCATACCGAACCGCTGGCCGATATTGCTGGCGAGCCAAAAGGTCAATGAAGGCACCTGGGAAGAGCACCGACTCGCCAATCCAATCGTTCCGCAGAAAGGTAACCAAAAGTGCGCAGGACCTCGCTTGGCAATTCAGCGACCTCTCTGGATTGAACTCAATGTCAGTAAAGCCAGCGTACTTTAGGAGATGCTCCCTGAGCCAGTCACGATGCTGGTACAGCGCATTGATGTATAGCCAATCGTAGAAAGCGGTCTTTGGTTCGGAAGGAAACCAAACGCTGCCGAAGGAGAAGCCGCGCAGTGGCCCGGAGTCTCTAAGGCGCGGGTCACGTTTGGCGTGTTTAGGTTCATTCGCGTGATAAAGGTCCGTGTATGGCCCTCCGCCATCGAACACCTTGCTGCCCTGAAACGCCATCTCAAGCGGCATCTCTCCGAGATCGGGGTTATTGACCTTCAGGTTGAATGCGCTGAGCCGCTGTCCCAACTTCTTCTCGGATTTCGTAGAGACTTCCAGCATTGGCGAATACCCGGCATGTGCAGCCGCCTCATGCAACGCTTCGACGTTCTTCTTCTTTTGAGAAGCTGCAAATCCTGGGTGCCAGATCAGCCGCATAGGAATTTCTCTGACCAGCTCAGGGCTCTCAGGAACGGGGATGAAAATCGGTCTTTCAGCCATTTGGAAGGTTCCTTATCAGGTCCAATGGAATCATTGAGGGTACCAGAATCTCACACTTCTCGGCTGCTCTCAATCGTTGTTGAATCGCAGGATCGCGCC
Source organism: Bryobacterales bacterium (assembly GCA_038322675.1). Taxonomy (GTDB): domain Bacteria; phylum Acidobacteriota; class Terriglobia; order Bryobacterales; family Bryobacteraceae; genus TMP-7. The sequence continues at coordinate 55,090 of JBBQGE010000013.1, forward strand.
AATCGGTCCTGGAATAGAGCACCTGGTAGTCGATCATCTGGCGTGCTTCGTCCATTCGGTGGAAGGCGATTCCGTTTGTATTCGCCATCCCAGGGCAAAACAGCACCCCTTCCCATTCAAACACGCTTGCATGAACTTGGAGGAAGACTGTGTCCTGGATTCTTCCTTGCTGTCGCGCCGCGTACTCCATAGGGTGGGTATTCCGAAAGCAGAGGTGCACATAGTGATCCAACCTCCGCTGCTGGTCGACGTAGTGGCTCCCCTCATCCCCGCCTGGCGCCGGAATTGATATGTCCGCCACGAGGAGATCAGCCAGCGGCTGCAATCCACCGAGTTCGCGAATTAGCGAAAGGTTTCGTCTGTCGGTGAAATGATAAAGGTAAGGGATCTCGCGGAGCAGATCGGTCTCCGGCATACTAGAAAATTATACGAACCTTCAAAGTCTCGCGGGCTTGGTCAGCAAACGGTAAAGCTAACATCATTCTCGGATCGTTCCGCGCTTGGTGTGTCCTGTCCACTGAGACCGATGCGACCACGCGTCGGGGTGGATGCCGGCTCACAATGAGAGTCCTGCGCTTTCCCTGGCCAGGGTCCGCGCCGATCAAACTTGCCCTGCCCGCCAGCGCGAGTAACCGAACTTTGCTCTACGGTTTTTCGCGAAGCTATAGAGCAACGGGTCCACCTAATGCGGTCCAGAGATTGCGCAGCCCACCAGAAGGGGTGGGCCAGCCGGAATGATGGATGATGAGCGTATGCGTAGTCAGATCTTCCAGCGAGCTTTACTCTCTACAGCCGGATCACGATCTTACCTGCGCCGTCCGAATAGGCCGCAAGAGTCTGGAAGGCGCGATCCACCTGTTCCAGCGGCAGCGTGTGGGTGAGCATCGGCCGGAATGCCTCGGGACGTTCGGCCAATAACTCCATTGCTGCCGGCGGCTCGTGATTCGACCGGCGCACGTTGTAGATCGTAATCTCCTTACGCCGCGCGACATGGAATTCGAGCGGCACCGTCGCCTCCGAGGGAATGCCCGTAAACACCACGCGTCCCGCATTGCGGACCGCATGAAGACAGAGGTTGAGACTCCCACCCTTGGCGGCGCAATCGATGGCCAGATCGACGCCGCGGTTCCCGGTTTCACGGCGGATGCAGGACATCGGGTCCTCTGCGCGAGGGTCGAAAGCAGCCGTAGCCCCCATCTGCACGGCGATCTCACGCCGATGCTCCACTGGCTCAAACACCCAGATGCGGTGCGCGCCCGAGAGCTTCAATGCTGCGATGGTCAGCAGTCCGATAGGACCCGCTCCGAAGACAGCAACGGTTTCGCCCGGCCGGACAGCGGCGAATTGCATGGAGTGCAGCACGACGGCGAGGGGTTCCACCACCGTGCCTTCCTCGAGGCTGAGATGCTCGGGCAGCGGCAGGAGATTCGTCGCGGGCAGCAGCACAAAGTCCCGGAAAAACCCGGGTTCTTCCGGGGTGCTCAGGAATCGGATATTCGCGCAGACATTGTGGCGGCCGGTGTGACAGAACTCGCAGTGATAGCAGTAGAGCGCGGGTTCCAACGCGGCGCGATCGCCGCGGGACCACCCGGTGACGCCGGGGCCAACCTTGTCGACAATGCCCGCCGGTTCGTGGCCCAGTACCATCGGATACACGCATAGGGTATCCCCGATACTGCCTTCGGAATAGTAGTGGAGGTCGGAGCCGCAGAGTCCCACCGCACCGACACGAACACGGATCTCGCCAGGCCCTGGTTCCGGGTCGGCGCGTTCAGTCAGGCGGAAGTCGTGGACTCCCATCAATTCGGCAACGCGCATAGCTGTACCTGCTACTTCTTGAATAAATTGTCGAACGCGGCGCGCGCGTCGGTCTGCGTGCGAGGCTCCTGAATACGAGCCGTACCGCCATTTGGTGCGGGCGGGGCCGGCGTCGCCTCACGAGCCACCGTCACACGCGGCTTGAACAGCTCGCACTCGTTCGCCTGATCCTTGACGGCTATGCGTACCGGTATTGGTTTGAGGCATTGAAACCGTGTGGAGGGCTCGAAGTGAGCGCACTGCTTGCAGCAATGCAGCGCCGCGCCGCATTTGGGACAAGCGCCCTTCAACTCGACATCTCCGGTCAGTGTCGCGGAGCAGTTGAAACAGCGGGATGCCGTTACAGACTGAACCAGGCGGGGAAGCCGCGGGCCGGTGACGTCCAGAGGCAGTTTGGGTCCGCCGTTTTGGCGTGGACGCTCCGGGCGTGAGTCCCGATTGCTGTCCATGTAACCGTTCTGCCGATACTTGCGATCTTGATCCATGACCGCTGAGCTCCTTAAGGGGAGGCCCTGCGCTGTGACCCACGTAGAGCGAGTCTACGAGCGCGAGGTCTCCGATTCGATGCAGGAATGAAAAGAGAAGACTGAAACGTGTTTTTCAAATTCCGAACCCGAACTAAGGGCTCGGAACTCAGCTCAACCTCTGAGCTCCGCGCGGAAACAGATTCCACGCACAATCTAAGACTTTATGTACCATGGTTTGGCCCGCCGAATCCAGTGAAATATGTGTTTCTCTCAAACCAGGATCCTGTGGACCTACCATTACCTTAGCGCCCGTCCCCGCTCCATTTGAGCGGCGAATCGCACGTTCGCGTTAACGGGTCGTCATAGTGGTTCGGACTAATTCGCAACGAGTAGCCTAACCGGCCGGTCTGCTGCGGCACGAATTCACGTGCGAAAACAACAGCACTGCCATTTGTATCCACGGCCGGCAATGTCATTACCGACGTTTCTTCGAGCTGTCCGTTAACACCTATTTTACCAACTACGGCCTCCACCCGGACATCCTGAGCCCTCAGCCCGGCCAATTCCACGGTGGCGCGCAACGGAATGGCCTCGCCGCTGACGACGGTGTTCTCCGGCCCCGGGCCCACATCGACGAAGTTGATGCTGCCCCAGGCTTGGCGGACCTCTTGGTTCCACCGGACGCGATCTCGCGCCAGTTCAAAACCGTTGCTCCGGACAGCCTCGAATGCCTGGTGCGCCGGCTCATACAGTTGAGCCATATACTCGTTCACCATTCGCTCGCAAGCGAAATTCGGGCTCACATACGCCAGGCACTGTTTCATGCGGCGGACCCACTCTTCCGGCGGATCCTCGCCATGCCCTTGGTAATACATCGGAACGATTTCATTCTCTAACATCGAATAAATCGCGCGTGCGTGTATTTCGTCCTGGTCTTCTGCATACGGCTCGCGATCGCCGATAGCCCATCCCGCCGCGGCCTCGTAGGCTTCGTCGTACCAGCCATCGAGAATACTCAGATTCAGCACGCCGTTCATGCAGGCCTTTATCCCGCTGGTGCCGCACGCTTCTTCGCCGCGGCGTGGATTGTTCAACCAGAGGTCTACACCCTGCACGAGTTCCCGGCCTACCTGGATGCTGTAGTCCTCGACGAACACAATGCGATTCTCGAGATCCGGTTCGCGCGAAAGGCGCACGATCTCCCGAATGAACGTCTTGCCGGGATGATCCTTGGGGTGGGCCTTACCGGCGATCACCACCTGCACGGGCATCTTCGCATTCGTGAGAATCTGCTTCAGACGCGCCACGTCGCGGAACAGAAGAGTTGCGCGCTTGTACGTGGCGAACCGGCGAGCGAACCCGATTGTGAAAACATCCGGATCCAGAATTTCCTGCAGCCGCCGCACTTCCGAAGCGGGTGCATTGCGCCGTATTGCAGCGTTGGCAGCGCGCTCACGCACGTATGAGACGAGGCGCCGCTTCCGCCGGCGGTGCGCTTCCCAGAGCTCCGTGTCCGGGATCTCCTGGATCAAATCCCAGATCCTGGGATCCGCGTGTTGCTCGCGCCAGTCCGGCTGCAGATACTGATCGTAGAGCATCGCCAGGTCGGCGCTGATCCACGACGGCAGGTGGACTCCGTTCGTAATCGATGTGATCGGCACTTCCCACACAGGCAGACGCGGCCACAGTTCCTGCCACATCTCCTGCGACACGCGCCGGTGAAGACGGCTGACGGCATTGCGGAAGGACGAAGCCTTGATGGCCAGCACTGCCATCGAGAATCGCTGCTGGTTATCTTCCGGGTTTACGCGGCCGATTGCCAGCAGTTGTTCGAAGCTGATACCACTCTCACGGCAGTAGTCGTTGAAGTACTCGTACAGAATGCCCGGATCGAACAGGTCGATGCCGGCGGGCACTGACGTATGCGTTGTGAAGATGTTGTTCGACCGCGAGGCGTCTAGCGCCTCGTCGAACGTCATCCGCTGTTCGCGCATCAGCACGCGAATGCGCTCCAGAGCGAGGAACGCCGAGTGTCCCTCGTTCATGTGATAGACCGTCGGCTCGATGCCGAGCGCCTTCAGCGCCCGAATTCCGCCAATTCCGAGAACAATCTCCTGCCGCATGCGGGTGTGCGCATCCCCGCCGTACAACTCGTCGGTGATGTCGCGATTCTCGGGCCGCTGATTCTCGGGGATGTTGGTGTCAAGCAGGTATAGCTTGGTCCGCCCGACATCGATGTGCCAGACCTTCACCCAGACTGGGCCAGTGGGCAGATCGACGGTGACCAGCACGTCAGCGCCGTCCTTCAACACGGGCCGGACCGGAAGAGTATAAAAGTCGTTGATTGGATTGCGTTCCTGCTGCCAGCCGTCGGGATTCAGCGACTGCTGGAAGTATCCCTTCTGGTAAAGCAGACCTATGCCAATGAGGGGAATCTCCGCGTCGCTCGAGGCTTTCAGGTGGTCGCCGGACAGAATGCCGAGACCTCCGGAATAGATCTGCATGCAGTCGATCAGCCCGTACTCCATGGAGAAGTACGCAACGATCTTATCGTTCGGCCGATTGGCCGTCTTCTCGAGGTACGCGTCGAGTTGCTGGCAGGCACGCTGATACAGCGCAAGGTAGCGAGGATCCGAGCCGGCCTTCGCGAGGGCACTCTGCGACACACGGCCGAGCATCAGGACCGGATTGTGGTTGCAAGCCTTCCACAGCACGGGGTCGAGGCGGCGGAACAGCGACCTCGTTGCGTGATCCCAACTCCACAGCAGGTTGTACGCAAGGTCCGGCATACGCGATAAGGAATCCGGTACTGCCGGGCGAACCAGGAATTCCTTCAACGGCTGAATTTGAAAAGGCATTACTTCGGGACCATCATCCTAAAGGCCGCTATCCGTTCAGAGCAAAACGGCTGCTCTACATATCTATCGGATGAACGCCTGAATTTCATCACAGTGGACACTGCTACCGCAAGAGCTTCTTAGCCCTGGAAAATGGGGCGGTGGCACCAGCGGGAACGTTGCTATTCTCTCACGACTCGGAGTCGCCGCTCTACCCTTAAAGGTTGTGTTGGGTAGCCAATCCTCTCTTGTTGTTAGACGTATGACCGGATCCTGGGGATTCTCCTTGCATCGAAACCCGATTGTGTGGTCTCATTTTCCGACATGTCCATTCTCGCGGGCCTTCGAGTAATCGACTGTGCCACCTACATCGCCGCGCCCGCCGCCGCGGCAATGATGGCCGATTTCGGGGCTGACGTCGTCAAAATCGAGCGGCCTCCCCACGGCGATCCGTACCGCTATCTCTCGCTGGTTCCCGGAATGCCCGAATCGGAAACCGACTACTGCTGGATCCTCGATGGCAGGAACAAACGGAGCGTCGCTCTGGACCTCGAAAAACCCGCGGCGCGCGAGGCACTGGAGCGTCTGGTAGCCCGCGCCGATGTGTTCATCACCAACTACCAGCCGGAGACCATCCGGAAGTTTCGCCTGGGGTACGACGAGCTTTCCGCCGGCAATCCGCGCCTCATCTATGCGTACCTGAGCGGCTACGGCGAGCATGGCGCCGATGTGGATGTGCCGGGCTACGACATGACCGCCTACTGGGCTCGCAGCGGTCTGATGTCCAGCATGCACAACGCCGATGCCGAACCCTGCGGATCGCCGCCCGGATTCGGGGATCATCCAACATCGGTGGCCTTATTCAGCGCCATCCTCCTCGCGCTCTTGCAGCGCCAGTCGACGGGCAAGGGCGCGAAAGTCGGTACGTCGCTCATCGCGAACGGCGCGTGGTCGAACGCCTGTCTGCTGCAAGCCGCCCTCGCCGGAGCGAAGTTCGTGCCGAAGTGGACCCGCAAGACCTCGGTCAATCCGGTGGTGAACCACTACGTCGCTCGTGACGGGCGCCGCTTCATTCTGTGCTGCGTCAACCCGAAACAGGATTGGGAGCGCTTGTGCCGGGCCATCGCTCGCGACGATCTGATCGCGGACGCGCGATTCGCGACGGCTACCGGGAGGCGCAAGAACGGTGTGGCCCTAGTCTCGATTTTGGATGCCGCGTTCGCGTGTGAAACGCTGGCGATTTGGACGGAGCGCTTTCGAGCGGCGGGGGTAATCTGGGGCGGCGTGCCCAGCGCGGAGGACGTCGCAAAGGACGAACAGATGGCCGCGAACGACGTCTTCGTCGAGGTGGATCATCCACGATTCGGCCGCCTCCGAACTGTGAACAGTCCCATGTCGGTGCATGGCGTGGACAAGGCTCCGCCGCGCGCGGCCCCGGAGTTCGGCGCGCATACCGCGGAGGTCTTGCGCGAAGCGGGATTTTCCGATGCGGAAATTCAGGCGCTGACGGGCGAACTCGTGTAACCATGCGCCACGCCGCGACACGGCGATAGACTGAAGACACCATGCAACGCAGGACTTTCGTCGCAGGAAGCGCGCTGGCCTTGAGGGCTTTCGGCGCAAATGACAAGGTGAACATGGCCGTGATCGGTGTTGGCGGCAGGGGCCGCGCGCATGTCGGATTCATCGCCAACCAGCCGAATGCCCGTGTCACCGCCGTGTGCGATGTCAACCAGGCGCAGACCGAGCGCGCGGTTGCTCTGGCCGAAAAAGATCAGGGCACCAAGCCGAAAGTTTACGAGGACATGCGGCGCGTGTTCGACGACAAAGACATCGACGCAGTGTCCGTCGCGACCCCGAACCACTGGCACGCGCTCGCCACCATTTGGGCCTGCGAGGCGGGTAAGGATGTCTATTGCGAAAAGCCGGCCAGCTACAACATCTGGGAGAGCCAGCGCATGGTGGCCGCGGCGCGCAAACACAATCGCATCGTGCAGGTGGGCATGCAGAGCCGCAGCACACCGCACAAACAGCGGGCGGTCCAACTGCTTCGCGACGGCATCATCGGCAAGGTATATCTCGCCAAAGGACTCTGCTTCAAACGCCGCCCGTCCATCGGGCACACGCCTGACGAACCCGTCCCGCCGGGCGTGAATTGGGATCTGTTCCTCGGCCCCGCGGCGATGGTGCCTTACAGCAAGAACCGCCATGTCTACAACTGGCACTGGTTCTGGAACACCGGCAACGGCGACATCGGCAATCAGGGCGTGCATGAGATGGATATCGCGCGCTGGGGACTCGGCGTCGGACTGCCGGATGCCGCCGTTTCCACCGGCTCGAAGTACATCTACACCGACGACCAGCAGACTCCGAATACGCAGATCGCTTCACTGCAGTATCCCGGTGCGGAAATCATCTTCGAAGTGCGCGGCCTGCCGACCAACAGTGAGGCCGACCTTCACGCGAGCGGCCCTAACTATGTCGGCAACATCTTCTACGGCGACAAGGGCTACATGACGGTCGATTACGAGGGCTTCCGCACCTATCTCGGCGAGAAACACGAGCCTGGGGAGAGCATGAACTCGGCCGAAGGACACGGCGACGACGCGCCCGCGCATTTCACCAATTTCATCGATGCCGTGCGCAGCCGCAAACAGCAGGATCTCAATTGCGATGTCGCCGTGGGCGCGGAATCGGCGATGCTGGTGCACCTGGCGAACGTCAGTTACCGGCTCGGCAGGAGGCTGAAATTCGATCCGAAAAGACAGGAATTTGTGGGCGACCGCGAGGCGGAGTCGATGAAGACGCGGCATCCTTACCGCGCTCCTTACATCGTGAGTTAGCGTATGAAGGAACCATTAATCCTTACTACGACGGTCGGGTCGTATCCGATGCCCGGCTGGCTGGCCGGAGCGCACACCGAAGAGGCGCGCCTGGACGCCACTCGCGTGGTGTTCAACATTCAGCGGCAGGCCGGAATCGACCTGCCCACCGACGGCGAGCTCTACCGGTTCGACATGGATCATCCCGACACCAACGGCATGATCGAGTACTTCATCGGCCGGATGTCCGGTGTCCGTACGCGCACGGGCCGCACGGACTGGGAAGCCTGCCGGGCTATTGATCATCTTCGCTTCCGGACCAAGCCGTCGGGTGTCGTGGAAGGGCCGATCGGCGAAGGTTCGATGAATCTGTTTCAGGAATGCGAGGCGGCGGCGGCACTGTCGGGCGGTCCTTTCAAGTTCACCGTGACGAGTCCGTACATGCTGGCGCGCACGGTGCTGGATCGTCACTATCACGATTTCGAGGCACTGACGATGGCCCTGGCGGAAGCGCTGGGGAAGCAGGTACGCGGTCTGCCGTGCGACACGCTGCAAATCGACGAAGCGAACATTCCGGGAAATCCGAAGGATGGTCCTCTGGCGGCACGCGCCATCAACGCGGTGCTGGATGAATTCCAGGGCCGCACAGCGGTGCACCTCTGCTTTGGCAACTACGGTGGGCAGGTGATCCAGCACGGACACTGGTCGGCGCTGCTCGATTTTCTAAACATGCTGAATACCGATCACCTGATCATGGAGATCGCGCACCGTCCGCCCGAGGATCTGGAGGCTTTGCGCGGCGTCGATGCACGAATCAAGATCGGGATTGGCGCCATCGACGTGAAGGTGAATCACGTGGAAACGCCGGACGAAGTTGCAAAACGGATCTCGGCCGCGAATCAGGCGTTGGGCCCGGGCCGCGTGCGCTGGGTGCACCCCGATTGCGGGTTCTGGATGCTGAAGCGCAGCGTCGCCGACCGGAAAATTGCAGCGCTGGTAATGGGCCGCGACTTATTCCTGGGCCGCCCCCGCCACGCCAGCGCGTGAGTGGTCATTGCACCTGTCACCACTCCTCGGTGTGATTGTCTAAGAACAGAACATGAGTTTTCGTCCAAAAGTGTGGGCGCCGTTCGCCTCCTCTCTGGAGTTAATCGCGGATGGGCAGCGCAGCCCAATGACTCGATCTGGAACCTGGTGGAATTCCGAACTGGAACTGCCGGCGGGCACCGATTACAGCTACAGCGTGAATGGGGGCAAAGCGATTCCCGATCCACGATCGGCGTGGCAACCGCAGGGGGTTCACGGACCGTCGCGCGTAATGGATCATTCGCGTTTCGTATGGACCGATCGACAGTGGCAGCCCAAGCCGCTGCCTTCCGGCGTAATTTACGAATTGCATACTGGGACGTTTACGCCGGAGGGAACGTTCGATGCGATCGCGGGAAAGCTCGACCATCTGCTCGAGTTAGGAGTGACACACGTCGAGTTGATGCCGGTGGCCGAATTCTCCGGCGACTGGGGTTGGGGTTATGACGGAGTCGATCTATACGCGCCGCACCACGTCTACGGCGATCCGAATTCGCTCAAGCGGCTGGTGAACACCTGTCATGATCGCGGACTCGCCGTGCTGCTGGACGTGGTGTATAACCACTTCGGGCCCAGCGGAAACTATTTGAGCCAATTCGGACCGTACACGGCCGACCGGCATCATACGCCCTGGGGCGCCGCGGTGAATCTGGATGGTCCCGAATCCGTCGAAGTCCGCCGCTACTTCATCGACAACGCGCTGATGTGGCTCCGCGATTACCACTTCGACGGGCTGCGTCTGGATGCGGTCCACGCGCTGATGGATAACTCGGCCTATCACTTGTTAGAGCAGTTAGGCGACGAGGTGCGTGCGCTCGAGCGGCAGTTACAGCGGTATCTCGTCGTAATCGCGGAAAGCGATCTGAATGATCCGAGGATCGTTCGTCCAACCTCGCTGGGAGGGTATGGCATGGACGCACAATGGTCGGACGACTTCCACCACGCCCTGCATTCGGTGCTGACTGGCGAGGTCTCCGGATACTACGTGGATTTCGGACAGATATCCGATCTGGCCAAGGCCATCCGGCATGCGTTCGTGTACGACGGCTGTTACTCCACTCACCGGCGGCGCCGCCACGGCAGGACACCCGAAGGCATTCCCGCGTACCGGTTCGTCGTCAGCGCGCAAAATCACGACCAGGTTGGGAATCGCGCAGCGGGCGACCGGATGTCGCACCTGGTGAATCCGGCGAGACAGAAAATCGCGGCTGCCATGACGCTGTTGTCGCCGTTCATCCCGATGTTATTTCAGGGCGAGGAATGGGGCGCTTCGACGCCGTTTCAGTATTTCACTCACCACCCGGAGGAGTGGCTGGCGACGGCTGTTTCCGAGGGACGGCGCTCCGAGTTCCGGGCATTCGGCTGGAAGCCCGAAGACGTGCCGGATCCGCAGGATTTCGAAACTTTCGAGCGGTCGAAGCTGAACTGGAGCGAAGCTGGTGAGCCATCGCATGCGGAGATGCTGCAGTGGTACCGGGATCTGATCCGACTACGCCGCCGGTTTGCACATGCGCTCGTGCTGGAATCGCCAAGGATCGCCTTCGATGAAGCACAGCAGTGGCTGAGCGTGTCCTATGGTGCCGTTACTGTCGCGTTCAGCTTGTGCGACCACACGGTGGAGATACCCGTCTTCGCGGGCGGACAGGTAGTGTTGCAATCCGGAAAGTGCGGCTACGCGGGAGAAACGTTGCGGCTTGGGCCGGAGTCGCTTGCGATCCTCGGCCCAAGGTAGGCGCCGTCGGATTGCGCCTGCTCGCACTGGAGTCGCCTGCGTGAGCGTGTCCTATCAGCCGGTGGCGAAATCCGCTCCCTCTCACGGTCGCGGCTCGGTAAGTCCCTGATTGCACTGAGCCGCGCACGGCAGTAAGCGGTGTTCGATCACTTCTACCCCGAAGTAAGCGCCGGCGTCACAGATTGCCGCGCAGCGCCTGCTCACGTTCAATTGCTTCGAACAAGGCCCTGAAGTTGCCTTTTCCAAAACTGCGGCTGCCTTTGCGCTGGATGATTTCGTAGAACAGAGTCGGACGGTCTTCAACGGGCTTCGTGAAGATCTGCAGCATGTAGCCCTCGTCGTCGCGATCCACCAGGATTCCGAGATCCGCTAACTGATCCACGGTCTCGTCGATCTTACCGACGCGACCCGCGAGTTGTTCGTAATAAGACGTCGGCACCCGCAGGAACTCGACGCCCTGGTCTCGCAGGCTTGTCACGGTGTAAATGATATCGCCGGTCGCCATCGCGATATGCTGCACGCCGGGCCCCCCGTAATATTCGAGATACTCCTCGATCTGCGACTTACGCCGGCCCTCGGCGGGCTCATTGATCGGGAACTTCACACGGCCGTTGCCATTCGACATCACCTTCGACATCAGCGCCGAGTATTCCGTGCTGATGTCCGTGTCGTCGAAATGTTGGTAGAGCGAGAAGCCCATCACGTCCTGGTAGAACTTCACCCAGGTATTCATCTCGCCCCAGCCGACATTGCCGACCATGTGATCGATATAGCGCAGACCGACGGGCCTCGAGACCGAATCCTCCTCCGCTGCCGCGCGGAATCCCGGCAGAAACGGGCCGTTGTATCGGCTGCGATCGACGAAGGAGTGTATGGTGTCGCCATAAGTCGCGATAGCCGAAATCCGGACTTCGCCGTACTCGTCACGCAGCGTCTCGGGCGCACGAACGCCGAGAGCACCACGGGCGGTGGTTTCACGATACGCCGACTCCGCGTCGTCCACCCACAGGGCGACATCATGAACGCCGTCGCCATGCTTCAGAACATGCTCAGCAATGGCGTTGCCGGGCGCGAGCGCCGTCGTCAGGACAAACCGGACCTTATCCTGCTGCACGACATACGACACGCGATCGCGAACGCCCGTCTCAGGCCCGCAATACGCCACCAGTTTCATGCCGAACGCGGCACGATAGAAATACGCCGCCTGCTTCGCGTTTCCGACATAGAACTCAACGTGGTCGGTGCCGTTGAGCGGCAGAAAATCCTTTGCGGCGGATTGGGTGTGTTCGGCTAACTCCTGCATATTGCCTCCGTGCTGCACAGTTCTGTGACGGTATCCATGAGAATTTGGTTTTCCTCGTCCGTACCCGTGGAGATGCGGACCGCGGCCGGTAGTCCGAACGCGGTCAACGGACGGATGATGACGCCGCGCTCCATCAAGCTGTTGGTGAACCGGTGCGCCTGCTCTGCGCTCGCCAGCGGAAGCATCGCGAAATTCGCCTCGGATGGTACAACGTCGAATCCGAGTTCGCGCAAACCCTCGGCGATGAATCGCAACCCGCGCGCGTTCAGCGCCAGCGACCGGTGCAGAAAATCCTTATCGGACAGCGCCGCGATTCCCGCAACTTGTGCCACCGTGCTCGGCTCGAACGGCAACTTCACTTTCAGCAGATTTCGAATTAACTCCTCATGCGCGAATCCATAGCCGATGCGAATGCCCGCCAGTCCGTAAATTTTCGAGAACGTGCGTAGCGTGATCACGTTGTCGTAGCGGTAGTGCATCGAGTTGGGGTATCGCGGATTATCGCGCGCGTACTCGAAATACGCCTCGTCGAGAATCACCAGCACACGCTCCGGCACCTGCTTGTAGAATGCATCGAACTCCTGCTTCGTGAAGATGGTGCCAGTCGGGTTATTCGGATTCGCCAGATAAATAATCTTGGTTCTGTCGTTGATCTCTCGCGCGAGAGCTTCCAGATCGTAATGCCAATCTCGATACGGCACGACGCGATACCGGACGCCGCGCGATTTCGCCAGTACCTGGAAGCCGATGAACGCCGCCTCGGTGGTCAGCACCTCGTCCTCATCGCACAGAAACGTGCGGATGATGTTCGACATGATGCCCTCGGACCCGCTGCCCGCAATTACGTTCTCGACCTTCAGATCGTACTCGCGCGCAAGCACCTGGCGAAGATCGAGACCGCCGTTCGGATACAGATTCAGATTGCCGAGCGCATTCGCCATGGCTTCCACCGCGCGCGGCGACGGCCCCAGCGGGTTCTCGTTCGAAGCCAGTTTTATGACGCGATCCAGGTGGAACTCGCGCCGAACTTCATCCGCGCTCCTGCCGGCAACGTAGGGTTTCAGCGATTCGATAGACGGAGGCACCAGCGGCATCTGTACAATATGGTACCGGACCTGTAAAGCGAAATCATGTCAAACACCACGTTTCAGGGGGTGCTCGTCACCCAGCAAGATGGGAAGTTCCACGCCGCCATTCAGGACATTCCGCGCGATCAATTGCCGCCCGGCGACGTCCTCATTCGCGTAACATATTCGAGCCTCAACTACAAAGATGGACTCGCCGTCACCGGCAAGCCCGGTGTCATTCGCAGTCATCCGATGATTCCCGGCGTGGACCTCGCCGGCACCGTGGAGGAGTCGTCCGCATCGGAATTCAAGCCGGGCGACGAAGTGGTGGTGACCGGATGCGGCACCTCCGAAACGATCTGGGGCGGGTACGCCGAGTTGGCCCGCATGAAAGCGGAGCACGTGGTGCCGTTGCCCCCCGGGATGACTCTGAGGCAGGCAATGGGCGTGGGCACCGCCGGGTTTACCGCGATGCAGTCGGTGATGGCGCTGGAGGATCACGGCGCCACGCCCGGTGGTCGCGAGATTGTGGTGACGGGTGCCGCGGGCGGGGTCGGCAGCGCGTCTGTGGCGATTCTGGCCAAGTTAGGATATCGCGTCGTGGCCTCCACCGGACGCGCGGAATTAGCGGATTATCTGAAACAACTGGGGGCGTCGGAAATCATCGATCGCGGCGTGCTGCCGGCGCCGTCGAAGCGGCCGCTGGAGAGTGAGCGCTGGGGCGGGGCCATCGATTCCGTCGGTGCCGACACGCTGGCCGGACTGCTGCGCAGTATGGCTGTGGGCAGTTCCATCGCCAGTTGCGGACTCGCGGGCGGGGCCAACTTCTCGGCCACCGTGTTGCCGTTCATTCTGCGAGGGGTCAACGTACTCGGCATCGATTCGGTGCGGGTATCGAATTCGCGCCGCCGCGAAATCTGGAGCAGGGTCGCCGGCGATTTGAAGAGCGATCTGCTGGACGAGATCATCCAAGTAGAGCCGCTGAGTCGTATCTTTGAATTGGGCGAAGAGATTCTGAAGGGGCACGTGCGCGGCCGCACTGTCATTGATGTGAACCGGTAGCGCGGACGCAGCATCCAAACGGTAGACGGAATAAACTGGGCGCCTGACGTCCTTTCAATTGCGGGAGATTACGCTGTGAAACAGGCAATAACACGGAGACAGGCACTGGGAGCCGGTCTCGCGGTGGGGTTGATGAACTTCATACCCCGGCTCACGGCCGCCAAAACCGTGAAAATCGCGACTTTCGATGCCCAGGGTCATAGAACGGGAGTAACTCAAGTGGAGAAGATCGTCAAAGCGGACGCCGAATGGCGGAAGCAGTTAACGCCGGAACAGTACGAGGTGACCCGGCGAAAAGGCACTGAACGCGCCTTCACCGGCAAATACGCGAAGAATCACGATGACGGCATCTACGACTGCGTATGTTGCGGGACTCCGCTGTTCGATGCGAAGACGAAGTTCGAGTCGGGCACCGGCTGGCCGAGTTTCTATCAACCGATTGCGAAGGAGAACGTTTTCGTCGCAACCGACGATTCGTATGGCATGGAGCGCGACGAGGTGTTGTGCGCGCGATGCAATGCGCACCTGGGTCACGTATTCCCCGATGGCCCACGGCCGACGGGAATGCGCTACTGCATGAACTCGGCTTCGCTCAATTTCGTGAAGCGCGGGCAAACCTCCTAAGGACACGTCATGATTTCACGAATGATCAAGCTGTTAGTAGTGGCCGCGCTGGGGATTATCGGCGCGTTGCTGGTTTTCGGGCCTGAACAAAGCGCACTGGCCGTGTCGCATCTTCCGGAACCCGCGGTCACCATGCCGCAACCGAAGGGCGATCAGAAAGCGGTGTTCGCGGCAGGTTGCTTCTGGTGCTCCGAGGCGGTGTTCGAGCAGTTGAAGGGCGTCAAGAACGTGGTATCGGGATTCGCCGGCGGTTCGGCCGACACGGCGCATTACGACCAGGTCAGTTCCGGAACGACGAACCACGCCGAGTCTATCGAAGTGACCTACGACCCTTCGCAGATCACGTATGGGCAGTTACTGATGGTGCTGTTCGGCGTCGCCCACGATCCAACGCAACTCAACCGTCAGGGTCCGGACTGGGGCAAGCAGTACCGCTCGGAGATCTTCTACACGACTCCCGAGCAGAAGAGCGTCGCCGAAGCGTACATCCAACAGTTAACGGAGGCCAAGGTCTTCGGTAAACCCATCGTCACCAAGTTAGAGCCGTTGAAGGGCTTCTATCCTGCTGAGGATTACCACCAGGATTTCGTCCGGCATCACCCGAATCATCCGTATGTGGTGGTCAACTCGAGGCCGAAGCTGGAAAAGCTGCACAAGTTATTCCCGGAGTTACTCAAGAAGTAACCTCCGGCTCGGTTACCGGTAGCGTGAAGCGAAAGCGAGCACCACGGCCTAATTCGGATTCCACCCAGATCCGGCCGCCGCGGTGCTCGACGATCTTCTGACAAACCGCCAGTCCTATCCCCGTACCGGAGTAGTCCGCCTCCGAATGCAGCCGCCGGAAGACCGTAAAGATCTGGTCGTGATACTCGGGCGCTATGCCGATACCATTATCCTCGACCGTGAACACCCAATCGCCGCCATTCTGAATCGCCGACACGTGAACCACCGGCGGTACCGGGCCATGGTACTTCAGCGCATTGCCCACTAAGTTCTGAAAGAGCTGGAGTAGTTGCGATTGGTCGCCGTAAACCTTCGGCAGGGCGTCGTGAGTCACCGTAGCGGCCGTCTCCTGGATGACAGGATTCAGAGTCATCAGAACCCACTGCATGGCGGCCATGCAGTCGACCCACTCGAAGCGGTCCCGCCGGTCTCCGAGTACCCGCGAATAGGCCAGCAGATCCGTGATCAGCAGGTGCATGCGCTTCGCGCCGCCGTGGACGTAGCCGAGGAACTCCTGCATCTCCGAATTGAGTTGCTCCTGGTACCGCTGATGTAGCAGATCGACGTAACTGGTGATCATGCGCAGAGGTGTCTGCAAGTCGTGCGAGACGGTATACGCGAACTGCTCCAGATCGTGGTTCGACCGCGCCAGTGCTTTCTGCATGCGTTCGCGTTCGGCCAGATCTGACGTTAACTGTTCGTTCGCTACGCGGAGTTCATGCGTGCGCTCCTCCACTCTGCGCTCTAATTCCTGGTTGGTTTCCCTCAACTCGAGGTTTGCGAGACGCAGTTGGTCCTGAGCCTTGCGGCGGTCGTCTACGATCTTGCTGGTCAGGATGGAGACCACCGCAAAAACGACGAGTTCCAGAAATTCGGTGCTGGTGGTCGAGAACGAGTAAGCCGGTTCGAAGAAGAAGTAATTCAGAGTCTCAACCGAGAGCACCGTCGCCACGAGACTGGGACCCAGGCCGCCAAGCCACGCGCTGATCATCACGCCGAGCAGAAACAGCAGTGACGGCGCCTTGGATGTGACCGGGTAGATCAACAGCGAGATCCCCAGCATCACCGCGGTGATCCCGGCGGCTATTGCATACCGGATTAGAGGTGGCTTGCGAGCGGGCTTCACTTCTTTGCGATCGAGTTGACCATCTTGTCGAAGGCTGCCTGATTCGCCGTCACGGTCTTATTCGGTCCGGTGAACTTGAAGAAGATCGAGCCCTGCGGTCCTTCCACAATCGCGCCTAACATACGGGAGTTCGGCTCGGGCGACTTCGACTGCATCATCGGTCCCCCCATTCCGGTGTAGGTGCCGGATAAGTCGAGTGTCGTAAGCGGCATGCCGTGTACCGTCTTCTTCTTGACGTCCGCGCTCTTCAGCGGTTCGAACTGCCCTTTCCAGCGCTGCACGTTCGCATCGACGGATCCGCCCTGCCCTTGTCCAAAATAGTAGGCGATGCACTCGGCATCCGGGGGTACCTTATATGTGGCGGCACGCGTCGGCCGACTGCCTTCGTTCTTCCAACTCGACGGAGCGGTCCATTGCAGCCCAGCCACGCCATCAGCTAACATCGCCCCACAGAAAACGGCGGCGAACAACAGAGTTCTTCCCATTTCTCCCAGTGTAGACCTTTCTCTCCCCAGGCCTCCCCTGGGAAAACTCTCGCAAGTTCGGCCCAGCAGTGACAACATAGAGAGCGGGGTTCAAACTCCCTTTCATCCCATGCGAATCACATCCAAAGCCCCTTGCCGCATCGATCTCGCCGGCGGGACCCTCGACATCTGGCCGTTGTACCTGTTTCACGCCAACGGCGTGACGGTGAATTTCGCCGTCGACCGGTACACGTACTGCAAGCTGGAGACCCGCAACGATCGCGAGATTAATATCCACTCGCAGGATCTGCAGCAATCTGAATCGTTCGGCTCGCTCGAGGAGTTGCGCGGCGCCAAGAAATACAAACTGCCGCTGGTCTCACAGATTCTGCGCTTCTTCACACCCGAAACGGGACTCGATGTCACTACCAACTCCGAGGCTCCGGCGGGTGGAGGCATCTCCGGGTCGTCGGCGCTGATCATCGCCACCACCAGCGCGCTGAACAAACTCACCAACGCGAAGATCCCGCTCGAGAAATTGCGGGAAGTGGCGCAGAACATCGAGGCGCAGATTATCGACGTGCCCACCGGCTGCCAGGATTACTACCCGGCGATGTACGGCGGCATCAGCGCCATCGAAGTCGGAGTCGCGGGCGTCCACCGGGTGGAGATCAAGATTCCGCACGACGAGTTGATCCGCCGCGTGGTGCTGGCCTACACCGGCGAGCCTCGCAATTCCGGCATCAACAATTGGGAGGTGATGAAGGCGCATATCGATGGCGACAAGGCCGTCCACAAGAATTTCGACCGGATCGCGGCCATCGCGAACGGCATGCGCGGCGCCATCGAGCGGCAGGATTGGAAGGAAGCCGGGCGGCTGCTTCGGGAGGAGTGGACGAATCGCCGCAAGAACGCCCCCGGCATCACGACTCCGCTCATCGACCGTCTCATCGATGTGACCCGGCGCGCGGGATCCACCGGCGCGAAGGTGTGCGGCGCGGGCGGCGGAGGCTGCGTCCTGTTCCTCGTCGAGCCCGAAGCGAAACAACGCGTGTCCGATCTCATCGAGCGAGAGGGGGCCAAGGTGCTGGATGTCACCGTGGCGCCTCGCGGAGTGCGCGTGCAGGTTGAAGATGAAAGACGTTTCCATACCGCCTGAGCCGGTATTGCCGCCAAAGAAGAAGCCGGACCGCTTGGCGATCCTGCTGCGCATCGCCGTCTACGCGTTCATCGCCATGGTGGGCATGACGTTGTTTCCCTCGTTGATGATGTGGTGGGGCGACAACCTGCGATTCGTGGCTTCGGCTCTCGGCATCTTCGCGGCGGCGGCGGTTGCGAACGCCATCGTCCTGCGAATCTATGAGAGCGGGCAGTTGGCGGACATCGGCCTGGAGTGGACGTTCGCCTCGCGGAAGAATCTCGCGATCGGCAGCGCGGCGGGAATCGGTGGCGCGCTGATCGCGATACTTGCGCCGGTGGTGCTGCGCGCCTCCGACTTCGTCCGTACGCCGGAGTCCGGGTTCAATTGGGGATCGGTCATCTTCGTCTCCGTGGTGCTGCTGTTCGGCGCCATCGGCGAGGAGATGCTGTTCCGCGGGTACGCCTTCCAGTTGCTGCTCGGCTACATGGGAGCGTTCGCCACTATCCTGCCGTTCGCGGTCCTGTTCGCGTTCGCGCATCTCGGCAATCCCGGGCAGGGTGCACCGATTATCGGTTGGATTGCTCCGCTGAATACGCTCCTGTGGGGGATACTGCTGGGCTATGGATTTGTTCGAAGCGGAGATCTGTGGCTGCCCATCGGGCTCCACTTCGGTTGGAACTGGATGCTCTCCCTGCTTGGGGCGAACGTCAGCGGATTTAGAATAGTATCAACGGGGATCGCGCTCCAGTCGCGCAATGATGTGCTGACGGGAGGCGCATACGGGCCGGAAGGCGGGATCATGACGACCGTGGTCGTAATGCTGCTTGCCTACGCCCTGTATCGTGCACCGGTAGACCGGCAAACACCGGTCCTGGTTCGATCCGCGGAGGCATGGTCATGAAGTACGCCGCCCTGTTATCCGTCCTGCTCGTCGCGCCCGTCTGGGGCTCGAGCAAACTCACCGACGAAGATCGCATCGAACTCATTCGCGGGCTGACTGCGGAATACGCCACCGCGAAGGTTGCACTGCCCCGGTCGAAGAAGCCTCTTCCGTTTGAGAGTAAAGGCACTTGGGACAAAGCCAAGTGGACCGATGCGGGACGCGAGTTCGGCCCCGCCGCGCGAGTCGGCGACCTGGTGCGCATCACGAAGGTAAACATCGACGACGACAAGATCGTATTCGAAATCAACGGCGGGATGAAGGGCAAGAAGAAGTGGTACGAGCACATCGAGGTCGGCATGGGGAATCGGACCACGCCGATTTCCAACGGCGAGACGAACTCGCCGGGCGGCACGTACATCGCGCTGCTCTTCGATAAGGAAGTGCCGGTGGTGAAGTCCACCGAGGTCAAGAAGATGCTCGCTCCGATTCTGGATTTCGAAAAACACAGCGCCACCGAGCAGTACGTGGAGACTTTGCCGGAGCCGATCAAGCAAGCCATCGCGGCGAAGAAAGCGGTAGTCGGGATGGATCGCGATCAGGTGCTGCTCGCCGTGGGGCGACCAGTGCGGAAGAGTCGCGAGTCGAAGGACGGGGTGGATTTCGAAGACTGGGTGTACGGCCAGCCGCCCGGCAGGATCACGTTCGTCACCTTCCAGGGCGAAAAAGTAGTGAAAGTCAAAGACGCGTACGCGGGACTGGGCGGCAGTACGGCGCCGGACCTTCCGACACCGCAGTAAAGCAAAGCAGATACACGAAAGCCCCGGCCGTGTTCGCGCACGCCGGGGCTTTTGCTTTGCGCAGCGACTATTCGCTGACGTCGACTTTGATCTGACGGGGCTTCGCAAGCTCCTTCTTCGGGAGTCTTACGGTCAGCACGCCGTTCTTGTAGTCGGCCTTCACTCCCTCGGGATTCACCGTGTCGGGCAGCGTGAAGTACCGGGCAAATCCGCCATAAGCGCGCTCGACGCGGTGCGATCCGCCCTCTTTGCTTTCGTTCTCGTACTTCCGCTCGCCGCGCAGGCTGAGCGTCCCGTTCTCCAACTGAATGTCGATGTCCTTCATCTCGACACCCGGCACGTCCGCCTTTAGGAGCAGTTCGTCCTCAGTTTCGAAAATATCCACTGGGGGGGTCCAGGGACGGGCTGCGGGTTCGGTCAGCATGCGGTTGACAGTGTCCTGGAACAGGCGTAGGCCGCTGCCTAGGTCATCGAGATCGGCAAACGGTTTGTATTTCATGATGGTCATAGTTTTCGGGTACCTCCGGAATCTTTGTACAACACCAGTATAAGATGTGAGTCTATACATGTCAAGAAAAATAATGGGATACGTATACGGTTACTTTACCATCCGCCCAACCACTCCCGTACCGCCGCCGCGCGCTCCTGGCTTACCACTACCTCCACCTCCGGTTTTGGCCGTAATTCCAGCAACAGCTTGCCTTTACCGTATGGCCGGCAACGCACCACCGCATCGATGTGGATCAAAAATCCCCGATTCGCCCGAATGAAGCGTCGCCGATCCAGTTCGGCTTCGACGTCGGCGATCGGCCGGTCGAGCATGTGCCGTGCCCCCGACTTCGTCACCAGAAACACGAGCTTGTCGGCCGTGTAGATGTAGGCGACATCGGCCGTTTTCACCGAAACGAAGTCAATCCCGGTGCGCACCAGCAATCGATCCCGGACCGACGGAGCCCGGGCGATCGCCTCCAGCAGCCCGGCGCGATTCCCTTCAAAGTGACCTCGCAGCCTCCGGTATTTGTCGATTGCGGCTTCGACGCGCTCCTTCCGTACGGGCTTCAGCAGATAGTCGATCCCGTTCGAACCGAACGCCTGAAGCAGGTACTCATCGAAGGCCGTCGCGAAGATCACGGGGATGTCGACCGCCGAGCGCTCCAGGATCTCGAACGACCGGCCGTCGCTCAGTTGAATGTCGAGGAACAGGAGATCGGGTGCCGGGTGCGTTTCGAGCCAAGTGAGCGTCTCTTCGACACCCGTCAGTTCCGCGACGATCTCGGCGTCGCGAGCCGAAGCCCGAATGGCGGCCGCCAGCTTCTCGCGTGCGGGGGGCTCATCTTCCACAATCACGATGCGCATCTTGTCAGGCAATCTGAACCGGCACTCGAACAGTAAAGCGGCCGGGTTCATCCATGACCTCGATGCCTCGTCCGAGCACCAGGCGGCAGCGATCGTTCAGGGTCCGCAAACCCGTGCGCGCGGAAGGCTCGACGGATTTCCGGAGTCGCTTTTCGTTCTCTACGGCAACACAACCATCCTCGAACCACACGCGAATTCGCAAAGGATGTTCGTTGTGCTTGACCGCATTCTCCACAAGAACCTGCAGGGAGATCGGCGGGAGATACCAGCGGCGGGCACGGTCGCCGGGATCCGCGAGATCGAATATCAGGTTCTCCTCAAATCGCAGGCGGAGGAGATCGCAGTACTGGCCGAGAAAGATCCATTCGTCCTCGAGTGGCACCAGTTCGCGTCGGCGCGAGACCAGGATGTACCGGTACACATCCGCCAGATTCTGATTGAAGGCCAACGCCTTGCCGGGACTATGCTCGATCAGCCAGGCCAGCGTGTTCAGCGAATTAAAAAGAAAGTGGGGAGCCACCTGCGCCTTCAGAGCATCGAGTTCGGCCTGGGTGCGCGCGGTTTCCAGACGCTCCACGGCGATCATGTCGTCCTCGCGCTGCCGGATCAGAAACACGGTCTCATAGACATGGGTGATGAACGCGACGCAGATAATGCAGGCGAGCGTCGTCAGACGGATGGCCGCCCAGTCGGGTCCGAATCCGGCAAATGCGTACCAGCCGAGCATCATCAGCACCGTGCAAGGCGCCGTGTAAAAGACGCAGGCAAACGCGAGGACCGTGATCTTCCGCAACGGATGACGGAACCAGTCGTAGTATTTCCGTTGCCGCAACAGGAAGTAGCGATTGCCGTGCCAGATGGTGAATGAAATCACGTTGCCCCATGCCAAACCCGCCCAATACTTCGGACCGAACAACGCGAGCGGGCCGAAGTATCCGGTCAAATGCGGAATCAGAATCCCGAACGCCGGGATCAGGAGCAAGCGGATTCCGAGATCGTTCAGCGGCGGATTGTCCGGCTTCGGACTGCTGATTTCCCGATTCGGTATGGTTGCTGTTGAAGACACGGGACCTGTCACTGCACACTGGACCTTCCGATCAGCATATCGCTGAACGAGGGGGTGAAAGTGGATCTGTCGAAGTTGAATTATCTGGCCGTGATTGCCGCAGCGGCAGCGGCATTCGTGGTGGGAGGCGTGTGGTACTCGCCGATTCTGTTCGGAGGCGCGTGGATGCGTGAGACCGGACTGACGGATGAGACCTTGCGGCGCCGCAACATGGCCGTCGTGTTCGGATCGTCGTTTCTGTTGAGCCTGCTGATTGCTTTCAATCTGGCGGCCTTCCTGGCCGGCACGCCGAATCTGGTTTGGGGACTCACAGCGGGTGCGCTGGCCGGCATCGGGTGGGTGGCCACCGCGATGGGCATCACGTACCTGTTCGAGAATCGGTCCGGGAAGCTGTTCCTCATCAATGCCGGGTATCACGCGGTGACGTTCGTCATCATGGGCGGGATCCTCGGCGTTTGGAAGTAGCGGCGGATCGCGTCAGAACGCGAGCGTCACGATGTGTTGCCTAGGAGAACTCGAAACCCTGCGCCGTGGCCGCGACTGATTGCAGAGTGCCGTTGAAATCGGTCAGGTGTGCGGTGGTGTCGCACGTTGCGGGTTCGATCGCGTGAGTGCCCGCCGGCAGCCACACTGTCCACGCGGTACGTCATCATGGGCGGGGATCCTCGGCGTTTGGGCGTCAGAACGCGAGCGTCACGATGTGTTGCCCGCGCGGGAGCACGAGTGTGGAATCCAGGAACGAGAGCGGCGACTCGGCGCCGTCCACTTCCATGCGCTTCGGGGTGCGATCGAGTTTCGCCAGCGCTCGCGAATTGCTGGTGTAGGAGAACTCGAATCCTTGCGCCGTGGCCGCGGCCGATTGCAGAGTGCCGTTGAAGTCGGTCAGGTGCGCGATGGTGTCGCGGGTGGCGGGTTCGATCGCGTGAGGGCCCGCCGGCAGCCACACGGTCTTGGCATCACGGACCGGCCACGGGCGCCCATCCACCATCGCCGGACCCGGCCAGGGTACGCCGACTCCGCGCTTCGAATCGATCGCGAGTTTCGGGCCGATCTGCTCGACGCGCGTGACCGTCGCCGCGGCCGCCGAGAGAAACGGCCAATCCTGGCGCAGAATGGAGCTTTCGAAATATACAGCTACGCGCGGGAACGCCGCCGCCGACACGTGCAGCAACTGGAACAATTCCGTGCCGGTCTGTTGTTTTGTCGGGTACACGTCCTGATAGCGCTCGACAATATTGATGTCGATGGCGAGTTTGTCCTTGCGCGGGGTGAGTGGCTCGTAGGCGGCCGCAATCTGCGGGTACCGTTGAGGCCCAAGATTCCAGATGGTCGCCGGATCTTCGATCAGGAACGTGAAATCGTGCTGGTCGAGCAAGGGCAGCACACGGCTCGCGTCGGCTCCGATCAGGTCGCGCATCCGCGTGTCGAAGCGATCGTCCACGTGCGTCAGCACCAGGTCGAGATGCGGCCGGGTCTTGCGAAAGCCCTCGATTTCGGAGATCCATTCGGTCTGCTGGCGCCGTGCGAGATCGGCGCGGAATTCGAGAAGTTCCCGCATGTATTTCGCATCTTTCGCGGGATTCCGGGGCGAGTTCGAGTCGAACAGCTCGATCGGGTCGTATCCGTTTTTGGCCTTGAACTCCGCGCGGACATCCGGATTCATCGGCGTGAACCGCGCGGGGTTCATATAGCCTTCAAGCGATTCGAAATAGAGCTCCGCCAGGTTGACTCCGTCCCAATCGAAGCGGCCGAGCAGATTCCGCACGCCCGCGGATACCTGGTGGAACGCGTCGCGGTTCGTCAGGTTCATCAACTTGCGCCAGTCGAGTTGGGCGTCTTGAAGAATCGCGGTCTTCTCGCGCCATTCGGGATGATCGCTCCAGAATTTATCGCTGACATGGGGGAGTTCGAGCCAGGCGTACACGAGGATCGCTTGCCGGTGACAGGCCTCGATGAGGCGCTTCAGATACTCGTCACCCTGTGGATCCGCATCATAGTAATGCCACGCGGCCACATGGATCGCACTGACGCCGGCTTTGCGCCAGCGTTCGGCGAAGTAGGCGGGATCGATGCGCGACCGGTAGGACGAATCGAAGAACGCCCAGAGGTGGGAGGAGCGGAAAGGGGGCTCGAATCCCAGATCGGCGAGAGACTGGATCAGGTAGGGGAACCGTTCGGGTCCATGGGTCCCGGGCGAAACCGCGAGCCATAGAACGGCTCCCGAGCCACGCCGGAATCCGGCCATCAGCGGCGCTTTCCCCCAACGCTCGCGGGCAAACACGCGCGCTTCCGGCGGGATCGAGTAGACCGGCACCGCCACCGGTTTCTCCCAGACGACCTCGAGCTTCGAGGCTCGCAGATCCTCGACACCACGGACAACGACGGTCTTGCCGTCGTGGGTGAAGCCCATCTCGCGGGCAACCGGAGAATCGCCTTCGATCACTACAAACGCGCCGCGCTCCGCTCGTTCGAGCCACTGCGCGGCATTGATCGGCGACTCCGCACGAACGACGAATACGCTGGCCACTCCAGTGGAGGACGGAGTGAGTCCGACGGATTCAAGGATCGCGGGCCAGGGTCCCGGATCGTCGCCGACCACGTGGTACGAGAAAGTCGCGGCGGCGCCCAGGGCCGGCAGTAGAACAGCGACGGCAAGCAGATTACTTAGTGAACGCATACCAGAACCCCGCTCGAAGATCGGTGAACACAGGCCCGTGCGGATTGCCTGTGTTGATGAGATAGGTGCCGCGGAGCGCGTTGACGCTGAAGACCATCGACCGCGGCAGGACGTTCGCCCGGAATCGGATGCCCGGCCCGTTCTGGACGTAGTTGGCCCAGTATTCACCTTTCAGGTCGGCCGTCAGGTCCCAATTCCAGTACAGTTGCGCCTGGAACCCGGTGGATTCGAACGCGCGGAACGTGTACCCCGTTTTGTTCTGCGAGTACAGCAGCATGTCGTCATTGAAGCGGCTGACAAAGATGCCGTCGTCGGTTGTTTCGGCGAACAGGCCGTGGCGGGATGGATGCAAAATGTGGCCAAAGCTACGGGAATAGGTGAGGCCCCCGCGATAGTCCGGGATCATCCGGCCGACATCATTGCGAGTCAGATAGCGCACCGCCTCGCCGGCCTCGAACCACGCCGACAAACCGCGCCACGGAACCGTCGCGACGCCCGCGGCCAGAATGAACGAGCTTTCCGAAAGATACTCAGGTGCCAATCCCGCCTGTCCGGGATTCACGGCCCGGCGAGTATCCCCGATGAACCGCGTGCTGAAGTACGGACGGATAGGCAGACGGCCGAGCCGGACCTCCGTCTTCACCTGGCCGTAGGAGAACACGTCATCCCATCGCGAGGAATAGAAAGGAAACAGCCAGGCGGTGGTACGAAATCGCGCAAACGACGGCTTCAGATTGTGCCAGGCGTGCTCGGCCTGGTTGGCGATGGCCGGATCGGGACTTTTGCGCGCCAGGTCGAACCACTTGATCGCTTCGCGATCCTGCTTCAGGACGTTGTAGGTCCAGCCGAGCTTGAGCATCACCGCGAAGTCGACTGGATCGGACTCGTGGGCGACCGTCAGATACTTCAAAGCGTCTTTCAGGTAGCCCGCCTGCAGGCTCTTATCGGCTAGTTTTTTGGACTCCCGCGACACTGTGTCGCGCGTGGATTCCTGCCGTTTCGTCAGGCGTTGCGGCAGGTTCAGCGCGATCCGCACCTTGTCGCCGAGTTCTTCGTCAGGGCCCTCAAGCACGCGATGGAGCAGAGGGGTGGCACCGGCGAGGTCCTTTTTCGCGAGCCGGAGGAATCCGAGTTGCGCGATCGACAGGAGGTCGTCGGGAGTAGCTTTCGCGAGGGTGACAAACTCCGCTTCAGCGGCGTCTTTGTCTCCCATGGCCAGCAGCAGGTACGCGAGTTCACGCCGGAGTTCGATGTTTTGGGGATCGAGTTCGAGCGATGCCCGGAACTCGTAGACATACGGATAACGGCGAGGACTGAGCGCCTTGGCTCGCTCCGCCACCCGCGCTTGAGCGCCGCGCGATGCGGCTAAGAGCGCGGCGTCGGATTGCGAGGTCTTGCCGAGCATTCTCCAGGTCCGGCCGACATCCAGCAGTAATTCCCGATGGTCGGGCCGGAGTTTCCAGGCAGCTTCGTAGTGTTCGGCGGCGAGGGCAATCTGATCCCGCTCCTCGGCGAGTTGGGCGAGTTCGTGGTGCGCGCTGAAGTTGCCGGGCGATAACTCCAGGGCGTGCTGCCACCGCTCGATGCCCTCGGCGAGCGGACGGTCGATATTCTGGAACGCCTGCTCAGCGGTCGCACGCTGGGCGGGATCGGTGGTGTGACGGATGCGATCGAAGATCCGGCGGGCTTCGGCGCGCTGCTTGGTTTCGTAGCAGAGGAAGGCGTATTCGAGAGCGGCGTGCTGGTCACTGGGGTCCAGCCGGACGGCCTCGGCGAACTGATCGCGCGCCGCTTCGGTCTCGCCGATCTTGAGCAGAGTGTACGCCAGATCCTTGTGGACAGGGGCGCGTTCCGGCGCGAGTTCGAGAGCGCGGGCGAAGCTCGAAACAGCATCGTCGTAGCGTTGGGAGCGGAGGGCGTCGTATGCTTTTTGAAGAGGCTCGTAGGCTGGGTCGGGAGTCTGCGCAAGGGCGCAGGCCGCAACCACAAATAATACGAGAATGCGCATCGTGTTACCTCACCTACACGGTTGTAGTGCGAGCCGGTCCTGTTCCCTCTCAGGATTTAAGGTGGGGTAAGCATAGGGTGCGTGAGATCACGCAGAAATCCGCGATTCCACCCATACTCGGTGCTACAAACACTGTAAGTGCTTGAAATTAGTTGCGATGAGTTTGGCACGGAGCATGCATTATAAAGGGCAATTAATAAGTCGCAACTGACTTATACATCCGGCGACTAGGCCCAGCTAGTCGCCCGCCCCTCTAAGGCCCTCTGCTTGCGCAGGGGGACGGAGACCCCGAGAACCCAGTCTCGGGGTTTCCACTTTGGGTAACCGCAAAATCTCCTATTGAGTGCTGTTGATCCAGCCGATGAGTTGTTTGTAGGCACTGTTATGTCGCGCAATCTCAGAAGACATACGCGAATCGAATTCCCCGGCATCGTCCGCCTGAGTTGGCAGGTTAGCGGTAACGTGAAGTTTGCACGTGGCCGGTGCGTCGACCTCTCCGAATCAGGCATGCGCGTCGAGGTTCCCGAGGCGATCGAGGTGCGCAGCTATGTGACCGTCAGCGCGGAGAAGATCCGGCTGTCGGCAAACGCGTCCGTACGGCACTGCGTCCGGAACGGTGGGAAGTTTGTTGTCGGTCTCGAGTTCAGCACCCCGCTAAAGTCGCTGGCCGAGATGCTTGAATTCCTGGCCGCCTCCGGATCGTCATCGTCCAGATCCTGATCCCGCATTCATCATAGAAATCTTCAATCGGCCTGATCGAAATTACGGAGGGCCGAATCTGTGTCTTCCCGCCTATAATCAGACTTTCCCCTCCAATCCAAGTCGAAGGAGCCGAGCATTGCGTAAATTGATCGCGCCAGGAGTGTTTCTACTGCCTGCGCTGTGTTTTGCCCAGGCGACTTCGCCGGCGCTCGAAGAGAGATTCGCAGCCCTGGATAAGGCAGCCAAAGCCGCGCAATCCGCGGGAGATAACGCGTGGATGCTAACAAGCGCCGCGCTTGTGTTAATGATGACCGGGCCAGGACTTGCGCTGTTTTACGGCGGTCTGGTGCGTCGCAAAAACGTACTCGGAACCATGATGCACAGCTTCATCCTGATGGCTGTGGTCACGGTGTTGTGGGCAATTTGTGGATACAGCTTCGCCTTCGGCGAGGGCAGTCGATTCTTCGGAGGATTTCAGTATCTGTTTCTGAACAATGTCGGGGCGGCGCCGAATCCGGATTACGCGGCGACGATCCCGCAACAGACGTTCATGGTGTATCAGTTGATGTTCGCCATCATCACGCCCGCGTTGATTTCAGGCGCCTTCGCCGAGCGCATGAAGTTCAGCGCGATGATGCTGTTCACGGTGCTGTGGACGCTGGTGGTGTACCTTCCGATGGCGCACATGGTGTGGGGCAAGGGTGGTCTGCTGAATGCGTTCTCGGGCGGATCGATTCCCTGCTTCGACTTCGCGGGCGGCACAGTGGTGCACATTACGTCGGGGATCTCGGCGCTGGTGGCCGCGCTCTACCTCGGCAAGCGAATCGGGTACATGGTGGAACCGATGAAGCCGCACAACCTGGTAATCAGCTTCATTGGCGCCTGCCTGCTGTGGGTGGGATGGTTTGGATTCAACGCGGGCAGCGCACTGGGCGCGAGTCCCCTGGCTACCAGCGCGTTTGTCGCGACCCACTTCGGCGCGGCTGCGGCAGCCTTGGGCTGGATCTTCGCGGAGTGGATCAAGGGCGGCAAGCCGAGCGTACTCGGCGGCATCTCGGGTGCCGTCGCCGGCCTGGTCGCGATTACGCCCGCTTCCGGATTCGTGAAGCCCTTCCCGGCGCTGCTCATTGGTTTTGCGGCCGGGATTGTGTGCTTCTTCATGGTGGCGGTGGTGAAGTCGAAGCTCGCGTACGACGACAGCCTGGACGCGTTCGGCGTGCACGGCGTCGGCGGAACGCTCGGTGCGATTCTGACGGGCGTGTTTGCCACGAATGCGGTCAACGACGCGCTCCGCGACAATGCGGGACGGCCGCTGCCGCTCGGAGCAGTGGACGGGAATGCGTCGCAGATTCTGAACCAACTGGGCGGAGTCGCCATTTCCATTGCGCTGGCGGTGGTGGGGACGCTGGTGATCCTGAAGGTTTGCGACCTGTTGCTGGGAGTTCGAATCTCGGAAGAGCAGGAGATCTCGGGGCTGGACGTCAGTATGCACGGCGAGGAAGGCTACAATTTCGAAGCGTAGAATCGGAACATCATGAAAAAAATCGAAGCGATTATCCAACCCCACAAGCTGGAAGAAGTAAAGGAAGCACTAAAGACAATCGGCATCGACGGGATGACGATTTCCGAGGTGCGTGGCCACGGCCGACAGAAAGGCCACAAAGAGGTCTACCGCGGAATGGAGTATCAGGTGGATCTGCTGCCCAAGATAAAGCTCGAGATGGTTGTGCCCTCGGACCGGCTGGATGAAGTGGTCAACACGCTGGTTTCGTCGGCGCGAACAGGAAAGATCGGCGACGGCAAAATCTTCGTCTTCGATGTGGCCGAAGCCATCCGGATCCGAAACGATGAGAGAGGCGAATCTGCACTGTGATGTATGAGGGTGGCAATGTGTCCTGAGACGTGGCGGCTGTTGCCGGCCGAGGCAGCGGAACGCCGGATCGCGCAGCGGTCCGAAGCGGCCGGCGGAATGGTAGCGGACGCATTTGCACGCCATCTCGCGCCCGTGTTTAGCAATGGAGTGGCCGCGCTGGCCGTCGGGGGATTCGGCCGGCGCGAGCTATTCCCTCACTCCGACATCGACGTCATGCTCCTGACGCGCCAGGAGATCTCTTCGACGAAGTTGAAGGAGCCTGCTGGCCGTTTCATGCAGGAGTTGTGGGACACCGGCCTGCGGTTAAGCCACTCCGTGCATACGGTGGACGAGTGCTGCCAGGTCTACGATCACAACGTGGAGTTGAGCATCAGCCTGTTGGATCAACGATTCCTGGCCGGTGACAGTGCGGTGCATGCCGAACTTGAAACGGAGTTGCCGCGATTCTACCGCATGCACGGCCGGTCCATTGCCCGTCAACTCGCGAAGTTATCAGGGCTGCGGCGGGCGAAGTTCCACAACTCGATTTACCATCTCGAACCCAACATCAAAGAGACGCCTGGCGGATTCCGCGATATGCAGGTGGCGCAATGGATGTCCCGCCTTTTGCCTGCGTATTCCGCGCCGGACTTGAAGGCGCCGTGGGCGTTTCTGGCGCCCATCCGCGTGTTTCTGCACGAGGCTTCCAAGCGCGACGACAATCTGTTGTCGTTCGAGTTACAGGACGCCATGGCGGGACAACCGGCCGAAATGATGCGGAGCTACTACCGGCACGCGCGTACTGTCGCTGTCGCCGCGGACCAGGCCTTGTTGAGCGCCGAGGAATCGCAGCCGTCGCTGATCCGGCAACTTCGCGAGTGGCGATCGAGGCTTTCGAACTCGGAGTTCACCGTCTCGCGCGATCGCGTTTTCTTGCGTGCAGCGGGCCAATTGTCGTCCGAACCGGATCTCGTCTTCCGCCTGCTCGAATTTGTCGCACGGCACGGCATTGATGTGTCGCCGGACCTGGAGCGGCGTCTGGCATCGGCATCAGACGAGATTGCAAAAGCGGCGCTGACGAAACCATTGTGGCCGCTCCTTGAGACCGTGCTGTCGCAGCCCAAGTCGTCGGTCGCGGTGCGGCTGATGCATCGCACCGGATTGCTCGGCGCGCTGATTCCGGAATGGGCGCGCATCGATTGCCTCGTGGTTCGCGACTATTACCATCGCTACACGGTGGACGAACACACGCTGGTGGCGATGGAGGTGTTGGAGTCGATTCCAGACAAGCGGTTTGCCGATCTGATGCAGGAGGTGGACGGCAGCGCCCTGCTTCGTGCGGCGATTCTGCTGCACGACACCGGCAAGGGTTCGGGGCGCGAGCATTCGTCGGAATCGGAGCGGATCGCGGCCGCGCTGGGCAAGCGCATCGGAATGCCGCAGCACGATATCGACAGGGTCCGCCAACTGGTGGCGCTCCATCTGGAGTTATCGTCCACCATGAACACTCGCGACATGGACGATGGCCGCACCGCGCGCATCCTGGCCGATCGGGTCGGGACGGTAGAGCAGTTGAAGGCGCTAACCCTCTTGACGTTTGCCGATATCAGCGCGGTGAATCCGACCGCCATGACTTCGTGGCGCGGCGACCAGTTGTGGCGCGCGTACGTGATCGGGCGCGAGGAGTTGACCCGCGAGTTGGAGACCGAGCGCATCCACGATTTTCATGGCGCCGATACCCGGGTAGCGCGATTCCTGGAGGGTCTGCCCGGACGGTATCTTCGCACGCATAGCGGCGAGGAGTTCGCCGGACATGCGGCGCTGGCGGAACTGGCGGAAGAGAAGGGGGTCGCGCTGGACCTGGTGCGAAGCAACGGCTATTGGCGCGTCGTGGTAGCGGCGCCGGACCGGCCGGGGCTGTTCGCGTCCATTGCGGGAGCGCTGTCGGCGTTCGGGATGAACATCCTGAAGGCTGAAGCGTTTGCCAACTCCAACGGGCACATTCTGGATACGTTCACCTTCGGGGATCCCCTGCGGACCTTGGAGTTGAATCCGAGCGAGACGGACCGCTTGCGGGACACCATCGCTCGCGTCGTGTTGGGCAAGCAGGATGTGCGGAAGTTGATTGCGAGCCGCCGGTCTTCCGCCAAGCCGCGTCGTGTCGAGGCGAGGATCGGGTTCAACAATGACGCGTCGCAGTCGGCGACTCTGGTCGAGATCGTGGCCGAGGACCGTCCGGGTCTGGTGTACGATCTGGCGAGTACGATGTCGAATGCCGGTTGCGACATTGTGGTGGTGCTGATCGACACCGAGGCGTCGAAGGCTCTCGACGTGTTCTACGTGACCGCGAAGGGTGCGAAGTTGGATGCTGCGCGTCAGGCGAGTTTGCGGTCGGCGCTGATGGAAGCTTGCTCGACCGGGCGGGTGTAGGACGATCGCATTTCTGTGATCGCCGTGCGATAGCTCTCGGCCAGAGCCTGAGTCATCACTCGCATATCGCGGTCCGCCACCACGAACGATCGCGCTTTCGCGGCCATGGCTTGGGCGTGCCCGGGGTCATTCAGCAGGTCGAGAACTGCCTGTGCGAATTGATTGGGGTCGTCCGCAATGCGGCAGATTCCGGTGTCCTCGCGCGTCAGGCCTTCGGCCCCCAAAGTCGTCGACACAACGGGAATACCCGCGGCGAAGGCTTCCAGCAGTTTCACGCGGACTCCTGACCCGCTCAGGATCGGACACACGAAGACGGCGTACTGCGCCAGCGGCTTGTGAATGTCCTCGACGAAGCCGATGAGTTCGACCTCAGCGCCGGTCTTCGGCAGGGAGTGCCGGGCGGGCGGGTCCGAGCCGATGACGATCAGCCGGGCGTCGGGCCGCCGTTCGTGGATCACCGGAAGCACCTGCTTCAGAAACCAATCCAGCCCCTCCTGATTGGGGATGTGGCGAAAACTGCCCATGAACAGCATGGTGGCGGGTTCGCGGCCTTCGCTGGTGTACTCGTACGACGCGGTGTCGATCCCGGCGCGGAAGCCGTCGTCGATGCGACCGCGCAAGGCGGGTAGGAACGATTCCAGATACTCGCGATTCTCGCGGCTGCAAACCTGAATGCGATCGCTGTGCGGCAGTTGCTTCAACTCGTATCGGAGCGCCCGCAGATACTCCCAGCGGGCCTGCGCCTTCCCGATGGCTCCCTTCATTTGCGGCAGCGCCCGCGCGATCGACTGGAAGTAGACGTCGTGCTCGAACACGATGGACGGGATCTGTTGGAACCGCCCCGCATACTGGGCCATCACCGTGTATTCGAGTTGGACGACATCGATCTCCTGCGTGTAGATCTGGCGATGAATGAGCCACTCGAGGTCGCGATTCCGGAATTCGCGGACGGCGTGGGGCTCGGCGCCTC
This sequence comes from Bryobacterales bacterium, assembly GCA_038322675.1. GTDB lineage: Bacteria > Acidobacteriota > Terriglobia > Bryobacterales > Bryobacteraceae > TMP-7. The sequence goes on from JBBQGE010000013.1 coordinate 88,103, forward strand.
CGAACGATTTCTGACTTCCGCCCATCCGAACGATGTATTCAGTGCTTTCGCAAATGGGTTCGATCTGGCGATGGGGTTCGAGTTCGCGTGCGTAGTCGAGCAGCACGATCAGGTGGAGGTCGGCGAGCCGGGCGAGTTCGCGGACGGTCTGATACATGAAAACGCCGCCGCCGTGGACCGGCGGGCAGAAGCCGTAGGGTGCGACGAAGAGGACGCGGAGACGATCGCCGGGCGGAGGGAGTTGGTGGAAGCGGTCGCGAAAGTGGCCGCCGAGCGGCCTGCGGAACGCCTCGGAATCGGAGATCACGGCCAGTTGGCGCGCGCGATATCGCGAGCGGATGGCGCCGGGCAATTGGATGAACGCGCGGAGCAGTCCCGCACCGCTCGGCCGGCCGAGCAGATCGCCGGCGAGAGCGCTCAGCAGCACGCCTCCGAATGTCGCGGCGGCGCTCGCGAGTTGGCGCGGCCACTCGTGTATGTTCTTCCAGCAGAACAGTAGGTAGTTCTTCTTCAAAACCGCCTGGATCTGAGCCTCGGTGAACTTGCGCCCGATGGTGCCCCGATGCTCGTGGAAGACGATGCTCGCGGGCTGGTACAGGATCTTCCAACCGCGCTTCCATGCCAGATACCCGAGGTCGGTGTCCTCCAGGTAGAACGGGGCGAGGATCTCATCGAATCCACCGAGTTCGAGGAATTTCCGCCGATCGAAAGCGCACGATCCACCGCCGCCATAGAAACACGGGTAGAGTCCGGAGATGCGGTCATCGATCCGATGGGTCACCTTCAATCCGCCGCTTTCCCACCAGCCTTGGGTCAGTCCGGTTTCCACCCGAGTCTTGACAGTATCGGACAGAAAGATCTGGCAGGAGACCGCGAACACCCTGTCGTCGGTAAAGCCGTCGAGCAACGGCTGCAGAAATCCCGGGTGGACTCGCATGTCGCTGTTCAGCAGAACCACGACGTCGTTGCGGGCGGCACGGAATCCCGCATTGGAGCCGCCGCCGAATCCGAGATTCCGGTCGAGCGCCAGCAGACGGACTCCGGGAAACGCAGTGCGTACGAACTCGGCGCTTCCATCGGTGGATCCGTTATCGACGACGAGAATCTCGTTGTCAGGATCGCCGGCGAGCGCCTCCACCACCGAGGGCAGGTACTTCTCCAGCAGGTCTCGGCCGTTCCAATTTGGGATGACGACTGAAGCGGCTCGGGTGGAAGGGCGGGTATTCGCGGGCGCGCGGCGCTTGCCGGCGATGGCAAAAACGAGATCGCAAACGGCGAGGGCGAGAATCGACAACACCAACACCAGAGGCGCGACGATCAGATACAGCAGCGCCTTGGCAAACCGCTTCAGAAGAGGCATTCGTGTCGAGTCGCCGCGTGCGCGATCCAACACTCAGTGTAACGTTCGCGGGCTCAGGTTTCCGAGCAGGTGTGCGGGCTGTCGGTATCCACGCTGATCTCGCCGACGCCGACGCGCAACCGGAGTTGATGGATGGCGGCGCCATCATCGGCAAAGTTGCCGCTTACTCGATGTTTCTTGACCTTCGACTTCACTTCGCCAACACGGGTGTGGGCATTCACGATGAAGTGGGCGTTGTCCGGCAGCGTCAGCCGGATGTCGCCGGTCCCGTTGGTGACGTCCATGTTCGCCGTGACATCGTGGATGTTCAGCTCTCCTGAATCGTGCCGAACCAGAAGCCGCGTCTGTCTGGGCACGTGGATCGTGTACGAGACCTGCACATCAGGATTTTTCGCCGCGAGCTGTGCCGGGGGACCCGAGCGAATGACGACATGATCGTTCGCCAATTGCTCCGTCGTGACGACGACTCGATCGAGTTCGGCAATCGCGCGATCCAGATCCTCGGGCGCGTACCGGCGGTATGTCGTCTTCTTTACCACCACCTCGAGCTGCGGCTGATCCCAGCCGGTGATTTCCACCCGTCCAAACGAATTCTTGAGTTCCAGCACCCCACCCGACGTGAAGATGCTCTGCTCGATATCGACGGTTTCGGCCCTCTGCGGGACCGGGTTGTTGTCCTTGGCGACTCCGAGAGCGGCGCCCAGTGTCAGGACCGAAAGTAACGTGCCGAGGCGTACCATGTGAGTCGTCTCCTGGTGGACGGAGGATGGGCAAGCGGGTCACCATTTCTGCGGTCTTGCGTTTTCAGCGAGATGCGGGCGTGGCGGCGAAGGCTGCCTGTGCGCTTTTGGGACGGGAGTCACACTTCCGGACCAAGGCCGAACAATCGGCCAGTACGAGTCCAGCGGGAAGCGCGGACCAGGTTCAGGCGCCGTTCTGCATCGGCGAGCGAACTATCGAGTTGCTGGGCCCAGCGGGTTCGCTCGTCGAGCGTGGCGTTAATCTCGTCGATGGATTGCTTCAGTTGGACGATCTCAGCCGAGAGTTGGTGCGCCCAATCGGTCTTGCGTGCGTTCTCGTCTTCCAGCGACTCGATAGCCCTGGTGGCGGCGCTTTGCTCGGCAGCGTAGGCATCCTGGAGTTCGACGATCCGCGCTTGTGCCTCATGCCACTTCTGTTCCAGGTCGCGAGCCCAGCGGTTCTGCTCCTCCAGGTGTTCGCGTTGCGTCTCGTGAGCGGCCAGGAGAGTCGCCTGGGCGGCGCGGGTTTCATCGAGCCATTGCCGGTTCAGGTCAAGTTCGTTTCGTAATTTCGCGATGTGCTGCTCGCGTTCAAACAGGACGTTCGCGGAGCGGGGCACGAAGACGAACGGTGGAGGATCGATCGGCTGCCACGAGCAGATGGCGAGGAAGAAGTGGGCATTGCCGGGGTGCCCGGCTGTGGTCTCGATGCGAGCTTCGGCCGGCGGGGAGGTTCTGTGGGGGTAGAAAACGAAGGCCTCGGACCGATTTTGGAGGAACAGGCGCACGTGCGCAAATGTCCGCTTGAGTTCCGATTCGAACTCGGCTGCGGTGAACTCGTGGACGTGGAACGGATTCTCGCCGGCCGTGCCGCGTGAGGCGGAGTAGTAGTCCTTGTTAGGAGTGGAGACCAGCAGCAGACCGTCCGGGGTCAATACGCGGCCGGCTTCGGCGATCAGGCAGGACCAGTCGGGCAGGTGTTCGATGACCTCGAAGGCGACGATCAGATCGAACGCGTTCGCTCCGAACGGCAGGGACGACGCCGATCCCGCTACGACCGCCAGATTCTCGACCGGGAAGTTGCAGCGAGTGTAGCGGACCGCCTCCTCGGAGATGTCGAGCGCCGTGACGGCTCGCGCATTGCGGCTGAGTTCCGCGGAACCGTAGCCCGTACCGCAGCCCGCGTCGAGGACTCTGCGTCCCGTGGCGAAGCGGGATGCGAAAGCATATCGGGCAACGTGCTCATTCCAAAGGTCGACCTCTACCTGGCCGGGAATCACGCGCTCTCCGGTGAACTCATTCACGAGTCACCGCCGCGGATTGCGGTGCCAGCCGGGCGTTCACTTCGACCCGGCACGGCAGGTGCATGTGGCCGTAGATCGGCGCGTCGGTGCGAGACATCTGCAGGGCGATCGCATTGTCCACCCAATCGGCAATGGCGTAGTGGTCGAGGGTGCCGTCGGCGATGGCGGGTGAGAAGGAAAAGGTGGACGCGTAGAGCGCCGGGAGTTCGAGATGAAAATCGACAGTCGTGATGTCGCCCTCGTTCAGAGGTGGAAGTTGGTGCCCCTCGCGGGTGGTATTGGTCCCGGCGAAATCCATTCCGAGGTGGTTGCGGAGCATGAATCCGACGATTGGCAGGCGCAGGTGCGCCTTCGCTCGCACGCTGATACGGACCACGATAGAGGATGATGGTTCGAGAAGCGCGATCAGGTAACCGTTAGGATCGAGAACTTGAATGCCGAGGATCTCGGCGCGGCCGTCGCCGAACCGGTGATCGACGTTGGGAATTTCGGTCACCACTTCCGGGGCGGTGGTGGTGTGCTCCGGGGCAGAAGGGGGCGGCGTCAGTTCGTGATGGGACAGGTAGGTCGAGTCCTTCTGCGCCATCGCTACCAGATATTGCGTGATCACCTTCTCGACATCGCCGATCGCTTTCATCTCACCGTGGGCGAGCCACATGGCGCGATCGCCGAGCGCTTTGATGTCGCCCGTGGCGTGGGATACGAACAGGATGGTGATGCCTCGGGCCCGGAGCTCGTGTACTTTGCGCATGCACCGCTGGCGGAAGTAGATATCGCCGACCGCGAGCGCCTCGTCCACCAGCAGGATTTCGGGCTCCACGTGAATGGCGACGGCAAACGCGAGCCGGACCACCATTCCGCTGGAGTAGGTTTTGACGGGTTGATCGATGAACTCGCCGATCTCGGCAAAGTCGATAATTTCCTGATATTTGCGGTCCATCTCGCGGCGGGAGAAGCCCACGATGGCGCCGTTGAGATAGACGTTCTCGCGTCCTGAGAATTCCGGGTTGAATCCCGAGCCGAGTTCCAGTAATGCCGATACACGGCCGTTCACCGTGACATTGCCGGACGTCGGCTGAAGGATACCAGCCACCATTTGGAGGAGAGTGCTCTTCCCGGATCCGTTTTCGCCGACGATGCAGAACGTTTCCCCGCGCTGTATGTCGAACGAGAGGTCGCGGAGAGCCCAGAAGTCGCGGTGAAAGCTGTGGCGATTGAAGAGGAGGAGTTCTTTGAGGCGATCGGAGGGGGAACGATAAATCGAGTAGCTTTTGGAGACGGAGCTAAACTCGATGGCTGGCACTACAGCAAATCTATCGGAGGGTTTGGAAGCGTGTCAAATGCCAGAAATGGAAGGGGCGACCGCCAACTCCCGTTTTCGACACCGTTCGCGTATATGCGGTTAGCTGCCGCAAGCCGTGCTTAATTGCACGCTGACAGTTAACGAACGGAATCCATTCCAGTTAGCCGGTAGCCGCCCAAGGTCGTGGTCGTTCTCTATGGAAATCCTCCTACCTTACGGAATGAAGGGAGGCTTTTCTTAACCGCCCTCTGTTATTAAAATGCACCCATTTCAGAGCTGTGTCAAGAGAGAATCGGAGATGGAACTCTGGACGTTCGGAATTGACACGGTGAGATGGGCATGGGATTCTGGTGGGTGCTAGTGCCGGTGTAGCTCAGGTGGTTAGAGCGACGGTCTCATAATCCGTAGGTCGCTGGTTCAACTCCAGCCGCCGGCACCAAATCCCCCCAACCTCACCGACTCTTCAGCCGCGGATCCGACCGGTTGATCCACAAATCCACCCGAGGCGCGTCGTCGTTGTACGGCTTGAACAGGATATCGAGGCGTCCGTCGCCATCGAAGTCGGCGACCTTCGATTCGTGGGTGCCAACTTTGGGATGGTACTCGAGCTTCTCGAAGTGCCCTTCGCCATCGCCGAAGAAGATCCAGACGCGGGGATCGGGATTGTCCGGCCGCTCGGCTTTTTCGGTCCATTTGCCCATCTCGGCACAGAAGATGTCGAGGTGGCCGTCTCCGTCGATATCGGCGAGCTGGAGCGAGTGTCCATGCACGACATCTTCGTCCAGCAGGTCGTGACCCGTCCACGTGCCGCCGTTCAGTTCGTACCACCGCAGGCGACCCACGCGATCTCCAGGCACAAAGACAACCTCCGGCGCACCACCCGCCTTCAACTGCCCCGCCGCGGCCCGGGTGAACCGCTGCGCGTCGTCGATAACGTGCGGCGTGAAGCTGCCGTCCAGATTATGCTTGAACCAGCGTCCACCGGCGACAATGTCGGCGATACCGTCGTTGTCGATATCGGCTTTCGCGAGTCCTTCGGAGATGCTCTCGCTGTGGAAGATCTCCCGGTACAGCCACGGCTCGGTATGCCGCGGATCGTTCGGGATGGGCGCCAGGAATAGCGAGGACGCGCTCTGGTTCCAAAACACGATATCGGTGCGGCCGTCGCCGGTGAAATCGCCGGCCAGGAAATCGTGATGCTGCCCCTTGCCCTGCTGCTTCACGATGTGCCGGGTCCAGGGCCGGTTCACATTGAACTTGGGATACGGATTCTCCCACCACCAGACCTCGTTGCTGCGATAGTCGCCGCCCGCGATGATGTCGAGGTCGCCATCGCCATCGATGTCCACCGCTGTGCCACCGGCCTCTATCGGCAGCAGCGAGTCCTCAATGACGTACTTCGTCCAGCCCTTGCGCCCCGGCCGATACCAGATCATGGCCGGCGCGGCGGCTCGCGCGGTGATCACGAATCCGGCGACTCCACTCTTCGAGAAATCGCCAACGATGGTGCCTGTCTGCTGCACGGAAGGGCCGGGAGCGGGCAGTTCACCGCGTTTGCTGGACAGTTTCTTCCAAGTGACGCGATCGGCAGCCCATAGCAGGGCGGCAGCGGAAAACAGCACAATCAACACGCGCTTCATGACTTGCCTGGAAACCACTTTCCATGAGGGGGCTGTGCCACCAGTTTCGGAGCGGCTCCGAATTCAGCCTCTGGCCGGGCACGGCTTCGGCACGGATGCTCGTGCCCGCATCGTCCTCCACTGCCGCACATCCTACCGGCGCGGCTCCACCACAAACTCCGCACGGCAGCCCCGATCCACCCAGATCCCTCGCTGATCCGTGCCCCACGTCCGGCCTTCGCGGCATTGCGACCCGTTGATTTGCCGCGTCATCCGCACGGTCGAGCCACGCAGATCCACCTGACAATAGTTCCGCCGCCCGTCATCCGATGCGCAAGTGATCGTCTGCGCACGATATCGATCATCCAAGGGCCGGTTCCCGTAATTGCCGTTCCCGTACGCCCCGCCAACCGTGAACTCCGCCCGGCAACCACGATCCACCCAAATGCCCCGATTGTCGAATCCCCACGTGCTGCCCTGACGGCACTCCGTCCCGCTGATCTGCCGCGTCAGCACCACGCCATTCCGAGTATCGGCGCCGCAGTATACGCGCTCGCCATTGTTCGACGCACACACCACCGTGCCCTGATTCGGAGCCTGATTTGGATACTGGTTGGGGGCCTGATTTGGATACTGATTCGGATACTGATTTTGCCGCCCAAAGTCGCCACCCCGCCGCGTCCCACGACCCCAACTCCCGCCGCGGCCGCCCACAGACTGGAACGTGAACCGCTGATTCGCGTCCCCGTTCGCTTCGTAAATCTGCAGCCGCGTCCCGTTCTTATCCGTTCCATCCGGCACATCGACCGCCATGTTCGATCGCGAGATCAGCATCGCATTCCCATCCTTGCCGGGATCGATCCGCCACATCTGATCGGGACTGCCATTGAACGGCGCTCCGAACAGCGGCGAACTGTTCCCTCGGCCCGACGACGTCAGCGCATACCCGTTCATTCCGTTCCGCAAAAAGAAGTAGCCGTTATCGGCCGGCACCGCTTCCCACGTCTGATTATCCGTATTGCGCGATTCGAATTGAATCACCGTCCGTTGATCGTTGCGGTCCAGATCAATAACACGTCCCGATTGAATATTCCGGATCTCGTATAATCCCGGCCCATTGAATCCGCCCTGCGCCAGCAATGGCAGAGTCGATATCGCGACCCAAAAAATAGTTCGCATGTTCGTCCTCCTCACCGTTATAAGGGTACGACAGAAGTGTCTCAACCGCGTGTCAGGAAGTAGTGCACCGCCGGCGTCACTATCAACGAGAGGACCATCGACGCCAGCACTCCGCCGATCACCGCAATCGCGAGCGGCTGCAACATCTGCGAGCCCGCACCCAGCGCGAGAGCCAGCGGAATCATGCCCGCCATCGTGGCGAGCGCAGTCATCAGAATGGGCCGCAAGCGCCGCGCGCCGGATTTCAACATCGCCTCAAACGGCGAGTCGCCCTCCGCGCGAAATCGCTGATCCGCATCCAGCAGCAGAATGCCGTTCTTCGCCACGATTCCCACCACCATGATCAGGCCCATGAACGACGAGATATTGAACGTCGTCCGGGTAATCAGCAGAGCGAGAAACACACCGCTCGTCGACAGCAAAGCCGACGCCAGAATCGCCACCGGCGCCGCGAAGCCGCCAAACTCGAACAGCAGCACAGTGAACACCAGCACGATGGCCAGCACCAGCACCGTCACCAGGTCGCGAAACGATCGCTGCTGCTCCTGATACGCCCCGCCATACTCCACGCGAATCGACGGCGGCAGATTCAACTTCGCAATCGCCTCCTTCACCGCCGCGATGCCTGCGCCCAGGTTCAGCCCTTCCAATCGCGCCGTCACCGCCACATCGCGCTGCAGATTCTCGCGGCGAATCTCCGTCTGCCCCGGCGACTCCTCAATCGTCGCCACCGATCCCAACGTCGCCGTCTTGCCGTTTGAACTCACCAGCAGTGCATTCCGGATACTCTCGACTGACGTGCGCGCCTGCTCCGGATAGCGAATGCGTATGGTGTACGCGCGATCGTTCGCGATCAGCGGCGCCGGCGCTGGCTCACCCTGAATGATCGCGCTGACATCGAGCTCAATCTCCTCCGGCGTGAATCCAGCGCGAGCCGCCACTGCGGGATCCACTCGGAATGTGATCGCCGGTCCGCTGATCGTATTGTCGATTCCGTTCAGCACGTCGACGACTCCGTTGATCGATTTGATCGCATCGCCGACCTTCGGCGCCCAGTCGCGCAACAGCGATGCATCCGGCGAAAACAGCTTGATCTCCACCGGTTCCGGCGAGCTCGTCAGATCGCCGATCATGTCCTGCAGCAACTGTATGAATTCCACCTGCAGCATCGGCAGCCGTTCACCCACCTTCTCGCGAACCTCTGCGATCACCTCTTCCACACTGCGATTGCGATTACGCTTCAGCCGCACCGCGATGTCGCCCGTGTTCGCCTCCGTCACCTGTGCCAGCCCCAACTGCAGTCCCGTTCGCCGCGATGTATTGTCCACCTCTGGAATCGCCTTGAGAATCTGCTCCACCTCCGTGAGCGCGCGATTCGTATCCGCCAGCGAGGCGCCCGCCGGCATGATGTAGTCGAGAATGAACCCGCCCTCATCCATCGCGGGCAGCAGATCCGATCCAAGATGCGTGTACGAGAAGTACGACGCCGCTACCAGTCCCAATACTGCCAGCGTCAACACCAGCGGACGCGCCACCGCGGCCCGAAGCACACGGTTGTAGAACTGTAGCACCCCACCGAAGATCCGCCCATTCTCCTCCTTCCGCGCTTTGCGATTCCGCAGCAGAAAGTGGCTCAGCGTCGGAGTCCACGTCAGCGCCAGGAATAACGACGTTAGCAGCGCGATCGCCACCGTCAGCGCCAGCGCGCGGAAGAACACGCCCGTCACGCCCGTGATCGAAATCAGCGGCAGGAACACGACGATCGGCGTCACCGTCGACCCCACCAGCGGCTTCGTAATCTCGCCCAGCGCACTGCGGATCGCCTCGGCCCGGCTCTGCCCCGCATCCCGATGCATGACGATGTTCTCCACCACCACGATCGCGTCGTCAATCACCAAACCGACAGCCGCCGCCAGTCCGCCCAGCGTCATCAGGTTGAAACTCTCGCCCAGCGCTCGCAGCGCGATGAACGTGACAGCGACAGTGGCCGGAATCACCAGACCTGCCACCAGCGACGTCCCCCAATCGCGCAGGAACAGCACCAAAATGATCGACGCCAGCACCAGCCCGATCAGGATCGCATCGCGAACGCTCTTGATCGAATCGTTCACAATCTCCGACTGATCGTAGAACGGCAGCAGCGTCACCCCCGGCGGGAGACTCTTCCGAATCGCTGCGATTTCCGAATGCACCTCATCCGCCACCGCCACCGTGTTGCTGTCCGGCTGCCGGTTGATATTCAACAGCACCGCCGGCTTGCCGTTCGCGGTGACAATCGTATACACGGGCCGCACCGACGGCACGACCGATGCAACATCGCCGATCCGCACCGGCAGCCCACTCTGCGTAGTCTTCACCACGATGTTCGCGATCTGCTCCGGAGTCCGCGCCTGCCCGCTCACCAGGCTCAGCACCAGTTGATGATTCGCCTGAATCAGCCCCGGCGAATCGATCATGTTGCTGCGCCGTACAGCATCGATGATCGACGGCACCGTCACCGCGGCCTGCACCAACTTCGCCGGATCCGTGCGAATCTCGAACTCGGGCTCCTGCCCGCCCTGCACTATTACCGTCGACACGCCGTTCAGCCGGTTGAGCCTTGGCTTCATCTCATACGTTGCCAGTTCCCACAGAGCGGTCTGCGGCACCGTATCCGAAGTCAGACTGTAGCCGAGAACCGGAAACGCCGCAAAAGTCAGCCGGTTCGCCGTCACCGTCGCGGTGGGAGGCAGCGTCGATTGCACTCGCGCCAGCGCCGCATTCACACGCTGCAGCGTCTGAAACATGTCGCTGTTCCAGGCAAAATACAGGTCCACTTCCACCGACCCGCGCCCGGTGATCGACTTCACCAACTGCAGCCCCTGCACGCTGTTCACGGCCTCTTCAATGGGCCGCGTCACGGTCACCAGCATCTGATCGATCGGCGCAACGCCGTTATCCACCCCGACGACAACGCGCGGAAAATTCGTCGACGGAAACACCGACACCGGAATCGTGAACGCAAGATAGATCCCGACCGCCACCAGCGTGACGATAACGAAGATGATCGGTTTCCCGTGACGCTCCGTCCAGTGCCCCGCTTCACTCTGCATGAGCACCGGCCTTCGCGATCTGCACCTTCGTCCCGTCCGCCAACCCCAGCCCCCCGTTCACAACCACGCGATCCCCCGCGCTGGCTCCGCTGACGAGTTGAACCTTGTCCCCGTTCGTGACGCCCACCTCCACCTTGCGCCGGTGCGCCACCATATCGGGACCCACCACCATCACCGACGAACCGCCCGATTCCGACGGCAACAGCGCTTCCTTCGGCACCACCACAGGATTCGGAATCGTGCCCGCGCGAATCGTCACACGCACCGTGCCGCCGGGCCGCAGACGCTCCTTCGGATTCGGCGCCTGCACCCAAATCTCTACCGTCGTGCTCTGCGGATCCACCGCGGGACTCACCACCGTGACCTTCCCCGTCACCTCGATCGAACTGTCCGTAGCCGCCACCGTCGCCGGCTGCCCCACTCGTATGTAGGCGGCCTGCGCCTGCGGAATATTCGCCCGCGCGATCACGCTCGAAACATCCATCACGGTCAACAACGGCGATCCGGCATTCGCCATCTCGCCCGCAAACACCGGCCGCTCCGCAACAACACCCGAGATCGGACTCCGAACTTCCGAGTACGTCAATTGCGCCTGTGCCGCGTCCAACCGCCCCTTCGCCGACTCGAGTTGTCCCGCCGCGCCCTTCACTTCCTCATGCCGTCCCACACTCTGCAGCGACGCGAGGTTCTTCTGCGCTGTGTCGTGCTGGCTCTTGGCCTGCGCATACGCTACCGACGCCTCATCCACCAGGCGGCGCGCCAGAGCGCCCTCTTTGTGCAACTGCTCGCGGCTGTCCAGCAGTTTCTTCGAGGCGTCCATCTGTTCCTCGGCCGCCCGCACATCCGCCTCGGCCTTCACCATCTCATTCGGCACCGTCGACGTCGAAGTGTTCCGGTAATTCGCCGCGGCCTGCTCATAGGCTCCGCGCGCATCCGTCACCGCCGCGTGTAAATCGCGATTCTCCAAAGTCGCCAGCAACTGCCCCTGGCGCACGTGATCCCCGCGATTCACATAGAACTTCGCCACCGGAGCACCGATCTTCGGCATCACCGCCGATTGATCCAGCGCCCGCAAAATCCCATCCGCCGTGATGATGCGCTCCACCGTCTCCGTAGTGGCCGGAGCCACCTGCACGGCCGGGACGGGCGCATCCTCTGTCGGCGACACTTTCGAACAGCCTGCCAGGCACAACAAGGCGGCACCAGCCGCCAGGACTCCGTTCCTGTTCATCCTCACAACCTTCCCGTCATGGTCTGTAATGCCGCCACCGCCACCCGATATCGCGCCAGCCCATCCGCATACGCATTCCGAGCCAGTGCCAGCGTGCTTTGCGCATCCACAACCTCCAGCGCCGTCGCCTCGCCCGCCTGATACCGCAGCAGCGTCAGCCGCAGACTCTCTTCCGACAAGTCCAGCGAACTCTTCAACGAATCCAGTTGCGCGCGAGCCGTGTCCGCTTCGATGTACGCGGTCCGAAGCGTCGACTCCACCCCGCGCTGCGCAAACGTCAACTCATATTCCGCCTGCTTCTGTGCAAGCTCCGCCCGCTTGATGCGGCTGCGTGTCGCACCCCAATTCCATAGCGGAATCGTTAGCGTCCCTTGCACCATCGACCCCAGATTTTGCCGGTTGTCCGGACCCCGAAACGCCAGCACATTCGCGTTGATGCCGTAGAAGTAATCGATCGCAAACACTGGATAATATCCCGCTCGCGCCGCCGACGTCCCCGCCGAAGCCACCGTCAATCCCGACTGCGCGGCCATAATATCCGGACTCGTCGATATCGCCACCGGCCGGTATTCCGACACCGGCGGCAGTGTCAGCGACGCCCCAAGATCGTCGGCCACAGTGAACTGCTGATCCAGGTTCGGAAACACGATTACGCCCAGCGCCACCCGCGCCTTCTCCACAGTCGCGCGCGCATCCATCAGGTCGCGCTCGCGCTGCTGCAATTGCAATCGCGCCTTGATCACGTCGGCGCGCGCCACCTCGCCGCCGCGCTCCTGCTTCTGCGTGATGTCCACAAAGCTCCGCGCTTCCGCCACGCTCTGCTCCGCATTCCGCAGATGGCGCTGCGCCGTGATCAGCCCGTAGTAATTCTGAACGACGGTGGTCACCAGTCCACGCGCGGCAATATCGCGACGGGCCTTCGCCACCGCCTCCGCCGCAATCGCACGGCGGTATTCGGCACGCAGCAGCGGCGACCACGGTTCGGCATGAACCGCCGCCTGCTCGTTGTAGATGTGCACGCCGTCGTTCGCCACAAACACTCCCGACGGCGTCTCGTTGCCCTGCGTGTAGATGTACTGATTCAGAAAATTCAGCGACGGCAGCATAGCCGCTTTCGCCTGCACCCGGTCCTCATGCGCCGACGCCGCCGTTATGCCGGCCTGCAGGAAAGCCTGATTGTAATCGCGCGCCCGCTGCAATGCTCCGGCGAGATCCAGCGAAATCGTCGCGGGCGATTGTGCCAGCCCAGCAGCACCCAGCACAACCGCCAACAGTATCACTCGCATCTATTTCCCAACGACGAGAATCGTGAAACTATCCGGGGCATTCCTGTCACCAGCGGGCAAGTATAGCTTGTGCGTCTTCGGATCCAATACCATCGTGCGCGCACTCGGCTGCGTCGTCGCCGTCTGCGCGACACTGTACTTCCCGCCCGACTCCTGCACCACCGTCAACGTGCCCGCGCCATTCGAACTGAACGCCAAACCGCGAGTGGAATCAAACGCCGCGGCATCGGGATGTTCGCCGATCGGCACCGTTGCCACTACCTTGCCCTGCGACGGATCCGATATCGCCATCACCTTGTTCGCGCAAACCGAAAACAGCCGGGTATGTTTCAAGTCCGCCGCCAACCCCGACGGCTCCTCGCAGCCTTCCAATGTATATCGCTTCGTCACCGTCAGATTCCCGGTGTCTATCTCGGCAATCTCGTGAGTGTCCTCGATGTTCACCCACACCTTGCCGTTCCCGTTCGTCACAGAAAATTCCGGCTTGCCGCCCAGCGGGATAGTCTTCACCACGGTATCGTTCGACGCGTCAATCACCGTGCTGTCCTTCGACCGTCCGTTGAACGTAAACAGCCGGTTCGAATGCTCGTCGTACAGAATCGAATCCGGATTCTGACCCGTCGCAATATTCTGCCCAATCGGCTTCAGCGTCTTCAAATCGAACACCACCACCTGATTCGCCCGGCCCGCACTCACGAACCCCTTGTTCAACTTCGGTGCAAACGCGATCCCGTGCACGCCGGCCGTGTCCGGAATATCGCCCACTATCTTGTTCGCATCCAGATCCACCACCACGACATGCGTCGCATGCGAAACGTACATCCGCCGCGCGCCGCTGTCGATGCTCACGTAATCCCACCCGCCCGCGCCGCCGATCGGAATCTTATTCATCACGTGGTATCCGGCGGGGTCAGCCGCCAGCAGAAGACCGCCCAAACTCAGCGCCAGCACGATCGCTTTCATCCAATTTGCCCTCCTCGGGCAAGTCCCAGTACACAGCACGAAAATGAAAAAATCCTGAAAGTCCAGATTACAGGCGATTTTCAGATTCGCCGATTACGATAACGTCAAAGGATCCCCATGAAGATCCTGGTTGTGGAGGACGATTTCCGTATGGCCGATCTGCTGCGCCGCGGCTTGGCCGAGGAAGGCCACACCGTCGAGGTTGCCTCGGAAGGCCGTGGCGGATTGGCCGCCGCCGAGACCGGAGGCTTCGACCTTCTGCTGCTCGACGTCATGCTGCCCGGGCTCGATGGATTCAACGTCGCGCGCCGTCTTCGAGCGCAGCGCAACCACACTCCCATCCTCATGCTCACCGCCCGCGACGCCACGCCCGACATCGTGCAGGGTCTCGACGTCGGCGCGGACGACTACCTCACCAAGCCGTTCTCGCTCGAAGTCCTGTTCGCGCGAGTCCGCGCCCTCGGCCGCCGCGGCCCGCTCCCGCAAGACGAACGTTTGTCCGCGGCCGATCTCACCATGGACCTCGACACCCGCGACGTCCGCCGCGCCGGACGCGACATCGCGCTCACCCGCACCGAATTCGCGATCCTCGAAGTACTCCTGCGAAACGCCGGCCGAGTCGTCTCGCGCGACACGCTGATCGAATCCGTCTGGGGCGGCGCATCCGAAATCGAAAGCAACACCCTCGACGCCTTCGTGCGTCTCCTCCGCGCGAAAGTCGAACACGCGGGCGAACCGAAACTCATCCACACCATCCGCGGCGTCGGATACTCACTACGGCGGGAAGAATGACCGCGCACTACTCCATCCACGCCATTCCCGCGACTCCCTCCGAAACGTCCATTCCGAGCCGCGACCGTGCGGGAGCGGTCGTCACCAAATGACCGCGCGCTACTCGATCCGCGTTCGACTAACCGCCTGGTACAGCGCCGTACTCCTCCTCGGACTCGCCATCTTCGCCACTGCCCTCTGGTTCGCCATGGAGCAGCGCCTCATCGCCCAACTCGACGCCCGCCTCGACCAGCGCATTGAAGGACTCCGCACCGTCCTCGCCATTGAAGGCCGCGAAAACGGCCCCAGCCAACTCCGCGCCGAACTCGCCGAATTCACCAGCGAAGTCCCCGAGGGTTCGCTCATTGAAATTCGCGATCGCGCCGGAGCCGTCGTCGTCCCCCTCGACGGCCGCCCTATCCCCCAACTCGGCCGCAATTACCGAGTCAAAACCGCCGACATGGCCTATGGTGGCGAAGCCTTCCACGTGCGAGCCGCCGCCTCACTCGAGCCCGTCACCGCCATCCTCCGCGACTTCCGCTATCTCCTCATCCTCATGACGCCGCTGGTCCTCGTTATAGCCGGCATCGGCGGCTACTGGATCAGCGGCCGCGCCCTACGCCCTGTGGACGAAATCACGCGCGCCGCCAAATGCATCAGCGTGCAAAACCTCTCGCAGCGCCTGCCCGTGCCCCGTACCGGTGATGAGATCGAGCGCATGTCGGAAGCCTGGAACGACGTACTCCGACGCCTCGACAGCGCCGTGCAACGCATCCGCCAGTTCACCGCCGACGCCTCCCACGAACTGCGAACCCCCATCGCCCTCATCCGCTCCACCGCCGAACTCGCCCTCCGCCGCGAACGGACCACCGGCGACTACCGACGCGCCCTCACCACCATTCATCAGGAATCCGAGCGCATGACCGAACTCACCGAGCAGTTGCTGAAACTCGCGCGCGCCGACTCGGGCGCCGTCGAAATGCCGCTCACTCCCGTCGATCTGAACGCCGTCGTCCGCGAAATGGTCAGCCTATGTGAAGCCTCCGCCGCCTCCCACATGCTCGAACTCAAAGCCAATATCACCACGGCTCCCGCCATCGCCGCCGCCAACCCCTCCGCCATTCGCCAACTCCTCATGACGCTGCTCGAGAACGCCCTGGAGCACACGTCGCCTACCGGCTGCGTCACCGTTTCCGTGACACCCGTCGAAGGCGGCTACACACTGTCGGTCGAGGATACCGGCGAGGGCATCCCACCCGCTGCGCTCCCACACATCTTCGAACGTTTCTACCGCGCCGACAGCGCCCGCGCCAGCGGAGCCGGCGTCGGCCTCGGACTCTCCATCGCCCAGGCCATCGCTCACGCCCATGGCTCCGAAATCGCCGTCGAGAGCGAACCCGGCACTGGTTCCCGATTCGCTGTCGTCCTCCGTCAAGCCTGATCTTTCGGCCGCTGACGTTCGCTTTTCCACTCCGCTCGCGTCACATCGGCGATGCCCACCAGCAGCCGCTCGCCCGTCCGCATCATCGCCATCGCTTCGTTCGCCTTCGTCCTGCTCTGGGCCGCATGGACCGCGTCCGACGTCCTGTTTCTCCTCTTCGGATCCGTGTTGCTCTCCTTACTCCTCGGCGCAATCGCCGACTGGCTCAGCAGCAAACTCCCCTCCCGCGATCCATCGCCCTCGCCGTCACGATCCTCGGATTCCTGAGTCTCGCCGCCGCCGCCGGATTCTTCCTCGCCCCTCGCGTGGCCGATCAGGTGCAGCAACTCTCGCACACTCTCCCCGCCGCCGCAAAGGATCTGATGGCAAAAATCGAACAGCAGCCCTGGGGCCGTCAGGTGATGGATGCGGTGAAGCAATGGCCCGCGGCAGGACGCGGTGGCGATCTCGAAGGCCGCATCGCCGCCATCTTCTCCAGCGGACTCGGCGTCTTCGTCAACGCCATCATCCTGATCTTCGGAACCCTCTACTTCGCCGCGAATCCGGGCATGTATCAGCGCGGCATCGTCCTGCTATTTCCACCCGAGCATCGCCCCCGCCTCGAATCCACCATGAATGCCGCCGCCGAAACACTCCGCTGGTGGATGGCCGGCAAACTCCTGCTGATGGCCTATGTCGCCGTCGCCACCACCGTCGGACTCATGATCCTGGGCGTCCCCATGGCCATCACCCTCGGACTCTTCGCCGGGCTCATGGACTTCGTCCCCAACTTTGGCCCCCTCATCTCCTTCATCCCCGCCGCGCTGATCGCCATCACCATCGATCCGATGACCCTGCTGTGGGTCGCCGTCATCTACTACGGCACGCAGCTAACGGAAAACTACATCCTCACGCCCATCGTCCAGAACCGCGTAGCGAACCTTCCTCCGGCCGTCACCATCTTCAGCCAGATCACTCTCGGCATCCTCTTCGGCGCTCTCGGACTCCTCTTCGCTACCCCACTCGCCGCCGCCACTCTCGTCTTCATTCGGAGGTTGCACGTCGAGTCTCAGACAGCGGATTCGCCCCAAGCTGCGACGCAATCCCATCCCCGCTCAAATTAATCCCCGCTACCTCCAGCCTCCAGTCCGACACCCGCAAGATACTCACCGAAGCCGGATCCACCCGCAATCGCAAAAACACATCCATCGACATCCCCAGCACATATACCAACAGACTCCGAATCGCATCCGCGTGACTCACCAATGCCACCGTGCCCTCCGGATAACTCGCCCGCGCATGCATCATTTCATCGAACATGCGGCTCTGCGTCTCCAGCATCGACTCCCCATTCGGTGCCCGCCCGCAACTCCTCATTGCATTCCAGCGCTGCCACTGTTCATCGCCATCCAACTCCGCCAGCGTCATTCCCGTCCAATCGCCGAAGCGCACCTCTCCCAGCCCATCCCGTGTCTTGATACTCAGCCCGTGCGGCGCCGCGATCGTCCTCGCTGTAACGTCCGCCCGCTCCAGCGGACTGCTGAAGATCGCGTCCAGCTTCACGCCCTGTAACTCATCGCGTAACCTCGCCACCTGGCGCACTCCCTCGGCATTCAAACCCACACCGGGCAGCCACCCGACGATGCGTTGGCCAACGGCATCGGTCATCCCGTGCCGGATCAGAAGAACAGTCGTCATCGTCCTGATTTTGCGGGATATGGTTTGTACGACGCAAATACCTGGCCAGAGTACTTTGCTGAAACGCACGCATTCTCAAGGCGTCATATCTCTGGCCGCCGCGCCAAAACAAACGAATGAAGCTGGTCATCTTTGGATTAACCGTAAGCTCCAGTTGGGGCAACGGCCACGCAACGCTGTGGCGCGGACTCATACGAGCCCTCGCCGCGCGCGGGCACCAACTCCACTTCTTCGAGCGCGACGCAATCTATTACTCCAAGCACCGCGATCTTATTCAACTCGATTCCGCGCACCTGCACATTTACAACGATTGGTCCGAAGCCGCGGCCATCGCACGCCGCCACCTCGAAGATGCCGACGCCAGCATGGTGACTTCATACTGCCCCGATGCACTCGCGGCCGCCGATCTCGCATTCTCATCATCCGTTCCCCTGCACAGCTTCTACGATCTGGACACACCTGTCACCCTGTCCCGGCTCGAGGCCGGCGAGAACGTCGACTACATCGGCCCTCGCGGACTCAGAGATTACGACCTCGTGCTGAGTTACACCGGCGGCCAGGCTATCGATGAACTGCGCACGCGTCTGGGCGCCCGCATCGCAGTCCCGCTGTACGGACACGTCGATCCGGACGTCCACCGCCCCTGCGCGCCTCTCGAACATTACCGCTCCGATTTGTCGTACATCGGAACCTACGCCGAAGATCGCCAGCAGACTCTGGACGCGCTCCTCATCGAGCCCGCCCGGCGCATCCCCCATCGCCGGTTCTGCGTCGCCGGCGCCATGTATCCAATCGATTTTCCGTGGACGCCGAACATCTTCTTCGTCCGCCATCTGCCGCCCGCCGAACACCCGGCCTTCTTCAGTTCCTCCCGGCTCACGCTGAACGTCACGCGCCGCGCGATGGCCGAGCGAGGCTACTGTCCCTCCGGCCGTCTTTTCGAAGCGGCAGCCAGCGGCGTCCCGATTCTCAGCGACATGTGGAAAGGTCTCGATACATTCTTCACGCCCGGCTCCGAGATCCTGGTCGCGCACGACTCCAACGACGCCATCGCCGCACTCGAACTCCCCGGCGCACAACTCGCATCCATCGCACGGCGGGCCCGCGAACGCACCCTCGACCAGCACACATCCTCGGTCCGCGCTCGCGAACTCGAGTCAATCCTCGAACACGCCCAAAACACAATGCACGAACTTCGTGCCGCCCCGGCGGAGGTTTAAGCATGTGGGGAATCATTCCAGCAGCAGGTGCCGGCAGCCGCATCCAACCTCTCGCCTTCTCGAAAGAACTCCTGCCCGTCGGCAGCCGCTTCGATGGCGTCACTGAACGCCCGCGCGCCGTCAGTGAGTACCTCGTTGAGCGCATGATTCAAGGCGGCGCCGACCGCCTCTGCTTCGTCATTTCGCCCGGCAAGAGCGATATCCTCGAATACTACGGCGGCAACGCGTTCTCCGCCTCGGTTTGCTACGCCGTTCAACCCAAGCCCGCCGGACTCTGCGATGCCATCTTCCGCGCCCTGCCCATGATCCACGACACCGAGCAGGTGCTCATCGGACTCCCCGATACCATCTGGTTTCCCGAGGATGGACTCTGCGCGCTCGACAACGACACGCTCTCGTTCCTGCTGTTCCCCGTCGATCATCCCGAACGTTTCGACGCCGTCGTCACGGATCCCAATGGCAACGTCGTCGAGATTCAAGTAAAGCGCCAGGACGCAACCTCCAACTGGATCTGGGGCGCGTTCAAGATGCCCGGACGCACACTGCGCGGCCTCTACAACCTGTGGAACGCCCGCGACCGCCGCGACGAGTACATGGGCACGCTGGTCAACGCCTGGCTCGAGCGTGGTGGAACCGCCAAGGGCGTGCGCGCCGGCGAATCCTATGTGGACGTCGGAACCCTCAACGGTTACCGCGAAGCACTGCAGTTGCTCGGAGGACAACATCGTATAGAAGGGGTCCTTCACCGCTGATGGACTCGCGACCCACCATCTGCATCGACCTCGACGGTGTCCTCAATACGTTCGACGAGTGGCGCGGCCCTCAGTTCTTTCACGAACCCCGCGACGGCGCCCGCGAGTTTCTCGAGGAGTTACACCGCACCGGATACCGCGTCGTCATCTTCACCGTCCGCTGGCACGAGTGGGTCTCCGATTGGCTGCGCAAATACGAACTCGCCGATTTCGTCGATGAAGTCACCGATCGCAAACCCCCGGCCCATGTCTACGTCGATGATCGCGCCGTCTGCTTTCGCGGCGACTTCCACGACACCCTCCAGCAAATCCGACAATTCCGCCCGTTTTGGGCCGCCGAATCCACCCCGAGGTCCGACTCGTGATCGTCTATCGTTCGCAGGAACGCGTCGCTCAAACGGCCTCTCTGCTCGCGGAAATCCGCAACTCCGATGATGCCCGCGACCGCCTGATCCGCTTCGGCGAACTCGAAGCCGGCGTTATCGACGCTCTCATGCCCGACCGCGACGGCGACTCTCCCCTCATTCAACCTCTCCGAACCGCCGCCATCGCCATCGCGCGCGGTGACCAACCGGCAGCCGCGCTAGACACCCTCCATCTGCCGAACGAAATCCGCATCTCCGTCCCCGAAGGTTACGCGTTCTACGCGCTGTACCCCGAGAGCTATCAGGCCGCCGCCCGGCAGTTCGCCGGCGCAGGGTATCCGAAAAACGTCTGCGTTATCGGAATCCGCAGCATCGGCACCAGCCTCAGCACCGTAGTCGCCGCCTCACTCGAAGAGTCCGGATTCACGACACGATCATGGACGGTCCGCCCGCACGGCCATCCCTTTGATCGACGACTCGCGCTCACCCCCGAACTCGAACGCACCTGGCGCCGCTGCGCATCCACGCACGCATTCGCCATCGTCGACGAAGGACCCGGCCTCAGCGGATCGTCCTTCATCGCCGTCGCATCGAAACTCCGCGAACTCGGAGTCTCCGAACAACGCATCGCTCTCTTCCCCAGTTGGGAAGGCAACCCCGCGTCCTTCGTCAACGAACGCGCCCGCACCGAATGGCCGCGCTACCGAAAATTCTGTGCGCCCTTTCAACGCTCGTGGATCGGCGCCGGAGCGCTCACTGATCTCTCAGCCGGGGAATGGCGCCGCCTCGTCTACTCGAACCCCTCCGAGTGGCCTGCCGTCCAACCCCAGCACGAAGCCCGCAAATATCTCGATGAGGACGGAACTCTCTACAAATTTGCCGGACTCGGACCCTACGGCCGCGAGAAATGGATTCGAGCCTGCCTGCTCTCGGAAGCTGGCTTCGGCCCGCGTGTCTACGGACTCCGCAACGGCTTTCTCGAGCGCCAGTTCGTTCGTGCGCGTCCAGTGAATCCGAAAGCCGCGGACGCCTCGCTACTCGACGCCATCGCGCGCTACGCGTCTTATCGCAACCGCCTATTCCCCGGCACGCGCTCCGTCGATTTCGACTCCATGCTCCACATGATCGAAGTAAACTCCCGTGAATCCGGCATGCCCGTCGACCCTGCACTCCAGCGTCAACGCGCGCCATTCGAGAACCGGCCCGCCGCCGCCGTGGACGGCCGCATGATGCCTCACGAATGGCTCGCCACCGCCGGCGGTTGGATGAAAGCCGATGCGGTGGATCACTGCTGCGATCACTTCTTCCCCGGATTCGCCGACATCGCCTGGGACCTCGCCGCGGCCCGCGTCGAATTTCGCTTGACGCCCGCGCAGAGCACGTATCTGCTCAGCCGTTATGCCGCGGCGTCCCGCGATCGAATTCCACCCGCTTTGATGAAATTCTATGAAACCGCCTATGTCGCCTTCCGCATCGGCTATGCGAACATGGCGGCCAATAACCTGAAGGGCACCGCGGACGGCGATCGCTTCCGTGCAATGGAAGCTGAACTCTCCAACCAAATTCACCCATGGCAGGCCAGCCAATGATTCAGATAACGAAGGAGGAAATAGAACAACGCGTCAGCGAGCTCGGACATTGGTTCCATAACCTCGATCTGCACGGCGTTAAAACCGCGCCGCATCATTTCCTGGGCGATTATCCCAATATTAAGTGGCAAGGCTTCTCCCAAGCCATCCCTCAGGACCTCCGCGGCCGCACCGTGCTCGACATCGGCTGCAACGCCGGATTCTACTCCATGGAGATGAAGCGCCGCGGTGCCGATCGCGTCATCGGCATCGACTCCGATGAAGGCTATCTCGCCCAGGCGCGCTTCGCCGCCGAAGTCCATGGCATGGACATCGAGTTTCGAGAACTCGATGTATACGACGTCGCCAAGCTAGGCGAGAAGTTCGACCTTGTCCTCTTCCTCGGCGTCCTTTATCACCTCCGCCATCCCCTGCTCGCGCTCGATCTGTTGCACGAACATGCCGCCGCCGACATGCTCGTCTTTCAATCCCTCCTGCGCGGCAACTCCGACACCACCGAATTCGAACGCGATTACCCGTTCAGCGAAACCGGTATCTTCGAAGACTCGCGATTCCCCCGCATGTACTTCGTCGAGCACGACTACTCGCACGACTGCACCAACTGGTGGATCCCCAACCGCGCCTGCGCCGAAGCCATGCTCCGCAGCGCCGGCTTCGACATCATCGATCACCCCGAGAACGAAGTGTTCATCTGCAAACGCGCCGAAATTCATCCTTTGCAACCGAACGCGGTCTATCCCGCGACGGGGAGTTCCGAATGATCGAAGCAGTGATGTTGTGGAACGAGCCGAACAACCTGTCGCACTGGGACTTCGAGATGGATCCCGAATGGAACCAGTACGCCGCCATGGTCAAACTCGCCTGCAACGCCATTCGCGCAGAGAGCCCAAACCTCACGAAAGTGCTCGGCGGTATCTCGCCCATCGACACGCGCTTCATCGACCGCATGAAACGCTTCTGCGTGTTGAGTCACGTCGATGTCGTCGCCGTGCACGGATTCCCGCTCGATTGGAACCACTGGACCATCCACGAATGGCCCGACAAACTGAAAGAAATCGAAGCCGTCACCACGCTTCCCATCTGGGTCTCCGAAGTCGGAGTCTCCACGTTCGGTGCCGAGGAAGTGCAGGAGTTCGGTTTGCAGCGCAGCGCCGAGCTGTTAATCGGCCGCTCACCCCGCATCCACTGGTACAGTCTGTACGACCTTCCGCGCGCCTGGCCCGCCACCACGCGTCACCGTGAAGCGGAGGGCTCGGCCTACTATCGCCACTTCTATATGGGCCTCCTGCGAGAAGACGGAAGCCCCAAACTAGCGATGAAGCAGTTTCACCGCTACACGCCTGACTTGGGCATTTGCCAGTGGTTCCACTTCGAAGATCATCGATTGGAATCGGCCGCACGATGGTTCCGGGAACTCGGCGTCAAACATGTGAGAACCGGCTTGAGTTGGGCCGACAGCTTCCGCCCCAATGCCGGGGCATGGTTCGACAAACAGATGAAGGCGCTCGACGAATTTGATGTGACCGTGACCTGCTGCTTCACCCCGGAGCACCTCGGCGTGCGGCCAGACCATACCAGTCCGCCGGTGAACGCCGAAGAGTTCGCCGAATTTTGCGCCCGGATGACGAGACGCTATGCGGGGTGAGGACCCGTTCAGTAAGGGGCGCGTGCTGATCGTCGCGGCCCACTCGGATGACGAAGTGATCGGCGCCGGCACCCAACTCGAGCGCGTTCGCGGCCGCGTCACGATTCTGCACGCTACCAACGGATCACCCGAGCGCGGAGACGACTATTCCGCCGCCGGCTTCCGCACTCGCGAAGACTACCAGCGCGAGCGCCGCCAGGAATCTCTACGCGCACTCGCGCTCGCCGGGCTCGACGAGTCGTGCTGCGATGAAGCCGGATTCGCGGATCAGTCGCTGGTCCATCGCCTGGACGACCTCGCCCGCTTCATCGCCGGTTACATCGATCGCACGCAGCCCCAGGTCGTCCTAACGCATCCCTACGAAGGCGGACATCCCGATCATGACTCCTGCGCATTTGCCACACGCGCCGGGCTCCGTCGTGCTGCAACCAAACCCGAACTATGGGAGTTCACTTCGTATCACCTCCGCGGCAACAGCCTCGTAACCGGTCAGTTTCTCCCCTACCCCGGCGTCGAAGAAACCCGATTCACGCTCTCGCCCGAGCAACAACAACAAAAGCAGAAAATGTTTGATTGTTTCGTGAGCCAGCGCCATATCCTGGAGCCCTTCGGAGTACAGACGGAAGCCTTCCGCCCCGCCCCCGATTACGATTTCACCAGACCACCCCATCCTGGCCGCTTGAACTACGAACAGTTCGATTGGGGCACGACACCCGAACGCTGGAGGAAACATGCCGCGCACTATTCTTAGCGTCGCGTTCCCCCTCACCCCTGTCGGACCCGATGCCGTCGGCGGCTCCGAGCAGATTGTCGCGCAACTCGACGCCGCCCTCACAGCCGCCGGACACCGCTCCATCGTCATCGCCGCCGAAGGATCCCAAACCTTCGGCGAACTCGTTCCCACCCCCGGCTGGGACGGACCCCTCAACGACGAAGTCCGCTACTGGGCGCAACAACAGCACTGCATCGCGATCGAACAAACCCTCGAACGCGAAGCCATCGACCTGATCCACATGCACGGCCTCGACTGGCACACCTACCTGCCTGCCCCCGCCCTGCCCACGCTTGCCACGCTGCACCTGCCCTGCGACTGGTACTCCGAATCCGTGCTCCACATGCGCCGCCGCCGCACCTACGTCAACTGCGTCTCCCGCTCTCAGCGCGAGCAATGCCGGTTCACCCACCTGCCCATCTTCACCGTCGAAAATGGCGTCCCTGTCGATCAACTCCAAAGCCGCGGCCACAAGCGTGGATACGCCATGGCGCTCGGCAGAATCTGTCCCGAAAAAGGACTCCATCTCGCCATAGAAGCCGCCAGTCGCGCGGACATGCCGCTCATATTGGCCGGCGAAACATTCCCATACCGCACCCACGTCGAATACTACGAGCAGAAGGTGCGTCCCCGCCTTAGCGATCGCACGCGTTTCATCGGACCCGTCGGATTCGCACGCAAACGCCGCCTGCTCACCGGCGCCCAATGTCTGCTGGTCCCGAGCCGGGTCGCCGAAACCAGTTCACTCGTCAGCATGGAAGCCCTCGCTTGCGGAACCCCGGTCATCGCGTTCGCATCGGGCGCGCTCCAGGAAGTTGTGGAGCACGGCCGCACCGGCTTCGTCGTGCACGATGTCGATGAGATGGCCGCCGCCATCCGCCGCATGGGCGAAATCGACCCGCAAGAATGCCGCCTCGCCGCCCGAGAGCGTTTTTCCAGCCATCGCATGGCATGCGATTATATGAGCCTGTATGAGGATCTCCTCAGCGGCTCGTTCGATGAGCCCAGGCCGTCAACCGAAGTCCAACAGCCCATCACCCCCGGGTCCCATTGACACGCCGCTCCCAAGTCCCCACCACGATCCCGCCGGCCCCGGCCGCGCCGCACTCCCGCGTCCTCGTGCCTTCAGAATCGCCGCATCGCCAAACAGCCCCACCGCCACGTCACCACCACCCGGCCCTCGAACCACCGACTGCGCTCACCACCCCGACACTGCGTCCCGCCCCGATCCCGCGCCCGCCAAACCGCACCGCGCCGCGCCACAACCCCCGCGTCCTCGCCCATCCAGACTCGACAATTCCCCGGCCCACGCCACCACAGCGTCACCAGTTCGCGGCCCACGAACCGCCGAGCCCGGCCACCACCCCTCCACTCTCGACCACAACCCCTCCACAAAGCACCCAACCCGGCCCACTGGATTCGCCAGCCCCGGCCACCACAGCGTCGCACGCCCTCGCGCCTCCTCTCTCGACCACGCGCCGGCCAACCCCCACTAACATGCAGCCCTACTCGGATTACGACCCCTTCGCCTGGCTCTACGCCACACACTGGGGCGCGGAGTATCACGAACAGGCACTCGCCATCCTCGACCAGTTAATCCTCCAGCAACTCCCGCACGGCGCATCCATTCTCGACCTCTGCTGCGGCGATGGCCGGCTCACCTGCGCCCTGCACGCCCGCGGCTTCGACGTCGCCGGCATCGACGGCTCGGAATGCATGCTCGCGTTCGCCCGCGCACGCTGTCCCGCCGTGCCGTTCGTCGCCGCCGACGCACGCACTTTCGAATCGGACCGCCGCTTCGATCTCGTGCTCTCCACCTTCGACGCGCTGAACCACGTCATGACACCCGGCGACTTTCACCGCGTCTGCCTGCGCGCCCACGAAGCCGTGCAGCCCGGCGGATACTTCGCCTTCGACTTAAATCGCGAAGAGGCGTACACCTATCTGTGGTCGACCACATCGGCCCAGGTGGAACCGGACATGGTCAGCGTGGCCGTCGGCTCGTATAGCCCCAAAACCCGCATCGCCGATTGCGACATCACACTGTTCCGTCTCATCGCCGAAAACTGGGAACGGTCCGGCTTCAAACTCTCGCAGTTCTGCCATGCCCAGGACGACGTGCTGAACAGCCTCTACGCCGCCAACTTCGCTACCGTCAAAGTGTTTGACGCCTGCCAGGACCTCGGCATGTGGGGCAACATCGGAAAGGGGCGCAGCTACTTCCTCGCTCGCCGCGGCATCTAATCGTACATGATCCCAGGACTCCACCACGTGACGGCCATCGCCGGCGATCCGCAGCGCAACTACGATTTCTACGCCCGCTTCCTGGGACTCCGCCTCGTAAAGAGGACGGTCAACTTCGACGATCCCGGCACCTATCACTTCTACTTCGGCGACAGCATCGGAACACCCGGCACCATCCTGACTTTCTTCCCATGGCCAGGCGCGCGCCGCGGCCGCCACGGAACCGGCCAGACCACCGCCACGTCATTCGCTGTACCGCCCGGCTCTCTCGGATTCTGGGAAGAACGCGCCCGGCACCACGGTTTCGATACCGGGCGAGAGGTTCGCTTCGAGGACGAATTGATCTCACTCACCGATCCCGACGGCTTACGATTGGAACTCGTCGAATCCGCAGGCCGGAGCGACACGCCGTGGGATCGCGCAGTCCCCGCCCGCCACGCCATCCGAGGCGTCCATTCGGTGACGTTGTCCGAAGAAGGTTTTGAGCGCACGGCCGCGCTGCTGACCGGCACGCTCGGATTCCGCCGTGCAGCCGAGGCAGGCAATCGATTCCGCTTCGAAACGGGTAATCCCGCAGGCATCGTGGACGTCCTCTGTGCGCCTTCAGGACATCGCGGTCTGCAGGGCGCGGGCACCGTGCACCACATCGCGTTCCGTACGCCCGACGAAGCGAATCAACTCGCCTGGCGGTCGAAACTCGCGGAAGCCGGGATGAACGTCACCCCCGTCCTGGACCGCAACTATTTCCACTCGATTTATTTCCGCGAACCCGGCGGTGTGTTATTCGAAATTGCCACCGACCCGCCCGGTTTCGCCATCGACGAGCCCGTGGAGATGCTTGGCAGCTCACTACAATTGCCGCAATGGTTTGAGCCGGCGCGGCGCGACATCGAGGCGGCTCTCCCACCGCTCGATACTCAGGAGGCTTTCGCATGATCGACACTTTCCATCACCAGTTCATTCCACCCTCTGTCATATCTCCCTCTCATTGCCTGTTGCTGTTGCACGGAACGGGAGGAAATGAGAACGATCTGCTGAACCTCGGCCAGACGCTCGATTCCACCGCCGCGCTGTTGAGCCCTCGCGGAAGGGTGAACGAGAACGGACTCAATCGATTCTTCCGCCGCCTCTCACCCGGCGTTTTCGACGTCGAAGATGTGAAGGCGCGCGCCAACGAACTCGCCGACTGGGTGGACGAGGCGGCCCGCACTTACGAAATCGATCGTAGCCGCATCACCGCCGTCGGTTACTCAAACGGTGCCAACATTGCATCCGCGATGATGATGCTGCGCCCCGAAGTGCTGTCGAGCGCCATCCTGTTCCGCCCCATGGTGCCTCTCGTCCCCGACCACCTGCCCGATCTCAGCCTCGTGCGAGTGCTCGTGTCAGCGGGACGGCAGGACACCATCGCGACACCAGATGGAGTCGAGAACCTCGCCCGCATTCTCCGCCGGTCCGAAGCCGACGTCCGCATCCAATGGTCCGCCACCGGCCACCCGCTTACCCAGGCGGACATCCGGGCCGCGCACGACTGGCTCATTCACCCCCCAGCGCGCGCCGCGCACGAATAACCGACTAGCTAGAGTTTCCATCTCCTCTCGCTCCTCTCCGTCCCCGCAGTCTGCACACCATGTTGGTTTTGGCATATTGTGCCGGGCTGCGGCTGGGTGAGATGGTGAGGCTCAAAATCGGTGACGTTCAGCTAGAGGAAGGTGTGATC
>JBBQGE010000014.1:0-104481 GCA_038322675.1 Bryobacterales bacterium
CGAGTCGCCGCAATGTGATCCGCGCCCGTCAACTCATCCACCACCAGCGACTGATCGGGCACCCGCGACAAAAATGGCCGCGACTCCATCAGCCACCGCAGATACTGCATCTGCGTCGACCCCGGCCGGTGAATCGCCTCGTTCCAGTAGAACAGCGGTCCATTGATCGGATGCCGCCCCGGCGCGTACATCTGCCACACCGCGTGATTCCCGTACGTATGCCCGAACGCACCCGCGAACACGTCCCAATACGCCCGCTGCCGCACATGCGCATCAAACGAGTAGCCGTTCTCCTTGGAGTTGAACCCGATCGGATGGTCCTCATACAGCGACTCCGCATCCATCACCGGCTTCACCGGCGTGCGCTCGTAATCGGCCGCGATCTTGGCCCAGCATTCCGGCTTGCGATCGGCCGGACCATGCCCCCTCTGGTGCATGTTCACGGTCAGCCAGGGATCATTGTGGAACCACTCCGACGACGTATGTCCGCCGCCGGGATGAAAGCCCATAACCAGGTTCGAGTAGTCCTCTTTGCCATTCACTCCAATGGCGATGCCCTTGGCCAGCGCTCGCCATACATCCTCGTGCTTGGTCGCCAAACGGTCGCCGCCGAGAATCCAGATGATGCCCTTGTGTCCGTACCGCTTCCCCAGAAACTCGCCGTACTTCTCCGCATTCGCGACGTTGAACACGGCCCCCTCCTCGTTCTTCGGATTCGGAACCCATCGCGCCCACGTCGGGAGGAATCCCACATACATCCCAAGCCGGTTCGCCTCATCGACGACGAAATCGACATGGTCCCAGTAGTCGCGCCCCGGCTTCACGGCGGGACGCGCCGGGTCGCGATCGATCAGCGGTAGATCGCCATAAGCGTTGGGATCGCTAAGCCCATCGAGTTCCGCCAGCGCGACCGCTTGAATGACGTTAAACCCCTGCGAAGCGCGCGTCGACAGATACTCCGACGCCTGCTTCCGATCGAGACGATGGAACAGCTCCCACGCGGTATCCGCGAGGTAGAAGAAGGGCTTGCCGTCGGCGGTAACCAGGAATCGGTGATTGTCACTCACGCGGAGTGGAGGCGGAGCCGCCTGAACGGCGCCGATCCCCGCGAGTATCACCGTGATCGCTCGGAGGAGGACAGAGTTGGGCATGATCGAAATACCAACTCTATATCAGGTTCACCAATCCATGCGTATCCGGCCAGTTGGGGAGCCCGAAAAGTATAGGACTCAGATACTTCCGGACGCCCGCACCCTTGACGATCTGTGGCGTCACCAAGATTTTGTTTATGCGACGCGACTATTTGTCCGATATGGATACTGTGAGCATTCATACAGCGCCTCAAGCGCCTGGCATCGGCACGAATCAGCGTTGCGTAGGACG
The DNA here is from genome assembly GCA_038322675.1 of Bryobacterales bacterium. Classification (GTDB taxonomy): domain Bacteria; phylum Acidobacteriota; class Terriglobia; order Bryobacterales; family Bryobacteraceae; genus TMP-7. The sequence continues at coordinate 1,384 of JBBQGE010000014.1, forward strand.
GCCTCCCGCGAAACACGGCATCCCGGATTTCGCTCAGATGACGGGTCACTTTTCGAAAGCGCTTCGGATCCCGGTGAAGATGCGGCTCTTACGGGAAAGGCTCCCGTCCACGAGTCTGCCGGAGCAGGACTGAAGGCAATGAATCGATTAGGTGGACGGGCTACTCAATTCACCAGCGGACGCACTCTTCGGGCAGGCGGCCTCATCGTCAAGCCGGTTCTTGCTGCCGGCCTACTCGTCAGCGCCGCCGGTTGGGCGCAGAACTTGGCACAGCCTGATCTAAGCCGGATGGATGTCGAAGACCTGATGAACGTGGAGGTCACGTCGGTTTCCAAAAGAGAACAGAAGCTGTCCCGGACTGCGGCCGCGATATTCGTAATCAATCGGGAGGATATCCGCAGGTCCGGCGCCACCTCCATTCCTGACCTTCTCCGCATGGTTCCCGGCGTTGACGTTCAACAAATTGACGCCAATGCATGGGCTATCAGTATTCGCGGCTTCAATTCGCGTTACTCGAACAAAGTGCTCGTGCTGATTGACGGCCGCACCGTCTATACTCCTGCCTTCTCGGGCGTGTACTGGGAGCAGATAGACATGCCCCTGGAAAATATCGATCGGATCGAGGTGATCCGCGGGCCGGGAGCCACGGTTTGGGGTGCCAACGCAGTTAACGGCGTGATTAGCATTTTCACCAAAAGCTCAAAAGAGACGAGGGGAGGAATGGTGAGTGCCGCCGCAGGATCGCAAGTGCATGGTCTCGGAACTGTGCAGTATGGCGGACCAGCCGGGAAACATGGGACATACCGCGCATTCGGTAACTATCTCGCCGTTGGCAACTCGGCAGCGGCTGATGGCTCGCCGGCGGACGACCATTGGACGAGGGCGCATGCCGGCTTCCGGTCCGATTGGGAACTCTCAGACCGCGATTCACTGATGGTGCAAGGCGATCTGTTTGCCAACCGCGCGAGTCAGACACGCCGCAGCAACTTCGTTGGGACGCCGTATGACCGCATCTTCAACCAGGACATGGATCAAACCGGCGGGGACCTGTTGGCGCGTTGGAACCATACGCTTGATAACGGATCGCAAACGTCTTTCCAGACTTATTTCGACACATACCGGCGCACGGATTTCGGGCTACCCGAAGTGCTCCGAACTTTCGACCTCGATTTCCAGCATCACATCACTCAGGGCGACCGCAACGATATTGTGTGGGGACTCGGGTATAGGGTCAGCAACTCGGCTCTTTCGCCTGGCTATTTTCTCGGATTCACCCCACCTTCCCAAACCACGAGTCTGTTCAGTGCGTTCCTGCAGGACGAAATCCGCGCGTCCGATTCTCTCTGGGTAACGGTTGGATGCAAGGTGGAGCACAACTCATACTCAGGTCTCGAAACCGAACCCAGCGTGCGCCTGGTTTGGAATGAACCCGGCAGCCGCCATACCATTTGGGCCGCTGCCTCGAAAGCGCTACGTCAACCAGCCCGGGCGGATACGGCTATCGCCGTGGACCTTCAGAAAATCCCCATCGGCGCCGGTTCAGTTCAATTGATGCGCCTCTACGGAAATCCACGGATTGAAGACGAAGAACTCCGCGATTACGAGCTGGGATATCGATCAGAATTCTCCAAGAGGCTGTCTTTCGACGTGGCCACATTCCTTAGCTTCTATCGCCATTTGGAAACGTTTGAGCCACAGCCTTTGGTGGTCAGCCCTGGCCCTCCAAAGCAATTCGAGATTCCTATGCTGTTCGACAACAAGGCACATGCAGTGAGCTACGGTGGAGAAGTATCTCTGAACTGGAGAGCAACATCGCGCTGGCGGCTCAGCCCTGGTTATTCCTACCTGCATGCGACCCTGAGACAGGATCCAGCATCTCAAGGACTGGCTGGATATACCCTCGCAACCGGCTTTCCGCAAAACATGTTTCAAATCCGCTCTCTCGTGAATCTTCCACGGAAGGTGGAATTTGATCAGTCGCTGTACTACACGGCTAGGCTCCCTGGGGGAACCATTCCAGGTCATGCCCGGCTGGATCTCCGCCTGGCACGGCGCTTTGGCGAGTTCACCGAAATCAGCGTGGTGGGTCAGAACCTGCTTCGGCCGCGAGCCGCGGAGTATGGAGACTCTTGGGGCGTTATCGGAACGCAGGCGGTGCGGAGCGTTTACGGAAAGATCACGTGGAGATTCTGACATTCAGTGGCGGCCGGCCGCATCCGGATGGAACGCCTTTCCACAGTTGTCTCGCGGCGGTTCGCAGGGTGTTTCTCATGCGAAGTCATCTTATGTTGGCCGTTGTCCTCGGGCTGGCCGTTACGGCGGTCCTGTGGGGCCAAGTCGATGAGTATCAGGTAAAAGCCTTCTTCCTATATAACTTCACCCGGTATGTTGAGTGGCCCGCCCAGAGATTCAACTCGCCGTCCGATCCGATCGTGATCTGCATCCTTGGGCAGAACCCGTTCGGAAGCGCGCTGGAGCTAGCTGTCCACGGCAAAGTAGTTGCGGGTAGAACAGTGGTGGTGCGCCGGATTGCCGAAATTAATACACAATGCAACTGCCATATTCTCTTTGTGGGAGCATCCGAGCAGAGGCAGTTCCGGTCCTCGGCCGGAGTCCTCAGGGGATCCGGAGTTCTAACCGTTGGCGAGTCAAAAGCGTTCGCCAGTGATGGTGGCGTAATCAATTTCAAGCTGGAAAATGGTAAGGTCCGCTTCGAGATCAACGTTCAGGCAGCGGGGCAGGAACAGCTTCGCATAAGCTCCAAACTGTTGAGCTTGGCTGAAATCGTGAAGACCAAGGGATAACATTGTGAACCTGGCGGCCAAAATCCGAAACCTCCCAATCCGGCAGAAACTCTACGTGATTATCATGGTTACCGTCTGTACTGCCCTGATAGTCGCTTGCGGCGCGGTTCTGATTTATAACCATTTGGTCCTCTATCGGTCGATGGAAGATGATCTCCGGATGTTGGCGGAGATATTAGCGTACAATACCACGGCCGCGCTCACCTTCGACGATCCAAAAGCGGCACAGGAAATCCTGCTCGGGCTTCGAGCCAAGCCGTCCATAGAGGCCGCCGTGATCTTTTCATCGAATGGCAGAGTCTTTGCGTCTTACGGGCGCGGCAACACCGGCGCGAATTACCACATTCCCAACTTCCGGAATGGCGCGACCTGGAGCGAAGGGCACCGGCTGATGGTAGTCAAACCAATACTGGCGGGCCAACCGATCGGTGCTATGTATATCGAGTCGGATATGGGAGAAATGCATGAACAGTTGAACCGGTCTGCGCAAATCAGCCTGGCAATTCTGGCAGCGGCTTCTCTGTTGTCATTGGCGCTGGCGTCCCGGCTTCAAAGTGTGATCTCAGAACCGATTCGCCATCTGGCCGAGACAGCCAGATTGGTTTCTATTCAGAAGGATTATACGTCACGAGCTATCAAGGTTGCCGATGACGAACTCGGCCAGCTCACCGATCAATTCAACGGAATGCTCGCCGAGATTGAAAGCCGCGATGAGAAGTTAATGAAACACCAGGACCGCCTTGAACACGAGGTCGCCAGTCGCACCGCCGAGCTGGTAAAGGCTCGCGACAAGGCGGAAGCGGCGAGCCGCGCTAAGAGCGAATTCCTTGCAAATATGAGTCATGAAATCCGGACTCCAATGAACGGTGTCATCGGTATGGCAGAACTCGCCACGGACCTCGCTGTCTCGGAAGAGCAGCGCGATTACCTGGACACCGTGCGGATCTCCGGCGAATCATTGCTGAAGATTATTAACGACATCCTGGACTTCTCGAAAATAGAGGCCGGCAAGTTCACGCTCGAGACCTGTGAGTTCAACACTGACGAGGTTCTGCAGGAAGTCATGCGGATGATGGCGGTGCCTGCCCACGAAAAGGGGCTGGAGTTACTTTATGAAAACCGAATCGATCTGCCTGAAGTCGTGCTCGGAGACCCCGGAAGGCTGCGCCAGGTAGTGGTGAACCTGCTTGGCAATGCCATCAGGTTCACAGAGACCGGTGAGGTGTCTTTGGCGGTAGTTGACGTGCAATCGGCGGAAAATGGTCTCACCGTGCACTTTTCGGTCTCCGATACTGGGATTGGAATTTCGAAGGAGTGGCAGGATCGCATCTTTGCTGCATTTGTGCAAGCGGACGGGTCCCATACACGACGATTCGGCGGCACCGGTCTTGGCCTGTCGATTTCTTCGCGGCTGGTCGGTTTCATGGGCGGCCGCATGTGGGTAGAGAGTGAGGTCGGGCGTGGCAGCGCCTTTCATTTCACCGTCAATTTCGGTAAGCCGGATCCCGGGCGTGCACGGACGCCGGTCTCAGAACCGCGAAGTCTGCACGATCTCGCTGTGCTGGTGGTCGATGATAATGCGACGAACCGCCGCATTCTGCGCGAAACCCTGCTGCACTGGCACATGCGGCCCATTCTCGCTGATTCAGGAGAGGGCGCGCTTGAAATCATGCGTCACCATGCCCTTGCAGGAGACCGCTTCGGTCTGATACTGCTCGATGCTGAAATGCCTGGCATGGATGGTTTCACTCTGCTCCGGGAAATTCAACAGGATTCAAGGCTTTCAGGTCCTCCTATCATGATGCTCAGTTCGCTGGACCTAAAGTGTTTAAGCCCGGAATTTCGGACGAGCGGCCACTATGTGACTAAACCGGTAACGAGGCCGGCTCTTCTCAAGGCCATCCTGACGGTACTGAGAAAAGATCGAGAACCATTTCGCGAACCGCGCAGCCCCCGCCTTGAGAAGACTGCCCGGTCGCTGCGCGTCTTGCTGGCGGAGGATAACGCCGTCAATCAGAAGGTGGTGGTCCGCCTGTTGGAGAAGCAGGGGCATTCGGTCGTCCTGGCATCCAATGGACGGGAAGCACTGGCCGCATTTGTCCGCGAACCATTCGATCTGATTCTGATGGACGTTCAGATGCCGGAGATGAACGGTTATGACACAACCAAGGCCATCCGCGGAAAAGAATCGGGAACCGGCGAACACATCCCAATCGTGGCCTTAACAGCGCATGCGCTGAAGGGCGACCGCGAAATCTGCCTGGACGCCGGCATGGACGACTATCTTGGCAAACCCGTCCACCTGAAAGAACTAACAGCAGTGCTGGAGCGGTGGGGCGAGGAACCTGAACCGGGTGCAGGACAGGCTCTTGAAACCGGCGCCCCCGCACTTTCTCGTGTATAACTGGGCGGGCGCGACGCCCCACTCCCGCCCCCGCCGCCCAAAGCCCGAACGAACCCACCCCCGCCAACCCGAGCGCCTCTCCCGCCGCGAGCGCAAGCGCCAGCGAGCCCTCAAAATGGCCGCAAGCCTCGCACACCCCAGCAATGCCTCCCGCCGGCACCCACGCCACCCCTATACCCCGAGCGCCTTCAATGTCGCCGCAATCAACTTTCGCGTCGGCTCCACCGGATCCGCATCCGCATCGAACTCCATCGAGTAGTAACCGCGATACCCCGACTTCTTCGCAATCGCGAACGTCTTCGGCAGGTCGATGTGCCAGAACTTCGCGCCATCCTGCTCGGAGTCCTTCACATGACAAATTCCACACGCGTGCTGGAACATCGCCGTCACCGCGCGATCGTTGTAGTCCTCGCCCTTCGCCAGCAGCATGGAATTGCAGAAGTCCGGCAGCGCTCGCAGCCACGGAGTCCCCGCCCGCCGGATCACGTCAACGATGAAGAACGCGTCCTCGGTGCGTGGATCGTCATTCTCCAAATGCACCACGACATTCTTATGCGACCCGTACTCGGCCACCTTGCTCAGCGCCTCCGCGGCCAGCGGCGCATCCTGCAAAGCGCCTTCCGCGCCGATGATGTGCGCCCGAATACTCGGAGATCCCAGCGCAGCCGCAACATCCACCCAATGCTTGGCCTGCTCGATCGCCATCGCGCGCCGCTCCGGCTCGGGATCGTAAAAACTCGCCTCGAGACGGCCCACCGGAATGTTCACCACATGCGCCCCGGCCGCCTTCAGCGCATCGCGAAACTTCGCCAGATACTTCGGCTCCGACGATGCGAAGTGCTCGTCCAACGGCTCGATCCCGCGCACGTTGTAAGTTTCCACCACATACTGCGGAAACTCGAGCAGCGTCATCTTCCCCCGGCGGGGATCGATCATGCGCCGGAACGGATACGACGCCACCGAAATCCTCGCCCGAGGATCTTTCGGGAAGTCCGCTCGGGGCGTCACCTGCGCGCGCAACGCAGGGATCATCGCCGCCGCGGCCAAAAAATCGCGGCGCTTCATTTCAGGTCCGGCCCGGGCAGATAACCCGCGTACTCGCCCGTCTGATACGTGTTGCCTTTATAGTCCAAATCCTGATGGATGCCGATCTTCGACGTGTAATATCCGCGGATCGTGTACTCCTTGATCAAGCGGAAGAACTTCTGGTCGGCAGTTGTGGGCTTAGCCTCGCTCTGCGCCGCTTTCGTCAGCAATCCGAGCCGCTCCAGATTCGTGGCATTCACATACGGCCGCAGACCCTCGCGAAAATCCGTGCGCTCCACTTCCTCGAACGAATCCGCCAGATAGCTATCGATGAATCCTGCCACCATCGCAGCCTTCGCCCCCGGCGACTTCTCGTCGGCCGGAATGATCATCTCCGTCAACTCATTAACGGCCGCAAACTCTTCCGGCGTGAAGAACCGGTTGGCCGTCGCCGCGCTGCCCGCCGCCATCGCGACTGCCGCACCGGCCGTGATCTTGATCAGGTCCCGGCGTCCGATGTCCACTACAGTTCTCCCTTCTTCAACTGATCCGCCAGATGATCGCACGATCGCCACGCCAGCGCCATAATGGTCCACGTCGGATTCTGGCACGACGCGCTCACGTGGCTGCTTCCGTCCACGATGAACAGATTCTTCACGTCATGCGATTGCTGGAACTCGTTCAGCACCGACTTCTTCGGATCCGTGCCCATCCGCGATGTGCCTAACTCATGAATGGACCAGCCCGGCGTCAGCACTTCCCGGTCGACGTTCAACACTTCGATGCCGGCCTGCTCGAACATTTCACGCGCCTGATCGGCCATGTCCTTCGCCATGTTCAGTTCGTTGTCGCCGAATTTGATATGGAATCGGAGAGCCGGCACGCCCCAGCGGTCCTTGATGTCGGGATCGATATCGACGTAATTCTCGTAGCGCGGTAGCACCTCGCCGAATGCACCCATCGACATGAACGCGCCCTGCTTCTCGCGGACGGTCTGCTTGAAGTCCTTGCCGAACCCGGGCGTCTGATACGCGTGATGCGGGAACATGCTGCTGCCCGCGCCGCCTTCGAACCCATAGCCGCGAATGAAGCCGGCCTGCTTGCTATCCAGATTGCGAAACCGCGGCAGATAGAACCCGCCCGGGCGGCCGTCGTCGAGCGTCTTCGGTTTACCGATCCGATCCTTTGCGATCCCGGTGACGCCCGGTCCCATGATGTGCTCGCAGAAGTTGTGACCTACGTGACCGCTCGAATTCGCGAGCCCGTTCGGATACTGCCGCGACTTCGATAGCAGTAGCAGTCGCGCCGATTCCAAAGTCGAGGCACCCAACACCACCGTCTTCGCCTTGGCTTGATAGGTCTTTCCAGTCTCACTGTCGATGAACGAAACGCCGCTGGCCTTGCCTGTTTTACTATCCACGGTCACTTCAGACACCGTCGCATTCGTTCGCAACGTCAGATGACCCGTGTCCATCGCGGGATAAATCAGACCCGTCGGCGAGTCGAAAGCAGCATGAATATCGCAGCCGCCGGCCCGCCGGCTGCATGCTCCACGCCCGAAACATTTGCTGCGATATTTGTTGTGCTTCAGTCCGTCGGTGGTGACGCCCGCGCGGTACGGCGTAATCAGCCGCCCCATCGGCTTCAACTTGTCGCGGAACATCATCTCCGAAATCGTGAGCTTGTTCGGACGCTGGAACCGGCTGTCGGGGAGATACGGCAGTCCTTCCTTCAAACCGGAGATGCCCAGATAATCGTCAACGCGATCGTAGTACGGTTCGATGTCCTTATACGAAATGGGCCAGACTTCGCCGAAGCCGTCGCGCTCCGCCGCCTTGAAATCCACGTCCGAAAGCCGCAGCGCGAGCCGTCCCCAGATCGCCGTCTTCCCGCCCAAAGTGCGCGCCCGAACCCAGGCGTACGGCTCGCCGGTGTAGGGGTTGTCCTTCTCGTCCACGACGATGTTCTTCGAATAATCCGCCCCGCTCCAGCCTTGCACGTACGAGTAGACATGCTTGTAGCGCAAGCCCTGTGCGTACGGCCGCGGACGGATGGTGTACTCGTTCAGCGTCAGCGCGTGGTCATCCCGGGGCATGTCGCCGCGGCGCGGATGATCGTACGGCCACTGCATCGACTTCAACTCGCGTTCGATCGGCAGCTTCTTGCCGGCTTCCAACAGAAGAACATCGAGGCCATGCGACGTGAGAACGTGCGCTGCCATTCCGCCGGCCGCGCCAGAGCCGACCACAATGGCATCGTAGGTTTTCTTGAGGTCTGGGTTCAGATTCGGTTCATGGGACTGGGGCAACGCCAGGGTACTCCTTCAGCCGATGGTAGCACCAGCTCTGAATTACCGACGCGATTCTGAACGGTGTGGTTCCAGGTTGGGCAGGAACGCGGTCAGTATGCCGATGGCGGGCAGGAACGAACAAACTCGATACACGAACTCGATCCCGGTCACATCCGCGACGTGACCCAGCAACGCCGCGCCGATCCCGCCCATGCCGAACGCAAGTCCGAAGAACAGACCCGAAATCGTGCCCACCTTTCCGGGCATCAGATCCTGAGCGTAAACCAGAATCGCCGAAAATGCAGACGCCAGCACCAGCCCGATGATCACCGTCAACACTCCGGTCCAGAACAGGCTCGCATACGGCAGCATCAGCGTAAACGGCAGCACGCCGAGGATCGATACCCAGATCACGTACTTGCGTCCGAACCGGTCGCCCACCGGACCGCCCACCACTGTTCCCACCGCCACGGCGCCCAGGAACAGGAACAAGTGAATCTGTGCCGATTGTACCGATACGCCGAACCGGTGAATCAGGAAGAACGTGTAATAAGCGACGATGCTCGCCAGATAGAAGTACTTCGAAAAGATGAGCGCTATCAACACCGCCAGCGACGTCACAATCTTACGCCGCGACAGATTCGGATGCACCACCGCATGCTTCACGCCGCGCCGGGCCGACGGATGGTGCTTGTACCAGACACCGATGCGAATCAAAATCACGATCGCGATCACCGCTGCTATGCCGAACCATGAAATGCTGTGCTGCCCGTTCGGCAGTACGATGAACGCGGCCAGCAGCGGTCCCATCGCGGATCCCGCATTGCCGCCGACTTGAAACAGCGACTGCGCCAGCCCGTGCTGCCCGCCCGAGGCCATCCGCGCCACCCGTGACGATTCGGGATGGAACACCGCCGAGCCGACTCCGACCAACCCGGCGGCCAGCAGGATCATGGGGAAGTTCGCGGCCGTCGCCAGCAGCACCATGCCGGTCAGCGTGAAGCCCATGCCGACGGGCAGTGAAAATGGTGTCGGCCGCGAGTCTGTGTACAGCCCGACCACTGGTTGCAGCACCGATGCCGTCATCTGCGTGGTCAGCGTGATCAGGCCGATTTGTCCGAAGTCGAGCCCAAACGACGACTTCAGAATCGGATAGATCGCCGGGAGGACCGACTGCATCAGGTCGTTCAGAAAGTGGCAGAAGCTGATGGCCGCAAGAACGCGAAACGCAGTTCCGGCAACCGCGGCCGTCGATGATGTGGTTGTCGCGCTGGGCGTAGTCAAGCGTTCTGGTGAGCTGCCTTCTGTTTCGGCTTGGCGCGGTTCTCGTCGGTGAACCGGTTGCCGCACTGCGGGCAGAAGACATCGGTGCGAGCGTACGAAAGATTCTCGTCAGGCTCGAAACGGAGAGTGCATTTTGGACATTGGACGATGTTCATTATGACCTCAGAAATTGATCGATGGCTGCAGCGGCCTTCCGGCCTTCACTGATGGCCCAAACTACGAGCGATTGGCCCCGGCGAACGTCACCGGCGGCGAAGACACCATTCACCGACGACATGTAGTTCTCGCCGGTCGCAACATTACCGCGCCGGTCGAGTTCCACTCCGAGACCTTCAAGCATACCGCCGCGGACCGGTCCGGTAAAGCCCATCGCGAGCAGCACCAGGTCGACATTCATGGTGAACTCGCTGCCCGGAACAGATTCGAACTTCGGCGGCGCGCCCACACGAATGCCATGAAGTTGCTTGACGTTTCCATGCTCGTCGCCGCTGAAGTGCGTGGTAGCAGCGCTCCACTCGCGTACGCCGCCCTCTTCATGCGAGCTTTCCACTCGCAATTGCAGCGGCCACAGCGGCCACGGCGTGCTCTCCGAGCGTTCATTCGGAGGCGTGGGCATGATCTCGAACTGATGGACCGATGCGGCGCGCTGGCGGTGCGAAGTGCCCAGGCAATCCGCGCCCGTATCGCCGCCGCCGATGATCACAACGCGCTTGCCCGTGGCGAGAATCGCGGTGGACGCATCCACGCGATCGCCGGCAATTCGCTTGTTCTGCTGCGGCAGAAAATCCATCGCGTAATGGACGCCATGAAGTTCGCGGCCCGGCACGTTCAGATCACGCGGAGCCTCGGCGCCCGCGGCCAGCAGAATGGCATCGAAATCGCGGCGCAACTCCGCGACATCGACATTGACGCCGATGTGCGCGTTGGTCACGAATCTCACGCCTTCGCCGGTCATCTGATCGACACGGCGGTCGATCAGATGCTTCTCCATCTTGAAATCGGGTATGCCGTAGCGCAGCAGTCCGCCGATCCGGTCGGCCTTCTCGAAGACCGTAACGTCGTGACCCGCGCGCGCCAGTTGCTGCGCGGCCGCGAGTCCCGCGGGACCCGATCCGACCACCGCGACACGCTTGCCAGTCCGAGTCCTTGCTGGCTCGGGTTGAATCCAGCCCTGCCCGAATGCGTGATCGATGATGTTCTTCTCAATCACCTTGATGGTGACGGGAGGTTCGTTGATGCCCAGCACACAGGCGGCTTCGCACGGCGCCGGACAGATGCGTCCGGTGAACTCGGGAAAGTTATTCGTCGAATGCAGCATCCGGATGGCATCGCGCCAGCGGTCCCGGTATATCAGATCGTTCCAGTCGGGAATCAGGTTGTTCAGCGGGCATCCCGTGTTGCAGAACGGGACTCCGCAGTCCATACAGCGCGCACCTTGCGTCCGCACCTTATCGACGGGGAAATCATGATAGATCTCAAACCAGTCGTTGACGCGTTCGGTGACCGGCCGCCGGGTGGGTAACTCGCGCGTGTATTCAAGGAACCCCGTAGTCTTACCCACGAACCACCTCCGCGGGCGCACCCACCGGAATCTGAGTCATTACTGGCATATAAACGGTTTTCGACTTCTCGATCCCTTGCACCCGCTTGAACTCGTGCGGGAACACCTTCACGAAGCGCGGCAGCATGGTGTCGAAATTATCGAGCACCCACTGGCCACGCGGACTCTGGGTCTCTTCCACGTGCCGGCGAATCAGATCGCGCACCAGTTGAATATCGTTCGGATCCGCCAGAGGTTCCAGATCGACGCTGCTGCGATTGCACATCGTCGTGGAGAACTCGCCGGTCTCATCGAGCACGTACGCGTAGCCGCCGCTCATGCCCGCGGCGAAGTTGCGGCCGGTACGTCCGAGAATCACGACGATGCCCTTGGTCATGTACTCGCAGCCATGGTCGCCGACGCTCTCCACTACAGCGGTCGCGCCGGAGTTGCGGACGGCGAACCGCTCGCCCGCCATGCCGTTGAAGAACGCTTCGCCGCTGGTCGCGCCATACAGGCAGACGTTGCCGACGATGATGTTCTCTTCCGGTTGGAAGGTGGAGGTGCGCGGCGGGTAGACCACCAACTCGCCGCCCGATAGTCCCTTGCCGACGTAATCGTTGGCATCGCCTTCGAGCACGAGTTTCACGCCGCGAGTCAGGAACGCCCCGAAGCTCTGTCCGGCCGATCCCGTGAACTGGAACCGGATCGTTCCGGGCGGCAGTCCTTTCGACCCGTACCGCCGTACGATATCGCCGCTGAGCATCGCGCCCACCGTGCGATGGATATTGCGAATCGGCAGCTTGAATTCGATCGGCGTCAGATTCTCGAGCGCATCCTTGGCGTGATCGATCAGCTTGTAATCGAGCGCCTGGTTCAGACCGTGATCCTGCGAGATGGTGCATCGCCGGCCCACGCGCCCCGGCACTTGCGGATTGTACAGAATCGACGCCAGGTCGATGCCGCGCGCTTTCCAATGCTCGATGGCACGGCGAGGCTCCAGCATGTCCACGCGGCCGATCATTTCGTCCATCGAACGGAAGCCCATCTTGGCCATCAACTGCCGCACTTCCTCGGCGATATAGAAGAAGAAGTTGATGACGTTCTCGGGTGTGCCGGTGAACTTCGCGCGCAGTTTCGGATCCTGCGTCGCGATACCAACCGGGCAGGTGTTCAGATGGCACTTGCGCATCATGATACAGCCCAACGACACCAGCGGCGCGGTGGAGAACCCGAACTCTTCGGCGCCGAGCAGCGTGGCGACTACGACATCGCGGCCCGATTGCAGTTTGCCGTCGGTCTGCACGCGAATGCGGCTGCGCAGGTCATTCAGCACCAACACCTGCTGCGTCTCCGCGAGTCCTAACTCCCACGGAGTGCCCGCGTGCTTGATGGAAGTCAGCGGACTCGCGCCTGTGCCGCCATCGTGACCCGAGATCAGCACCAGGTCCGCATGCGCTTTGGCGACACCCGCGGCTACCGTGCCCACGCCGACTTCGGACACCAGCTTCACCGAAATCCGCGCCTTCGGATTCACGTTCTTCAAGTCGTAAATCAACTGCGCAAGATCTTCGATGGAATAGATGTCATGATGCGGCGGCGGCGAAATCAAGCCGACACCTGGAATGGAGTGCCGCACTTTGGCGATGGTCTCATCCACCTTATGACCGGGCAACTGGCCGCCCTCTCCAGGCTTGGCCCCCTGCGCGATCTTGATCTGCAGTTCATCCGCGTTCACCAGGTAATTCGTGGTGACGCCGAAACGCGCGCTAGCCACCTGCTTGATAGCGCTGCGGCGATTGTCGCCGAACCGCTCTTCGTCCTCGCCGCCTTCGCCGGTGTTCGACTTGCCGCCGATGGTGTTCATCGCAATGGCCAGCGTCTCGTGCGCTTCCTTGCTGATGGACCCATACGACATCGCACCGGTAGCGAAGCGCTTCACAATCTCTTTGGCGGGTTCCACTTCGTCGATCGAAATCGGATGCGCCGCGGTGCGGATTTCCAATAGTCCGCGGATGGTGCACAACTGCTTTGATTCGTCGTTCACCACACGGGTGTATTCCTGGAACGTCTCGAAGCTCGATTTGCGAACCGCATGCTGCAGTTTCGAAACCGTCGTCGGATTCAGGCGGTGATGCTCGCCGTTGACGCGGAAATGGTAGTTGCCGCCGTTCTCGAGTTCAGGCTCGTACTCGGCTGCCGGACGGAACGCATGCAGATTCTTCATCCGCGCTTCCTCGGCCAGCACATCCAGTCCGACGCCCTCGATGCGCGACGGAGTGCCCGTGAAGTACTTGTCCACCACCTTCTTGTTCAGGCCGATGGCTTCGAAGATCTGCGCGCCGCGATAGCTCTGCAGCGTGGAGATGCCCATCTTCGAGAAGACCTTCAGGAGTCCTTTGTTGACCGCCTTCTTGTAATTCTTCAGAGCCTTCTCGAACGTTACTCCATCGGGCAGCAGGCCGCGATTCGCCATGTCCTCCAACGTCTCGATGGCGAGATACGGATTCACCGCGCTGGCACCGTAGCCGATGAGCAACGAGAAGTGCATCACTTCACGCGGTTCGCCGGATTCGATGATGAGCGCGACGGTGGTACGGCTTCCTTCGCGAACCAGATGATTGTGGACCGCGGTTAGCGCCAGCAGACTCGGGATGGGCGCGTACTCTTCGTCCATGCCCCGATCGCTGAGGATCAGCAACGTGTAGCCGGACTTGATGGCGAGCGAAGCGCGGCGGCACAAGGCGTCGAGTGCCCGCTCCAATTCCTTGCCGCCTCCATCGACGCGGAACAGCGTCGGCAGCGTAGTGGCCAGAAACTCGCCCCAGCTTACGCGGCGCAGCTTTTCGAGATCCCAATTCGTGAGGATCGGGTGCGGCAGTTTCAGCGTATGGCAGTGCTGCGGCGTTTCGTCGAGGATGTTGCGCTCGGTACCGATGTAGCTGGTGAGCGACATCACGAGTTCCTCGCGGATGGGATCGATCGGCGGATTCGTTACCTGCGCGAAGAGCTGCTTGAAGTAGTGAAACAGCGGCTGCGGCCGGTCGGAAAGACACGCAAGTGGCGTGTCGGTGCCCATCGAACCAATCGCCTCCTGGCCCTGGACCGCCATGGGCAGCATCAGCATGCGCACATCTTCTTCGGTGTAGCCGAACGCGCGCTGGCGGCACAGGATGGTCTCGTGATCGGTCTCGATCACGCGGGACGGCGCAGGCAGTTTGGCGAGAGTGATCTGATTCTGTTGCAGCCACTCGCCATAGGGCTGCCTCGCGGCGAGCCGTGCCTTCAGTTCTTCATCCGGAATGATGCGGCCTTCTTCCAGATCAGCCAGCAGCATGCGTCCAGGTTGCAGACGGCCCTTGCTCTTGATGTTCTCGGGCTTCACAGGCAGCACACCTGTTTCCGAAGCCATGATCAGCAGACCGTCGTGCGTCACCAGGTATCGCGCGGGACGCAGACCGTTGCGATCGAGCGTCGCGCCGATCACGCGGCCGTCGGTGAATGCCACCGCCGCGGGACCGTCCCACGGCTCCATCAACGATGCGTGATATTCGTAGAACGCACGCTTCTCCGGCGACATGGTCGAGTCGGCGTCCCACGCTTCCGGAATCAGCATCGCCATCACGTGCGGCAGACTCCGGCCCGCGAGCGTCAACAACTCCACGGCGTTGTCGAGCGAAGCGGAGTCGCTTTGATTCGCCGTAATCAGCGGGAAGATCTTCTTGATCTCGGGGAACTTCGTCGAAGCCAGCACGCTCTGCCGCGCGAGCATCCAGTTCACGTTGCCGCGAATGGTGTTGATTTCGCCGTTGTGGCAGATGTAGCGATAGGGATGCGCCAGAGGCCAGGTCGGGAAGGTATTGGTTGAGAACCGCTGATGCACCAGCGCCAGCGCACTGACGCAGTCGGGATCGGCAAGTTCGCCGTAGAAATTCGGAATCTGCGGCGCCAGCAGTAGTCCTTTATATACGATGACGCGCGAGGACAAGGATGGCACGTAGAAGAACGACTTGTCATGAATGTCCGAGGCGGTGATCTCGGCTTCCGCGCGTTTGCGAACCACGAACAGCGCGCGTTCCAGTTCGTCCTGGCTCATGCCCGCGGCGCCGCGAATGAAGATCTGCTCGATGTAGGGCTGCGACGCGCGCGCCTGACGTCCGATGGCATCCGCGTTCACCGGCGTGTCACGCCAACCGAGGACGCTGAGTCCTTCCTCGCGCGCGATCCGTTCCAGAATGCCTTCACACTGCAGGCGCTGCTGCGGTTCCACGGGCAGGAACACCATGCCCACGCCGTACTGGCCGGGCTCCGGCAGTGTGAACCCGAGTTTCGCGCAGACCTTCAAAAAGAACTGATGCGGAATCTGAATCAGGATGCCCGCGCCATCTCCGGTCTCCGGATCGCAACCACATGCACCGCGGTGAGACAAATTGATCAGGATCTGAAGACCCTTCTGAATGATGTCGTGCGACTTCTGCCCTCTGACATTGGCAACGAAGCCGATTCCGCATGCGTCGCGCTCATTTGCTGGGTTGTAAAGACCTTGCGCTGGAGGAAGCCCGGGAGGATGAGAGTCGTGGTTCATGGTTGCAGTCCGTTACGCCTACACCACGGCCGTGGGCACGAACAGGGTGTGGTATCAGGAAGTATAACAGCGGTGGTTACTATAATGCAAATGGATTCTTTCCTCTTGCAGTATCCGGTGAGCTTATGGTATCGTGACCATGTTGTCATTCGAAAATCTTAAGCTTTTCAAGGACATAGCGCAGACCCGCAGCGTAAGCCGGGGTGCTTCTATGAACGGCGTAAGCCAATCGGCTGCCAGTCAGCATGTCCAGGAATTGGAACGTCAGTTGGATGTGATTCTACTGGACCGTTCCACGCGGCCGCTGGCCGCGACCGAAGCGGGCCGGCTGTATCTCGACTTCTGCCGCGACGTGCTGCGGCGGCGCGAGGATTTCGAAGCTGCTTTGGATCGATTGAAGTACCAGGTGGAGGGCACGGTCCGTGTGGCCGCCATCTATTCGGTAGGACTCTCGGAGATGAGCGGTCTCGAACAGCGGTTTTCTCACGACTTCCCCGACGCGCGATTGCAAGTGGAGTACTTGCGGCCCGAGAAAGTGTACGAGGCAGTGCTGGCCGACCGCGTCGATCTGGGCTTGGTCAGCTACCCCGAGGCCAACCGCGAGATCACGGTAATTCCGTGGCGCCGCGAAGAGATGGTGGTGGTGGCGGCGCAGACACATCCACTCGCGGGGTTGTCGGATATCCTGCCGGAGAGTCTCAACGGAATCGAATTCGTCGGCTTCGACGACGATCTGCCGATTCAGCAGCACATCAAGCGATTCTTTGAAGAGCATGGGGTCCACGTGAAGATGGCTCTTCACTTCGACAATTTGCAGATGATCAAAGAAGCGGTGATGCATCGCGTGGGAGTTAGTATCATGCCGGTGCGCGTGATCCAGAATGAACTCGCGCAGGGACGCCTGGTCGCCATTCCGCTGAGTGGTCCGCAATTGTTCCGGCCGCTGGGCATCATTCACCGGAAGAAGAAGCGCTTCAATGGTGCGGGACAGGCGTTCCTCGAGATGCTGCAGGAAAATCCGGCGCCGGTGATGGTCGGGATCGAGTAGTTAGTCCTGATCGCTGCCCAACCACTCGCGAACGATTCGATCCACTCGTCCGGACTCCTGTAACTGCAGCAGCGTGACATTCAGTGGATGGACCCGTTGCGAGGTCAGGCCCATCGCGAATCCGTAGTTCTGCCGCATGTATTCGGCCGATGATACGGCGAGCCCTTTGTCGTGCTGCTCGTTCAGGTAGTAGCGCAGTTGCGGGCGATCGAATATCACTGCGTCCACTTGCTGTTTCTTCAAAAGGTTGTATGCTTCCTCAAGCGACGCGACTTCGGTGATCTCTCCGCGATACCGCTGCGCGAACTCCTCGCCCGGCGAGTGGCGCAGGACCGCGACCTTGCGTCCGGAGATCTGCTCGGCGCTGGAGATGACGGTGGTGCTGAGTCCGGTAAGCGTGAGTGTGCTGGCGATGCCCGCCACCAGCGACGTAGCTGCTATCACCGACACAATGATCCAGACGCCGGTAACAAGACGGCCCAGAAATGTTTTGGGCGCGAGATCGCCGTATCCTACCGTGCTCATGGTGACGATGGCGAACCAGATGCCGTTCGCGACACCGTGCTTTGTCCCTTTGGGGAAGGTATCCGAGTTACGCTCGGTCATCCAGATCAGCGTACCTACGGCCGCGAGCACCAACAGCAGCAGACCGGCAGCGGTGAAGAATTCGCGGCTAAAGAATGGGGAAATCCGCTGCCACGTGGATGGCGAATCGGTGCGGGAGAGGATGGAGAGGCTGGATTGAAAGTAAGGCTGTGTGAAGCGCACGTGCTCGGCGCGTTCCGCGGTGATGCTCACCGGACCCACGACTGCATCCAGCTCGCCTGCGGCAAGTTTGTCGATGGCATCGGGGACGTTGTCGAACTTGCGCCATTCGAATTTCCATCCGGCGCGCGCGGCGACCGCCTGCCAGATCTCGACCGATACGCCGGTCAGCGCACCTGACTTCTCCTTCACAACGAACGGCTCGGATCCGGCGACTCCGACGCGAAGGGTCTTGTTCTGGCCGAACGCGGCGGCAGCGATCCACACTGTGACGGCGATGAGAGAGACGATGCGCAATTCAGAATCCTGGTGGCGCCGCCACGGGACCGCGAGCCTGTTCCATTCGCTCCGCGATCTCGAGCAATGCCTCCTCCTGATACGGGCGGCCGACGAGTTGAACGCCGATCGGCATACCTTCGGCAGACATGCCAAATGGAATGGAGATGCCGGGGAGTCCGAACAGGTTGAAGGTCGTCGCGGGCATCATGGCTTGAAACACTCCAATTTCCTTTGTATCAGTTGGCCAGCGGCGCTCGCGGTGGCGGAAGGCCGGAATGCCGCACACCGGCAGCAGCAGCACAGGGAACTTCTCCATCTGGCGAAGGAGATGGCCTCGCAGGTTGTCGCGCTCGGCCAGCATCTCGAGCACTCGGAGCGATGTTGGTTCCGGCTTCTCGAGCGCTCGCTTGAGCGTCTCGGTGGCAGTCCAGTGAGCTTCCTCTTCGCGTCCGGCGATTAGTTCGAGTGTGACGCGGGCGGGTAGTTCACCGAAGAGAAACCACCACACGTTGGGCGCGTGCTCGATCCCTTGTGGTTGGAACGGCTCGACCTCGAAGCCGAGGCCACTGAGCAGTTGTCCGGCGCGGCACACGGTTTCGCGAACCTCCCGCTGCACGGGCACGTGGAGAAACTGTTCCATCATGCCGATGCGAACCCCATCGACGTGCGGCACCGAGAGCGGGATAGGGGCTGAGAAGGGATCGGCAAGATCGTATCCCGCCAGCACTTCGAACATCACTCGAAGATCTCCGGCTGTTCGCGCGATGGGACCGACCACTCCGAGCAACCCGCCGGGATGGGTGATGGCGGGCACGTGGCCAGCGCCTGAGATGCGTCCCGGTGTCGGCTTCAATCCGGTGATTCCGCAGAAGTGGGCGGGGACTCGGATGGATCCGCCGCCGTCGCTTCCGATGCCGCCCGCCGACATAAAAGCCGAGATGGCCGCAGCCTCGCCGCCGCTCGAGCCACCCGGGGTCCGCGCTGGATCCCATGGATTCGTCGTGCGGCCTGTGATGTAGTTATCGGTTTCGTAGCTCGCCAGGAACTCGGGAGTGTTGGTCTTGCCAATGATAATCGCGCCCGCTGCCTTGAGCCGCTGGACGACTGTGGCGTTGCAGTGCGCCCGACGATCCTGAAAGAAGCGGCTGCCGCAGGTGGTGGGCAGTCCCCGCATGTCGAGGCTGTCCTTTACGGTGACGGGGACGCCGTGCAGCGGCCCAAGCCGCTCGCCCGACATGACGCGCTGCTCCGCTTCAATGGCGGCGGCCTTGGCATCCTCCCGCCTGATCACAACAAATGCATTCACGCCGCCGTTGTGTTTGTCGATCTGTGCGAGGTGCGCGTTCACCAACTCAACGGGCGAGAGTTCCTTTCGACGGACCCGCTCGGCCATGCTGGTGAGAGAGAGGTGCGTCAACACCTCCTCAGTGTAGCCATCCCGCGGACTTGGCGCGCCAATCACTCAGTGAACGGCGAAGGCCCGCGCTGGGATGGTCAGCGTGCCCGCATCGCCGGTCTCAAGATCGCGAACAACCACCCGAACCGAGAGCGACTTCGGATTCAGCTTTATTGCGACCCGGTGCGCGAATCCCGCGGCGAGCGCTTCCTCCCAACTACCCGGCTTCAGGTTGAGTTGGAGCGTTTGAAGTTGGGGCTCGTATTCGTTGCCAGCCGAGTCGAGCTGCGCTACAAGGATTTCGATCCGGGCGGTATGCCGGTCATCCGCGAGACTGACGGAAAGATCGCCGACCCCGATTCGCAGACCCACAGCGTACGCGCCTTTGCCAGGCATAGGCTGAATGCCCGCAGTCAACTCGATCACGCTGGAGTCAACCGGGCTCCAAACGAGTTGCTCCAACTCGCGGTAGTGACGCTCCGGATCGGTGGATGGCGGGCTCGGATCGAAATACCCGTTCCGGTGCCTGAGAGTCAATGATCGATTACCCCGCGCTTTCACCCGGAGTGTATGAAATTCCCCGGCGCGCCGATTGTTGGGGTAGTAACCAAGTGTGTAACTCACCTGGGAATCTTCGAATGATTTCTGAATCGCGCCCATCACGTCGTTTGTATTTACGAAAACCCGCCCTCCGGTGGTCTCCGCAAAATCGGTTAACGACGTTTGCAGGTACATCATCGATTCCCGTTTCGATGCGTACGCGGCTGCAAGACACTGTTGCACCGCTAAGTCTCCCCTGCCGGATGAAAACGCAGTTACCGAGCTTGGAATGACAAACGAGGCGTCGAGCGCATAGGGGGCCAAGCCTGCGGGATCGATTGTGTATACGGAAATATTTCTCGCGATGATATCCCGCAGGGCGGTGATCTGGTTCTTGTGATCCGTTGGCAAGAACGCTGTCCCCGAAACTAGAATGACGTTCTTACGGCCGGGGACTGCTTCAAGGTGACGCCCAATGGCCGCAATCACTCCCAACGTCCCGAAATCGCCGGGGCTAGGAACTGCACCTTTGCCGAACTGCGAGCGCTGTAGCTCTCGCGCGGTGTATGGGTCAAAATGTCCAATATGCACCGCGAACTCGGTCCAGACGTCGTTGTATTTTTGCCGGCGGGGCTTAGTGCCTTCCTCCTTCCATTCCTTCAGCCGGTCGAGAACCGCCGCGCAGGTCTGGTTGTATTCACGAACGATCCAGAGCCTTTGGGAGCCTACGATGTAAATGCCAATACGGTTTTCCGGGTGCAATCGCTGCAGGAAACGGATTACCTCCTTCCGGGCATAAACCAAGTCGGCCCAGGCCATGCTGCCGGGACTCCACGTGTTAGCGGCATCAATAACAAGCACTGTGGGTGGATTCGGAGGGGCGCTTTCCGCGACTGGCCGGTTCGACAGTATGCCGGGTCGCGACTCGCTCCAACTTTCGGAACTGTCCGTGTTTGGCTCGATCGATGATGTCCCGTATTCCTCGAGCCGGAATAACCGAATATCCTGCTTTACGCCATTGTCAAAGATCTCGAAGTCCTCTTGCTTTAAATCCTTGACGAGATGGCCGTTCGCGTCTTGCACTACGACGCTAAGCTCCAGTAAGCGGGTTTGTGTGCGAAACACTGGGGTGCCCTGTTGCACTGTCTGGGCTGTCCCGACATGGAGAATTGCCATCGCGATGCCGGTAACTGCTAGTCTGCACATGAACCCTCCCGGTCCAGTCCCCTGCCGCAAGATTTCGCCTTGGCCACCTTCCGGGCGAACTGGGCGGGCGTCATGCCTGTTCGCTCGACAAATACAGCACTGAAATGGCTTCGGCTGGAATATCCGACGAGTTGTACTACTGACTTAACGGAAGACTTGACGTCCCGCAGCATAAGCTTCGCCTGTGCAACTGCTACATCGGCGATGTAGTCACGAAGCGTTCGACCGGTATGCTTGCGAATCAGTCGTCGAAGATGACGAGCAGAGACGCCGCAGTATCTCGCGATGCACTCGGCTGACAGCTTTCGATCGTTTGCCATGAATAGTGCAGTTGTGACAACCGTGCTGCCGTCCTGGTTGAGCGACGATCTGCTTCGCGTTGAGCCAGCTTTCGATTTTGTCAGTTTTTTTGCCACTAGAGACCTCGTTCACTAACGCTAATCGATGTTGCACTCGAACGTACATCTCAAATGTATTCCTGCGAAATAAGGAAGTCAATGCGGAACAGTTCAACACATTAGAACGGATCTGATATCTGATCCGTGTAATAGCCGAGTACAAGCGCAAAACGATTGTACTCGCTAGCAGGTGGTATGCGTCCACGTAGTTGCTATCTAACTAGGAGAACGTTGGTTTTTCGGCAGAAGGTGAGCACTTTGAGTTTTCGTTCGGCCGGTTACTTTAGGCTTTCCCATCATGTTCGCCGTTCCGGGCAGATGCGACGAGTTTGTCAGCAGGAACACGCGAAACTTCGGCTGTACGCTTTAAGAAGGGCCCACATCTTGTCTTCCCCGATGCGGGCCCTCACGGGCGAGTTGGAACTGGGGCTGCTACGGACGCAAAACCATTTCGATTTCCGAAGCAGCCTGGGCCTTGGCGAGCAATGCCTTGAGTTCTTCGACCGAACCGGTACCGACCGTCCGCACGCCGTTTATGAACAGCGTAGGGACCGCATCGACCCTATACAAGTTGGCTATTCTCTCGTCGCGAGCAAGAACGGCATCGGCTCCACCGGTCTCGACGCACGCCACAAGGCGCTTGAGATCTATTTCGCTGCTCTCCCCCACGAAATTACCAACGTTGTGATCGAGATCTTCAATCGTGAGGCTTGTCTGATGATCGAAAAGCCATGTCTTGAACTTCCAGAACGCAGCCGCGTTCTGCTGACTGGCACAAATGGAATAGCTTGCCGCGCGACGCGCCCACTTGTGCATGTCAAGTGGACGATGTTTGAAGATGATCCGGATGCTACGGCGGTCGTCGTCCGGCAATCCGTTAAGAACAGATTCAAAGCGCTTGCAGAAGGGACACTGAAAATCCGAGAACTCCACGAGAGTAACCGAAGCGCTGGGCCGTCCAATAGCAGGCGATTTGTCAACCGCCAACGCCCGGTTGGTCTCGCGCGCGACACGAGCGCGCTCCACCGACGGGCGAACGGTGGTGTCCAGCAGAGTCTCGGAAAGAAAGCGCTGATCAGGAGACAGAACGAGGTGCAAGGGGCTCCGGGCCGGCGCGACGCTCCGGATCGTGATCCGGCGAAAACAGGTCCCGAGTACCGGTCCCTCATCTATCACACTCAGGTCCGGAGCGATCTGGTACTCATCCGCAACATAGGCTGACACCTTGGCGCGGATCTGTTCAGTCATCGGCGCGCAGGACGTTGTCACAGGCATTGACTCCGGCGCTGCAAGGAAAGCAAATGCGAGTAACAGTAGGTTGTGAATGCTCATTTGCTCTATACCTCCGGTGGGTTTCAGTTCTCGCAAGAACTCAAGCAACCCGTGCGGCCGGATTCGCAGCCCGACATTGCCTGGGAGTAAGCGAAACTGCATGCGTTGATCCTGCTGTCCCTGGTAGACGTGCAGCCCTGCAATCGGGAGGACAACTCAGAGTTACATCCTGAGAGGCAGCCGTTGTACGCGGCATTACATCCTGGCGCACAGTTCGATCCCGCATGGCAATCGCACGGTCCTCCCTGCCCCGATGAGCCGCACGACGCACAACAATTGATGCACGAGTTCTTTTCAAAGCCGCAGTCGGAACTGCAACTGTTGTACACATTCTGTGCATCCGTCGTGCAATGGTTATAGTCGGACTCGATAGTTGCCGTGCAGCTGTTCTGCATCGAGGTAGCTTGACTGCTGCAGGTGTTGTACTGATTGTGGCAGATATCCGAGCAATCGCTGGCGATTAGACGGATCGAAAATAGACTAGATACTAGAGTAGCAATGACTAACTGCAAAATGATGTTCCGCATGTGATCGAGTATAGGCGGGGGGAGGGTGCGAGTAAAGCTTTAAAATGTTTCCGAAAAGGACCTTCCGCAGCTAACTCCTACGCCGGGTAAGCCGCAGGCGAACCCGGATTTCATTCTCGACCTACCGACAAAGACGCTATTTGTAGCTCGTAAAGACATAAGTATCCGTATCGAAGCTGCCGATAAACTCCGGCGGTTGGTCTTTGCCGATGATGATCGCCCAGGGTTCGCGCTGGGCTCGGTAGAATCAACCACTTACTTATTCGGGAGAAGGTGCTTCTGCACTTTACCGAGAGCGTTGCGTGGAAGCGCGGGGACCTCATGAAACACGCGCGGGACTTTGAACGAGGCTAGCGCGTCGCGACATCGGGATTCGAGAAGGCCGGCGTCGAACGAGGCGCCGCTGGGGACGATCCAGGCCGCCGGCACTTCGCCGCGCACACGATCGGGCACACCCGCGACAGCCGCTTCGGCCACCTCGGGCTGCTCCATCAAAAACTCCTCAATCTCGCGCGGGTAGATGTTGAAGCCGCCGGAGATGATGAGATCGCTGCGGCGTCCGCAGAGCGTGTAGTAGCCGTCGGGCGAACGGGCGGCGAGATCGCCGGTTCGAAACCAGCCGTCGACGAAGGCAGCCCGGGTGGCGTCTTCGCGCCGCCAGTAACCCGAGAAGACGTTCGGTCCCTTGAGGTACAGTTCGCCGGTATCGCTTTCGTGCCCCCCGTCATCGACGATGCGGGCGGAGACGCCGGGCAGCGGAAGTCCGACACTGCCGGGCCGCCTCTCACCTGCGTATGGATTCGACAGGTTCATGAAGGTCTCCGTCATGCCGTAGCGTTCCAGAATCGTGTGCCCGAAGCGATCGCGGAACTGCTTGAGGATGTCGGGCGGCAGCGGCGCGGATCCGGAGACAAACAGGCGCATGTTCGATGCGATTTCCGGCGGGAACTCGAGCATGCGCACATAAATCGCAGGGACTCCGAAGAATAGCGTGGGGCGGAAGTCGAGGAACTCGGCCGCGGCTGTCTGATAATCGAATCGTTCGAGCAGACGCATGCGGCATCCGGAGGCGAGCCAGCAGTGGAGTCCATTGCCGAGCCCATGGATGTGGAACAGGGGCAGGGCTAGGAGCAGACGGTCAGCGGCAGTGATCTGCCAGCAGGTGAGCAGATTCGTCGCGTTGGCGATGAAGTTGTTATGGGAGAGAACGGCGCCTTTAGAGGTGCCAGTAGTGCCCGAGGTGTAGATGATGCCCGCGGGCGAGTCGCCGTCGAGTGTGATGGATGGACGCGTGACGGGCTGCCGTTCCGCTTCGGCCTGGAGTTCCGTGGCATCGGTGACGAACAAGCGCGGCGTGGAATCGTCGAGTATGTGCGATACTTCGCGCTCCTTGTAGAGCACGTTCACCGGGACGAAGATAACGCCGGTACGCGTGCAGGCGAGATAGAGATCGATGAGTGCGAGGCTGTTGGGGAGTTGGATGGCGAGCCGATCGCCGGATTCAAAGCCGCGTGCCAGAAGCGCATGGGCCATGCGGTTTGCGCGGGCGTCGAGTTCTCCGAAGGTGAAGGTGCAGCCGTCGAATTCGAGGGCTTCGTGGTGGCGACGGTGGAGGAACGAAAGATCGAATAAGTCGGTAATGGTCATTCGGGAAGCGGCTTGCCTTTCGTTTCGACGCCAAGGGGAAGTAGTGCGAGTCCAGCGAGGAACGCGAGCGAGGTGAAGGCCACTGGCGTTCCGATGGTCTGATAGTGAGCGATGGCGGCGCCGACGAGAAAGGTAGCTCCCGATGCGACGAAGCGGCCCGATGACGTCGCGAAGGCGAATGCGGACGCGCGGCACTCGGTGGGATATTGCTCGGGCAGCCACAGCGTGTAGACGGCGAAGTTGGCGCCGCCGAGTCCGAGGATGATCAGCGATGCGAAGAACCACTCCAGCGCATGCGTGGGCAGATAGAACACATACCCGAAACCGACGGCGATGGACACGAGCATGAGTGCGAAGAAAACCCCGAGCGTGGCGCGGCGCCCGATGCGTTCGGCGAGCGGGGTCATGATGAGGCAGCCCACCATAGTCGCGGCCGAGAGCAGCATCGTCGCCCAGGAAGCGAGCCGCGCCGCCTGCGCTGCGTCGTATCCGGCGCGGGTGGCGAGTTGCGTTACCGACGAGGGCACGTACACGGAGCCGGCCCAAAGTCCGGTCATCGAGATCAGCAGGTAGAAGCTGTTGAGGATGGTCCGGCGGCGGAGTGCGGGTGAGAACAGTTCGAGCAGTGGTTTCGCGAGCCCCTGCACATGCTGAGCCGCGTGCTGCCAGCGCTCCGGTTCCTTGACGCCGAAGCGGATGAAGCCGACCAGCAACGCCGGTGCACCGCCAGCCGCAAACATGGCACGCCAGCCGTACTCTGCACCGATGGTGTAGTTAAGAATCGCGGCCAGGAAGATGCCGACGTAGTAGCCGGTGTGCATCAGGCCCGCGCCGGATTTGCGGCGGTGTTCCGGGAGTTGCTCGGCGATGAGGATTCCGCCGAGGGCCCATTCGCCGCCGATTCCGAGTCCTGCGAGAAAGCGGAAGGCTGCGAGTTGCCACACGTTAGCCGCGAGGGCGCCGAGAAAGGTGAACACACTGTAGCAGAGGATGGTCAGCATCAGCGTGCGCACCCGCCCGAAGCGGTCGCCGATGGGACCCCACAGAAATGCGAATCCCCAACCGATGAGGAACAGCGCGAACAGGAGTCCGCCGTAATAGCCGAGATTGGCGGGTGATGGGTCGAGGCCGGATGCGGGCAGCAACTCGCGCATGGCGGGGACGAGGACCAGGGCGTAGATGAAGGAGTCCATGCCATCGAGCGCCCAGCCACCCCAGGAGGCGATAAATCCGCGGATCTGGTTGCCGGTGAGCGAGGTGGGTCGCGCGGAGGAGGGAGTCATTCGCGTTCTCATTGTAAGCCGCCGGCTTGTGGCCGCTAGAATGTCATAAGTGGCTACGCTCGATTTTGTTGAGGCTCGCGAATGTGTGTTGCGGGAAGTTCGCGCGGCGTTGCGTGTGCCGGATGTGGAACGGATTCCACTGGCCGATGCGGCGGGACGCGTACTTGCCGGCGCCGTTACCGCCGATCGGGATTACCCGCCGGTGGCGCGATCGGTGCGCGATGGATTCGCTGTCCGATCGGCGGATGGGCTGCACGATCTTAACGTGATCGGCGAGGTCCGCGCGGGCGAGTCGTACGAGGGCGAAGTCGGGCCGGGTGAGGCCGTGGAGATCATGACTGGCGCTCCCATGCCTCGCGGGGCCGACGCGGTGGTGATGGTGGAGCATGTCGCACGGGTTGGCGATCGCATCAGTTCTGATCGCACGGTGGCGGCGGGGGAAGCGATCAATCCTCAGGGATCGGAAGCGCGGCACGGCGCGGTAGTGGTGCCTCGCGGACGGCGCCTGGACTTTGCGAGTATTGCGATGCTGGCGACGGTGGGGAAGGCTGTCGTGCCCGTGTATCGGAAGCCGAGTGTCGCAATTCTGGCGACGGGCGACGAGATTGTCCAAGTGGGCGAACAGCCGCGCGAGTTCCAGATTCGTAATTCGAACGCATACTCGCTGGCAGTGCAGGTGGCGCGTGCGGGTGGGAGTCCCGAGATTCTGCCGGTGGCTCGCGACAACGAGTCATCGACGCGCGAACTGGTGGAGCAAGGATTGGGGTTTGATCTGCTGCTGCTTTCCGGCGGCGTGTCGGCGGGCAAGTACGACATCGTTGAGCGCGTGCTGGCGGATTGCGGTGCCGAGTTTTTCTTCGACCGCGTCCGTATTCAACCGGGACAGCCCCTCGTATTTGGGCGCGCACGGGGCACGTTCTTTTTCGGACTGCCGGGCAATCCGGCATCGACGATGGTGACGTTCGAACTCTTCGCGCGTGCGGCAGTCGAGTTGATGGCAGGGCAAAGCGATTCGTCGCTCGCATTCGCGTGGGCCAAACTCGCCGAGCCATTCCGCCACCGGCCCGGGCTTACTCGATTCCTTCCCGCAACACTGTGCAGCGACGGCACGCTTACGCCGGTTCGATGGGCCGGGTCGAGCGATGTGGTTTCGATGGCGCGCGCCAACGCGTTTCTGGTGGCCGATCCCGATCGCGAATCGTACGAAGCCGGCGATGAAATACGGGTGCTGATGAAATGAGCAAGCTGTCGCATTATGACGAGGCGGGACGCGCGTCGATGGTGGACGTTTCCGGAAAGCCGGATACGCGGCGTATTGCGCGCGCTCATGCGTTTGTGAAAATGAGTGCTACCGTCATCGCGCGTTTGGGAGATAATCCGAAGGGCGATCCGCTGGAGGTGGCGCGCGTGGCAGGTATCATGGCAGCCAAGCGCACGTCCGAACTGATCCCGATGTGCCATCCCATTGCGCTTACACACGCCGACGTTCAGGCATCCATCGAGAACGGCGGAGTCCGCATCATTGCCACGGCTGTAACCACTGCGCCCACCGGCGTTGAGATGGAGGCGCTGACCGCGGCGAGCGTTGCGGCGCTGACGGTCTACGATATGACGAAGGCTCTCGACAAGGGCATCGAAATTCAGGACCTTTACCTGCTTGAGAAAAGCGGGGGCAAGAGCGGCGATTGGATTCGCCCCGAGGACTGATGCGAGTTCTGGTTATTACCGTGAGCGACTCTGCCGTGGCGGGCACGCGCGAGGACCGTTCCGGGCCCGCTGTTGCGGATCGCGCGACGGAACTGGGATGGACGGTGACAGGCCGCGATCTCGTCGCCGACGATTCCGAGCAGATCGCGCAGTTGCTCAAGAATGCCGCCGATCACGATAGCGCCGACGTCATACTGACCACTGGCGGAACCGGTGTGGCGGCACGCGATGTGACGCCGGAGGCGACTCGCGCTGCGATTGAACGCGAGATTCCCGGTCTGCCCGAAGTGATGCGCATCGAGGGCCGTAAGCACACGTATCTTGCGCCGTTGTCCCGCGCGGTGGCCGGTACGCGCGGCCGCGCGCTGATTGTCAATCTCCCAGGTTCGCCGAAGGGCGCAGTCGAATCGCTCGACGCCATCGCGAATCTCATTCCGCACATCGCGGACCTGCTCGCGGGACGCACGGAGCACGCCGCGCGCCGCGAAACTACCGTGTCACCGGAGACGTCCAATTAAAAACTATGAAGTCCCCTGCCATTTTTCTTCTGCTTGCAGCAATGACGCTTTCGGCGCAGGAGAACATGCCGAAGCAGAGCGAGACCATTTTTCGTGGCGGCACGAAGGTAGTCATCGCACCCACGACAGTCACGGACAAGGACGGCATTTTTGTCAATGGGCTGAGTGTCAACGATTTCGTGCTAACCGACAATGACGTAGATCAGCGGATTACAGCCGACATCGTGTTCCAGCCAATTTCGCTGGTGGTGGCGGTGCAGGCCAACGCCGACGTGGAGGGCTTGCTTCCGAAGATCCAGAAGATCGGCGCGGCGTTGAATGCGCTGGTGACGGGGGAAACGGGCGAGATTGCGGTGCTCGCATTCGATCATCGAATTCAGACGTTGCAGGACTTCACGTCGCAGCCGGACAAGGTCGAGTTGGCGCTGAAAAAGATTCACGCGGGCAGCAGTTCCAGCGTGCTGAACGACGCCACCATGCAGGCGATCAACATGCTGCGGACGCGGCCGCAAAACCGCAGGCGGGTGATTCTGCTGATCAGCGAGACTCGCGATATTGCGGGTTCCATCCGGCCGCGGGAAGTGCTGGAATCCGCGCAGTTTGCGAACGTGCTGATTTACTCGGTCGACATTTCGCATCTGCAGTCCTCGTTCACGCGGAGCGCCCCGTATCCGCGGCCGACGGCGATTCCGCCCGAGGCGCATCACAGTCCGACAGGTGGAGTGTTGACCCCGACTGAGTCGATGAACCTGTATCAGACCGGAAATATTCTGCCGGTGTTCGCGGAGATTTTCAAGGGCGTGAAGGGGATTTTCATTCGTAACCCGTCCGAGTTATACACTCGATTTACCGGCGGCCGCGAGTATTCGTTCGCGTCACAGCATGGCCTGGATCAGGCGATTACCGATCTCGGCGAGGAACTGCACAGCCAGTATCTGCTGAGCTATTCGCCGACGAACATGGAGGAGCCGGGATTCCACACCATCGATGTGCGAGTAAAGGGACGCCCGTCGTTGAAGATCCGCTCACGCCCGGGTTATTGGATCGCGGGCGGCGCTCAGTAACTCATCACTCGGCGTGAAAACTCATTCCCGCGAAACTGACGACGCTGGCTTCGTCGATGTTCCATTGCTGGTATTTGTGCAGCGTCGCCCGGGCTTGCGGCAACGACTTCATGAAAGTGTATAGCGGGGACGATCCGCACCACTTCAGATCGTCGTGATTCTTCTGCACATCGCTCCAGAACCCGTCCGCCTCGCCGGCGCTGATGTGATCGATGCGGCGGCGGTCGCGCCCGGAAACTTCGGCCATTTCATCCACGTCCGCCAGCGCCGCGAAACGGTCGCCGTACCGCATCCCCATGTGGGCCATATCGATTCCGAGCACGAACATCAGATTGCGTTCGCGCGCGGCCACGTCGCCCAGGACGTCGAAGAATTGCGCGACCTGCGGATTATCTTCGGGGAGCCCGCCCATGTAAATGCTGCGCGCAAATGAGCCGCAGAGGATGGGAACGATGCGGATATTGGGTCCCAACATGTGCTGCAGGAAGACCACCTGAAATTCGATGGAGTGCTCGAACGAATGGCAGTAGTCCTCCATCTTGATTGCGGCCGGCGCGCGGCGTTCGAATTCATCCACCAGTTTCGCGTCGGTGCGTGCGGTGCCATAAGGCGTCACGAAGGGCTTGCGAGTCAGGCCGAATCGATCCGGCTCGCCGTAGTGCGAGGTGCCGAGAATCACGAACGTCCGATCGGCATAAGCGGGCGATAGCAGATTGTATGCCGCGCGGTAAGACTCCCAGCCGCCGAAAGGGCTTACGTGCGGGGCCGCAATTCCAAGCAGACCATCGGCTGATGCCTCGCGCTCGCCGAGGTAGTTATGCAGCGTGGCCCGGAGTTCCGCCATATTTTCCGGATAGGCGGATCCCGCGTGCGACGGCACACGCTCGGGAGTCTCGGCAAACTTGCGCTGGCAGGCTTCACGCAGCTTTTCGAAGTTATCATCCAACAGGAAGCCAGCGGTGCTGAGGGTCGAGATCAGATGCTCCTGTAAGTCGCTGACGTCCAGATCGCCGGTGACTTCCACCAGCGACTTGCGAAGTTCGAGTTCCGTCTGTTGTCCATCGAAGCACTGGAGGGATGCTACCAGAGGAGGGGGCACGATCAGCGTCGCGTCGGAGTATTGATACGGGTCGCGAATCAGCAGTCCGGGGCGGTCTTCCATGGGGGAGGGACGGAAGTCGAGTTCCATCCGAATGGCGGGCAGCGGGGTGGCCACAGACTCAGGATACCGTCACCGCGAAACGTATTGGTTGTCCTTGATGTAGAAGCGCAGCGGCCAGTCGGCACAGCGGGTGATGCCGATGCGCGGGCTGGTGCACATCTCGAATCGGAGCTCATCGGCGGGCGCGCGGACTACCAAGTTGCCGGCCGTAATTCGGGCGCCGTTAAGCGCGCGCGTGATTCCCATCGCGGCGGTCAGCTTTCCGGGTCCCGAACAAAGATCGCGCCGGCGTCTCGCGGGTGGGCGCCGGGTCCGCATAGTTGTGACGCCGCACAGCG
Source organism: Bryobacterales bacterium (assembly GCA_038322675.1). Lineage (GTDB taxonomy): Bacteria > Acidobacteriota > Terriglobia > Bryobacterales > Bryobacteraceae > TMP-7. The sequence goes on from JBBQGE010000014.1 coordinate 32,527, forward strand.
GTTCCAACGCGCGAATCAGAACGCAGCCTGCACTCCCGTCGGGCTCGGCGACGAAATTGAGACACTCGTGCATTCCGTAGATGAGATAGACGTAGGCGCGGCCCGGCGGTCCGAACAGCACACGAGTGCGATCGGTGATACCCGCCGACGCATGCGCGGCGAGATCGTCGAGGCCCAGGTAGGCCTCCACTTCCACGATGCGGCCGGCGGTGCGGCGATGCACGATCACTTTGCCGAGGAGATCGTGCGCGACGTCAATCGCAGGCCGGGCATAGAAGTTTTCGGGAAGGATCGAAGAGGCGGCAAGCAAGCCGCTGATTTCGATAGAATCCGCCCACTCCAGATTCGCTCCAGTTCTCAATGCGATACCCTAAGGAGTTGCCGAGCGGTGGAGTATGCGACTCTTTACCGGGATCGATCTCCCGAATCCGATTAAGGAACGTCTGGATGTTTTGATTTCGCGCCTCCGCACAACGGCGCACCTGAAGTGGAGCCCCGCGTATAACCTGCATATCACAACCAAGTTCATCGGCGAGTGGCCGAAGGATCGAGTGTCGGAACTCGTTGAGAAGCTCGCATCCGTACAAGCGCCCGCACCGGTTGAAATCGGAGTGCAAGGGCTTGGCTGGTTTCCGAATCCGCACAACCCGCGCGTGTTTTTCGCTGCCGTTCACGGGTCGGATTCGTTGACGCAACTCGCGGCGGCTACCGGCAACGCGTGTGCCGGCCTGGGGGTCGCGCAGGAGACTCGAGCGTATTCGCCGCACCTGACGCTGGCTCGCCTCAAGAGTCCCGTGCCGTTGCAGACTCTACGAGGCTGCATCGCGCAACTGGAGTCCGTCGACTTCGGCAAATTCACGGCCGAGTGTTTCTATCTGTACCTGAGCGAGCCGGGCCCATCGGGCTCCATCTATACGCCGCTGCACGAATTTCGCTTACCCACCGCATGATTCCGATAGTGATTCTGATTGTCGACTACCTGATCGGGGGGATCCCGTTCGGCTATCTGATCGTGAAGATGAAGACGGGCGAGGACGTGCGCGGTTCGGGCAGTGGAAACATCGGCGCGACAAATGTTTTGCGCACGACAGGACGCGCGGCCGGGGTCGCGACGTTGCTGCTGGACATCATCAAGGGATTCGTGGCGGTGTGGCTGATGGCGCTGTTCACGTCCGGCAATCCGTTCTGGACATCGGCCGCGGCGCTGGCCGTCATGGCGGGGCATGCGTTCCCTGTATTCTTGAACTTTCACGGCGGCAAAGCAGTCGCCAGCTTTATTGGCGCGTTTCTGTATCTGGCGCCGGTTCCTTTGCTGTCGGTGCTGCTGGTATTCGTCATCGTGGTGGCTGTGACGAAATACATTTCGCTCGGTTCTGTGATCGCGGCGGGCACCTTTCCGTTGGGAGTCTGGCTCATCGAACATCCGCCCGCGCCGGTCTGGATTGCCGCTCTCATCGCCGGCGCGTTCATCGTCTACCGGCATCGTGCGAATCTGGAACGCATCCGCAACGGCAATGAGAACGTGTTCAAATTCGGTTCGAAGAAGGCTGTTTGAAGCGGCTCGCGATCATCGGCGGCGGCAGTTGGGGAACGGCTCTGGCCATTGTGCTCGCGCGGCGGTTTGAGCACGTCCGGTTGTGGATCCATGAGGACGGCCTGGCTGAACGCGTGGTGGCGACTCGCGAGAACGACCTCTACCTGCCTGGCTTTCGATTGCCCGCCGCGGTGGAACCGGTAAGCAGCCTGGAACACGCGTTGGAGGGTGCTGAGGTGGTGCTGGGTGTGATGCCGTCGCACCACGCGCGGCCGCTATACCGGCGCATGCTGCCGCACCTGGAGCCGTCGATGCGATTCGTGAGCGCCACCAAAGGCATCGAGAACGGGACGCTGATGCGGGTGAGCGAAGTGATTACGGAAGTGGTGAGCGAGCGATTCCCGCCGCGCGTCGCCGTGCTGTCCGGCCCGACGTTCGCGCGCGAGATTGCACGCGGGGACCCGGCGGCCGTCGTCATCTCGTCCATCGACGCCGAACTCGCGCAAGAGATACAGGCCGGCTTCGTGGGCCCTTCGCTGCGTCTGTATACCAACGGCGATCCTATTGGCGTGGAACTCGGCGCGGCGCTCAAGAACGTAATCGCGATCGCCGCCGGAGTGTGCGCCGGACTCGACCTTGGTTCGAATACCATGGCCGCGCTGATCACCCGCGGACTGGCCGAGATTACGCGGCTTGCGGTGGCGATGGGCGGCAATCCGGCCACGCTCGCGGGTCTGGCGGGACTCGGAGATCTGGTGCTGACCTGCACGGGCGATTTGAGTCGCAATCGCCGCGTGGGTCTCGAACTTGGGCGCGGCCGTCCGCTGTCGGAAATCGTCGGCGGAATGAACATGGTGGCCGAGGGAGTGAAGACGACGCACGCTGCCTACGATCTCGCGCGGCGGGAGGACGTCGAGATGCCGATTACCTCGGAGATGTATCAGATTCTCGAGAACGGCAAACCGGCACGCGAGGCTCTGCGCGATCTGATGGAACGGTCGTTGAAGGCCGAATAGGAACATTGCTGGAAACCGGATAGGCGGCGGCAAACGTCTAGCGCTGTACGGATGGAACCCGCCAATCTGCCCGCCATCACGCAACCTTCCGGACCGGTTGGGGTTCATTCCGATATGAATGCTGTCGCGGCACTGGAGCACGATGTCGAACTGATGCTCCGGGTTCGCGACGGCGATTCCACGAGTTTCGGCTGCCTGCTTGAGCGGCATCGCGGGTCTGTTATTCAGTTTCTGTACCGCATGGTGCAGGATCGCGCCGTCGCCGAGGAGTTAGGGCAGGAAGTATTTCTGCGAGTGTACCGGTCGCGCGCGACTTATGAACCGACGGCCAAGTTCACCACATGGCTGTTCCGAATCGCGACTCACCTAGCGCTCAATTGGATTCGTGATAACAAGACCGCGAGGGGGCAGGAGAGTCTGGATCGGGCGGATGGTCCGGCGAAATCGGTATTCGATCGTCAGCCCACCATCGAGCAGCAACTGGTGTTCGAATCGAAGATGCAGGAGATACGGCGCGCCATCGGGATGCTGCCGGCGAATCAGCGCGCGGCCGTGCTGATGCACAAATACCAGGAGATGGACTACTCGCAGATCGCTTCGGCCTTGAATTGTTCGGAATCGGCGGTAAAATCGTTGCTGTTTCGTGCGTACGAGAGGCTGCGTTCACGATTGGCGCACTTCTCGGGGATGGCGGTCCGATGAGCATCCAGTGCCCGAGTCAGAACGGAAAAGAGCCCGATGTTCTGCTGCGGTATTGCGCGGGACAGACCACGGCGGCGGAGGCGGTGGCGCTGCGGGTTCACTTAGGCGACTGCCGCGCTTGCCGCGAATGGGTGGATGCGCAGCAGAACCTATGGAGCGAGTTGGAGGCATGCGACGAGTTGGAAATCTCGCCCGACTTCAACCGCCGGCTGTATCAGCGTCTGGAGGCGGAAAATAGCGAACCGGCGGCGTTACAGTGGGCGAGGATGTTCACTGCGCGGTGGACTCCGTTCTCGTGGAAGCCTGTGATTCCGGTGGCGGCCGCTTGCGTCATGCTGATCGCCGTGTTGTGGATGCGCGAACCGCGGGCATTCGTTCAGCCGGACGAGAACAAGATTCGCGTGGAGAATGTCGACCTGGATCAGGTAGAGCGGACGCTCGAAGATCTGGATATGCTAAAGCAGTTGGGACCCCGTGTGGGGCCGGGTTCGAGTTCGTCGCGGTCGATGTAGGATGCGATTCACCGTAGCACTTGCGATTGCCAGTTTCCTCTGCGCGCCCGCGTATTCGCAGATTCGCGTGGGCACGGGTTTCCCCGGTGGGCAGCGTGGCGGCCACGACAGAAAACACGACCGTCCTGCGCTGCTGGATGGGATCGAGCGGCTGTCGCCGAGCCAGCGGCAGAAGATGATGGACCGCCTGCCGCCCGATCGCGCGAAGAAACTGCAGGATCAACTCGATCGCTATGAGCAGATGCCGCCCGATCAGCGCGAAAAACTGCGTGAGCAGTACGACTGGTTTCTCCAGTTACCGCCGGAGAAGCAGGACGCGATGCGGAAGGTATACCGCCAATACAGCGACTTGCCGGCGGACCGGCGCGAGGCTGTGCGCGACGAGTTTCGCGACTTGCGGGATCTGTCCGCGCCGGAGCGAAAGTCGCGGTTGAAGGGCGGCGAGTTAAAGTCGCGATTCAACAAGGACGAGCGCAAGTTGATCGAAGATATGGCCGGGTCAGTGCCGGATTAGCAGTTACTGCGTGCCGGCCACCGGGTGCATCGACTTCCACGCGTCGGTATATTTCTTCGTATCCGTCTCCGTGGTCCATTGCGGCGTGGTGGTTGAATTCGCCAGGTGAATCAATCCGAGCGCGACCATGCGATCCACCTTCGCCATGTTCTCGTAATCGAGTTTCTGCCACTCATCGCCGACTGCGTGATAGTCTGGGAATTCAAACGCCACGCAGATGGTGTGGGCGGGAACGCCGAGGTCGGCCAGGGCCTGGTTGTCGCTGCGTGCGAAGAACGGATCGCTGCGCTTTTCGTCCTTGTAAACGGTGACGCCGGTCTCTTCACCCGCCTTCCGAAAGCTGGTCGGAATATCGGAGAATCCGAAGCCGGTGAACGTCGCGGATGCGATCTTCGGTCCATCGCTGGCATCGGTGCGGCCCAACTGTTCCAGGTTTACGTCGCCGATGGACTTATCGAGCGGGAACAGCGGATGACGGCCGTAATACTGGGAACCGAGCAGTCCTTCCTCCTCGCCGAACAGAGCAATGAAAACAATGGAGCGCTTGGGTCGAGGGTTCATTGCCGCCAGGGCGCCGGCAATTTCCATCACTGACGCGGTGCCGCTGGCATCGTCGTTGGCGCCGTTGTAGATGAGGTCGCCGATGCCCTCTGCCTTCACGCCGATGTGATCGTAATGAGCGGTGACCAGGATGTACGTATCGCGCAGTGCCGGGTCCGAGCCGCGCAGAATGGCCGCCACATTTCGCAGAGTCGCAGGTTGCTCTTTGGGGGCAGGGAAACTCGCAGTGATGGTCAGTCCGGTGCCGCCCGATTGAATCGCTTTCGCGAAATCACCGTCGCGAATGGCCACCACGGGAATCTCGGCGGCGGCTTCATCCAGCCCGACCATTCGAGCCCGGCGCTGCCGCGGCGTGCCCGGCCCCGCGATGATCAGCAACGCCGGCTTCAACGCGCGTGCCGCCGAATAGGTGCGGTAGGCCTGGCGGTCTTGAAAGAAGCTGTGTTCGACGAACAGCGCGAGCACCTTGCCGGCCACGTCGTCGTGCTTCAGGGCCTTTACTTTGTCGAGATCGGATGCGTTGAAGCACAGCACGGGCGCGGCATTGAGCGAGATGGCGGATGTGAGGGTGAATGCGGCTTGGGCGGGGTCCTGCGCGATCTTCCGGCCGGCGCTGGTCAACTCCAGCACGGCTCCGCTCGTCACCGGTTCGTAGGTCGCGAACTTCGCGGTCTGGAAGTAGCCGTCATCGCCCGCCGGTTCGAGACCCGCACGGCGGAATTGGGCGGCGATGTACTCGGCAGCGACGTTGAGGCCGGGGGATGGGGTCGCGCGCCCTTGCAGAAGATCCGAGGCGAGGAACGACACATGCCCGCGCATGGACTGCGCCGAGATGCGGTCGAGTATGGGCTTGGCGTCCTGCGCGCGGAGGACGCATGACAGCATCGCGAGCGCTAGAGCGCCCCGGAACCGGGCTGAGAGCATATATCTATTCTGACGTTTTCCGCTGACTCCGGGTTATCCGGCGTGTGAGCCGGCGTCCTCGCGCTACAATTATGGGAAAGAACAAATTATGAGAGTGCCGTTCGCCTTCCGACGAGATCTGTGTGCCTTTTTGATGGCCGCCGCCGTGGCTGTGCCGCTGTTAGCCGACCAGGTGACGCTAACTAACGGCGATCGTATTTCCGGCAGTGTTGTGAAGTTTGACGGCAAGAATTTAGTACTGAAATCGGACCTTGCGGGCGAGGTTACCATACCGTGGACGGCAGTGACCGGCATCACCTCCGCGGCGCCGCTGACCGTCGGGTTGAAGGGTGGACAGGTGCTGGTGGGCAACGTCCAGGCGAGCGGGACCGAGGTGGATGTCGCGACGGAGAATGCCGGGAAAGTGACTGCCCCGCGCGAGTCCGTCGTGTTTATCCGGTCCAAGGGCGAACAGGCAGCCTACGAGGAGCATATCCGGCGATTCGAGAATCCACGGCTCATCGACTTATGGGTGGGCAATCTCGATTTAGGGTTTGCGCAGAGCAAGGGTAATGCGGATTCGCAGACGTTCAACCTGTCGGCGGCGGCCACTCGTGCCACCACGCGGGACAAAATGTCCGCCTATTACACGTCTATTTATTCCAAAGGCCAGATTGGGAGCGACACAGCTGTCACGGCCAACGCCAAGCGCGGTGGACTGAGTTACAGCTTGAACATCGCGAAGAAATGGTTCGCCTTTGGGTCGGTGGATCTGGAGTCAGACGAGTTTCAGTCACTCGACCTCCGATTCGTACCCGCCGGCGGCATCGGCTATCACCTGATCAGTACGGACACCACCGTCCTGGATCTCCAGGCCGGCGGCGCGCTGAACCGTGAGTTCTTTAGCAACGGGTTGAATCGTACTCACGGCGAAGCATTGCTCGGGCAGACCTTCACTCACAAGTTCAACAAGGCGACGTCGGTTCAGCAGCGGTTCTTTTTCTATCCCGGATTTTCTAACTCGGGGAATCGGATGAATTTTGATACCTCCCTGGTTACGGCCGTCCGCAAGTGGTTCAGTTGGCAGTTTGCGTTTAGCGACCGCTATCTGAGTGACCCGCTACCGGGGCGCAAGAGTAACGACACTCTGTTCACCACAGGCGCGCGGCTCACCTTCACAAAGTGACCGGCCGTTGCGGATGGGCGAAAGGCGATGCCTACATCGCCTATCACGACACGGAGTGGGGCGTGCCGCTTCACGATGACAGGGCGCTGTTTGAGTTTCTGGTGTTGGAAGGGGCGCAGGCCGGTCTGAGTTGGTCGACGATTCTCAATAAGCGCGAGCAGTACCGGCGGTCGTTCGACAACTTCGATGCCGCCCTCGTCGCGCGATACGACTCGGTGAAAATTGAGGAACTGCTGGCCGATCCGGGAATTGTGCGCAACCGGCTGAAGATCGAAAGCGCAATCTCGAACGCGGCCGTATTTCTCGACGTACAGCGGGGATTTGGATCTTTCGGCGCCTACATCTGGCAGTTCACCGGCGGGCGTCCGATCCAGAATCGATGGCGTAATCTGGCGGAGGTCCCCGCCAGCACGCCGGAGTCGGACGCGATGAGCAAAGCGCTCAAGAAGCGCGGATTCCGGTTCGTGGGGACCACCATCTGCTATGCGTTCATGCAAGCCACGGGCATGGTGAACGACCACGTGGTTACGTGTTTCCGTCGCGACCAAGTCGCGCGGCTATCGTAGCTCCTCGATCACCATCTCCAACGCCTCGCGCGAAGGCCGGACGCGTGCATCGGGAAGTGTGGCGAGCGGCTCATCCACCATCTCCAGGCGCTCGATCAGCGTTGGCGCGTCGGTGTCGATGTACAGAATGCCGGTGAGCACCTCGGCCGGATCCTGTGAACGGTGCAGCAGTTGGATGGCGGCGAACCGGTCGGTGGGATCGTAGTCGCGCCCGAGTTTCTTCAGTATCAGCCGCGAGCCATCGTACAACTCCACTTCCTGAGTTGTGCCCTCCTCGTACTCGACGCTAATGTCCTCATAGGATGGGACAAAATCGATGTCGTGGAGCGCCTGCTCGTGATCCTTCATATAGCTGTAGCTCTTTGTCGAGCCCTCGTGATCGTTAAACGTCGTGCAGGGTGACACGACGTCGATGATCACCAGCCCGCGATGAGCGAGGGCGCCCTTCAGGATCATCTGCAACTGACGCTTATCGCCGGAGAACGAGCGTGCCACGAACGTCGCGCCGAGTTCGATGGCTGCCAGGCAAACGTCGACGGGCGGCATATCGTTCACCACGCCGGTCTTCAGCTTCGACCCGACATCGGCTGTCGCGGAGAACTGGCCCTTGGTCAATCCATACACGCCGTTGTTCTCGATGATGTAGATCAGGGGCACATTGCGGCGGAGCATGTGCATGTACTGGCCGAGCCCGATGGAAACCGTGTCGCCATCGCCGGTCACGACGATTCCGATCAGGTTGCGATTGGCCAGCAGCGCGCCGGTGGCGACCGCGGGCGCACGGCCGTGCACGCTGTTGAATCCGTGCGAGAGTCCGAGAAAATACGCCGGCGTCTTCGACGAGCAGCCAATGCCCGATAGCTTGGCCACCTGCCAGGGCTGGACGCCAGACTCCCACATCACCTCGATCAAGCGCTCAGTGATCGCGTTATGGCCGCATCCGGCGCATAGCGTCGTTTTGCCCCCGCGGTAGGAGAGAACCTCGAGCCCGATACGATTTGTCTTCTTCTTGGGTGCGGGTGTGGTGGTGCTCATTTCCCCTCCTGTTTTACGATGTCGTCCGTGACGCTACGGGCGTCGATCGGGAGTCCCGAATAGTGCAACACGCTGCGCAGTTTCGCGATTCGTTCCGGTGTGAACTCCATTCGCATGAGGGTCAGTAATTGCGCGTCGCGATTCTGCTCAACGATGTAGATACGGTCGTGCGCGTCGACAAACTGCGTCAGCTCATCGGTGAACGGGTAGGCCAGCAATCGCAGATAGCTTGCGGCGATGCCGTACTCGGCGGCGAGTTGATCGCGCGATTCCTCGCACGCATACCGCGACGTCCCGCAGCACACGATTCCGATCTTTGCCCCTTCGGCCGGCAGAATCTGCGGTTTGGGAACGTGCGATCGCATGGTCTCGAATTTTCGCGCGAGACGATCGACATTCTCCACGTAGTCGCCCTCGCGCTCGCTGTATTGGGCCTTGTCGTTGTGGCCGCTGCCGCGTGCGAAGTAGGCTGCTGCCGGATGATCCGTTCCCGGCAGCGTCCGATATCCGATGCCGTCGCCGTCCACATCGCGGTAACGCGCGAATCCGCCGAGGCGGTTCAGATCCTCGGCGCTCAGCACTTTCCCGCGCTTCATCGGATGCTCGGGATAGGGGAAGGGATCGGACATCCAGTTGTTCATGCCGAGATCGAGATCGGAGTTCACAAACACGGGAGTCTGAAAATGTTCCGCGAGATCGAAGGCCGTCTCGGCGAAGGTGAAGCACTCTTCCGGAGAGGACGGGAACAAAACAGGGTGCCGGGTGTCGCCGTGTGACAGGACGGCGTTCTTGAGGATGTCGCCCTGCGCCGTCCGGGTGGGCAGTCCGGTGGATGGACCGACGCGTTGGATGTCCCAGATCACGGCCGGAACTTCGACATAGTATCCGAGCCCCACAAATTCGGACATCAGCGAGATGCCGGGACCCGATGTGCACGTCATCGCGCGCGCGCCGCCCCAGCCCGCGCCGATGGTCATTCCGACCGCCGCGAGTTCATCTTCGGCCTGCACGACTGCGAAAGTCGCTTTGCCGGTTTCGGGGTCGATGCGGAGCCGTTGCAGATATCCGATGAGCGCCTCGGCCAGCGACGAAGATGGCGTGATGGGATACCACGTGAGCACGGTACAGCCGGCGAATACGCAGCCCAGCGCCGCGGCGGTATTGCCATCCACAATCAGCTTGCCCTGGTTGCAGTTCATGCGCTCGACCGCGAATGGATCCGATTTCTTGAGATTCGCGCGCGCATATTCATCGCCGGCGAGAACTGCCCCCCAGTTCATCTGTGCGGCTTTGGCTTTGCGTGCCCCGAACTGCTTGAAGAGAGCTTTGTGTATCTCTTCGAGATCGATCCCGAGCAGGTTCGCGAGAACGCCCGGGTAGAGCATGTTCTTTACGAGTTTTCGCAGCTTCGCTTCGGGACAAACCGGGCCCACCAGTTTGTCGAACGGCACGGGATAGAAGTGCAGATCGGAGCGCAGTTCGCTGAGCTTCAGCGGCTCGTCGTACAGCACGGCTGCGCCCGCGTCCAGTTGCAGCACATCTTCCCGGGCCGTCTCGGGATTCATCGCCACTAGGAAATCGATCTCCTTCTTGCGGCCGATGTATCCGTTGCTGTTGGCGCGAATGGTGAACCAGGTGGGGAGTCCGGCGATATTCGAAGGGAACATGTTCTTCCCTGACACCGGGATGCCCATCTGGAAAATGGAGCGCATCAGGACGCTGTTGGCGGTCTGGCTGCCGGAGCCGTTGACCGTCGCCACCTGGATGCTGAAGTCGTTTACGATGCGTGAGGTACGCGCCCCATCGCGGGCAGCGCCCTCGATGGGACCTAATGCGGTGGTCGGCATAGCAGTCTTGCAGTATACGTGAAGTAGACGACGGACAAAAGGGGGGATGGGCAATAACAGACTAAGAGGCCTTAATCTCTGTCCACACTCGATCGCGCAGACGTTGGGCGGTTGCGGGTATGGCCTCGAACCACTGGCCGCGCGCCAGGACATCCGGCGGGGGATAGAGAATAGCGTCTTCGCGCATTGAATCCGGCAGCAGTCTACGAGCCTCGACGTTCGGGGTAGCCGATGTCACGCTCACGGCGATTTGCGCGCCGACATCCGGACGGAGGATGTAGTTGAGAAAGTCGTGAGCGAGTTCCTGGCGATCGCTCTCTTCCAGGATCACCATGTTATCGGCATAGCGGGGGAAGCCTTCGGCTGGATGGGCGAACGCGAGATCGGCCCGCTCATTGCACGCGAGCTTCCCCATTTGCGCCCAGATCTGCGCCACCAGCACATCGCCGGCCACCACCTGGTCGCGCACCTCGGCGCTGATGAACGCGCGCAGCAGAGGCTTCACCGCGATGGCTTCGCGCTTGGCGGCTTCCAACTTCGAGCGATCGGTGGAGTTCACGCCTGCGCCGATCTTCAGCAGGCACGCTCCGAGCACTTCCGCGGAATCGTCCATCATCGTGATGCGATGGCCGTACCGATTCTGCCAGAAGTCGCGCCAAGCCAACGGCGGCGGATGGACGGACCGGTTGTATAGGATGCCGGTGGAGCCGTTCATGTACGGCACGGAGTAGGCGAGATTCGGGTCCCACTGCGGACTCTGGAACGTAGGGTCGAGATTCTGCAGATTGGGCAGTCGTGTGTGGTCGAGTCTGGCAAGGAGCCCCTGCTCGCGCATAGGCGGGACAAAGCTGTTGGACGGGAACACGATGTCCCATCCCGAGTTGCCTGCGGCTACCTTGGCGAGCATCTCCTCGGCGCTTTCGAAGGTGAGATACCGGACTTCGGCATGGAACTCGCGTTCGAAGTTCGGCACCGTTTCGGGCGCGATGTAGACCGACCAGTTGTAGATGTTCAATCGCCGCGCTCGTTTTGGCGAACAACCCGCGGCGCCCGCGACACCCATCAGAAATAGCCGCCGATTCATGCTTCGCGCAGCCTTTCCGACACGAGGATCAGTGCGCCGAGTCCGAAGACGATCATAGTGCTGATGGCGTTCACTGCCGGGCTGATGCCGCGCCGCGCCATGGCGTAGATCACCATCGGCAGGGTTTCGGAATCCACGCCGGCCACCAGGCTGGTGATGACGTAATCGTCAATGGACACCGTGAAGGCAAGCAGCGCCGCGGCCACGACGCCCGGCAGAATCGAGGGAAGTGTGACTCGCAGGAACGCCTGCCACTCGGTGGCGCCGAGGTCGAGCGCCGCTTCTTCGAGTGCCGGATCGAAGGTGCGGAGCCGCGCCAGCACAACGATGACGACGTATGCGATGGAGAAGGCGACGTGCGCGAGGATGACGGTCTGCATACCGAGGTGCCAGCGCAGATGGCGGAAGATCCATTGATAGAAAGCCAGCAGCGACACGCCCGTCACGATTTCCGGCGTCACCAGCGACAGATATAGCGAGCCCGAGACCCACGGCGAACTGCGCCGCCACAATGCGTATGCGCAGAGCGTTCCGATGACGGTGGAGATCAGCATCGCGGTGATCGCGATGACCAGGCTGTTCCACGCCGACTGCGCCAGTTGCGGATCGTGGAAGACGGCGCGATACCAATCGAGCGAGAATCCGATCCAGGTGGAATAGCGCGAGCCGTTGAAGCTGAAGACCGCGAGGATCAGCATCGGCACGTGCAGGAAGGCATAGACGCCGATGGCCCATGCGACCAGCCAGGCGCTGCGGCGCGTCATAACAACTCCTCACCGCTGCGGCGGACCAGCACCAGCAGCAGCGTCATCACCGCCGCCATCAACACCAGCGACAGCGCCGACCCGAACGGCCAGTCGCGAGCCGTCGTGAACTGGTTCTGCACGACGTTACCGATCATGATCGACTTGCCGCCTCCCATGAGATCGGGCACCAGAAACGCGCCGAGGCAGGGGATGAAGACCAGCACCACGCCTGCTCGAATTCCCGGCGCGGCCAGCGGCACAATGACGCGCAGCAGCGCCGTCCACGGGCGTGCGCCGAGGTCGGCCGCGGCTTCGATGAGGAACGGATCCAGACGCTCGAGGGTCGCGTAGAGTGGCAGCACCATGAAGGGCAGGTAGCCGTAGACGAGTCCGAGAATGACGGCGCCGTCGTTATAGAGCATGGGCAGCGGAGCGTGCGTGAGCCCGATTTTCTGCAGTGTCGCGTTGATCAGGCCCGTGTCGCGTAGCAGGAAGATCCAAGCGTAGATGCGGACGAGGAGGCTGGTCCAGAAGGGCAGGATCACGAGGTTGAGATAGAAATTCTTGCGCTGGCCGGATCGCGAGATGAACAGCGCCAGCGGAAAGCCGAGCAGCAGGCACAGCACTGTCGCGACCGCGGCCAGCGCAAACGATCGCAGCAGCACTTCGCCATATAGCGGATCGAAGACCCGCCCGTAGTTGGCGATGGTCCACGGCAGTCCGAGTCCGAAGTAGGCGCCGCGTGTGAGCAGACTGTACGCGCAGATGATGGCGAGCGGCGCCAGGAACAGGCTAGTCATCACCAGCGCTGCCGGCGTGAGAAAAATGGTGCGCAGGCGGTTCATGCGTTCTCCGCCGGGAGCGCGAGTTCATCGGCAGCGTGCCACCACACGTGCACGGGATCGCCGGCATTCCAACACTCAGGGCCTTGATGAATTTCCGCAATCGCCAGCGCGCCGTTTTGCAAGCGGGTGGCCACGTGGATGCGATTCCCCAGAAACACGCAATTCTCAACACGCCCGGCGCGCCGTCGCGATTCGCTCTCAGGCATCGTGCGCGCGAGATGCGTCGACTCCGGCCGCACGCCGATGCCGTCGATCCAGTTCATCGCTCCGAGAAACTCCGCGACGAATCGCGTACGCGGTCGCTGGTAGATATCTTCCGGCGTGCCGACTTGCTCCAGTCGGCCGCCGTGCATCACAGCGATGCGATCGGACATCGACAGCGCCTCTTCCTGATCGTGCGTGATGAACAGGAACGTAATGCCGGTGCTGCGCTGAAGACTCTTTAGCTCCGATCGCACCTGCTTTCGGAGATTCGGATCGAGTGCCGATAGCGGCTCGTCGAGCAGCAGCACTTCGGGCCGCAACACCAGCGATCGTGCGAGAGCGACGCGCTGCCGTTCGCCGCCGGAAAGCTGCGCGGGCGATCGCGACTCCTTGCCCGATAGCTGCACCAGTTCGAGAACTTCCCGGACAGGTGTGTCGAGATCACGCTCGCCGCGACGGCGCAATCCGAACTCGATGTTGCCGCGCACGGTCAGATGTGGAAACAGCGCGTAGTTCTGAAACACGGTGCTGACGTTACGCTCATACGGCCGCAGATCGTTAATGCGCGATCCGTTCAGCAGCACGTCGCCGGCGGTGGGAGTTTCGAAGCCCGCCACCATTCGCAGCGTCGTGGTCTTGCCGCAACCCGACGGTCCCAGCAGCGAATAGAACGCGCCGCGCTCAACGGCGAGAGACACTCCGTCGACGGCCTTGTGCGATGGATACTGCTTCGAAACGTCGCGAAGCTCCAGAATGTATGCGCCGCTGTCCATGCTATTCGAGAGCTTCGGTCAAAAGGAGATCGTGCACGACGGCATGAGCGATTAGCCTGCGGACGGTGAAGCGGCTGGCGGGGATGTCGACTTTGCCATCCCACTCGGAGGATCCAAATCCGAAAACCTGGTCGATGCTGGAATCCGGCAGATTCCGGTCGTTCGACTTTGGCTCGTTCCGAAGCAGTTGGGTGAATCGAAGTTTGGGACCGAAGATGTGCATGTCGAGTTGGCCGATGGTGCTCTCACCCGGTCCGGAAATGGGGACGTCGAGCCTTTCGTCGCCGTTCTCGCGGAACCATCGCTCCCAACGCGAGTGCGCTTTAGATGTGTATCGAAGCAACTCAGTCCTCGGCGATGGCCACGATGCGCAGCCGGACGTAATCGGCGAACCACTCGCCATCACGATACAGCGTTGGCCGGAGACGATCGACGATGCGGCCGACGACCGCTTCGCGAGTTTTGGGGTCCACGTGCGACAGCAGGCCGGTGCCGAACATCTCGAGCCAGTCCTCCATTCCGCGAACGCCTTCCAGTTTGGTGGGGCGTGCGAAGTGCGACGCCTGCACCACTCGAAACCGGTTCGCTTCCAGCAGAGTCGCATACTCGCCGAGACTGGGGAAATACCAGGGGTTCTCCGCACCGGTCTCGGCGTGGACGGCCGCAAGAATCGCGGAGATGTTGTGCTTTCCTCCGAATTCCGCGACGAACCGGCCGCTCGGCTTCAGTGCCGCTCGAATCGACCGTACGGCATCTTCGGCTTTCAGAACCCAGTGGAGCGCGGCATTCGAAAACACGGCGTCCACCGGTTCGGGCAACGTGAAGTTGGACGCATCGGCCAACATGAACTTCAAGTTCGGGTAGTTGATGCGGGCCTGCGCCACCATCGCCGGAGAACTGTCGAGTCCGGTGACCGTGGCGCCGCGCTGGGCTATTTCATGCGACAGATGTCCCGTGCCGCAGCCGAGATCGAGCACCGTCATGCCGGCGGTGGGATCGAGCAGATCGATCATCCCGCTCGCCTTCTTCCAGACGAAGGCGAAGCTGCCTTCATACAGGCCGGCATCCCACCCGGGAGCCGCGTTCTGGCTCATTACGCGGCCACCGGAGCGTGAGCGGCGACGGCGATCGCGGCGCGGCAGAATGCGGGCAGATCGTCGGGTTTGCGCGACGTAACGAGGTTTCCATCGACAACTACTTCAGCGTCCTCCCAGTGCGCGCCCGCGTTCACCACGTCGTCCTTGATGGCGAAGAACGAAGTGGCACGGCGTCCCTTCAGCATGCCGCCCGCCGAACACAGGACCCACGGTCCGTGGCAGATGGCGGCGACGAGTTTGCCCTGCGCGTTCATATCGTGCACGAGTTGGTTCGCCTTCGGATGACGGCGGATGTGATCCGGCGCGTATCCGCCTGGGACGATAATGCCGTCGAACTCGTGCGCGCTCACGACATCGTAGGAGCGCTCGCACACCACCGGGTATCCTAACTTGCTGGTGTAGGTGCGCCCCGCCTCGGCGCCCACAGTCACTACTTCCGCACCCTCTTCGCGGAACCGGTACAGCGGATACCACACCTCCATCTCCTGATAGACATTGTCCACGAGCATCGCGATTCGTTTTCCAGTGAGTGTCATGGTTTGATTGTAGTAGTCGTGAACGCAAAAAGCTTATTGGCGCGCGCGGCGATCTTCGCTTTCGCCGGCACCCTCACCTATGTCTTCTTCATCGATCTCTGCGCGGTGATCTTCCAGTGCGGATGCAGGCCGCTATGGGCCGGCGCGGCTATCGCCTGTAATATTCATACCCCGGGCGCGAGGCATTGTCCCTGGTGCAGCCACGGGGCGAGCACCTATTACGGTGTGCTAGCCTTAGTACTGATTCCGCAACTACTGGTTAGTTTTTGGCCGTCCCAATGGGATTGGCGCATTCGAACGGCTCTCGTGGTACTCCTATTTCCGGTGATCGGTACCCTGATCGGCATCGCTATGGGACTCTGGGATGGTTATTGGTTCTGAAGTACCGTGAAGTTCGGTTCTTGTCAGTTGGCCGGAAGTTGCTCATAGTGAAGTGAACTCATGGACTTCTCTCCTACCGACATCCTCACCATTGTCGTCCTCGTTTGGATCGTTATTGAGATTTTGAACGATAGCAACTGGGGCGGAGGCCGCCGTATCCGGAATAATGACTGGGAACTCGTCCCGGCCGAATGCCGAGTGTAGGCATCATCGGCGGTGGATTGGCAGGGCTCGCTGCAGCCGCGGCCTTGGGTGAATCCGGATATCGCGTGACTGTGTATGAGTCTCGCGGGTTCCTGGGTGGACGTGCTACGTCTTATCCCGTCACTTCGGCGGACGAGATCGCCGAGACCATCGACAACTGCCAGCATATCCTGCTGCGGTGTTGCGTCAATCTGCTCGACTTCTACCGGCGGCTCGGTGTCGAACACGATATCGAGTTCCATCGCAAGTTCTACTTCATCGAGCCCGGCGGGCGTATTTCGACGCTCTCGGCCGGAATCCTGCCTGCTCCTCTACATTTCACCGAGTCGTTCGCGCGCATGCGATTTCTCTCGATGGCCGACAAGTTAGCCGTCGCGCGCGGGATCCTCGCGCTGCGAAGCGAAGCCAATCGCCCCGATCTGGATCGAATCACGATGGGTGCGTGGCTTCGCGAGAAGCGGCAAACTCCCGCGGCCATCGAGCGGTTCTGGCGACAGGTGCTGGTAAGTGCGATCAATGAGGAACTCGACCGAATGTCGGCTCTGCACGGGTTTCAGGTATTCCGGCTCGGATTCCTCGCGCGATCCGACAGCTACGAGATGGGTATTCCGGCGGTGCCGTTGGGCGAGTTATATGGGGCTGCTGCGTGGTCGCGATTACCCGGCGTTGAATTGCGAATGCGTGGTGCTGTTTCGCAGGTTGTGGTGGAGGATGGGGCGGCTCGGGCGGTTCGAACCGCTGATGCGTGCGACGAGTCCGACTACTTCATCTGCGCCGTTCCGTTTGAGCGCGTCGGTGCATTGATCCCCGATTTGCGGATTCCGCTCGACTCGTTCGAGCACTCTCCGATTACGGGAATCCATCTGTGGTTCGATCGCCCGATCACGGACTTGCCGCACGCGACGCTGTTGGATCGGACCATACAGTGGATGTTCAACAAGGATCGCGGCCGCTACATTCAGTTAGTAGTGAGTGCGTCGCGGAGTCTGGTGAATGTGCCGCGGGCCGACGTGATCGCACTCGCGTTGAAGGAATTGGCCGAGTTCTTCCCAGCGGCACACGATGCGGTACTGGAGCGGGCTCATGTGGTGAAGGAAGTTCGGGCGACGTTTTCGGCGGCGCCGGGACTCGAGGCGAAGCGCCCACCAGCTTCGACCGCCATTCAGCGACTGTTCCTGGCCGGCGACTGGACGCGGTCGGGGTGGCCCGCCACCATGGAAGGGGCTGTGCGTAGCGGCTATCTCGCGGCGGAAGCAGTGACGCGCGCGGCCGGAGATCCGAAACCGTTTCTGCTGCCGGACATCGGATAGGTATGCCCGCTACGGTCATCTACGACGGCGATTGCGCGATCTGTACGCGCATCAAGGAGATCACGGGGCGCCTCGATTGGTTCGGGACCATGCGCTGGCTTCCGCTGCAGAGTCCCGAGGCCGCACGGTTCGGCATCTCGCGCGAACAACTCGAGGCATCGGTGTATTTGGTTTCCGAAAGCGGCACTACCCATGGATGGCAAGCGGCGAAGCGCATCCTGCCGCGGGTTCCCTTGACGTGGCTCGTCGCGGCAATCGCAGTTCGCAAACAGCCGTGGATGATGTTGGCGGCGGCGGTCGCATTCAGTCCAGTTGGCGATCCCGCCGGCGAGGCAGTGTATGGATTCGTTGCGCGCAACCGTTACCGGTTCCCCGGTTCCACGTGCAGCACTGCTCTCTGGGATAATCAAAGGAAATGATCAAGCTGGCATCGATTGTTGTAGTGGGCATGCTGGCCCTGCCCATGATGGCAGGCGACATGACCAAAGTTCGCGTCAAAGTCGTGAATCTCGAGGGCAAACCGGTGGATCGGGCCGCCGTAATTGTGAAGTTCGTCAAAGGCCACTCCGTTGTCAAACTGGGCAAGAAGGTGATGACTCGTTGGGAGATGCGCACGAATCAGGAAGGGATCGCCAAAATCCCCGAGCTTCCTCAGGGCGAGTTACTGGTGCAAGTTATCGCGAAGGGATACCAGACCTTCGGCGACACCTTCGATGTTACAGACGACGAAAAGACCATCGAGGTCAAGCTGAAGCCGCCGCAGCAACAATACTCGGCGCATCAGTAGTTAGTTAGCGGAACTGCTTCCGATAGAAGAAGTCGACGCCAAAGCGGCCGTTCTCTTCGCGCGTCGCGGTGGCCAGCCATTGCGGGTTCAACGCCCACTCCACGCGGATGATCTGCGAATTCGTCTGATTCAAATTCGTGATGTAAGTGAACGTGATGCTCGGCGAAATCTGTTGCTGGAGGGTTAACCGGGCCTGCGGTAATTCCGATCCGCTGGTGAAAGTCGGATCGATCTTCAGTTTGCTGACCCCAAACACTCTCTGTAGCCGGCTGGACACCGGATTCGCGATGGCCTGACTCACGATGGCCGATTCGCCGATTTGCGTCATGCTCTGCGCAGGCGTCGACGGCTGCTGCGCCACCAGATTCGGATCCGATGTCGGCGTGCGGCCGGTGGCCAGCAGCGCGACCACTTCGTTGAACTGCAGAGGCGGATCGGACCGGTAGGTCAGCTTCATGTTGTCCACTGGACCCGCGACGTTGAGGACCACCGTCACGCCTTTCGCGACAGTTTCGAGATCGATGTTGAGGATGGGATTGATCCGCATCGGATCGTAGAACGACACAGTGCCCTGGTTGATGGTGTACTTGCTGCCGAAGAAGATGATGTCGCCCTGGGTGACGTTGACGCGCCCTGTCATTCCGGGGGTGGCGGCGGTTCCGCGCAGATGCAGGTCCGCACTCGCCTGGATGTTTTCCGCCAGCGACGTCTGGAATGCCACGTCCGGCGCGGTGCGGATATTGATGTCCAGCCGCATGCCCGCCAGTGGGCCGCTCGGCGCTACCGGCACCTGGGCCGGCGATGAGGTGTTGGCGAGCAGCGACCCGAAGTCGGAACGCGGACTGAATCCGAGGCGATCGATCACGACGTCGCCGTGCAGAAGACTGCTGCGAGTGGTGCCCGTCAGTTCAATGTTTGCGTTAGCTTCGACGCTTGCGCCGGGTGGATAGCGGACGCGGACTCCCTTGGCGTTCGCCTTCAGACCATAGGCGATCGCGGCGTCGCCGTACGAAATGAAACCATTCGCGCTGAGCTTGCCGCCGCCCGACTCCGCAGTCAGATTCTGGATAGTGGCGTTCGTGCCATTGAACAGGATTACTCCGTTTGCGTTCGAAATCCCGTTCGGGAAGTCGATGTAGTTCAGCGACGCGTTCTTCAATTCCATGCGCCCGTTGACCTTGGGGTCGGATCTGGTTCCGCGAACCATGGTTCGGACCACGATGGTTCCGGATGAGTAGATGTTCCGCGAAAGCTGCTGCAGGATGGCGAGGTTCGTATCGGCATTCAACGTCAGATCGAGCGGGTCGCCGCTCTGCAAACCCGCAGTACCCGCCATCACGATTTCGGTTTGGGGACCTACAATCCGGAAATGGTTCACCTGCACTTTTCCGTTCTGAAGCGTGATCACGATCGGTTGATCGTTCTTCAGCGCGACGCTCTGCGCACCCTCAGCGAGCGACTTGGCGGCGAACTCCAACTGGTTCACCGCGAGCCGAGCACTCATCTGCAGCGGATCCGCCGCTGGGCCGTTGACATTCAATTGGCCGGCCGCGGCAACCGTGAATGGGGGCGGCGCGGCCGAGTTGGACGAAATCAGCGGCCGCACTCCGGCGTACGTGACGTTGGAAAACGATAACTGCGCCTGGGTTTGATAATTCCCCTGCAGAACGGTTTCGCCGCGGCCTTCGATTTTCGCGCCCGTGAAATCGGAATTCAGCGTGTACGAGACGCGATCGCCGTTGGTGCTCGCCACCAGCCGTAATCCGCCGAGTTGGTTGCCACCAATTGCCATTCGCGACGCATTCGCGTTCGCATTGACCGCGGTGAGCAGGAACTCAGTGGATCCTTTCACCTGACGGATCTTCGCGGCTCCGTCGGCTTTCAGTTCCAGCGTGCCGGACAGCCCTGGCTTGTACTTCTCGAGCGTCTGGAAACGCTCCAACGGGAGCGCATTGCTCGCAATCTGGAATTGCGCGGTGCCGTTCTGCAGATCGCCGGCTGCGTGGGTATAACGCATGCTGCCCTGGATCCGGGCCGGACCGTCGACCACCTCAAAGCGCGGCACGTTGATGAGCTGATTCGTATAACTCGCCTCGACTCCCAGCCGGTCGAGCGACTCGCCGTAGAGTTTCGCGTTCGCCAGCGTCATGTTGACGGATGCGTTGGGATTATCGATAGTGCCGCTGAACTCGGCGCGGCCGGAGAGCATGCCGCTGGCAGGGATGCTGCTCTTTCCGGCCAGCGTGAGCACTCGTTCCAGAGGCAGACGGTCGATATTCGCGGTCGCAGTGGTCGGATAATCCGGCTGGAGTTCCGTGTGGCCGGTGGCGGCGATGGACGATCCCGCGAGATCCGATTTCACGTCGTAGTTCACGGTATTTCCGCTGGTGCGGGCAGTCGCGGAGAGATTGCCGTAGTCCTGGCCTTCCATCTGGAGTCCGGCAACACTCACGTCGGCATTTACGCTCTTCAACAGGAATTGCGTGTTGCCTTTTTGTTCTTCCAGTGCACCGGTGAATTGCCCATTCGTTTCCAAGGTGCCGGCCAGACCGGGCATCTTCTGTCTCAGCGCCGCCAACTGGCCGAGTTGCACCTGGTTGGTGTTGACCTGCGCCTGGATTTGTCCGGTTGAAAAGCTATCCGCCGGATGCGTGAAGGCTCCGCTCATCTGCACGCGGCCGGCGGCAGTTAGCACATCGGATGACGAGAGGACAATTTTCCGATCCGCGAGCGTCACGTTGGTCTGGGCTCGCTCGAAAGGTTGATCGTAAGCAACCCCGTTGGTAATGGTTGCCTGAATATTTCCGAGCGGGTTGCCGATGCTGCCGTTCAGGTGAACGTCCGCGTTGACGGTTCCCGTAATGGGCAGATCCGGCTGTCCTATGAGGGCGAGAAGATCCGCCATCTGTCCATTGCGGATGGTGGTGTCGACACTCAGAGCCTGGGCGTTATCGAGCTTCCAGTTCTTCAGTCCAATGTTGGCCGATAGCTGGATAGTGCTGGCTCCTCGAGTAATCTGGGCATTCTGCAGAGTTGCGCCGTTCGGACCAGCCGTGAGATTCGCGGTAATCCGATCGAAGGTCCGGCCTTGCATGGTGACGTTCGAGGCTTGTAGCTGGCCCTGCAATTTCGGCGCGTCCAGGCTGCCCGTAACAGTGCCATTAAAGGAAATGGTGCCGTTCTTTTGTAACTCGAGGGGCAGTGAGTTAACCGGCGTCTCGGAAGTGGCCTGCAATAGCGGCAGGAAATCGTTCAGGTTGGTGGATTTGAACTGTACGTCCAACTGCTTGCCAAGAGTCCCGGATAAGTCGACGCGCGAGTGGGGCAGAGACAGGTGGCTATCCGCGATTTCGACGTTGTTCGTCGCGCCGTTGAATTTAGCGTTGATGGTGCCCGACACCGGCATGCCTTTGTTGTCGGGCGTCACGTTCAAGTGCGCTTCCGCTTGAAGTCCGGAGAGTCCTTTGGCCTTCAGATCGCCCTCCGCATGCACGGTGCCCGAGACCGCGCCGCCGTAGTCGAGGGGCTTCTCCATGAACATCGCCGACAGTGTATTCAGGTCGAAGTTCTTCAGTTTGCCGTCGAGCTTCAACTGGCGCATGTTCTGGAGCGACGCGTCGCCGGTGAACTCGCCGCCCAGCGCGCTCAGACGGATGCCCGGGAGTTGGATCTCTTTATTGTTGACGATGAATCTAGATGACAGGTCGATGTTCGAGATCCGCTTAGTCCCCTGCTGGAACGATAAGTTATTGCCTTCCACGCTGCCGGTAATCTGATAGCCGAGCGGCATGGTTAACTCCGCCGTGCCGTTCGCCTTTACGGTGCCCTGCGGCGCCGACTGGATTTTGAAGATTTTCGCCAGTTCGCCAAGCTTCAGGGTGGTGTGGAAGTCGATTCCATCATTCACTCGCTTCAGGACTCCGGATGCCTCGGCGCTGCTCTCGCCGAGTTGGAGGTGAGCACCCGTCACCTCGAACTTGTCGTCGGTGATGGTGGCGGTTGCATCGAGTTTGATGGTCCCCGGCAGCGTTTTCCCAACCTGATCCGACACGTCAATTCCCGCGGCATCCTGCAAATCCAACAACGCCAGATCACCGTTGGTTTTGACGTGAATCTCGGGATTCTTGAAATTGGTCATGGCTCCGCTGAGAAATGCCTGCGAGCGTTTCGTTGCGATTTTCGCCTGGTTGAACTCAATTTTGTCCACGCCTAGGACCACCGGCAACACGACAGACAGATTCATTACCTGGTTGTGCCCGTATTGCATCTTCAGCGGATCGGTCGAGAGCCGGCCCTGGTATGTCTTGTTCGCCGAATTGAAATCGAGCTGCGCGCGGAGGTTATCGCCCATGGCGTCGAACGGCGTTTTCCGGTCGGCAAAGCGGACGATGCCGTTGCGGATTTCGAAATGGCCGATCGCGAGGTCCACTACCGTCTGAAGCGGGCTGGTGGAACTGGTGGATGTGGTTTTCGGCGAGGGGACGTTGGTCGTGCCGTCGGCATACACAATCACGTTTGCTCTTGGATCGTCAATGGTCAGCGATCGCAAATTGATCGTGTGATAGAGCCCGGAGAAGAGGCTCAATCCCACCTCCAATTTTCGTGCCTGGAAAAACGGGCTGGAGCCGGCGGGTTCGTTCCCGTGTAGAACGAATCCGTACATGGTGGAGCGGAGATGCCATAGGTTGAAGTTGAACGCCTGCAATTCGACTTTTCCGCCCGTACTCTGCTCGGTGATGCTGACGATCTTGTCGCGCACATAGTGCTGGAACGACGGAGTCTGAAGAATAATAACGGCCGCCACGACGATTAGAAGGATGAGTCCGCCGATGGATCCCGCAACGATGGCTGCAATCTTTCGCCCCTTGGTCATTTCAAATCCGCCTCGAGGTATCTAATATTTGCGCTCTTTCGCGTCTCGTCCAGCCATGAGTAAAATGCCTGATTCACACGCTCGCCGGTAATCTGAGTGTCAATTTTGTCGCGAACCGTCTGGTTGAGCGTGACGGGCTGGGCAGATGTTTTCTGAAACTCCGACTTATGCTGCTCGAAGTATTGCTGGACATCTTCGTCATTGACCAGAATGCCCGGTTTGAAGCGCTGTTCGATGAAATGGAGGACCGTGACCTGCCAGGCCAGGTGGCGCCGCAATTGGTCCTCGCTGATGCCATAGCGCTTGAGCGTGGAAGACAGGTTCCCGCGCTGCTTGCGGATTTGAGTGAGCAATTCGTTGACTTCCTCCGGAGTCGCCTCGGGATATCGGGCCACCTGCACCTCGTGACGAATCAACGCCTGATCGATAAGCCGGTTCGCCGCGGTCTTGCGCGCCTGCTGGCTTAGATCGAGAGGATCGCCATTGAGGAAATCCGTCACGCGAACCTCCTGCTGTATGTCGCTGTCCTTGACCGGCTGACCGCCAACTACGATGGCAATCCGGTCGATGATGACAGCACCCACCATCGTGCAACAGGCGAGCAATGCGATTGTGCAAAGGCGCCTCATCAGAAGGTCTGCCCGATCGAGAAGAAGAACTGGAAATGGCCGACACTCTGCTTCACCGTCTGGCACTGGGAAGGCAATTGATCCTGCGGCAGGGTGGGATTGCACTGCAGCAGATCCGCGTAGGTGCCCTTAAATCCGAGGAAACTCGGCGGATTGAAGGTATACGCGAGATCCACTCGAACCGGGCCGATCGGCGTCCTATATCGGACGCCAAACCCCGCGGCATGAACCATGTAGTTGAAGTCCTGCAGGTTGCGTTGCGAGCTGCGGAACGAAATATCGCCGACGCTGCGATAGACGTTCCCCGCATCCTCGAACAAAACGCCGCCGATGTTCTCGCCGATGAGCGGAAACCGCAGTTCCACCTTGTTGAACAGAACCGCATCGCCGCCCAGCGGGAATCCGGTGGGCTGAGTCGCCGGTGCACCAGGTCCGGCGGGAGTGCCGATGTCACGCGGCCCCGCCTGGTTTTCCGGAAAGCCGCGGTGGGAAACGCCGCCGCCGCCGAAGAAGCGCTCCGGCAGCGGAACGGAGTCGTCCCGGCTCACCCCGGCCGGAACATTGAACGGGAAGATAACTCCGAAGGTGGTTTCCCGAGCTAGTACGACGTCTCGAGTCAGCGAGTGGTAAGTGGCATTGCGCAACAGAGTCCGCAGGAAACTGCGCTGCGATCCGAGAATCTTCGTGGCGACGCTGATGTCGGCGGTGTTGTAGATTCCGCGATGGGCGTCGGCTGGATTGTCGCGGCGATCCTGCGCGACGTTGGCCGAGACCAGCCCGAGACGTACCGGCTGCAATAGTAGAGGAACCAGAAGCGTCGGAATAGCAATGTCACTCGTGCTGACCCGGCGGTAGGTGAGCCGGAACAAACCCGTAGTCGCGCGAGTGAACTGTTGCGAGATCTGAACCGAAGCCTCCTGGCGCCTCGATGAGAATGTGCGGACATTTCGCGAGCTCTCATACAAGGCTGTGAACGTAATATTCTGGCCCTCCACGTTGCGGAAACGGGGAGCAGTGTAATTAAAGGACGCGCGCTTGTCATAACTGGAAACACGGCCGCGCAGAGTTACCACGTGGCCGCGTCCCAGGAAGTTCAGCCGCGATAAGTCGAGCGAGACTCGGGGGCTGAAGCCGTTCCCTCCGACGGGCGAATTGATCGCCTGAGAGGTTCCGCCGATTTGTCCCGCCTCAGCGCCGAACCCGATATTCATGGAGTAGCGCTTGGCCTCCTCGATGTCGTACAACACGTACTTGTACTGCGTGTCGCCGTCGGGATTTTGAACCGCCGTATCGACTTTGGCGAAAACGCCGAGGTTGTAAAGATTCTGCTGTGCCTGGGTCATCGCGCTCAGCGACAGCGGATCACCGGGCTTGAGCGTCATGTTGTTTTGAATGATGCTCGGCTTGGTTGTGGTTGCTCCGGCCACAAGCACGTCTCGAACATATTTCCGCTCGTTCTCGAATACGCGGTACTCCAGGTTGACGTGATGGGGAGTGGAGGAGGGAATGACCCGCCACCGGAAACCGGCTTCGGGGTATCCGTCGCTATAGTAACGGGTCAGAATGGCGCCGCGGTCCACGGCGACGTTGTACTCGCTGTAAGGCTGTCCGGGCAGCGAACTCAAGAAACTGCGCAGATATTCCTTGTCCATTTGCTGGAGACCGTTTAGTGCGATGTTGTCGACGTACCACTGTTCGCCTTCATCGATGTGCATGGTGACTGCCATGTCACCGTCTTTGCCCTTGTAATTCCGAATCAGGTTGGAGGTGACCTTCACATCGCGGAACCCATTCGACTTATAAAGATTCGCGATATTCTCCTCATCCTTCGACCGCATCGCTTCACTGTACCGGCCGTGCCGGAATCGCAGGAAGCCGGCAGGTTCCAGAAACATTCGCTCCCGCAGAGTCTCGTTATCGAAGTAGGTATTCCCCGTCAACTGCACATCCACGAGTTTGAAGCGCTGCCCCTTGCTGATGATGTACTCGATCACCACCTGGTCGGGCCCCTCCTGCCGCTGGCGGAAGTCGATGTTGACGTCGAAATAGCCCTGGTTCTGGAAGTAGTCCCGGAGGTTGCGGGCACCCTCCACCAGAAGGTCGCGATCCACCCGGCGTTCCTCAAACACCGGCACGTATTTCTTCAGCGTGCCTTTGGACACCTTTGCTTCCAGGGCTCGCACGTCCACTTTCGGACCGGCTTCCACTGCAATCGTTCCCTTCGCACGCCGGTTCGCGGGGTCGTACTGCATGTCCGTAATAGCAGCCGTGGCCATCAGCCGGTTCCGTTTCTGATACTGCTTCAGGATTCCTGGCACGGCACCGCGGGTTCGGGACGCAGTCACATTCTTGTACCAGTGGATGAAGCGAACCTGCCAACCAGTCGCGCCGACGATGGTGTCGTCGGACAGAATCGTGTTGCCGGTCACAACGGGGCGCTCGTACTTCGCGCGTTTGCCGGTATTGAGTACGAAGGTGATGTTCACCTGGTTGACGTCGGCTTCGCGATCGATGTCATTGTGTACACTCGATTCGTAAAATCCATTGGCGTGCAGTAAATTTTGGATGCGCGCTTCAGCTTCGGATAGTCTGCTCTCGTCGAAGGGCTGGCCGAGATTGAGCATGGTGCCATTGGTAATCTGGCCGCGGTTCGGAGGCTGGCTGAGCGATCCCTGGGCCCCGACATGGCCGATGAACCATTGCTCCGAGGTCACAAATCGCACGGTGACTCCACCGGGAGCCGGTTCCGCCTCGACACGGATATCGGTATAGCGGCCGGACGCGTACAGCGCATCGATAGCTTTGCCGACGTCCTCCGCCTTCAGCGGGTCGCCGAGTTTCAACGTCTGTTTCGCCGCCAGATCGTGTGGATCCAGCGGCTGTTTGGCCGGGTTGAATTGGATTTCGACGATGCGCTGACCTTCGAACTGGTTCTCTTGCGCAATCGCCGCCAACGGCAGCAGTGTCAAGAAGATAGGGATCAGGCGGCGCTTGAAGCGAGATAGAACCACATATCTTTGATCCTGGCCGGGCAACCGCGTTTCAAGTTCTTCCGATCAGCTGATCGCTTTTGTGTCTAACGGTTAGCTGCGCTACTCCAAACGAAAAAAACTAGGCTCGCCGGGCAGTTACGCGCTGAATGGGAATCGCACGCTCGCCACCGGAGCGCCCACCACCTCGATCCGCTTCAGATCGCAGGTGCCGACTCCTAGCGCCTCCGCCAGTTTCAGCGTGTTGTCGCACTTCTCGAAGGGCGCCGTTCCACGATCGGCTCGCGGATCGTATCCCATCACCGATGTCGCAATCGTGTCCGTCGTCACCGGATTCGTCCCCAGCAGCATCACGCCCGGGCGGATCCAGCGGATTCCCTTGATCCACGGTCCCTCGCCGCCGGCAATCGTCTCGACGCCCTCGATGAAAGCGATATTGATGGGCCGTGCCGAGTTCAATTCCGCCGTGATGCGCGGCATCCGGTGCTCAGGCTCGCGGCTTGAGTTCGGATTGATCTCCTGCGGCGAACTCGTTGCCGGACCGCGCTTGCCCATGTGGCAAACACTCACACGCCCCTTGCCCGGATTCTCGTTGGGCTCGTGTTGGCCGGCGTCGTCGCCGTAGATGGATGCCGGAGTGATGCCGAAGATGTTCTTCATCGACAGCGTCACGCCGCACGTGGCGTGATTCTTCAGCTTCGCCATCGACATGAACACGTCGGTATCTTCGTAGGCGTGATTCAGATCGTAGGCCGGGAAGATGTAGCCGCCCGACGGCACCTTGAACCGCGCATACTTCTTGCCCTTCCCGAGCGCGTTCGTGTTTTCGAACTCCAGTCGCGAAGAGAGACTCTGCATCGCGCGGACGTTCCAGCCCGAATCCAGCATGTACTCTTCCAGCGGTCCCGCCGTCGCCCAGCAACTCTCCGCCAGCCGGATGCGCCGCGCCCCCGCCTGATCCAGTGTGTGGATCATGGCCATAATCACATTCGGGTGCGTGTAATGGGTGCTGCCCAGCGGCTTGCCCTGGAACCGCAGGCCGGGGCTGCCGGTCAGGTTGAGTTTGATGGTGACGGTCTTGTTCTTGACCAGCCGTCCCGCGCCGCCGATCTGATCGAACATGGTCGAGATCAGTGCAGGCAGATCCTCGGAATACGAAGCGCACTTCGCAATGGATACAGGCGCCGTCGGGGCTTCTTTAGCGAGAAGAGATTTCGCTCCCAGTAACGGCGCGAGTGCAAGCAACTCGCGTCGGGTCATGTCTCCAGTGTACGACTGTTTATTGCACCATTATCTTCGAGTCGTTACTGCGGATTCCGTTCATCACCAGATTCAGCGTCTGGGATCCCGAAGGCGTCCCCGCCTGCACGACGGCGTTGATCTGGTACAGTCCCGGGAACTGCGAAACGGTGCTGATCACCAGTTGCGCCGGAACGCCGCCGATCAGGATTTGCGGCTTCGTGGCCGTCTCGACGAAGCCTGGGAAAGCCGTCGACGGAACGGTGGGACCGAGTCCGGTGGCGTAGATTTCGAGAGTATCTCCCACCTTTGCGGGACGGCTGAAGGTCGTCGACGCCGTGCCGCCGATCAGGACCGCGGCCTCGTTATTTGCATTGATGATGAAGATTGCCGGTGAGAGCGCCGACAACTGAGTGGTGAAGGCGTCGGAGCGCCCGGCGGGATTCTGGACTTCGATAGTCGCCGTCGAGCCCGAGAGATCCGGTGGCACCAGGAAGTTGATCTGCGTGTCGCTGACGTAGGTGAGAGAGGCGGGCGTGCCGTCGATGAGCAACTGCACGCCGGCCAGCGTGTGCGGCCATGGCAAGCTGGCCGCAGCCGACGGGCCTCCCGATAGCGCGCTGCCGAAGACCGTGCCGAGCGATCCGGGAGTGAGTCCCGTTTGGAACGATGCCGCGTTTACGGCGCCATTTGCCGCGATGGCGGGTTTCGACGTAAGGTTGACGGTGACCAGCCGGGCCGGCGCAGCCTCGAGGTACAGACGCAGAGTCCCGGCATCTTGGGCCGGAGTCCAAATGAACGACGCGACTCCGGTCTCGTCCGTGGTGGCGCTGCTGTTCACCGTCCCCGTGGTGGCCGTCCCAATCAGACGGACTCCTGCGTAGGGGACTTGATTCACGTCGGTCACGCGAACCCGCACAGTGGGAACCGCGGAACCTGCGACTCCGATGACTTGTGGTGGTGACAGGAGACTGAGAGATAGAGTCGATACGTCTCCGTTCACCTGCACCTTCGCGACGGTGGTTTCGTAGCTGGCATCCGACGGCGTAGCGGTGAGGTCGTCCGCGCCCGCGCGGACGCCGGTGATGGTGAACGCCGCTTCGGCTGCACCGGTCGGGATGGTAACTGAAGAGGGCACGGACGCGGATCCGCTGGCCGTCGATAGCAGGAAGGTCAGCGGCGCGCTGACGGCGGAGGAAACGGCGATGGTCGCCCGACCCGATCCGCCAGCCAGTACGCCGGCCGCGGGTGCCAGCGATAATTGGACCCCATGCGCCAGTCGCGTATCCGCCACCGCGCGATTCGATGCTGCTTTCGCGAAATACGGCTCGAACGCGGCGCGGTAGTTGTCCACCTTCTGAATCTGCTCCATCGGAGGCGTGGTGCCCGGTTCTGCAATCAGAACGAACGCAAACCGGAACTTCCGCTGTGCGACGGTCGAATCAGGAGTACGCCGTCCGGCGGCGGCGATCACGTCTTCAATTGCGACATTCAGCCGTTGTCCGTTGAACGAAATATTGCGTTGAGGGGCACGGGCCGCTGGCGATGAAGAGTTCAGAACAGCGAAGACTGGCGGTACCTCATCGGGCGCACGAAACCCCATCAGATACTGATCCAGCGGCGAGTAGCCTTCCACCGTGTCCGTCGTTAGGAATCGAGGCGAGCGGCCTTCGCCGTTGTCCTGAATCGTATTGCCCTCCAGCAGCGAGGCTTCGGAATCGAAGTTGAAGCTCCAATGCACGTCCGCGCGGCCGAGCATCGGTTTGTCGTCCGGATTATTGGGATTGGGAACGCTGACGAACGCCAGGAACAGATGCCCGGCCTCGTGTCCCACTACCGACAGTCCCGTATCGCCCGTGGGACCGCGTGCCGAGATCGTAGCTGCCGGGTTGTCGGGGTACTGATACATCGGCCCCATATTCATCACCGACTGCAAACGTCGCGGCGATCCGAACTCCATCCCGTTTTCCTTGATCTCGTCGCCGTATCCGGTGCGCTGATTCCGCACCGTCACTTCGTATGCCACGGCACCGGATGCGGCTGCGACGCCTACCGTGTTGAAGAATACGAGGTAGTCGTAGGCGTCGTCGTGCGTCTCGTAGAACCGTTGAGCGGCGACGGCAATGTCCACCGAATCGCTGCTGCTGAATTGATCGGCGACAGTGCCGGTGAATTCTCCCGCCGGCGAGCTTACCAGCGATACCAGCGACGTGGGCCCCGTGCCGCCACCCGGCGAGATTCCGGTAACGGCGTCGGTGACGTTGACCGTGCCGAATGCAAGCACGACGTTGCCGTTGGCCAGCATCTGGATTTGGAACGTCTGCGGCAGGCCGAATCCTGTGTCCGAGAATTGCGGCACGGACTGCCACGTAACCACCACACGGCCAGCCTCGCTATAGACCTTCACTCCCGCGGAGTCTTTCGCGGAACTCGGATCCAGGTCGGAGAACAGTCCCGAGATGCGCGGCGAACCGGCCACCATGCGGCCGAACGACCGCGCGGTGATGTCCGTGTCTCCGCTGACGAAGGTGATGTTGCCATCCGAGTTGACGTACGCAGTCCGGTAGGTGTGGCCGTAGAAGGGAAACGGGAACGGAAGCGAAATGCCGCGGCTGTCGTCATCGCCGAGTCCCGCCAGCTTCGTGCCGTTTGCGGCGGCCGTGCTGTCGAATCCTCCCGCGGTAGAGACGACGGTGTATTGCGAGGCGCTGGCCCCTCCGGCAGTGAAGGTGACCGAGCGGTTGTTCAGGTTGAACTTATTCTGCAGGGCGACCACGCCTCCGGACTTATCGACCAGCGCGACGTTGCCGAAGTCCTGATTCGTGCTCGCCGCGGCAATGGCCGCGCGAGTCATGCCCCGGCCCGCGCGACGGATCGGATTCCGGATCGTCGACTGGCGGTGGAGGTACAACTCCTGGCGAGTTCGTTCGAGCGTGGTGCCGCAGCCTGGGGTGGAGACTTCGCGGGCGGTCAGAAAGGCGGCGGCGAGCGTCACGGAACACGCCGCGGCGATAATACGATGTGTCATGCGAGGGGAGTCTACTCTCATTGTAAGATACAGATTCTGCGAGAAATTCTCGGGAGGAGTGAAAATTGGCTTTTTGCACGAACTGCGGGAGTGCCATCGGAGACGAAGCGCGATTTTGTCCCTCATGCGGAAACATTGTAAAGCCGGGGTCGGCGACGGCCTGGCAACCAACGATTGAGAAACTGGACTATACGATTCAAGGCGATAATCTGCAGGTGGCGCGCGTGCGGCTGCGGCCGGGTCAGGAAGTATACGCGGAAGCTGGGAAGATGCTGTACAAGACGCCGAGCGTACAGTGGGAAACCCGCATGACCGGCGAGTCGCTCGGCGAGAAGCTCTGGGGTGCGGTGAAGCGGAAGCTGATGGGCGAGTCGCTCTTTCTCACTTATTTTCGTGCATCGGCGGATGGGGAAATCGGATTTGCGGGATCGTATCCAGGGCGGATTCAGGCGTTCGATCTGGCGGCGGGGCAGACCGTTCTGGTCCAGCGCGATAGCTTTCTGGTGGCGCAGGCCGGCGTGAAACTGGACATCGCGCTAGTGAAGAAACTGGGCGCTGGGTTCTTCGGCGGTGAAGGCTTCATCCTGGAACGGCTCACCGGACCGGGAACGCTCTTCATCCATGCGGGCGGCGACTTCATCGAGTTCCAACTCGCGTCGGGCGAAGTGCTGCAGGTGGATACGGGATGCATCGTGGCCTTCGATGAAGGCGTCAACTATGACATTCAGTTTGTCGGCGGAATCAAGACGGCGATCTTCGGCGGCGAGGGGTTGTTCCTGGCTACCTTGACTGGCCCCGGACGCGTGATCGTGCAAAGTATGACTCTCGAGAAGATGCGGCGTGAACTGGCTCCGTTCGGGGCTAGGAAGGGCGGCGACGAGCGCCACGGTCTTGGCGCGATCGGCGGCCTGTTCGACAGCGACGATTGAACCCGTATCGGGTGTTTGCGGGGGAATGCTAAAGTCCTACGAGGTACCAGCCGATAAATACAGGGTAGACATGACGGGCGACATTCAGGTACACCCCGCACGATCGGCCGCTGTGTCGAATGACTCCGAGGATCTCGGTCTGGAACGGCTGAAGACGCACTTTCTGGCGAGTCTGAACCATGAAATCCGTACTCCGCTCAGCGGCATCATCGGAATGGCCGATCTGCTGTTTGAAACCGAGTTGAGTCCGGAGCAACTCGAGTACGTCTCTTCGGCGCGAACGTGTGCCGAGAGTCTGATGGAGCTGTTGAACAGCACGCTTGAGTACGCGGCGTTGGTCGCCGGCGCCATGGTGCTGGACGAATACGAGTTCAGCCTGGCGGAGGCGCTCGAACTCGCCGTGGCCGAGCACATCGTTAAGGCGCGGCAGAAGAATCTCCCGCTGATATTCCACTACGACGACACCCTTCCCGTCACCGTGATTGGGGATGCGCGCCGCATTCGCCAGTTGATTTCAAACCTGGTGGGCAACGCCGTCAAGTTCACCCACGGAGGCGAGGTGCAGGTTCGGGCCATCCGCACGGCGCCGGATTCCATGTCGATCTGTATTGAGGACACCGGAATCGGTATAGCGCCGGGACAACTTGCGGTCATCTTCGACTCCTTCCGGCAGTTGGAAAGCGGGCTGTCGCGATCCTATCCGGGACTGGGCCTGGGTCTGGCGCTCGCGCAGAAAATCGTTGCGCTGATCGGCGGCGAAATCGAAGTCAGCAGCACGCTCGGGCAAGGCAGTTCGTTCACCATCCGTCTGCCCCTGCATGCGCCTGCGGTCGCTGCACCCGAGCCTGCGGCCGTCTCGGGCGCGGACTTCAACATTCTGGTGGTGGAGGACAATCGCGTCGCCCAGGCTGTGATTTCGCACGTACTCCGGCGCGAGCGGTTTCGCGTCACCTGTGTCGGTTCCGGACCGGAGGGGCTCGACGCCGCCGCGCACGAGCATTTCGATCTGGTCCTGATGGATCTGCAGATGCCCGAAATGGACGGCCTGGAGACCACGGACATGATGCGTCAGATTCCCGGGTACGACACGACTCCGATCCTGGCGCTAACGGCGAACTACTCGGACCAATATCGGGAGTTGTGCGAGCAACGGGGTATGCAGGGATTCCTGTCCAAGCCAGTGCATCCGGCGGAACTAATTGCCGTGATGAACCGGTTCCTCAGCGCCGATTAGCGCCCAGGCACGCGGTAGACCAGCCAGGCCTGATTCTGAAATACGGGTTTTTCGCCGGATCGCGCGTGCCACCAGTCCACCACGACGTAGTCCACGCCGCGGGAAGCCAGTTCGGCATCCGGCGCCGTGTGCGCAACCGTCGATTCCCACCGGTCCCACCACTCGCGCGCCAGGTCCTCGAAGTAATTCACCTGGCCGCCGCCTTTCCAATCGACGTAGACGGCCCGTCGAGCCTCGGCGCGGAACAGCCCTACCCGATGATCCTTGCCCGAGTACGGAAACAGGAACACCGAATCTTTCGGCGACTGCTGACGAGCCCACTGCGCCAGTTGCCCGGTTTCCGCGTTCCAAAGCGCCGGGTAGTTGTGAACGCCGCCCATCAGTGGGATTCCGAAAAAAGCCATGAGTCCCGCCATCGCCAGCGCCGCTGCGCCCCGGCGAGGAGTAGTGACGTGGACGATCATCGCACCGGCCGCCGAGGCCGCCAGCAACACGATCAGCAAAGTATTGCCGATGGTGTACGGCGGTGTCAGGAGTTGATGCACCGGGATGATAAACGGAATCAGCAGCCACGCGAACGACTCTTGAAATCGCCGCTCATAGGCTGCATGCGCGCCCGCCGCTCCACACAGGATGACGCCCAGCACCGTGATGAACAGCACCGCGCGAGCGGGTTGAAATTGTGGAATCAGCGACCATCGAAAGTGTTCCAGCGTGACGTATGAGAACGGCATGCTGACAAGTCCGATGCCGATCAGCCCCAGGAACAGGATCCAGTGGTTCACCCAGAGTCTCGCGCGGATGCGCCACATGGCGAGCGTGCAGATGGCGGCGAGCAGGACATAATGGACGATCACCGCGGCGGGCCACAACGATACCCAGTTGTACGGGGCGCGGAGCCGCTGTAGTTGTATCAAGGCCGGGCTGATGGTCGAGAAGAAGGGCTGCCGCTCTACCAGTCCAGGCTGCAGCCGCGAGCACACCACCAGCAGCGCCATGGCCGCGGCCGGAATCAGGACTGGCTTCCACTCGCGAGCCCGCCACAGCAGAATCGCAAACAGGACCCAGAACGGTGCGCTGGTAGGAGCGTGATAGACCAGAGCGACCGACGCCGCGACCGATGCCGCCATCCAGCGCCGGTGCAGACTCAGCCCTATCGCGAGCAAAACCAGTGGTACGGCGAATCCCCGCGGGACGGGTTCGTATTCCACCGTGAGCACCGCGGGTCCCACGATGGTCGCGCCCAGTGAGAACAACGCCGCGAGAAACATCGAGAGCCGCCGCGTGAAACCCAACGACGTGCCGATCAGAAGTACGCCCCACACACCGAGCGCCCGGAACAGCAGTTGCTCACCAATCAGGATGGTGGCGAAGCTGAGCCCCGTGGTGCGGCGCAGTAACATCGCGGTTTCGTCGTAGAGAGTCCAGGCGAGGTGCGGCCGCGAAGTGAGCAGTTCCCGTGCGAACAACGATGGGTCTTCCAGCTTCTCCAGCATCGGCAGATAGATCTGCGTATCCTGCTGGAGATACGTGTGGCCTGGGAAGACGAAGTAGCTCAGGGCCGTCACGACGAGGACGAACACCGCCACCGACCACCGGACGTCGCGCATCACTTGGCGGGGGTCTTTTCGAGTTGCTCCTTGGCCCAGATTCGGTTGGGGTTGAGCTGCTGAGATTTCTCGAGTGCCTTTCTAGCTTCCGCGTTACGATTCGCCTTGCGGAGTGCGATTCCCAGCCACAGTTGAGCTTCCGCCAGTTTCGGATCCAGTTGGGTGGCCTTCTGCATGTCGGGGATGGCCTTGTCCACTCCGCCGCCAAACTGCGAGGGTAGGTAGTAGTTGCCGACGCCCCGTGCGAGATAGGCCCGCGCCGACTTCGGATCGAGTTGCAGCGCCTTGTTCACCTCGTCCAGCGCGCATTTGCCGTATCTCATCCCCAACAGAATATTGGCGGGAATCACCTGCCCGCATAGAGTGCCCAGCAACCGGTGATATTCGGAGTTATCGGGCTTCAGCGCGACGGCTTTCTCCGCGATCTGTATCCCACTCTCGGCGGCGTCCTTTGCTAGATTCTTATCGCGGTTCTCGATCGCGATTTCCGCCAGGTACGACTGGGCCAGCGCGGCGCGGTACTGCGCTTCGGCGTCGTTGGGTTGCTTGGCGGCCGCGGCCGAAAGCTGCTGGATCTCACGCTCCAGCGCCGCACGGTCCTGAGCGTCGCGAGCCTTCTCCAGGTCGCCCGCACATACCGCGGCGATGGTCGTCAACAACAGTGCACTGCGTAACAACATGCGAACTTCCATTCTAAAGTGCCGCCACCCTGCGTTGCACCAGTAGGAAATACAGGGCCAGCAGGAACAGGATGGCGCCGTTAAAAGCGATGACCGGCGGCGCTCCGAGTTGTTGAATGATACTCCCCAGGATGATACTCCCCACTGGCATCCCTCCGCGGAACGCGACGTTGTAGACGCTCATTACGCGGCCGCGCATGTCATCGGAAGTGATCAGTTGCACCAGCGAGTTCACCATCGCGAATACGGCAATCATCGCCGCTCCTGCCAGGAACAGGAACACACAACTCAGACTGATATACCTCGACAGCGCGAAGCCAGTCATCGTGACTCCCAGGGCCAGCAGCATGATCAGCGCCGCCTTTCCGAGATTCTTGCGGCGTCCGGTAGCGGCCACGATCAGCGCGCCTGCCACGGAGCCGAGTCCGGAACTGGCGAGTAAGGCCGTGTACGCCTCCGATCCCCGATGGAACACGTCGCGGGCAAAAATCGGCAGGAACGCAATCATCGGGAAGCCGATGGCGGTCATCGCGAACGCGAGAAACATGAGGGTGATCATCGAATCGCGCTGCCGGATGAACCGGAAGCCCAGCTTCATGCTGTCCACCACCGACTGGCCGGCATACGATGCCGGCTTGAACTGAACCCGGATCATCATCAGGGTGATGATCACCGCGATATACGACACACCATTCAGCCCAAAGCACCACACCGCACCCAGTTGCTTCAGCGCGAGGCCGCCTAGCACGGGACCAATGACGCGAGCCAGGTTGAACTGTATGGAATTTAGAGCAATGGCATTCGGCAGGTCGTCCGCATCCACCAACGTCGGGATCAGCGCCGAGTATGCGGGTCCTCCGAATGCCTGCGCGGTTCCCACAACAAACGAAAGACACAGAATCGGCCAGATCTGCCGCAACCCGCCGAATACCAGTGCGGCCAGTAGGAGTGCGCAGCCCATTTGAACAATCTGCGACGCAATCAGCAGCTTGCGCCGGCTGACACGATCGGCGAAAACGCCCCCGAACAGAGAAAACAGAATGATCGGGAATTGGCCGAGAAACGCATCGAGCCCGAGATAGAACGCCGAGTTCGAGATTTCGTAGACCAGCCAGGTCTGCGCGAGCTGCTGCATCCACGTCCCGATGCTGGACGTGCAGGCGCCAATCCACATCACGCGGAAGTCGCGGTATTCGAAGGCCTTGAAGATTCGGCTCGCCAAATCAGTTCCGGTTATGGGAGCGGTTTCGCACGGGCGATGAGATGCAGGATGTTCCCGTCGCGATCGGCAAAGAACACCAGCCGGTTCCCCTGGTTGTCGTACGGTTCACCCAGAAAATGCACGCCCGCGCTCTTCAACTGTTTGTACGCATCGTCGAAATCGTTCACAGCAATGGCCAGGTGCCGGATGCCCGGATCCTTCGGCTGGTTGGATCCGCGCTCGCCCTCCGAAGGAATGATTTCCAGCATCGTGCCGTTCGGCGCCTTCACGAAGAAGAACTGATCGTAGCGGAAGTTGATGTGAAATCCGAGTGTCTCCACGTACCATTGCGCGAGTCCGCCCGGGTCCGGCGAGGCAATCGCCGTGTGTTCCAGCCCAAGAAACATATAGCTGGATTGTAGCGCGACCGGAACCGCCTCACGTGCGCTGGAACAATCCGCGCCACTTCCGCACGATCAATTCAATTAGGTTCAGCGCTACTGCCAAACCCAGCAAACCCGGCCACAACCGCATCGTCGAGGGCACCGATCGCCCCGCCGGATCGAACACCTGCTTGGGCTGCGGATTGAACCGCCCGCCGGTGAACTCCGAGATCTTCTTCAGCAGGAACTCGTTGGTGCCGAAGTCGTTCAGTTCCTGCTCCTGCCGGTAGAACCCAACTTCGGGGAAGGATTTAGAATCGGCCACCGGACGGATGCGGAACAGCCCCTGGAGGGATCCGACCGGCACCGTACCCCGATAGGCGCCATCGGCGAGTTTCACCACTGGCACCGGTCGTTGGAATCCGCCAGGCCCGAATGCGAAGATCGCGGGGATATTCTTCGGGTCCGCTGATTCGGGATCCAGCCGGTAGTCCACCACGAGATTGCCGTCGGCTGTATCGAAATCGATATTCGCCTCCCCGGTATTCGCGTGAGGCAGAAGATCGCGGACCAGGTTCATCCAGAACTTGTCGTATCCCGGCCAGGTCACCCAATTCGAAGCCCACCGGCTTTTCGCATCGGAGGCGAAGACTGCAGCTCGCCCCAGCCCGTACTGCCACCGCGCCAGAAGCGGGTCTCTTCCATCGATGGTGAGAATGGTATCCGCGGTCGGCTTCGCGATGAACCGCACGTAGCCCTTCAGGGCGGGCGCGGTCTCCATGCCGACGCCGTCCAGAATCTCGGCCTTCTTCGCCACTGCCGGCTGCAGCAGTTTCTCCACTGCCGTCGAGCCGGTGTGCTCCATGACGTCTTTGAGTAGAATTCTCTCGAGGCCCGAAGGATCGGTCAGTAGATACGACCTTCCGTTGGCAAGCGAAGCCACCTTTTCGAGATAGGCGCGATTCACATCCTGGCCGAGTCCTACCGTCGAGATGGTGACACGCTTCTCCGCGGCTTCACGCGCCACGTCGAGTGAATCGCCCTCTTCGGAGATGCCATCCGTCAGCAGCACGATGTGCTTGAACGTCCCCTTGGTCGCGCTAATCCGGCGGAAAGCTTCGCCCAACGCCGGCGCGATCTGGGTTCCGCCGTCCGGCGTGATGCCTGCCACCAGTCGCTTGATGAGAGACCGGTCTTCCGCGCGGCGGATCGGAACCGCCCACTGGAATGAGTTATCGAAGATCAGGACGCCGACCTGGTCGATGGGCCGCAGATTGTCGATGACCCCGACCGCCGCCTGCCTGGCCAGTTCGATCTTGCGCCCTTCCATCGATGACGATTTGTCGATGATCAACACCACGCAGGTGCCTTCGGGCGATCGCGGCGGCGCCACCTTCGCCGGCAGCGCGCGATCCAACGCGTCCTCCACTTTCTTGCCTTCGGGATAGACGTTGCGCTCGCCGCCGATCACCAGCAGGCCGCCGCCTGCCTTGACGAACTCCTCGATTTCGACCTTCCGCACGCCCGGAATACTCTCGAGGTCCTGATTGTTCAGCACCAGCACCTGCGCGTCGGCCAACTTCGCCGCGGCTGCATCGGGCACTCGCTGGACATCGAACTGCGCGGCAGCCAACGCCTGCAACAGGTTCGTCTCAGAGCCCGCCGGATCCACGGAGACGTAGATCAGCTTGGGCCGGCGAAGGGTCATTGCCTGGTCGAAGAGCACGTCGCCGATCCCGGTAGCTTTCAGGCTGACGGTCAGGTCCACGGCGCCGGAGACGCTCAGGTTGGCGTGCGCCCGGATCTGATTCGTACCGGGCTCCAACCGGACGGGAGTCTTGCCGATTGTCTTGCCGTCGGCCAATACCTCCAACGTTGCCTGACCGGCGCGGGGCGCGTCCACTGTCAGATCGATGGAGAATTTCTCGCCGGTGAACGTCAGCGTTGGGAGCGTGACGGAGTCGAGGTGCAGGCCGGATTCCGTGCGCCCGCTGAGAGGAATGGTGTCAATCGGGATGTGCAGTTGTAGCGCCTGCTGAGCCGCGCGCGCAATGCTGCCCCGATTCTCGTTGCCGTCCGACACCAGCACGATTCTCGGCACCAGCCCGTGCGGCATGGATGCGATCGCTTCGCGAATGCCTGCCTCGAGATCGGTACTGCGGCTTGCATCGCCGGCCGTGTGCCGGAGGGTCCAGCCTTTCGCGTGCTCATCGGACGCGGGGTTGCGAGTGCCTCGAGCAAACGGAATGATGCGTACCTGGTTACGCCCGCGGTCATGATCGATGGCCGTCGCCAGTTGAGACGCGCGGTTCAGATCCGTGTCCGTAATGCTGGCGGACGTGTCCACCAGGACCGCAACGGCCATCTTCGTTTCGGAAATGGCGATGCGAGGTTCCGAGAGGGCCAGCGCAACGGCGGCGAAGGCGGTGGCTTTCAGCAGTAGGCCCGAGTGCCGCGCCGTCTTGCGCCACTCGTACGGCACCCATAGCGCGGGCAGCAGAACCAGGATCAGAGCCCAGGGCCGGTCGAAGGTCATGACGCCTTCCTCTGCAGCACTCGAGAGCGTGTCTGCACCTTTCGCCGTGCGCCCCAGGCTTCACGGCGGCCGCGTCCGTACAGGAACCACTCGAGCAGCAGTCCGGCTGCACCCGCCAGTGCCAGCCACGGCCAGAGATCGGCGACGCTGGCTCGAACGCGGCTGACGCGCGGCAGTCCGCGACGGACCCCGGCCGGAATGGTCCACTGCGAATCGCCGACATCGGGAAGCATCAGCGAGTATCCGATTTCGCGGTCGCCTGCTTGCGCGCGGTAGGTGCCCGGGGCGCTGGCGAAAAATCGCAGATGGTCGTTCTCCACCGTGAACGGGACCGCGCGGCCATCGTCCGACGAGACCTTCACGTCGTTGGGATTCGTGTTGCGCTCCAGGCGTTCCTCGATGGTCCCAACGCTGCCTGCATTCAACTCCCATCGCTGGAAAACCGCGGGGTTAATCCATCGCAGGATATTGGCGAACAGCAGCGGCGTCGCGAGTTCGTATTGCATTGCCGATCGTGCGGGGTGAAATCCGAAAACTACCAATTTCGGCGACCCGGCCCGCGCCAGGATCACGGGACCCGCGGCGACCGAAGCGATGGATATGTCTCCAGCGGCAGGTGCGAACACGGATGCGGTGTCGAATTCGACGTCCCTAGTGTGGAGTCCGGTACCGAGTTCGCTATCCGAATTCCATCCCACCAGCTTCGCCGATTGTGCCGTTGTGCGGATGCGGACGGGCGATCGCTGGGCGGGCGGATCGATCCAAATGGAGGGGATCGTGGGACGAACCGCGGGCGCGAAGCCGTCGAATACCACCGCGTCGGCCTGCAGCTTCGGATCGTAGGCAGCCGGTGTCCGAAACAGCGGCGTCACGTTCGGATTCGAAGCCAATAGCGGGCGCAGCAGTTCCGGTTCGGTGGAAAATACGATCACTTTCAAGGCTGGTTGAGCCGGTACTTCGACCACCGCGCGATCGTCCTCCGGGAATGCGTCGGTGGTGAGTAGCCGGATCTCGAGCAAGCCCGCCGCGCGCGTTCGCAGCATGAATGACGTGTCCCTCTGCACGCCGGGGTCGAGTGTTAGAGTCCGGCTGCCCATCGGGGCTCCGCCGAACTGCATCGCCAGGGGAGCGACACATCGGGCTGTTCCATAATTGCGGGCGGAGACGAACACCTGCCAGGTCTCGGCGTCGACGCGGTTGAGCCCGATCTTGCGAAGTCCGCAGTTCTCGCTGGGGCTCCCAATGGGAATCACCCGGAGATTCGTGGGCGGCGTTGCAATGCCATCGCTCGCCGGAATGCGCCCGGCTCCGATATACACGATTTCGCCAGGATGGCTCGAGTGTAGTTTCTGCACACGGTCGGCGAATTCGAGCGCCTGGTCCAGATTCAGCGCGGCGGCAGTCGGCTTCGATTCGCGAATGCTGCGGTCGAGCGCGGCTCGGCTGGAATCGAACGGTGTCACCGGAGTCGCCAGAGCATCCGCACGGACGATCATCACGCGATCCGCGGACGGCACGGCGTGAACGTAGGCCAGGGCGGCCGTTCGCGCGTCGTCCATCAGGGTTCCGTTGGCCGACCGCGCACCCATCCACGCCGACGTATCGAGGATCAAGACATGGTCGTGGCTACTGAATGCGCGGTCACCCCACTGTAGCTGTGCGATGGCCAATAACAGCAGTATGATGCTGAGCAACTGCAGCAGTAGCGACCACGGTTGCTGGATTCGCCGCTTCTGACGCATCGATTGTGCGCTCTCGGCGGGAGTCCAGAATTTCAGTGTCGCCACAACCTGCCGCCGCCGGGAACGGTCGAGCAGATACAGCGTTACCAGCACCGCGGAGACGGTACTGAACAGCGCGATCAGTTCCGGCAGGCTGAGGTTCAGCAGTGACACTGGCTACTTCCTATGACGCCGCCCATTACTGAACCGTTTGGCTTTGAATGATGGGACCGAAGATAGCCTCTTCGAGCGGCAGGCTGGTGGAGAACCCGCAATACCGGCCGCTGTTTCGGATGGCGACGACTTCCATGCGATCGCAGAATTCATCGAACGCGTTGGTGTACTGATTGCGCGCGTTTTCGTCGAAGCTGAGTGCGAGACGCGTTCCCGTTTCCGCGTCTTCAAGATCGAGTTCGCCATCCCACGGCGGGATCCGATCCTCGTCGGCCCACAGTTGTAGCAGCAGCAATTCATGGCCGAAATCGGCCAGAAACTGCAAGGGCTTCACGGGATCCGCATCATCCAGAAAATCGGAAATCACGACGAGCAGCCCCCGCTGCGGGTAGTTGGCGATGAATTGCCGCGCCACCTGCAGGAAACTGGTGGGCGTTCCGGGCTCCAGTTGATTCAGAAAGTTCACGGCGGGCATGAAGCGGTGACGCCCGCCGCCGCACAGGAACGAGTCGGACAGATTCTCGCTAAACGGCTGGATGCAAATCGTGTCCAGCCGTACCAGGCCGACGTAGCACAATGCCGCCGCGAGTTTCTTGGCGTACAGGAATTTGGACGGGGATCCTGTCGTCATCGAAGGACTGATGTCCATCAGAATGCGTACGGGCACTCGCGGCTCCACCTGGAACATCTTGAGAAACAGCTTTTCCAGCCGTAGATACGCGCGCCAGTTCACGGCCCGGAGATCGTCCCCCTGGTGAAAATGGCGATGATCGAGAAATTCGCTTCCCGAGCCGGGGAAACGCGACAGATTGTGGCCGCCAACGAGTCCGGGGAACGACTTCCGCCAGCGGACCGTGAGCCGTTCGAGTTTCTCGAGCAGTTTGCGATCGATCAGCGCCTGTTCGGTTGCTTGCATGATCGGCGAGCCTTACCGTGCTCCGGCCTTGGCGGCGACTCCTTCCAAAATTCGGCTCAGGATCGTCTCCGGCGTTTGTCCGTCGGCGTGGGCATCGAAGTTCAGAATGATGCGATGCCGCAGCACCGCCGGCGCCACGTCGCGAACGTCATCAATACTCAGATGCAGCCGGCCCCGCATCAGACCGAGAATTCGACCGCACTCCACCAGTGCCTGCGCGCCGCGCGGCGAACTGCCGTACCGAATGTATTTATTGGCGACGTCGTGCGAATGGTCGGTGCCCGGTTGCGTGGCCATCACCAGGTCGATGGCGTACTCCTGAACGTGCGGCGCCACCAGCACCTCGCGGCAGATGGTGCGAAGCCGCATGATCGATTCGCGGTCCACCACCTGGCTCAGTTGCACGTCTTCCTTCTGAATCGTCCGGTCGACGATGCGGCTGAGATCTTCGCGCGATGGGTATTGCACCAGGATCTTCATCAGGAAGCGATCGAGTTGCGCTTCGGGCAGCGGGTACGTGCCCTCCATCTCGATGGGGTTCTGGGTGGCCATAACGAGGAACGGTGCCTCGAGTTCATGAGTGGTGTTGCCGCTGGTAACCGTGCGCTCCTGCATCGCTTCAAGTAGAGCGGATTGCGTTTTCGGAGTGGCGCGATTGATTTCGTCGGCCAGGACGAGGTTCGAGAAAATCGGGCCGGGCTGGAACCGGAGAGTTTTGCCGCCGCGGTCATCAGTCTCCATCACCATGCTGCCGACGATATCGGCCGGCATCAGGTCGGGCGTGAACTGAATTCGCGAATACCGCAGGTGGAGCACGCGGGCGAGAGTTCGGAGCAGCGTGGTTTTGCCGAGTCCGGGGACACCTTCGAGCAGAACGTGGCCGCCGGCGAGCAGGCAAGTCAGCACGCCATCCACGACGTCCCGCTGCCCGACGATGACTTTCGAGATCTCGTTGCGGACGCTGTCGAGCTTGGTTGCGGCTTCTTGAACGATGTCGGTGCGCACGAGTCCATTCTATGCACGTTTGCGTCCTCGATCCGGTTGGCCCTACTGTGACAGGGTGTCGAGCCGGTCGAGGTCGGCGGGATCGTCGATGTCGAACCACTCGCGGCCGATCGTGACGGAGAGTCCCGTGGACTCACAGGCCCTCACCGTATCGGCTCGCGCGTGCGGAGTCGACCAGCCAACGGAGTCGAACATGGCGGGATGGACGCGACGCGCGGCGATTCCCCAGTAGCCGCCATCTTCAGTGGGACCGAGCGCGACATCGGCCTCGAGCGATAGCAGATGAGCGAGGTGGGACGCCGGCAATCCAGGGGAATCGGAGCCGACGATCATGGCCTGCGGATGGCCGCGATCCAGCGCATCGCCCAAAGCTTTGAGCATTTTTAATCCTAAATCGCCTTCATATTGGAGCCGTCGCGGAACCGTCGATTCGGGCCATGCATCCGATTCTATGTCGGTGTGCAATTCGACCTCGAAGTCCGTTGAGGAGAGCATGGATGCGAGAGTCTGGGCCACCATGCGGCGGTGCAGTTCGGCGGCCGCCTCGGGCGAGAGAGCGCCAATCAGCCGGGTCTTGACTCGGCCCGGGAGCGGAGCTTTGGCGAACACGATGATGACGGGCCGCACGGCTCGATTGTAAACTGAAGTGTCAAGGAGTAACGGAGAACAAATGAAAGCAAACCTGATGCTGACCGCCGCGTTTGCGGTTGTGCTGGCCGGATCGGTCCGGGCGGCCGACAAAGAGGGCGACGTCGCCAAGGGTAAGGAAGTTTTCGAGCAGTGCAGCGTCTGCCATAACGTGGACAGCGACGAGAAGAAGATGGGTCCGTCGTTGAAGGGGCTGTTCAAGCGGGCCAAACTGAAGAACGGGAAGCCGGTAAACGACGACAACGTCCGGGCCCTCATCAACAGCGGTGGAAACGGCATGCCGTCCTATCAGGACATGCTGTCGGATCCGGAAAAAGCCGACGTGATCGCGTATTTGAAGACCGTCTGAAGTTGTTCTTGGACAACCGATTCGCTACAGTTGAGTAAGTGCGTTGCTGGTCCCCATCGTCTAGCCCGGCCTAGGACACCACCCTTTCACGGTGAGAACGGGGGTTC
Source organism: Bryobacterales bacterium (assembly GCA_038322675.1). Lineage (GTDB taxonomy): Bacteria > Acidobacteriota > Terriglobia > Bryobacterales > Bryobacteraceae > TMP-7. The sequence continues at coordinate 77,122 of JBBQGE010000014.1, forward strand.
GAATCCCCCTGGGGACGCCACCTCTCAGCTAATCCTTTCAATCCGTTAGCTTCCCTTCGCCCAGTTCGTTCGTGCCAATTTGCGCCGCGAACTTAGGTTCAGCTTTTGCGGCCGTCAGCTTATCCCGGCGCACTCTTGGCGGAGAACGCCGGGGCGGTATCCGGTGGGAAATGCCGTGACAACCAAGTTTATGTACGGTAGGCTTATAAGAAAGGGAATTCGCCGTGTCTCGCAAGTTGAGCTTTCGATTTGACGCTTACAAGTTCGTCAACGCGGTTGCCTACCTTGCGTCCAGGTGCCCCGAAGCAACGAAGATGAAGGTTTCAAAGTTGCTTTACTACGCCGATAAAGACCATCTGCTCAACTACGGCCGTCCAGTGATCGGTGATCGATACGTCAAGATGGAGTTCGGCCCGGTCCCCTCGATGGCGTACAACCTGATGAAGCATGATGACCGGGCGCCAATCGAAGCCCAGGAATTGTTCGACGAGCGTCTGGAGGTTCAAGGGAACAATATCGTTCCCCGGTCTGATCCTGATCTCCGTTACCTTTCCGCTTCGGACCTCGAGGCTCTCGATCTTGTGATATCGAAGTACGGGCGTTTGACACCCGCGCAGTTGAGCAAACTATCACACCGAGAGGCTGGCTGGAAGGAAGCGGAGATGAACGATGAGATGGATTACCGTTTCATGTTTGCATCCGAGGACGCCAAACAGATGCACGAGCTCATTCAGGACGATCAACAACTGAGAGACGCGTTGACGGACGCTGAACTAGAGAATATCGTTGGGATTTTGTGAGCTTATTGTTGGAGCGGTCGTTTTCTACGAGCGCTTCCAGGGCGTCGAAGGCATCAAGGATCGCTACTTCATTGTCCTCTGCAACGGGAGTCCGGACGTAGAGTGTTTCACTACAACGACGAAGTCGTACCCGGAACTAAAGCCTAAACTTGCAGCAGAGTTTTGCGAGATCAAACAAGGCGAATGTTGTCTGCCAAAGAGGTGCTTTATCGACCTCAGGCAAGTGTACCCGTTCGATGACATCCAACTGGGAAGCAGATTGCGGTCGAAATCTGTCCGACATATCGGCGATCTTCCCCAGCCGATCTTGAAGCGCCTATACACCGCCATCGAAGGCTGTAAATCTTTATCTCCGATCGAGAAGGATCGGTTCTTACAGTCGCTGGATTCTGTTTCATCCTGAAACGGAGCGCCTGCCATGTCGACGCCGATACGCGCTGGCACGGGACGCCACGGCCGGTCAGCGTGAGTTGGCCTCACTGCGGTGGTACGCGGTGCCTACAGAGAAAAGCTTATGCCCAAGATTGTTTTCCTCGTCGAAAGTGCCTTTGGCCAATATGTTTATCGTGTTCACCCACTGCGCGAGCCCGTCGAATAGGTCGACGCGCGCCTCGAAGTTCTCGAGGACGGTATTGATGCGTTCCTTCAGTTCGGAGCCGGTCTGAAGCAGTTCTTCCGCACTTGCGCTCTTAGTGCCAGTTGTTACCGGCTGCAGCGGGCTCGAATCCCCCTGGGGACGCCACACTGTGCGCTGCGCAAATCATGCCCTCCCATGATCGCGCCATGTCGGCGTCTCTATATCAATAACTGTTCGTTCGCGGCCACAAAACGCAGTGCGAACAATCGGGATACAGATGTGGTTTCTGTGTACCAAAAACAGCACTTTTCGGGGCACTGTGAGCTAAACAGGAACTTCAGCCGGAGTGCGGGGGTCTAAACAGCGAGATGCACCCTTTCCCTACAAGCGCTTGGAAGGTGATCATCGCGATAGTTGTGCTGACCTGCACTATCCCGCCCGCAATTGCAACGGAGAAATACTGGATAGCTCACGAAGCGCAGGTAATCATAGTCGGCCGTTTCCACGAGCAATGGACCTACCCTTGGTTTGATGGCTGGCACGTTGCTGGAACGCTCGACGTCGACAAGGTGTTGTTTGGCGCATCGGTCTCTAAACGCATCAACTACAGGCTCGTGTGCCGCTGGGCGAGGTGTCGAACGTGGCCGCCACCACGAATCGCTGAGTGGTTCGGCGACTACGGCATCTGGTTCTTGCGTTCGCTAAAAAATGAAAGGTGGGGGCCGCCGGGATACGGGGGCATCGACCCTGGTTACCGAAGCATCGATCAGCGGACCTCTTTCGAGGACTACATTCGTCAATATAAGCGGTAAGACTCAGGGCAAGGAACACATGTGTTATCGCGCGAATGAGTTCTGAAAACCGGAATTCGGGAAAAACCAAAACCGGACGTCGGCCTTCGTCCTAGCACAGGGCGAGATGGACGATAACCGCACGTTTCACTCGGCATCGAGACAACCGTGATACCGCGACCAGAACTTGTCCATCTGTTGGTACGCCCGAGTAATGCTGTCACAATCATCGGCTGCACGCGGCGCCGGCCGCTTATTCCGCCGCTTTGCTCCGCTTCCGGCGATGGCGAAAATCGTAGAACTGGAAACGGCACAGAGCGCAGTAGTATAGCGGTGCTCCGAACCAGTGTTGGGCCACGCTAATAGGGGAGTTGGACATCTTGTCGATCCGGTCGCGTTGTGCGAGTTTCTGCAACTCTTCGCGGCCGCAGCGGGGGCAGGCCAGCGTCGTCGTCCAGTACCAGGACCCCCAGTAGCTCCGCATCAGGTTGTCGCAGTCTTTGCACTGATACACGGCAGCGAAGAAAATCCGGCCAAACCACGAACGGCGGCGGCGAAAGACACGCAGGCTCCCGCAGCGGTCGCACTTCTGTCTACGTATGGGAACCTCCCCCAAGCACCTTGCGCACGATCATATCACTTGCCGCGGGCCTGTCTTCAGAAGCGAACTGCGCAACTTAAGTACGGGTACACATAGCCGGATGGTTTTACGGATTGGCGTAGGTACTCCCCCGCGAACAGCCGGCCAAATCCGGCGGCGATGGTGATCGCGTAGGGCGCCGAATAGGTGGCGACGCTCTCGATCGCCTGTCCCACATGTGCGCTGGTGGCGCCCCGGTTCAACAGGAACCGCACATTCTGACCGTTATAGAATCCGTCGGCCGTCGTCGCTAAGGAAAGGTCGCGATAGTCCACGGCGATCCTCAACCGTTTCCATGGCGCAAAGTCGAACCCCGCGCGCACATCGCGCATGTTTCGCCACCCGACCAGCGGAGTCATGCTGAAGTACGGCTGATTGGCTCCGTAGAAGGGCTCCATGCCGCCGCGCACACCGTCGCTCGGGTTGTTATCGCCGGCGGCGTAATTGTAATCGCCACTCACGCGGGGAGAACCCGGGCGATTCCGGAAGACATACCCCAGCGTGAGCATGTACGCGAAACCACGGACCGAGTCGGCCGCCCAGTGCCCGCGCTCCTTCACTCCTTCTGCCGACCATTGCCAGCCGGCGGCATTGATGCCGACCAACCGCACCCCGGGCGCGTACACCACCGCATCGCCAGTGCTCCCGGTCTCACCCGAGACGTTCAGAACACGTTTCGTGAAGAAGTACGGCTCCACCCGCACGTGCTTCATGGATTTGCCGGAGGATAGATAAGTCCCGAATACGTGGTCGCCCGGGCGGTGGCGGTCGAATCGTGTTGGATCAATCTGGACCACCGAGCCTGCCACCACATCAACAGTCCAGAACGGGACGATGACGGTAGCACGTAGAATGTCGAAGGTGCGGCTCACGTTGGAGAACTCGCCAGGCGACATCATCCGTCCGGACCCGAACCGGATTTCCTGACGGCCCGCCCGAATGTTGAACGCATGCGGGCGGCTGAGTTCGAGATAAGCCTGCCGCAAATCGATCGGATTCCGCGAAGAGGGCCGGAGGGCGGCGTCGAGCCCGAGTATGTGGCTATCCTGCAGTTGAACAAACAGCCGGATGCCCTTTCGCGGCTTGATACCGGCGTCGAACCGCACGCGGCTCAGCAGGTAGTATGCGCTGGAAGAGGCGATGAAATCGGACCCGGCCGGTGCCTCCTGCCGAATGCGCGCGCTGCCGCCGAGTTGCAGCCAGTTTGGAAGTCCGGCGTCCTGCGCACGCGCGGCGACGTGCACGACAGCACAGCCAAGGAAGAGAACAACCAGATTTCGGATTCTTCCAGTATGGCAGAGCGGCTCTGGCTTTCAGCCGCTCGGAAGCGGGCGACTCGCGGAAAACGGGTTTGGTGCCGGGTGTCTCGACAAATTGCGGGCTTTCGTGGGCCGGGGGCAGTCAGGTTATTGAACTGGCGGGAGTTGGGCGGCAGCGTGTTTCGAAGGAACGGCCGAACCGATATACTGCGAAGACGGAGGGTGCGCTGACCGAAATCAGACTATTTTGCTCGTACTCACACCGGGATGAAGTGCTGCGGGATGAATTGGCGAAGCACCTGAAACTGCTGGAGAGGACGGGGCTGATTCGAAACTGGCACGACCGGAAGATCGGCGCCGGGGAGCCCTGGAAAGAGGCGATCGACCGGAACCTGGCGGAAGCGGACGTCATTCTGCTGCTGATCAGCGCGGATTTCCTCGCGTCGGATTACTGTTTCGACATCGAGATGAAGACTGCGCTGGACCGGCATGCGACGGGAGAGGCGTTGGTGGTCCCCGTGATTTTGCGGCCGGATTCCCAAACTCGTTTACCGCCGACCGACTGTTCCACTTAAGATGTGCCGTGCCAGAGTGGGCCAGGGTGATGTCGGCAGATTGGCTTCCTCCCTTGAAGTCGATCGACTACGCTGTCACTAAGTCCTGGCCTTCGAAAAGTAGAAGCACATATTTTCCTGGAGATAGACCTACAATCTTGAATCGACCGTTCGAATCAATACCATTTTCAATCAAAGAGCCGGCGTAGAGCGGCACGAGGCGGATCCACATGCCGGATGCACTTTCATATGTGCGCGGCCCTCGACTGGAGCAGTATACATGCTCCCGGCGTAAGATCGCGGGCCACTTCGAACTCGATGCCGCAACCGGTAAATCTTCCAACCGGCGCCCTACCCGGATGTGATATCCTCAGTGGCGCTAGGATGCCGCATCGGAATTTACTGCCCAAAATCTGTATCGCGTTGGGCTTCCCGGATGCGTCCACGCTGATCGCGCATGCCCGGCAGGAATATGACGCCGGGGAACGCTTCTTCGAATTCCGCTTGGACTACCTGCCGAATCCCGAGGACGGGTTCAAGGCGATCGCCGGCTTTCTATCCGCGCAGCCGGATTGCTCGATTCTTGCCACCTGCCGCCGCCATCAGAACCATGGGCGGTACAACGGCAGCATTGAGGAGCAGATTCGAATTCTGAGCGGCGCAATCGATGCCGGGGCGAAAGCAGTGGACGTTGAGGTGGAGAGCGCCGAAGGTGTGGCCGCTCATCTGGAAGAGCTTCGGGCAAAAGCGATGCTCGTCCTCTCCTACCACAATTACGGGGGCACGCCGGCTCTCGATGCGATAGTGCGCCGCATGGCACGGATATCGGCCGATGCGTACAAGATCGTGACCACCGCCCGTAAGCCTTCGGATAACTACCGCGTGCTAAGCCTGGCGAAGACGTTCAGCAAACTCAACCTGATTGTTCTCGCCATGGGCGAAATCGGATTTCCGACGCGAGTGCTGTCGACGGCCGTTGGTGGCATTTACACCTACGCTGCTCCGACCACGGCCGAAGGGACGGCGAGCGGTCAGGTTTGTGCGAGGATCCTGCGGCATCTGTACCGCGTGGACAAGTTCTCGAAGGCGGCCAAGATCTATGGCGTAATCGCGGATCCGGTTCGCCATTCGATCTCGCCGGCGGTGCACAATCGCGCATTTCAGGCCAGGCGGATGGATGCGGTGTATCTGCCCTTCTTAGTGGCGCCCCAGCATCTGAAGGATTTTTTCGTATTCGCCGAGAAGCAGCCGATTTCCGGTTTTAGCGTCACAATTCCCCACAAGCAGAAAGTCATCCGCTATCTCGACGTCATCGATCCGCTGGCACGGCGCATCGGCGCGGTGAACACGGTGTGGAAGAAGGCCGGGAAGTGGCGAGGCGCCAACACCGATGCGGACGGGGTGACCATTCCTCTGGGGAAGGTGATCCGGCTGGCGAAGTCCAGCGTGTTGCTGGCGGGGAACGGCGGTGCGGCGCGCGGTGCGGCCTACGCACTGACCGCGGCGGGGTCGAAGTTATCCATCGTGGGACGCAACCCCGATCGCGTGCGGGCGCTCGCAAAGGCGTGCGGGGCCGAGGCTCTGTCGAGGGAACAGGCCGAGTCGGGGCATTTTGACGCAGTAGTGCATGCCACTCCTGTCGGGATGTTTCCTCATTCGATGGAGTGTTTCTTCCGGGATCGGATTCCGGCAGAGGTTGTGTTCGATATGGTGTATAACCCGATGGAGACGGTCCTGCTTCGGCGGGCGCGGGAGGAGGGCAAGATGGCCGTTCCCGGTGTGGAGATGTTTCTGGAACAGGCCTGCCGGCAGTTTGAATTGTGGACTGGTGACAATGCCCCTCGAGCGGTGATGGAGAAAGCGGCTCTGGAGGCGCTTGGCAACTCGGCGGCGCATGCCGCGGAGGTGGGCGAGTGAGCCAGAAGATCACCCGGCGGACACTTGCCGCGATGGTCGCTGCTCTTCCCGCCGCGGCCCAGCAAACGGTAGCGGCCCCGGCGGTTCCGGAACCCGAGGCGGCTCTCCAGCGGATTCAAAGGAACGCGGAACAAATGGGCAAAGTGACCCTGCCGATCACGGTGGAACCCGCCATTCAATTCCGGGCAACCTAGTATGCGGGACTTCAACGCCGATCACTTCTTCGCGACCATTCCCGAGTTGAATGCGGGCATGAAGGCGCGCGATTTTACCGCGGTGGATCTGGCAGAGGCATTCGGCGACCGTCTGGAGACTCTCGGACCGAAATACAACGCGCTGGCATTGTCGCTGAGGAAGCCCGCAATCAAAAGCGCGAAAGACGTTCGCGGCGACATGAAGCGCGAGCGCTATCGCGGCCCGCTGCAAGGGATTCCGTTCGGCGCGAAAGACCTGCTGGCTGTCAAAGGATATCCGACGACGTGGGGAGCGAAGCCGTACGCTGCACAGGTATTCGACTACACGGCCAAAGCGGTTCGCGAGCTTGAGGATACCGGCGGCTTGCTAATGGGCAAGCTGGCGATGGTGGAACTCGCGGGAGGCGGCGGATACCGGCTGGCGAGCGCGTCGCTGCAGGGGCCCGGCCTCAATCCGTGGGATCCGTCGCGCTGGTCGGGAGGATCGTCGAGCGGCAGCGCCATCGCGGTCGCCGCCGGGCTGGTGACCTATGCTCTGGGTTCGGAGACATCGGGTTCGATTCTGACGCCAAGCGCCTTCTGCGGTGTGACCGGATTCCGGCCGACGTATGGCCTGGTCAGCCGGAGCGGTGCCATGCCGCTGTCGTGGAGCATGGACAAGATCGGCGTGTTGGGGCGGTCGGTGGAAGACTGCGCCTTGGTGCTGCAGCAGATCTCGGGTGGTGACGACGACGATCCAGGCTCGGCCGGTAAGAAGTTTTACTATGCCCCGCAGTTTGCACGTGCGATGAAGGATATCGTCATCGGGTATGCCCCGGTGGATTTCGCGGAGTGGGCCGAACCGGCGGCGCGTCCCGATTTTCAGCGCGCCCTGGAACAGATCAAGAGTCTTGGCGTCGAGGTGCGCGAGACGCGGCTGCCCGATTTCCCGTATGGGGCGCTTGCGAACACGATTATCACGGCGGATGGGGCTTCGGTTTTCGAGGAATTGATCCGGAGCGGGCGGGTGAAGGAGTTGGCGGATCCCCACCAGATTGCGGGATTGGAGTCGGGGCTGGAGATTCGGGCCAACGAGTACCTGAAAGCGCAGCGAATCCGCTCGATGGTGAAGCAGGCGCTTCGGGAGCTATTCATTGATATCGACGTCCTGGTAACTCCCTCGCGATTCGGGCCCGCGCCGAAAGTGAGTGAACCGCTCGACCATCCGCCAGCGGCAGGCCCAAGGCCGCAGGATCGCGGTCTGAGTTCGCTGATCCCCGCGGGGAATCTCGCCGGACTACCGGCGATATCGCTGCCGTGCGGATTCGCCGACGGACTGCCTCTCGGTATTTCGCTGGTTGCACGCCCGTTCAACGAGACCATGCTGGTGGCGATTGGGCGCGAGTTTCAGGCCCATACGGACTGGCACCGGCGGCGTCCCCCCGTGATGGCGTGATCAGTTTCCGAACGCCAGCGAAATTCGGTACGTGCGTGATCCGGGATCCATAAGCGGGATGATCTTTGGGTGCAGCAGCGCGGAGTGATGAATCGCGTGAGCCATGTGGGTCTGGTAGACGTAGCGCCCGATGAACCAACCCATTCCGGCGCCCAGCACTATATCGGAGGCATAGTGCTTCTGCGCGGCGAAGCGGGCCGAACTCACGATCGTCGCGAGACTGTAGGCGACGATCGGAACCACCTTGCTCTTCCGACCGTACTCGTGGGCGAGCAGTGACGCGATGGACCAGGACTCGATGGCGTGACCGGATGGAAACGAGGTTCCACCCTCGAAGAACTCGCCAGGTTCCGATGTGGAATCGGGGCGATTGCGGCGGGTCGCGGTCTTGAGCAACTCCATCACGATCAGGCCGTCGAGAAGCGCTTCGGTGCCCAGCACTCCCACTTCACGTGCTTTCGGATCGTCGCGCAGCACGCCGTAGCCGTAGAATCCTGCGACCAGTGGAATCAGGGTGTAGGATGCGCCTATCTGGGAGATGTGGTTGCCCCACGCAATCTCACCCCTGCTGTTCTCAAACGCTGTCGACGTTCGATGATCGGTCGCAATCAGCGCGCCGGTAACGGCACCGAAGCCGATCCACCACTTCGCGTCGATCTTCTTCATGCGGAACGGGCTGGTCCAGATGTCCTTCTGGTCGAGCCAGACGTTCGCAGCGAGTTTGTGAATGAGAGGCTTGAGCCGTTCGGTGTCACCGGGATACCAGACCGGATCCCGGACGTCGACCGCGTTAGCGGCGGTAGTCTGCGCGAGGCCGGGCACGCTCCCGGCGAAAAGCAGAACGGGAAGAATCGCGCGTTGTAACACTGTCATTTCTACACACCAAAGAATCGCCCTCCCACCAACCGAACCACGGACGATCCGGCTACACCAGTGAGGGCGGGCATGAATGCGGGTGCCGCTCCGCCCCGCTTGTATTCGCTGTGGACGGCGTGATAGCCGAGGTAAATAAATGAACCAGCCGCTACGGCCAGGAGCGCGTGCGCCCAGGCAGTGCCGATGGATGGTGCGATGGCGAGTTCAGCGCCGGCACCCACCACCGTCAGCGCCTCCACCGCCAGACAACTCCACAGCGCGGCCCAGCTCTCTCGCATGGACGCGCGCACGATGACCCCGAGGGCAATCCCTTCGGGCAGCTTGTGTGCCGCCAGTCCGATCAGCACGCCGGCTGCCAGGATCGCGGTTGAATCCTGGGCGGATGCGGCCAGCACCCAGCCGTCGAAGAAGCTGTGAACGGATGCGACCGCCAGGAGCGGTCCCGCAAGGCCGTGAAGGCGGGTATGGCACTGGTCGTGGTCGTGAGTGTGAGCGCAGGACGGGCAAACGGGGTGGATGTAGCGATCCGTTATCCAAACGGCGACGGCGCCGGCCGCGACCCAGGCGATGGCGCCGGGCCATCCGAAGAAGAGTGCGATGTCGGGCAGAACCCAGAACAGCGCCACGCCTATCAGAACGCCGCCGCTGAAGGCCACGATCGGGCGTGCGATGGAGTGCACCAACGAGAGCCGGACCCCGGCAAATACACCGAGTATCGCGATCGCGGAGAGGAGGAGTGCGTAGGAGAGGGGAGCGGGCACAGCTTTCAATTCAACTGTAGCATTGGGGGGTGGTACTCCCGATGCTGCGCCCGGTGTAAATGAGCTTACGGTTGTTTCCGGATATTGCGTCGCTGACACGCGGGACCGTATGTGTACGCCCCGACAGCAGCGGATCTGGATCAGGCCTTCACGCGTGTAGCGTCGGAAATTCTGCGGCTCGCAATTTGATTTTGGCGGGGACCGGGTATTGTTCCATACTTGCAGGAGGCACTACTCCCAACCGGGAGAATCGCCGGCAAGGAGGAACGAGTGGCCACCGTCAGTTCGATACCCAACGTAAACATTGAGCAATCATTAGCGTTCGATGTCGTTCAGGTGGTGGAAGAAGCCGCCATTGCGGCGGCACGCACAATGGGCCAGGGTGGCGCTCCGCCCCAGCCCGGCGCCGACTTTCCCGAACTCGACATCGCAGTGGACCCGCCGCAGGGCACGAATCTGTGCGCCACCGGTGCGCCCAACTCGATCGCGGTGCAGGCTGCTTCCGAACCCGGCGGACTGCTGCACGCCCCGGATTGCCAGATGCAGAAGATCATCGCGGGCCCCGCATGCCGCGACGCTCTCGACCTGGATGCGCCGGTGAAGCACAATCTGAAGGAGCGCACTGCTGGACGGGCAAGTCAAGGCTCTCGTCGTGATGGTGCTCGACCGGCCGCGCCGCGAGAATCTGATCGTGCAGATTCGAGCCTCGGGTGCACGGATCCGGCTGATTGGCGACGGCGACTTATCGGCAGGAATCGCAGCGGCTGTGCGCGGAGCCGGTGCCCATGCAGTGATGGGAACGGGTGGCGCGCCGGAAGGCGTGATCACGGCGGTGGCCCTGCGCTGCCTTCACTGGGAAATGGTGGGCCGGCTGGTGGTGGACACGCCGGAACTCGAGGCTCGTGTGGAACGGATGGGCATTACGGACAAAGCTCGAATCTACATCGCGCGCGATCTGGCGCCGGGGAATCAGATCATCTTCACCGCCTATGGAGTGACGGGAGGCGCGCGGCTCAACGGTGTCCGGTTCTTCGGTGAAGGCTGCCGCACGCACACCCTGGTGATGACCATGCAAGACAACACCGTCCGATTCATCGACACGGTCCATATGTACCGCGAGCCGGGACCTCGCGGGGTTCGGCTTTATTAGATGAGCTTTCCAGCCTTTCCCGCCAACGGCATAGCCGACCAGATCGATCGCGCGCTTGCCGAACCGGATACGCAGGGGACGCTGTCGCTGGCCGTGGGACTCGCGGCGCAACTGCTGAAGGCGTCCATGGTTGCCATCGGCATCCGTGGCGGGCATCAGTGGACCAACTACCTGTTCGGTTTGGACCCGGAGTGGCAGCATCGGGAACTGCCGTTGATAGACCGGATCGTCGCCTGCGAGGGGCTGTTTGTGCATGCGGCGCCGGTGCCCGGAATCGAGTCGATGAACTTTCTGGCGGCGGTAGCGATCCGAAGCGGCGGTATCGTGACCGGAGTTCTGCTGGTGATGGACAGCGCCGCGCGGCAGATCGACGAGGAGCAGGCGAACGTCCTAAATCATCTGGGGACAGTGGTGCGCGATGCGCTGGAGCTTGCGACGGGGAAGTTCGAGCCGGGAGAAGGGCGCGAGCGGCCCACACCCGGCGTCCTGGCGATGCGGGTGGACCTGGGGGGACGAATTCTCAGGATCGATGCCGGCACTGAGCGCCGCCTCGGGTATGGCGAGGGGACGCTGGCGGGCCGCAATCTCTCCGAGTTAATAGAACCGTCCGAGATGCTGGCGGCGATGGACGGGCTGCTGGCGCAGTTCGGCGCGGCGGGTTCGATGGCGAACAATCTGCGGCTGGTTACGGCTTCCGGAGATCGTGTACTGGTGCGGGCGCAAACGCGGCTGGCGTTCGAGCGCGGAGTCCCGGTAGCCGTCGACTTCGTTGCGCACGACTTCAGTTCCGAGGCCGTGCGGCTGGATGCGCTGCAGCACGCCGAGCGCGCGTTGACGGATAAGGCCGAGGAGTTAGCGAGATTCAGCGAGCATCTCCGGCAGTTGCATCGCCTGGCCACCACCGAGTACCCGACGGTGGACGATCTGCTGACGGACTACCTGCGAAGCGGTTCCGAGATTCTGCGGTTGCCGCTCGGGATGGTGACCCAGACCGGGGCCGAGCAGATGACTGTCCGGGCCATGTACCCCGCTACCCCCGGCATTCTCAAGGACGCGTTTGACCTGAAGTCGTCGCTCGCGGGTCAAACCGTGACACTGCAGGAAACGTTCGGGTATCCGTACGGCGTTCGACGTCTCGATGCGATGGTCCAGTTCGAGACGCCGTTTACCTGCTACATCGGAACGCCGATCTACGCGGGGGATGAACTGTTCGGATCGTTGGGTTTCTGCTCGACGCAACCTGAGGACGTCCGCCGATTCACAGCCCACGAACTCGAGGTGCTGGAACTGATGGCCAAGAGCCTTGGGCGGTCGATCTACGAGGAACAGCTTCGCAGGGAGCGGGCGCGGCTGACCGTGGAACTGGCGCGGCAGGCACTGCAGGACCCGCTCACCGGATTGTCGAATCGAACGCAGTTCATGAAGCACCTGGATTCGGCGCTGGCCCGCGCGACCCAGCAGGAGGGGTCTCTGGCCGTCGCGTTCGTCGACCTCGACCGGTTCAAGCAGGTGAACGATACGTTCGGACATGCCGTCGGGGACGAGATTCTGCGGCAGGTGGCGGCGAGGCTGGTGGCGGAGGTCGCTCAGGAAGTTTGCGTGGCGCGGGTGGGCGGCGACGAGTTCACGATTTTGTTTGGGGGGAATCCAGGGCGCGAGGAAATATCCCGAGTGGTGCAGCGGCTGCTCGAGTCGTTGCGCGCTCCCTATCCGGTGGACGGATCGGAGCTTTTCATGACCGGTACGGTGGGCATCAGTTTCTTTCCCGATGATGGCACCGCTGGTGGCGAACTGCTGCAGAAGGCGGACGCCGCGATGTATCGCGCCAAGAGCCAGGGCAAGAACGACTTCCGGTTCTTCACGCCGGACATCGTGATGCGCAGCACCAATCGCATGGAACTCGAGATGCAGTTGCGGCGTGCCCTTGAGAACCGCGAAATGAGGATTGCATTCATGCCCCTGGTGAGTGCCGGTTCCGGGACGCTTGAGGGCATGGAGGCGCTGCTGTCGTGGAATAACCAGCGATTCGGCAACGTAGGGCCGTCGCGATTCATTCCCATTGCGGAGGAGTCGGGCATGATCATCCCGATCGGGGCGTGGGTGCTGCGGGAAGTTTGCCGTCAGATCGTGCTGTGGCAATCGCGCGGGTTGCGGCCGGTGCGGGTGGCGATCAACGTTTCGTCCTTGCAGTTCGCGCGGACCGATTTCGTGGACCTGGTGGCTGACACGCTGCGCGAGACAGGACTGGCGCCGCAGTGTCTGGAACTGGAACTCACCGAGAGCATCATTATGCGGGACGTGGAGGGATCCGTCCGGCGGATGTCGCAACTGCGGGAAGTAGGTGTCAGCATTGCGATCGACGATTTTGGAACCGGATATTCGTCGCTGAGCTATCTGCGCCGTCTGCCGGTGGACGCGCTGAAGATCGACCAGTCGTTCGTGGCCGAACTGGGTGCCTCAGGCACCGCGGTCCCACTGATTCATACCATTGTGCTGCTGGCACACAACATCGGACTGTCGGTGGTGGCCGAAGGCGTGGAAACGCGCGAGCAATTGGAATTGTTGAGGGCAGTGGGTTGCGACAAAGTGCAGGGGCATTTGTTCGGCGAGCCGTTGACGGCGGATAGCATCGAGAACCTGATGCGGCGGGCGGCTCGGGATGTTCCCGTGGTGCGATAGGCGAATGTTGTCACGCTGCCCGGAATCGCATGCAACTGACATAATGTAGGCGGAGGACAGAGCATGCTCCTGCAATCGCCGGGTCTCGAAGAAAATGAGACCAATCCGTGGCTCTCGGCCGAGGCACGGTTTGACACCGCTGCCGACGGCCTCGGCATTGAAGAAGGCATTCGTAAGATCCTGCGCTCACCGGCGCGGGAAATTACGGTGCACATCCCGGTTCAACTGGATGATGGCCGGATCGAAGTGTTCACGGGATATCGCGTGCAACACTCGATCGCTCGCGGGCCCGCAAAGGGCGGTATTCGATATGCGCCGGACGTCAGCATCGATGAGGTGCGCGCGCTGGCGGCGTGGATGACGTGGAAGTGCGCCGTCGTGAACATTCCGTTCGGCGGCGGAAAGGGCGGCGTGATCTGCGAGCCGTCGATCCTTTCGATGCCGGAACTGGAGAAGATCACGCGCCGGTACACTGCCGAGATCATGGATTTCATCGGGCCGGAGCGCGATGTACCCGCGCCCGACATGAACACCAACGAGCAGACGATGGCGTGGATCATGGACACGTACAGCATGCATATGCGCCATACGACCACCGCCGTTGTCACGGGAAAGCCGCTGAATCTGGGTGGTTCGCGAGGGCGTCCGGAAGCGACCGGCCGCGGTTGCATGATCGTGACCCAGCAGGCGCTACGCCGCTTTGGACTGGATCCGGCCAACACGCGCGTGGTGATTCAGGGATTCGGCAACGTAGGCGGAATGGCGGCCAAACTGATGAGCCGCGCGGGATTCCGGGTGATCTGCATCATCGAGTACGATGGCGCGGTCTACAACCCGCATGGCCTGGACATTCCGGCGCTGATGAAGCATCGCGAAGTAACGGGCTCGATCACGGAGTTTTCCGGCGGCGAAGACATGGACCGCAATGAGGCAATGTTCCTGGAGTGCGAAGTCCTGGTGCCGGCTGCGAAAGAGAACGTGATTACGTCGTTGAACGCGGATCGCCTCCGGTGCAAGATTCTCTGCGAGGGCGCGAACGGTCCCACGACGCACGTCGCCGACGCGATCCTGCAGGAGAAGGGAATCTTTGTGATTCCCGATATTCTCGCGAACGCGGGCGGCGTCACGGTGTCGTACTTTGAGTGGGTACAGGACCGCCAGGGTTTCTTCTGGAACGAGCAGTTGGTAAACGGTCGTCTGGAAGAGATTATGGTGAACAGCTTCCGCGATGTGGTTAGCTATGCGGACAAGCATGCCGTGAACAATCGCATCGCGGCGTACATGCTGGCGCTGGATCGCGTGCAGTTTGCGATCAAGCTTCGCGGAATTTACGCCTGACCAGCCCCGTGGACCTGGTTTGACCTGACGTTCGGGCGACGTTACCATGACCCCTAGTGATGAACTGGAGTGTAGGGAAGTGGCGTGCCGTTGTTTCGTGCCTGGCGATGGCAGTTGTATTAGCAACCTCCTGCACGAAACCGCAAGCGCTGCCCGATCTGCCATCCATCGAGACGGCAACCTTTACTCCCGCAGTCCGCCGCCAGGTGGAGAGTGCCGTTGCGGCCGTGCGAGCCAAGCCCAGGGACGCCGCGCTCAACGGTCGGCTCGGGATGACTCTCCATGCAAACTCCCAATTTGTTTCCGCGGAATCGTGCTACCGCCGGGCTCATCTTCTGGAGCGTTCGTCCTCTGCCTGGGCTTACTATCTTGGTGTCGTTCTGTCGGAGCAAGGTAAGTATCAGCCAGCAGTAACTGCGTTCACCGAAACTCTGCGCCTGAGGCCGGATTATCTGCCGGCCGAACTGCATTTGGCGCGCGACTTAGCGAGCCAGGGACAACTGCCGGAAAGTCGAAAGGCCTATGAGAGAATCCTGCGCAATCACGCAGACGATGCTACAGCCTACTATGGACTCGGCCGTGTGTTAGCCGCCTCGGGCGATACAGAAGACGCCGCGAAGTCGTATCAACGAGCCTGCGAATTGTTTCCTGCCTATGGAGTGGCCCACTATGCGCTGGCAGGATTGGATCGCTCATCGGGAAAACCTCAAGAAGCGCAGAAGCACTTGGTGGAATATCAGCGGCATATGCAGGATGTGCCGCCCTTCGAGGATCCCCTACTCAGTGAAATTCGCAAGCTACGCACCGATCCACAGGAATTGCTCGCTCGATCCATCGAGTTAGATCAGTCTGGGAAGGTCGAACAGGCGCTCGCAGCGAACGAGGAGGCGCTGAGCATCGATCCCCGCCTTGCACAAGCTCACGTGAATCTCATCTCGCTGTATGCGCGCCTTGGTCAGCCCGGGAAGGCGGAGGACCACTACCGGGCTGCAATCGCTATAGACCCGAATCTGGCAGACGCTCACTATAACTACGGCGTGTTGCTTTTCAGCCAAGCTAAACGCAGCGATGCGAAAACGGCTTTTCTACGTACACTTGAAATCAATCCGAATCATCCAGGGGCACACAATAATCTCGGTCTCGCCCTGGAGCAGGAAGGACGAGTGGCGGAAGCCATCCAGCAGTACCGGATCGCCATTGAAAACCGGCCCGGTTACCGGTTGGCCCACTACCATTTGGGGCGAGCGCTGGCCAACCTCCGGCGGTATGACGAAGCGATTCAGGAGTTCAAATCCACGTTGACGCCGGAAGACCAGAACACGCCTACCTATACCTATGCGCTTGCCATTGCGTACGCAAGATCAGGGGATTCGCCCGCGGCGAACCGGTACTTTCAGAAGGCGCATCAGGAGGCGTCCGCTCTGGGACAGTCGAACCTGGTGGCCAGCATCGAGAACGCTCTTCGCACCATGGCCGGCTCCAGGGCACGATGAGGGGAATACTGCTCTCAGCCGCCTTTGTGCTCCTTAGTGGGTGCACACACGACAGGACTCCCTCACCAGAGCCGGCCACACCTTTGTTCAGGGAGGTAGCCTCCGAAACGGGCCTGAACTTTCAGCATTTCATCGGTGCGACGGGTGAGTTTTACATGCCCGAGATCATGGGTGCTGGAGTCGCCCTTCTCGATTACGATAATGACGGAGATTTAGATATCTACGTTCTGCAAGGCACCACGCTGAACCCGGGCGGCAAGCTAACATTTCCGAAGCCGGCAGGGCAGCCGTCCGGCAACCGGCTGTTCCGCAATGATCTGATCCCCACCGGCAAACTCCACTTCACCGATGTGACCGATACGGCGGGAGTCGGATACTCGGGTTATGGAATGGGCGTAGCGACCGGCGACTATGACAATGACGGATTCGTCGACCTATACATTACCAACTTCGGCCACAACGTGCTGTTCCACAATAACGGAAACGGCACGTTTACCGATGTTACCCGCGCGGCGGGAGTCGACGATCCACGATGGAGCACCAGTGCAACCTTCCTGGATTATGATCGCGACGGCGATCTCGATCTTTTTGTACTGAACTATCTGGACTTCCATACTGCTGGGAACAAGAAATGTTACGGCCCTACCGGCGAGCTAGATTATTGTAGCCCGAGAGCTTATTCCGGCGTTCCATCGAAGCTATTCCGCAATGATGGAGGCGGCCGGTTCACCGATGTTTCGGTAAAGGCCGGCATTACTGCTGCCTATGGGCCGGGTCTCGGCGTTGTTGCCGCCGACTTCAATGGCGATGGATGGATCGACCTGTATGTTGCGAATGATGGAGCCCCCAATATCCTGTGGCTGAACCGGAAGGATGGCACGTTCGAGAATACCGCTCTGATGGCGGGCGCGGCCTACGATGACGACGGCTCGCCAAAAGCCGGCATGGGGGTCGCGGCGGGAGATTTCGATAACAACGGCTCCGAAGACCTGATCGTGCTCAATCTGCTCCGCGAGGGATGCAGCGTATTGCGAAACAACGGAAAGGGGGAGTTCCAGGATGTAGCGCTCCGGCTTAAACTGGGGAGCGCTACGTTTCCCTACACCGGGTTTGGAGTCGGTTGGTTCGATTATGACAATGACGGCCGGCTGGATTTGTTTTTGGCAAATGGCGCCGTAACCGTGCTGGAGCAACTTCGCGGGAAACCCTATCCGTTTCAGCAACCAAATCTGCTGCTTCGCAATGGCGGTGAGGATGGATTCTCCGATGTTAGTGGCCTTGCGGGGCCGGCTCTCGCACTGAAGGAAGTCAGCCGTGGGGCGGCATTCGGAGATATCGATAACGATGGCGACATCGATATTGTCGTCTCAAATAACAACGGTCCCTTGCGGCTCCTATTGAATGATGGCGGATCGCGTCAGGCCTGGTTGGAAGTATCTCTTCGGGGTACACGCGATAACCGTCAAGCGCTTGGGGCTCGCCTTGCTGTGCTCCGGGAGGGCAAGCCTACCCTGTGGCGTCGCGTCCACACAGACTCGAGTTATCTGAGTGCGAGCGATCCACGGGTGCATTTCGGGCTGGGCTCCAGCACAAAGGCCGTTGACTTGATGGTAGTGTGGCCGGGTGGCCAAACAGAATACTGGCAGAAGCTCTCGACGGGAACGCAACACACCATTCAGCAGGGGCAGGGTCGTCCAAATGCCAAATAAGGTGGCCTCCCGCTGTCAGACAGGCGAGAGGCCCTGAAGTTTCCGAAGCTAATCCTTCGAGTAATGTACCTACTGCTTAGGACCGAAAAAAGCCATCAATCCGACCAGCACCGTCGTCTGGTTCTTTACGAACTCGTCGTTGCCGCGATGAAAGAACGGCTGATCCGACCAGTCGCGGCGGAACTCGAGCCGGCTGACGATTCCGTCGTGGATCTTGTACTCGCCCGTGAACGTGAATTCCTTCAGCTTCTGAGGAGTTCCGGTGGCGAAACCGTCGTGGTCGTTGTACCATTCGACGCGCGGTGAAATCGCGAATTTGTTGCCAAGGGCGACGCGAGTGGCCGTCGCGATGCCATAGAACAGGTTCGAGCCGCCACCTATGTTCCGATCTACGCCGTAATCGAAATTGACGTAACTAGTGACGGTCTTTGACTCGGCTATAGTCACTACGGTGTCGTAGAAGTGCCGCCACCCCTTGTTCGTGTCCGTCTTCTCCGGACCGGCGTAATAACTGTTCGCCCAGGCCACTTTGCCCACAGTCCAGGTTCCGTTCAGCCCGAAGGTTTTTCCGGTGTTGTTGTCCACCAGATCGTTCCAGCCGTTGACGAACTGAACGCCACCCGTAAAGCTCTTCGTGATCGGCATGCTGGCGCGGACGCCGACGTGATAGAAGGGCCCGAGTGCGAACAACAGCGACCTTGAGTAGTTCCAGTTCAACTGGCTCTCGGTGACCTCGGCGCCGGCGCTGGTATAGAATTTGCCACCGTCGATTTCCAGACCGCGGCCGCTCTTCGGTTTCCAACTGACGTAAGCCTGCGGGATGTGGTGAAAACCGCTGAGGTCGCGATTGGGATCGAACGAATGGAATGCATTGAAGCCCTCGCCGAATCCAGCGTCAAGATGGAACCCGACCGGGTTCGGCCCATAATCCAGCCCGATTTTCGCCATGTTCAGATCCACCCGATTCGCATAGACATCGAAGAAATGTAAGTCGGTGCGATCGGTAGCGGGATGATTGAAGTTCAGGCTGTAGTATGCGTCCACCATACCGCTGACCTGAACTCCACCATAGGTCCAATTACGCCCTGTTGGCGCGGCCGCCGGGGCGGGAGCAGGCGCGGCGCTGGTGCCGGTATCTTGAGCTTGAAGCGACAGTCTCGACAAGAGCGTGACGGCGATAAGCAAACGCGTAAGTTTCATGAGTAACTCTCCTGATTGGTTGCTCACGACGAAGTGACAGCAAGTAAAGACGGGGTAAGTGACTAGTGATGCCACCGCGGACACGCGGCGGCGTGGAGTTACAAACGCGGAGCGGTCTTCCGCCCCTCAGGTTTCCTAGAGTGCAGCCTCGCCGCGATCGTCGTTACGGATTCGGACCGCCTGCTCGACGTTATACACGAAAATCTTGCCGTCGCCAATCTTGCCGGTGCGCGCGGACTCCGCGAGGGTCGATAGCACCAGGTCCGCTTTTTCGGCCAGCACAACAATTTCGAGTTTGATCTTGGGCAGCAGGTCGACCTGGTATTCCTGGCCGCGGTAAACTTCCTTATGCCCTTTTTGGCGTCCATGACCGCGCACTTCAGTGACGGTCATGCCTTCCACTCCGATGCCGATCAAGGCTTCCTTGACCTCATCGAGTTTGAAAGGCTGGACGATCGCTTCAATTTTCTTCATCGACGGACTCCTTGCCGGTCAGATAGGGAAACGAATACACGCTTGCAAAACGGGTTGCGCGCGCTGCAATGAGCCTGGAGACGTGGAGGCTTTCTAAGCATGAACGAAGTTGCTCAATTCCGGACACTCGACTTTTCGATGAGTCTTATCGGAATTTTTGATTGGATGCCGCTCCCCGCTCCAGCTTACAATCGCCCACAAGCCCCGTCCCGCTGAACAGCCCACCCGTCAACGGCACGCCGAAGCAAGGTCTGCTTCTCTCCGCCGCCGATCCACAGCATCGTGGCGCCGGCATGGAAAGTAACTTCGTTTCCGCGTAACCCGCGGTAACTCAACTCAACTGGAGGTGTTTGCGTTATGGGTTCCCACTCCCTGCAGGCTGTCGCCCTGACGGTCTTCCTGGTGGCGTTTACGATCCTTTGCGCGGGATTCGCCCTCGGCGGCAGCGTCTTGCTGATCCTCGTCGGCGTGGCCGGACTCGCCGGATCGATGATGCTCTTCTGGCGATGCAAGCAATTGGAAGAATCGAACAGTAACTCGTAGGAAGGATCTGCATATGACCCTAATTGGCCTGCTCATCACCCTACTCGGATTCATCATCAGTTTCCTGGGTCTGGGGCTAACCACTTCTACCGGCGTTCGTATGACGATGGCAATCGCCGGCATTTTAATCAGCCTTTTTGGAATTATCGGGCTGATCAACCGTTCTTACATGAAGACCGCGATTTGGAGGAGATGACCCGGTGAAGAGACTACACGCGACCGCATTGACTGCGATTCTTTTCGGGGTAGCGGCCTTCGCACAGACCCCGGCAACGCCGCCGCCGGCCGCGCAACCCGCGCCGGTTGCGATAACCGACGCAGACGTTAAGAACGTGGAAGCGCCGAAAGCCGAACTGCGCGCCAAGGGCGATCCGGACGGCTCACTCACCGGAACCGTGGCGGACGTCGCCGTTTCGGACAGCAAGAAGGGCCTCACCATCGCCGATGTCATCAACCAGGTGGGGCAGAACAAGATCGCCGTCAACTTCACGTGGACGCTGGTCTGCGGATTTCTCGTTATGTTCATGCAGGCTGGATTCGCCGTGGTGGAGACCGGACTCTGCCGGGCCAAGAACGCGAATCACACGATGATGATGAACTTCATGGTGTACGGCGCCGGCATGCTCGCCTACTGGCTCATCGGATTTACTTTGCAGATGGGCGGAGTGGGGGGCGTCGGCAATCTGGGTGGAGTGACACCGCTGGCAACCGAATATGCCATTACGATTTTCGGAAAGACTTTTGGCCTGTTTGGGCAAACCGGGCTGTTTCTCACGCAGGGCCACACCTATGACGTCGGCGTGATGGTGGTGTTCCTGTTCCAGATGGTGTTCATGGACACCGCGCTGACCATCGTGACCGGCACCGCTGCCGAGCGTTGGAAGTTCTCGGCATTCATCGTTAGCTCGTTCATCATGGGCGCATTGATTTATCCGTTGTTCGCGAACTGGGCTTGGGGCGGCGGCTGGCTCGCCACTCTCGGCACCAATTTCGGACTCGGCAAGGGCTATGTCGATTTCGCCGGATCGGGCGTGGTTCATGCGGTCGGCGGACTCAGCGCGCTGGCCATGGGCATCCTGATCGGACCCCGGATCGGCAAGTTCAGCCGTGACGGCAGGCCGCACGCGATGCCGGGTCACGACATCGTGCTGGTACTCACGGGATGCTTCATCCTCGCGTTTGGCTGGTTCGGTTTCAATCCCGGATCGACGCTCGGTGCTTCGGGCAACGGCAGCCTGCGCATCGGATCAGTGGCTGTGAATACGATGCTGGCCGGCATGGGCGGCGCGTTTACTTCGATGCTCTACATGTGGCTGCGTTATGGCAAGCCGGACGCCTCGATGAGCGGCAACGGTCTGCTGGCTGGACTGGTGGCGATCACCGCGCCCAGCGGATTCGTCAATACGGTATGCGCCGTGATCATCGGACTCATCGCCGGCGTGCTGGTCTGCATCGCGGTTGAGTTTGTTGAAAAGTCGATGAAGGTCGACGATCCGGTAGGTGCGATTTCGGTCCACGGCGTGAACGGACTATGGGGAGTTATCTCCGTGGGTCTGTTCGCGGATGGCAAGAGTAACTACGGTGGATCCTGGAACGGAGTTACTGGTTCGGTGACCGGGCTGTTCTACGGTGACGCGTCGCAGTTTGTGGCTCAGTTGATCGGCGTATCGACTCTCGTTGGGTTCGTTTTTGTGATGAGTTTCGTGATTAACTTCGCGATCGATGTGTTCATTGGACAGCGCGTATCGGCCGCGGCGGAACTCGAGGGTCTGGATCTGCCGGAGATGGGTGCGCTCGGTTATCCCGAGTTCGAACTGCGTACCCCCGCCACCGCGGGAGCACAGTGATGCAGGCGGAATTACAACTCGCAACGGGGACAGGCAAACTGCCGCCGGTCCCCTGGCGCGACCCGCACTCGGTGGCGCCGCAGGACCTGGCTAGCTATGTGGCGAAGCTGGAGGCGGCGTGCGCTGCGAATCCGCGGTCGGCGGATCTGCGCACCTGCCTTGGGATGGCGTACGCGATGCAGTTCGATCCGTACCGGTCGTCCGACGCTCTGGAAGAAGCCATCCGGATCGATCCGGAACATTTCTGGGCGCAATTGAAGTATGCGGAATTGTGGTACCGGCTGCGTGCCCTGGACAAGGCGGAGTCCGAAATGCTGGCCGCCCTGGAACTGGCGACGACGCCGTTTGAAGCGGCACTTAGCCGCAAGCATCTGCAGGAGATCCGGCGATTGAAGCGGGAAGGCACACAGAAGCCCGCGTGGACGAAGCCGCTTCATACGCCGGTGGCGGCGCTCGCGGCTCTGTTCGTGATCATTTCGATTCTGATGGTGATCCGATGAAATTCAACTCGAAGTATTTCTGCGCCGCTGCGCTGGTGGTTGGCGCCGCGCTTGTGAAAAATGGCGTGCCGTGGATTTCCGTGGCGGCAGGCATCATCGGAGTGGCCCTCGTCAGCGCCTATCGATATCGCAGGGCGGGATAGCCGTGACCGGCGAATCCGGACTGCCGCTACCCGTTGCGATGCTCGCGGTGTATGCCGCGGCGAAACTATTGGCGGAAGTCTTCGAGCGATTCAAGCAGCCCGCGATTATCGGTGAGATTCTGGCCGGAGTCGTGCTGGGGCCAAGTCTGCTGGCATGGATCCGGCCTGAACCCAGGCTGGACATGCTGGCTGAAGTGGGCGTGCTGTTCCTGCTGTTCACTGTAGGCCTCGAAGTCGATGCAGCGCAGTTGTGGGCGGTGCGCGGCACTGCGACGCTGGTGGCGATGATCGGCGTGATTGTGCCGCTTGGCGCAGGTTGGGCTCTGATGCGGGCTTTTGGATCCGCGAATCCGGAGGCGATCTTCGTCGGTGCCGCGCTGGTTGCCACCAGTGTGGGCATCACCGCGAAGGCACTGGCCGCGCGCGGGCTGTTGAATCAACGCGCGAGTCAGATTATCCTGGCGGCCGCGGTGATTGACGACGTGCTGGGACTGATCGTCCTCGCCGCCGTGAGCGGATTCGTGAAGGGCGGCGTGAACGTCACGGAAGTGTTGATCACAGCCACTCTGGCGACGGCGTTCACCGTGATCGTCGCGAAGTGGGGTCCGGCCGCGGTGCGCCGCGCGGCACCCATCGTTCACGATCGCATGCAAGTGGGTGAGACGCAGTTCACCATCGCGATGATCATCCTGCTGGCGCTGGCAGCGCTGGCTATTTACACGGGTGTTGCCGCGATCGTGGGAGCCTTTCTGGCGGGCGTCGCGCTGAGTGAAACCGCAACACAGCGCACGCGTGATTTGACGCACGGAGTGAACGAACTTTTCGTCCCTTTTTTCCTGGCCGGCATCGGATTACATATGGACGTCTCCGCGCTGCGCGACCGGCAGGGCATCTTGTTGGTCTCGTCTGTGTTCGTCGTCGCGGTAATTACGAAGTTGGTGGGCTGCGGCCTGGGTGCTGCGTCGCTCGGCTGGCGTGAGATGTTCAAGATCGGACTGGGCATGGCGCCGCGGGGCGAAGTGGGCATGGTCGTCGCCCAACTCGGACTCGCCTCGGGAGTGCTGAGTCAACGCACCTACGGTGCCGTGGTTCTAATGGCGGTGCTGACTACCGTAGCGACGCCTTTGTTTCTCCGCTTCGCATTCACCGCGGATGAAGCCGGAAATGATCAATCACCCGAGGAGAATACAGAATGGGAGCGGCAAGCAGTCTGAGCGATTTGCGGACTACCTATCGCGAGAGGATTCCAAATGAGAGACCATTCTTTATCGATGAACGTGGTTGGGAGATATTCTCCGCGTACGCGTTCGACGGTATCGCGCTGCAGGAGATAGCCGCAAGGTACGGCACTTCTATCCGAAGACTACGGTTGGTCCTGGTGGAAGTGGACCGGCAGCTATGCCTTCCCCGTAACTCGGGCCGTGAATGGACGCAGGTGACGGCTAACTCGCCTGTGGAGGACCTCGGGCTGTCAGTCCGAGCTCGGAATCAATTACACGACTTGGGATGCAACACCGTCGAAGATGTCCTGCGCCTGGATCTCAGCACGTGCCACATGGGGCGCCGGTCGCGCCACGAGGTGCTGGAGTCGTTGAAGCGATGGGGATTCCGTCAGGCGGCCGAAGCTGGGCGGGCCAGTGATCTGCAGCGGGTCTCAGCGCAGTTGCGCGACCTGCGCGATCAGATCGACGAAAACGCACGGCTCTGGCGGAATAAGGTCGACGGCATCGAAGCGCGACTGCAGCGACTGACCAAAGTGGAGAATTAGGCGATTGCCGCCAGTTCATAGAGATAGTCGACGAACGACTTCACCGCGCCATCCAGTCCGAGAACATTCGGATTCTTCGACTCGATGACGTAGTATTCATCGGGTGCGTGGGCGCCGCTGCCATGTCCCAGTCCGAAATGTCCAGCCGGGAGCCTTAGCGGTTCGCCAGTGAAGACATATCCAGGCCAGGATCCCGCATTGCGAGGCCAGAGAATCGGATCGATACCGGCACGCTTCAGAACAGCGATCTCGGCGCGAATGATGGCGGCATCGGCGGCCGTGCTGGTGGGATCGTAGCCGCCGGTCATGTTCACTTCGATATCGCCGAAACCGCGTTTGGCGAGATGCGCCTTCAGCTTCGCGAGCGCGCCCGCGGCAGTCATGTCGGGCACCAGCCGCAGGTCGAGTTTCGCAACGGCGCGATGCGGAAGAATCGTCTTGCCGCCCGGGCCCGTGTAGCCGCCGACCAGACCCTCGATATTCACGGTTGGGCGGGAGACGAGCAACTCCAGCGACTCGAGCCAATCGACATCGTGGACCCAGTGCGTCACTCCGAGTTGCTGCTTGGCCACCTTCTCGCTCTGCCGGCGCGCCGCCTCGCGAATCATTGCCTTTTCGGCGGCGCTCATCGGACGCGCTTCATCCGCGAAGCCGTCAATGGCCGGCGTATGCCCGTCCTTTTCGACCAGCGTTGAGAGGGCCTGCACGAGATGCCATGCAGGACTATCGAGCCGTGCCTCGTTGCTGGAGTGCACGTCCTTCTGCGGGCCGCGACCCCAACGCCCGCCGCTCGAAACAAGTTCAAGTTCGATGACGCCCTTCGCGCCGAGGGATGTCATGACCGTGCCATCCAGCGACTGCGCCGCCGTCGGCATGAACACCCCCATGCATTTGCGGAGCGCAGCCGCTGTATGCTCGCGACGCACGATCTGCGGAAAGTGCGGCGATCCGATTTCCTCTTCGCCTTCGGCAACGAAGACCAGGTTCACTGGGAGTTTGCGGCCCGCACGGCGAAAGGCAACGAGCGCAGCCAGCAATGCGCCCTGCGGCCCTTTTGTGTTGACTGCGCCGCGTCCGACGATCACTTTGCCGACGCCGGGCTTGTCCACGAGTTCCGCATCCCATGGCGGCGATGACCACTCGGACGGGTCCACCTGCTTCACGTCGTACATGTAGTAGAGCCCGATGGTTCGCGGCGCGCCCGCATCCAGCGTCGCGAATACGCCGGGCTCGCCGTCCGTGGGGGCCTTGGACACGTCAGCGAAGCCCGCTTCACGCAGCAGTTCCATCATCATTTCGCAGCCCTCATTCATGCCGCGATGTTCGGCGGCGATGGAAGGCTGATGGATCCAGTGCTGGATTCGCCGCACCGACTCCGCGTGCTGCTGTTCCACTTGCGCGTGGACGGCCTTGATATCGGCTGAGTCGGCGGCTCCGGCGGTCCGGACGGCCGCCATCGCCGCGGCGCCTGCCAGGAACTCGCGGCGGCCCATCGGATTCTTCATGGACATGATCGCCCGATTATGTAGCGTCGCGGTGCGCCGGGTCAAGAGCGGTCGACGAATTGTTCGAAGAGATGCGCGAGAGACTTTTCGGGCGAATCGCACAACCCGGCGTGGACTGGCGACACCTGGATGACCGTGCTGCGCGGTGAGACCAGCCAGTGGAATCGCTCGCGGCGCGAGAGTTCACCGATGGGTCCGGCACCGGGTCCGCCGGCGCAGATCCTCGGGATCGCTTCCAGATGCTGAGCGATTTCGTTGACGTCGGCCTGGGGCCACAAGGTCCGGATGCGGCCGGCGTCGGCATGCACGCGCGCGTCGAGATACCCGCGCTCGAGGCAGAAGAGGATCACACCGGCGTTGATGAACTCCTCGAGCTCCGGCCGCGGCACCACGCGAATGACGGCGTACTCAAATGAGTTTCGTGTGGGCACGGATCGCCTCCTCAACGAAGTTAAACGATGCCTCGAGGCGTTGCGAGAGAAAACGGCCGTAGGCCTCACGCTTCAATGACGGCGTCTCAGCGCCGGGTTCCGGAATCAGCCACGCATCCGGCACCTGATCGAGTATCGGGCCGAACATCCCGGCGCTCAAACGGGACCGAAGTTCCGAGTCCGCTTCGGCGATGCGGCTCGCCCAAGGCAACAACACATGATCGCGTATGGGCGCGAAGCGGCTGGTAATCATCGACTCCAAGTTACGCCAGTCGTGATGGAAGTAGAGCGACGCGCCGTGGTCGATGAGATAGAGCGCCTTGTGCCAGAGCAGCAGATTCGGGTTGCGAGGCGTTCTGTCGACGTTCAACACGAAAGCGTCGAACCAGACGGCGGCCGATGCGAATCGTGGATCCGCCGCATCGCCCGCGGCGGGGTCGAACATAATGGAGCCCGGAAGATAGTCGAGCGCGAGATTCAATCCGGCGCTGGCACGCACAAGGTCGCGGACTTCCTCGTCGCGTTCATTACGGCCGAAAGCTTCATCCACTTCGATGAGGACTAACTCGGGGACATTCAGCCCCAACAGGCGGCCGATCTCGCCGGAGATCAACTCCGACACCAGCGCCAGCGGGCCTTGTCCGGCGCCTCGAAATTTCAGGACATACAGCCCGAGGTCGTCCGCTTCGACGATGGCGGGCAGCGATCCGCCTTCACGTAGTGGCGTGACATACCGGGTCGCCATGACAGTTCGCAGCATTCTCTACGAGTGTAGC